>NZ_JBICUS010000020.1:97540-114644 GCF_043198455.1 Spirillospora sp. NPDC048824 | reverse complement strand
GCCTTTCCGCTCGACTTGCATGTGTTAAGCACGCCGCCAGCGTTCGTCCTGAGCCAGGATCAAACTCTCCATTAAGGCCACACGACCAACCAGAAAACAGAGACGAACCCCCACAACCCGGCCGACCAAACCTTGGAAAACAATCCCAGCAATGAACCCAAAGGGTTCTTTGCCTCAAAGAAATCCCCACCACCCCAAAAAAAGGGGCGGCCACGGGGCGGCCCAGCCAAAAATGACCGAACCGATAAAGGCACTGGCTTTTAACACGCTGTTGAGTTCTCAAGAAACGGACACCCACCGCGCCGGACCCGCTTCCGCGTGTCCCGCCTCGGGGCAACCACTCCAGCCTACCCGATCCGTCCCGTTCATCCAACTTTGGGCGGTTCGCCCCTATACGTCCATTTCAGGCGAGACAGGTGTCCACCCGATGGGTTCGTAGAGGGTTCCCCTCGGGGCAAGGCCGCCTGCCGGCGTCCCGCTCCCCTGTGGGGCGTGTAGAACATTAGATCCGGCCGCCCGGGGCGTCAAATCGGCCTCGGCGAGCCCGAAACCCCAGTTCAGCCATGGTTTTCAAGACTCAAATCATGCCCGGGGATGCGTCCTCGTAACCGCACTGTGACGTGTATTTGCCGAAGTTTGCCCTCGCCATGGCGACCGTCCACCCGGACGACCCGGGCGGACGGTCGCCGGCGGTTCAGGACGCGGTCACTTCGACGCCGCCCACGTTGCGCTTGCCGCGTCGCAGGACGAGGAAGCGGCCGTGGAGGAGGTCGGCGGCCGCCGGTGCGGCGTCCTCCGACTCGACCTTGGCGTTGTTGAGGTAGGCGCCGCCCTGGGCGATCGCGCGGCGCGCCTCGGACTTGCTCTTGCACAGGCCGGACGCCGCCAGAAGATCCACCACGGTCGGCAGCTCCCCGGGAGGGAGTTCCGTGCGGGGCACCTCGGCGAGCGCGGCCTGCAGGGTCCGTTCGTCCAGCTCCTCAAGGGCGCCCTGACCGAACAGGGCGCGGGAGGCGGCCATGACCCGGACGGTCTCGTCCGCGCCGTGGAGGAGCGTGGTCATCTCCTCGGCGAGCGCTCGCTGCGGGGCGCGGGCGGCGGGACGGTCGGCGCCCTGCTTGATCAGGTCCTCGATCTCCTCCCGGGGACGGAAGCTGAAGACCTTGAGGTAGTTCTCCACGTCCCGGTCGTCGGCGTTGACCCAGAACTGGTAGAACGCGTACGGCGAGGTCAGCTCGGGGTCGAGCCAGTAGGTCTCGCCGCCCGCGGTCTTGCCGAACTTGGAGCCGTCCGCCTTGGTGAGCAGCGGTGTGGTCAGCGCGTGCGCGCTGCCGCCCTCGACGCGGCGGATCAGGTCGGCGCCCGCGGTCAGGTTGCCCCACTGGTCGCTGCCGCCCGTCTGCAGCCGGCACCCGTACCGCCGGTACAGCTCCAGGAAGTCCATCGACTGGAGCAGGACGTAGCTGAACTCGGTGTAGCTCATGCCGGTGCTGTCGAGACGGGCCTTGACCGTCTCGCGGGCCAGCATCCGGTTGACGGGGAAGTGCTTGCCGACGTCGCGCAGGAACTCGATGGCCGTCATGGGGCCGGTCCAGTCCAGGTTGCTGACCATCGTCGCGCCCGTCGGGCCCTCATCGAAGTCGAGGAACTTCGACACCTGGCCGCGGATCCGCTCGACCCAGCCGGCGACGGTCTCCTCGGAGTTCAGGACGCGTTCGGCGCTCTTGCCGCTCGGGTCGCCGATGAGGCCGGTGGCGCCGCCGACGAGTCCCAGGGGCCGGTGCCCCGCCTGCTGGAAGCGCCGCAGCACGAGGATCTGGATCAGGTTGCCGAGGTGCAGCGAAGGGGCCGTCGGGTCGAAACCGCAATAGAGCGTGACCGGTCCCGCGGCGAGCAGCGCCCGCAGTTCGTCCAGATCGGTGGACTGCGCGATCAGGCCGCGCCACGCGAGATCGTCCAGGATGTCGGTCACGGTCTCCCTCGTCTCCGGCTTGCTGTCCGTTCGCCCACCGGATTGCCCGGCGGGCATATGTCACGCCAACGATATTCAACGCCCGCCCCGGGTGGCGGCGAGCGGGAACGACCGGGCCGCGCGGCCGGCTCAGTCGTCCGCGGTGATCTTCTTCCGCTGCCGCGGGACGTGCGGCCGGTAGGGGGAGACGGTGGGGTCGCCGTCGAGCCAGAAGCGCCACGGGACCTCCTTGGCGCCGCTCACCCCGGTGCGCGGACCCGTTCTGATGAGGTCGCGGCCGGCGGGTTCACCCGGATGGACGGTCAGCGGCCCCCCGGGCGCGCAGACGTCGAGGCCGTTCTGCTCGCGGGCGATGCCGAGCGCCTGGCAGAGGCGGGCGGGGCCCCGGGCCAGGTCGCGGACGGTGGAGCGCGCGCGGCGGGCCCGCGCCGTCTCCTCCCCCGCGATGATCTCGCCCGCGCGGAGCAGCACCGCCATGGACGTCCCGTCCGGCCCGCACACGAGGTTCATGCAGAAATGCATGCCGTAGGTGAAGTAGACGTAGACGTGGCCGGGCGGCCCGAACATCACGGCGTTGCGCGCCGTCTTCCCCCGGTAGGCGTGGGACGCGGGGTCCAAGGGGCCCGCGTACGCCTCGACCTCGGTGAGCCTGACCGCGACCTCGCCCTCGGGCGTGCGGTGCCTGAGCACCTGCCCGAGAAGCGAGGGCGCCACCTCGTCGACCGGGCGGTCGAAGAAGTCCCGTGGCAGCAACGCTCCGCTCATCGCCTCACCTTATGGCGGCCCATGGCCGCCCTTGACCGAACCCGTGGATCACCCTGGAGCGGTAGGCGGGTCAGGAGTCGGCGCCGCTGGCCCAGGCGGCGTGCTCGTCGACCTGGGTGCGCAGCGCGCCGATCTGCTCGCGGACGCGTTCGGGGGCGGTGCCGCCGTACGCCTTCCGCGACGCCAGGGCGCCCTTGACGTTGAGGACTTCACGGACGTCCGGCGTCAGGTGCGGCGACACCTTGCCGAGTTCCTCGTCGGTCAGGTCGTCGAAGTCCTTGTCGTTGACCTGGCACCAGACGACGAGGTGCCCGACGACCTCGTGGGCGTCGCGGAACGCCACGCCGCGGCGGACGAGGAGTTCGGCGAGGTCGGTGGCGAGCGCGAAGCCGTCCGGTGCGAGGGCCTCCAGGCGCTCGGTGTTGACCCGCATGGTCGCGATCAGCCCGGACATGGCGGGCAGGACGAGCAGCAGCGTCTCGACGGCGTCGAACGCGCCCTCCTTGTCCTCCTGCAGGTCGCGGTTGTAGGTGAGGGGCAGGCCCTTGAGGGTGGTGAGGAGACCGACGAGGTGGCCGATGAGGCGGCCGGCCTTGCCGCGCGCCAGCTCGGCGACGTCGGGGTTCTTCTTCTGCGGCATGATCGACGACCCGGTGGCGTAGGTGTCGTCCATCTCGATCCAGCGGAACTCCTGCGACGCCCAGAGGCAGATCTCCTCGCCGAGGCGCGACAGGTGGACGCCGATCAGCGCGGCGGCGAAGAGGAACTCGGCGACGAAGTCGCGGTCGGCGACGGCGTCCATGGAGTTGGGCGCGGCGGCGTCGAAGCCGAGTTCGGCGGCGGTGGCCTGCGGGTCCAGCGGCAGGGACGAGCCGGCGAGGGCGCCGGAGCCGAGCGGGGAGATCGCGGCGCGCTTGTCCCAGTCGCGGAGGCGCTCGACGTCGCGGGTGAGGGGCTGGACGTGCGCGAGGAGCTGGTGGGAGAACAGCACGGGCTGCGCGTGCTGGAGGTGGGTCATGCCGGGCGCGGCGACGCCGAGGTTGTGCTCGGCCTGCGCGATCAGCGCGGTCTCCAGCTCCACCAGGCGGGAGACGATCTGGCGGGCGTGGTCGCGCAGGTAGAGGCGCAGGTCCGTGGCGACCTGGTCGTTGCGGCTGCGGCCGGCGCGCAGCTTGCCGCCGAGGGCGCCGAGCCGCTCCAGCAGGCCGCGTTCGAGGGCGGTATGGACGTCCTCGTCGGCGACGGCGGGACGGAACTCACCGGTCCGGCACGCCTCCTCGAGGTCGTCCAGGGCACCGAGCATGCGGGTCAGCTCGTCGTCGGTGAGCAGCCCCGCCCGGTTGAGGACGCGGGCGTGCGCGCGCGAGCCCATCAGGTCGTAGGGGGCGAGCCGCCAGTCGAACTGGACGCTCACCGAGAGCCGCGCGAGCGCGTCCGACGGGCCGCCCTCGAACCGGCCGCCCCACAGCCGTGTCGGTGCCTTGGTCACAGAGATTCCTTTTCTTCCCACCGCTGAACGTCGTCTTCCATCTCACCACGCCGGAACGTGTGCGCACGGCATGGGACGCCGCGTGCGCGGCGTCCCACACACACGGCCCCACACACGCGGCGTCCCCACGGTACTGCCGCGTCCCGTCGCCGGGGCCGCCTCAGACGTCCCGGTCCCGCTTCGCGGCGATCTTGCTGGGGAGGCTCCACAGTTCGACGAAGCCCTTGGCGAGACTCTGGTCGAAGGTGTCGCCGGTGTCGTAGGTGGCGAGGTCGTGGCTGTAGAGGGACGCGTCGCTGCGCCGGCCGGTGACGACGGCGCGGCCGCCGTGCAGGGTCAGCCGGACGTCGCCGGACACGTGCTTCTGCGCGTCGGCGATGAACGCGTCCAGGGAGTCCTTCAGCGGCGAGAACCACAGGCCGTCGTAGACGAGCTCGCCCCACCGCTGGTCGACGGACCGCTTGAAGCGGGCGAGGTCGCGTTCGACGGTGACGTTCTCCAGTTCCATGTGCGCGGCGATGAGCGCGATCCCGGCGGGCGCCTCGTAGACCTCGCGGCTCTTGATGCCGACGAGCCGGTCCTCGACCATGTCGATGCGTCCGACGCCCTGGGCGCCGGCGCGCCGGTTCAGCTCGGCGATGACCTGGTACGGGGTGAGCGGGCGGCCGTCGAGCGCGACGGGCACGCCGGCGGCGAAGGTGATGACGACCTCGTCGGCCTCGCGCGGCTCCGCGGGGTCGGCGGTGTAGTCGTAGACGTCCTCGATGGGCCCGTTCCAGATGTCCTCCAGGAACCCGGTCTCGACGGCCCGGCCCCACAGGTTCTGGTCGATGGAGTACGGGGACTTGGCGGACACGTCGATGGGCAGGCCCTTGTCCTCGGCGAACGCGATCGCCTTGTCCCGCGTCCAGGCGAAGTCGCGGGCGGGCGCGATGACCTTCAGGTCGGGGTTGAGGGCGGACAGGCCCGCCTCGAAGCGGACCTGGTCGTTGCCCTTGCCGGTGCAGCCGTGCGAGACGGTGGTGCCGCCGAACTCGCGGGCGGCCGACACCAGGTGCTTGACGATCAGCGGCCGGGACAGCGCGGACACCAGCGGGTAGCGGTCCATGTAGAGGGCGTTGGCCTGCATGGCGGGGACGCAGAAGTCCGCGGCGAACTCCTCCTTGGCGTCCACGACGACGGCCTCGGCCGCGCCGCAGGCGAGTGCCCGCTTGCGGATGGTGTCGAGGTCCTCGCCGCCCTGGCCGACGTCGACGGCCACCGCGATGACCTCCCCGCCGGTCTGCTCGGCGAGGAACGGGATGGCGACGGAGGTGTCCAGGCCCCCGGAGTACGCGAGTACGACGCGCTCGCTCATGGTCTTGTCTCCTGTGCGAAGTGTGAGTGTGTGAAGTTTCGGTGTTCTGGCTGGGACCGGGCCGGGCGGCCCTAGCTTCGTCGTTCGCGTCCGTTGGTCAGCCGCAGGAGCGCCTCCGCGACGCCGTCCCCGCCGTGCGGGTCGCGGGCGATGACGAGGATGGAGTCGTCGCCCGCGACGGTCCCGAGGATCGTCGGCCATTCGGCGTGGTCGATCGCCGAGGCCAGGTACTGCGCGGCCCCCGGCGGGGTCCGCACCATGACCAGGTTGGCCGACGCCTCGGCCGAGACGAGCAGCTCCGCGGCGAGCCGGGAGAGCCGTCCGGTGAAGGTCTCGGCGGTGCCCGTGCGGGCCCGCCGGATCCGCTCGCCGCCCTCTCCGGGGACGGCGTAGATCAGGCTGCCGTCGTCGGCGCGCAGTTTCACCGCGCCGATGTCGACCAGGTCGCGCGACAGCGTGGCCTGGGTGACGTCGACGCCCTCGTCCGCGAGGAGCTTGGCGAGCTCGCCCTGCGAGTGGACGGGGTGCCGCGTCAGCAGCTCGATCACCCGGGCGTGCCGGGCGGCCTTGGTCATGGGGGTCGTCACCGGGACCGCTCCAGCAGCCAGACGAGCAGCGCCTTCTGGGCGTGCAGCCGGTTCTCCGCCTCGTCCCACACCCGGCTCCGCGGCCCGTCGAGGACGGACGCGGCGATCTCCTTGCCGCGGTAGGCGGGCAGGCAGTGCAGGACGATCGCGTCGGCGGCGGCGAGGGCGAGCAGGTCCTCGGTCACGGCGTACGGCTCGTAGAGCGAGGTGTCCTTGCCGTCCTGCCCCATCGACACCCAGGTGTCGGTGGCGAGGACGTCGGCCCCGGCGGCGGCCTCGCCGGCGTCGTCGGTGACGGTCACGGACCCGCCGGTCGAGGCGGCGATCTCGGTGGCGCGGGCGACGACGGCCGGGTCGGGAGGCAGGGACGCCGGGGCGCCGATCCGGACGTGCATCCCGGCGGTCGCGCCGCCGAGGAGGTAGGAGTGGGCCATGTTGTTGGCGCCGTCGCCGAAGTAGGCGAGGGCGGCGCCCGCGAGGCCGCCCTTGGCCTCCCGGACGGTCTGCAGGTCGGCGAGGACCTGGCAGGGGTGGAACTCGTCGGTGAGGGCGTTGACGACGGGGACGGTGGTGCCGTCCGCCATCTCGTCGATGCGCCGCTGCCCGGCCGTCCGCCACACGATGGCGCCGACCTGGCGTTCCAGGACGCGGGCGGTGTCGGCGATGGGCTCGCCGCGGCCGAGCTGGCTCGTTCCCGCGTCCATGACGAGGGGGTTGCCGCCCAGTTCGGCGATGCCGACGGTGAACGAGATCCGGGTCCGGGTGGACGGCTTGTCGAACAGGACCGCGACGGACCGCGGACCCTCCAGGGGCCGGAACCCGAACCGGTCCTTCTTGACCCGGGCGGCCAGGTCGAGGACCTCGGCCTGCTCGGCGGGAGTGAGGTCGTCGTCGCGCAGGAAGTGCCTTGTCATGGCCGGCTCCGTCATGGTCGGTCCCCCTGTCCCGGGGAGGCGGCGTCGAGGATCGCGGGGAACGCGGCGGTGAACGACCGCGCCTGCCCGGCGGTGAGGATGAGCGGCGGCGCGATCCGCAGCGCGTCCGGCTGGAGCGCGTTGACGAGGAAGCCGGCGTCGCGGGCGGCGGCCTCCGCGGCGGGGGCGTGCGGCCCGGTGAGGACGACGCCCCGCCAGAGCCCGCGGCCCCGCACCCCGGCGAGCAGCGGATGGTCGATGGCGTCGAGGCCGGCGGTGAGGGTCTCCCCCACCGCGATCGCGTTGGCGAGCAGGCCGTCCTTCTCGATCGTGGTGAGGACGGCGAGGGCGGCGGCGGCGCCGACGGGGTTCCCTCCGAACGTGCTGCCGTGGTCGCCCTTCGCGAACAGGGCGCCGTGCGGGCCGAACGCGACGCACGCGCCGATCGGCAGGCCCCCGCCGAGGCCCTTGGCGAGCGTGATCACGTCCGGTCTGGCGTTCTCGTGCTCGAACGCGAACCACGTGCCGGTCCTGCCGATCGCGGACTGGATCTCGTCGGCGACGAACAGCGCGCCCGTGGCGTCGCAGATCTCGCGGACGGCGGCGAAGTACCCGTCCGGCGGCGGGACGACCCCGGCCTCGCCCTGCGTGGGCTCCAGGAAGACCGCCGCGCAGTCCTCGTCCACCGCGTCCTTCAGAGCAGCGGCGTCACCGTAGGGGACGAACCGGACGTCGATCCCGAACGGGCCGAACGGCTCCCGGATCGACGCCTTGCCCGTCAGGGACAGCGCCCCCAGGGTCCGGCCGTGGAAGCCGTTCTCCGCCGCGACGACGTACGGCCGCCCGTTCGCCTTGCCGTACTTGATGGCGAGTTTGAGCGCGCACTCGTTGGCCTCGGTGCCGCTGTTGGCGAGGAACACCCTGCCGTCGCCGCCCAGCAGCTCCAGCAGCCGCTCGGCGAGCAGCACCTCCGGTTCGTGCAGGAACAGGTTGGACGAATGCGCCAGCGTCGCGACCTGCGCCGACACCGCCTCGACGAGGGCGGGGTGGCCGTGCCCGAGCGAGGTGACCGCGATCCCGGCGATCAGGTCGAGGTACTCGCGGCCGTCGGCGTCCCACACCCGGCAGCCCTCACCGCGCGCCAGCGCCACCGGCGGGACGCCGTAGTTCGGCATGAACGCGGCCTCGAACCGCTCCCTGAGCTCGGCACCGGTCATGACGCCTCCTCCGCGGGGGCGCCCGGGAGGCTCGGCAGCACCATCGTTCCGATCCCTTCGTCGGTGAAGATCTCCAGCAGCAGCGAGTGCAGGACGCGGCCGTCCAGGACGTGGGCCTGCGGGACGCCGCCGCGCACGGCCGTCAGGCACGCCTCCATCTTGGGGACCATCCCCGCCGACAGCTCCGGCAAAAGTACGGCCAGCTCATCGGTGGTGAGGCTGTCGATCACGTCGTCGCTGCCGGGCCAGTCGGCGTACAGGCCCTCGACGTCGGTCAGCACGACCAGTTTCGCCGCGTCCAGCGCGACGGCCAGCGCGGCGGCGGCCGTGTCGGCGTTGACGTTGTAGACCTCGCCCCCGTCGCCGCGCGCGATGCTGGAGATCACCGGGACCCGGCCGTCGTCCAGCAGCGCGCGGACGGCGCCGACCTGCACCTCGACGATCTCGCCGACCTGGCCGATGTCGACGGGCGCGCCGTCCACCACCGCGTGCTTGCGCTCGGCGGTGAACAGGTTCGCGTCCTCGCCGGACATGCCGACCGCGAACGGCCCGTGCCGGTTGATCAGCCCGACGACGTCCCGCTGAACCTGGCCGGTCAGCACCATCCGGACGACCTCCATGGCCTCCGGCGTGGTCACCCGCAGCCCGGCGGTGAACGTCGAGTCGATGCCGTTGCGGGCCAGCGCCGCGTTGATCTGCGGGCCGCCGCCGTGCACGATCACCGGCTTCAGCCCGGCGTAGCGCAGGAACACGATGTCCTCGGCGAACGAGTGCCGCAGCGCTTCGTCCGTCATCGCGTGCCCGCCGTACTTGATCACGACGGTCTTGCCGTGGAACCGCTCCAGCCACGGCAGCGCCTTGATCAGCGTCTCGGCCTTGGACAGGACGCCGGCCCTGTTCTGGCGCATCTCCGCGCCGGAGGTGATGGCGCTCATGTCGAGTACGCCGAGTTCTCGTGGACGTAGTCGGCCGTGAGGTCGGTCGTCCAGACGGTCGCGCTGTGCGGGCCCGCCGCGAGGTCGACGGTGATCGTCACGTCGCGGGGGCGCAGGTCGACCTTGTCGCGGTCGTCGCCGACCGAGCCGTTCCGGCACACCCACACGCCGTTGATCGCGACGTTGAGGTGGTCCGGCTCGAACACCGCGTCGGTGGTGCCGGCCGCCGCCAGCACCCGGCCCCAGTTCGGGTCCTCGCCGTGGATGGCGCACTTGAGCAGGTTGTTGCGGGCGATGGAGCGTCCGACGGTGACCGCGTCGCCGCCGGACGCGGCGCCGACGACCTCGATCGCGATGGCCTTGGACGCGCCCTCGGCGTCCACGAGGAGCTGCCGGGTGAGGTCGCCGCACACGTCGGTGAGCAGAGCGGTGAACTCCTCCTCGTCCGGGGTGGTCCCGGCGGCGCCGGAGGCCAGCAGCAGGACGGTGTCGTTGGTGGACATGCAGCCGTCGGAGTCGAGCCGGTCGAGGGTGACCGAGGTGGCCGCCCGCAGTGCCCGGTCCAGCGTCTCCGCGGGCAGGTCGGCGTCGGTGGTGATGACGCAGAGCATGGTGGCCAGGGACGGGGCGAGCATGCCGGCGCCCTTCGCCATCGCGCCGATCATGTAGCCGCCGGCGCCCTGCCGGAAGGAGATCTTGGCGACGGTGTCGGTGGTGCGGATCGCGTCGGCGGCGGCGAGGCCGCCGTCCCCGCGCGACAGTTCGGCGGCGGCCTTGTCGACGCCGGGCAGCAGCAGGTCCATCGGAAGCCGCTCGCCGATGAGGCCGGTGGAGCAGACCGCCACCTCGCCGGCCGAGTCGTCCAGGAGCCCGGCGACCTTCTCGGCGGTGGCGTGGGCGTCCTGGAATCCGGGGGCGCCGGTGCAGGCGTTGGCGCCGCCGGCGTTCAGCACGACGGCGTGGACGCGGCCGCCTTTGAGCACCTGCTCCGACCACAGGACGGGCGCGGCCTTCACGCGGTTGCGGGTGAAGACGCCGGCCGCGGCGCGCGACGGCCCGTCGTTGACGACGAGGGCCAGGTCGCGGTTCCCGCTGTCCTTGAGTCCGGCGACGACGCCGGCGGCGCGGAAGCCCCGGGGGGCGGTGACGCTCAAGGGGACACTCCGATCGTGGTGAGCCCGAGTTCTTCCGGGAGGCCGAGGGCGATGTTGGCGCTCTGCACCGCTCCGCCCGCGGTTCCCTTGGCGAGGTTGTCGACGGCCGCGACCACGACGATGCGCCCGGCGTCCTCGTCGAGGACGGCCTGGACGAGGACGGTGTTCGCGCCGAGGGTCATGGACGTGGCGGGCCACCGGCCCTCGGGCAGCAGCCCGAGGAACGGCTCGCCCGCGTACGCCTCGTCATAGGCGGCGCGCACGGCCGCGGCGGTCACGCCGGGGCGGGCCTTGGCCGTGCAGGTGGCGAGGATGCCGCGGCTCATCGGCGCGAGCGTCGGGGTGAACGACACCGTGACCGGCTCTCCCGCGACCGCGCTCAGGTTCTGGATCATCTCGGGTGTATGCCTATGCGCGCCGCCGGCGGCGTACGCGGAGACCGAGCCCATGACCTCGCTGCCCAGCAGGTGCGGTTTGAGTGCCCGGCCGGCGCCGGAGGTGCCGGACGCGGCGACCACGACGGCGTCGGGTTCGGCGAGCCCGGCGGCGAACGCCGGGAACAGCGCGAGGGTGACCGCCGTCGGGTAGCAGCCGGGGACGGCGACGCGCTTGGCGGAGCGCAGCACGTCCCGCTGCCCGGGCAGTTCGGGGAGCCCGTAGGGCCAGGTGCCCGCGTGGGGCGTCCCGTAGAACTTCTCCCAGTGGGCCGGGTCGGTGAGCCGGTGGTCGGCGCCGCAGTCGATGACCAGCACGTCCTCGCCGATCTGCTCGGCGATCTCCGCGGATCTGCCGTGCGGCAGCGCCAGGAACACGACGTCGTGGCCGGCGAGCGCGGCGGGGGTGGTCTCGGCCAGGACGCGCCCGGCCAGAGATCGCAGGTGGGGCTGGTGCGCGCCCAGTTCGGTGCCCGCGTTGGAGCCCGCCGTCAGCGCGCCGATCTCGAACTCTGGATGTCCCGCGAGGATGCGCAGCAGCTCGCCGCCCGCGTAACCGCTGGCGCCGGCGACCGCCGTCCGGATTCCCATGTCCACTCTGCCCTTCGGAAGCAATAGGCAAGAGTATGCATGAGGTCGGATTTCTATTCAACACTGGCACCCCCTCTTCCCACCTGCTGAGACGAGTGCCGTACCGGGACGACCGGGTCAGCGGCGGGCGCCGGGGCCCGTGATGCGGACGTCGCCGCGGGTGGTCACCACGAAGACCTGCCAGTTGTAGTAGGCGTAGTAGGCGCGCGGGTCCTCCCTCATCCGGCGCGCGTGCCGCTGCACCGCCTCGACGTAGAGCGGGGTCGGGTTGTAGGCGTGGAGCGCCTGCCGGTAATCGTCCGGTGCACCGGAGGACTTCAGGTAGTTGGCGGCGCCCATCACCGCGTCGCGCGGGTCGCGGATGTCGCCGTCCATCCCGTACTGCCGCCAGGTGGCGGGCATGAACTGCATGGGCCCCTGCGCACCCGCCCAGCTCGGCGACCTCACCCGCCCGTACTTCGTCTCCACCAGCATGATCGCGGCCAGGACCTGCCAGTCGACGCCGAACCGCTTCCCGGCGTCCTCGAAGTGCTTCAGCAGCACACCGGCCGGCGGCGGCTCCTCGGTGCGGAACTTGCCGAGGTCGTCCGCCGGCTTCGCCAGCTCGAGCAGTTTGCGGACGGCCGTCACGTCGTCGCGCGTTTGACCGGCGACCGCCTCCGGCAGCCGCGCCACCGTACGCCGTTCGAGGCCGCGGTCCTTGGCCAGCACCCGGTAGAGCCGCTGCTGCCGCAGGGCCAGGTGGACGACCGCGGCGGGCGGCCCGGTCCGGCGCGGGTCGCCGCGCAGCCACTCGTCCACGGCGGGGCCGAGGGCCCGGTGCGTCCGGTTCAGGTCCTCGGCCAGCCCCCGCGGGTCCTTCGCGAGCGTGCCGTTGGGCTCGGGAAGGGGCGATGCCGACGGGGACGCGCCTCGCGGCGCGGGCGTCCGCTCGCGCCCGCCGTCTCCTCCTCCGCCGCATCCGGCGGCGGCCAGGACCAGGGCGGCGGCCAGGGCGCCGGATCGCCGTTTCGACATCCAGATCATTCAGGCGACGATGCCCATCCCGGGGACGGCGGTCAACACCCGGCTCGAGGACGAGGGACCGTCAACCAAGGTTGACATTCCCTCTGTCAACTTACATTGACATCATGGATCACAGGTATTTAGATGCCTAAAGATTTGCTCTCTAACCATCGGCCATCTAACATCCTCGCCATGGAGAACCTCGGCTTCCATGACCTGAAGGCCTTCCCGTCCATGGAGGAGTGGCCGATCGGCCGGCTGTTCGGCCTGGCCTCACGGCTGTCCGGCCCCGCCGTGTGGCGGATCATCGAGAGGCACGGCATCAGCCCGACCGGGTTCTTCCTGCTGCGGCTGCTCATCGTCGAGGACGGGATGCGTCCCGGAGAGGTCGCCAAGCGGCTCCTCGTCACCCCGGCGACCGTCACCTCGGTGGCCGACACGCTGGAGCGCAACGGACACGTCAGGCGTGAGCGCTCCTACCGGGACCGGCGCGGCGTGATGCTGCGCATCACCGACTCCGGCCGGCGGCTGCTCGCCGAGAAGTCCCAGCCCATCGGCAAGGACCTGGCCCGGCTCTACGACGTCGTGGACGAGGGCGACGAGGCGGCCGTCCGCAGGTTCCTGCTCAACCTGATCAAGCAGTTCGAGACCCACCCCCACGAAGAGGAAGCGGAGGGAGACGGCGCATGACCGAACCCCCGGAAGCCGCCGTTCGCACGGTCGGGCTGGAGAAGACCTATCCCGCCTCCGGGCCGCGCCCCGAGGTGCCCGCCGTCCAGGGCATCGACCTGGACGTCCCGCGCGGCGGGACCAGCTGAAGGCCGGCGCGGGCGCCGACACGGTCATCACCGTGGCCTACGACGCCGCGGTCCCGGAGCGGATCCGGGCCCTCGCCGACCGGGCCGGCATCAGCAAGGTCGAGATCAACGACGGCCAGGTGCGCGTGTTCGCCGCCGAACCCGACGGGCTGCTCGGCGAGCTGGTCACGATCGGCTCCAGGGCCGCCCCCGCCGTGCTCGCCCCGCCGCCCCCGGCGCGCGCGACACTCCCCCGAACGTTCGCCGCGATGATGGCGCGCGAAGCACGGGTCATGCGCAAGAACTTCCTGTCGACGTTCGTCCGGGTGCTGGTGCAGCCGGTCATGTTCGTCTTCGTGTTCGCCTACGTCCTGCCGAAGCTCGGCGGCGGCGCGATGGCCGGCGGTACCGGCGGGCCGACGTTCGCGCACATGCCGGTGTGGGCGTTCCTGCTGGCCATCGTCGGCGGGACGGTCCTGCTGACGTGGGCCGCGACCCGCACCTTCACCAAGCGCGTCCTGCCCTAGCGCTTCCCGACCCGGTCCTTCCCGACCTAGCGCTTCCCGACCTGAGAAGGAGCGGAGCCCGGGGGTTTTGCCATCCCCCGGGCCCCTGGGTTACCGCCCAATTCGCACGCCGGCACATGGATGGACGCGGATCAGTCTCAGACCGTCGCGCGTTTCCATTACGCCATCGCCCCATGAGCGGGGCGAGCCGGACTCGAACCGGCATCTCGACGGTTTCCGTCCACGTCCGTGTGATCCGGCGATCGGCGGTGAATGCTGAGTCTGGAGCGAGAATCTGAGTTTGAGCGGGCGGCTGCCTCTACCGGTTGGGCCACCCCGGCACGCGTGCCGGGGGCGGGATTCGAACCCGCACTGACGCTCACCCTGATCAGCTTCGGCTTCAGCTTCAGCTTGCGCTCCTCGCGCACCCCCCGCGCCACGGCGGGGGGATCCTATTGAGTTGTGCCGGACGGTCCCGTCCGGTCAGGCGAACAGGTAGCCGAAGACCGCCTCGCCGACACGCTGGTCGGTGACCTCGGTCCCGTTGGCCTCCTCGCGGGCGAACTTGACCGCGTCCTGCAGCCTCTCCACGCGGCCGAGCAGCTCGTTGACCCGCCTGGCCGGGAGCGCGCCGGAGAACTTCACCGTCGTCCACGTGCCGACGGCGATGTCCTCGTAGTACACCTCCACCTGGGCGGGGTGGTTCTCGGTCGCCTCCGCCTTCACATGGTTGCGCGGGACCTTCTTGGTCTTCACGGTGCGGACGGCCTCGGTCCGCCACACGTCGGTGGACGGGTCGAACGTCCACGTCTCGGCGGCGTCCAGCACCGGCAGCTTCTTGACGAAGGTGTGCAGGTCCTTGAGCTGCTTCTCCAGGAAGAGCAGGTAGGAGACCGGCACGTCGCGCAGGAGCGTCGTGCCGTCCACCGTCACGTCGGCGCGGGCGGTGCAGTTGGCCCAGTCCTTGGTGGCGGTGACGTCGAACAGCCGCGTCAGCGAGCCCGTCACGTCCCGCAGGACGTCGTCGACCTGGACCTGGACCCGGGTGGACTCGGCCGGCAGCTGCTCTCCCTCCTCGTCCTTCGGCTGGTAGGTCCGCGAGATCCCCGACAGAAGCGGAGCCTTCTGGACCGAATGATGCGCGGCGGTCAGGTCCTGGAAGGACTTGCTCTTCACGCCCTTCTCGACCGCGATGATCTGATTGAGCTTCGTCGGCACCCCGTTCACTCCCCTCGATGCGAGCATGACGGTAACAGGCAACTGATCGCGATATCACCGCATTTTCCTTACATCGGGTCGACCTCGGTCAGGCCCGTGGTGCGGTCCATGCGCAGCCACCGGGTCATGTCGAGCGTGCGCAGGAACGGCACGTCGTGGCTGACCACGATGAGCGCGCCCTCGTAGGCCGCGAGAGCCTGGGCGAGCTGCGCGGCGCTCGCGATGTCGAGGTTGTTCGTCGGCTCGTCCAGCATCAGAAGCTGCGGGGCCGGCTCGGCGAGCAGCAGCGACGCCAGCACGGCGCGGAACCGCTCGCCGCCCGACAGCGTCCCGGCCCGCTGCTCGGCGCGCGCGCCGCGGAACAGGAACCGCGCCAGCCCGGCCCGGACGTCGTTCACCGGGGCGGATGGCGCGGCGGCCCGGACGTTGCCGAGCACGCTCAGGTCCTCGTCGAGGACGTCGAGCCGCTGCGGCAGGTACCGGACCCCGTCCACACCGATCCTGACGACCGCTCCGTCCGGGACGCGGTCGCCGGTGAGCGCCCGGAGCAGGGTGGTCTTGCCCGACCCGTTCGGGCCGGTCAGCGCGATCCGCTCCGGTCCCCGGACGATGAGCTCCGTCAGGGTGGCGGGCTCCGGTTCCGGTGCGGCGAGGCCGGTCACGGCCGCGACCGTCCGCCCGGCCGGCACCCGCGTGGCGGGCAGTTCGATCCGGATCCCGGCGTCCTCGCGGACCGCCTCCTCCGCGTCGGTGAGGCGGGTGCGTGCGTCGGCGAGGCGCTCTTCGTGCATGATGCGGTGCTTGCCCGCGGACTCCTGCGCCTGCCGCTTGCGCGCCCCCATGATGATCTTCGGCTCGCGCTTCTGCTCGTACATCTTGTTGCCGTAGCGCTTGCGGCGGGCGAGCTTGACGTGCGCCTCCTCCAGTTCGCGTTTCTGCCGCCGCAGGTCGGTCTCGGCGGCCCGGACCGTCCGCTGCGCGGCCTCCCTCTCCACCGCGAGCAGCTCCTCGTAGGCGGACAGGCCGCCGCCGAACGACCGGATCGCGCCGTCGCGCAGGTCGGCGATCTCATCGACGCGGTCGAGCAACTCCCGGTCGTGGCTGACGACGACCAGCACGCCCGTCCAGGACTCCACCGCGTCGTACAGGCGGTGCCGCGCGTCCAGGTCGAGGTTGTTGGTCGGCTCGTCCAGCAGCAGGACGTCCGGGCGGGCGAGGAACCGCGCCGCGAGCCCGACCATCACCGCCTCGCCGCCCGACAGCGCCGGGACGGCGCGGTCCAGGCCGAGGTGGTCGAGGCCGAGGCGGTCGAGCTCGGCGCGGGCGCGTTCCTCGACGTCCCAGCCGTCACCGACGGCGGTGAAGTTCTCCTCGGTGGCCTCGCCGCGCTCGATGGCGTGCAGAGCGGCGCGGGTCCCGCTGATGCCGAGCAGGTCCGAGACCGTGGCCGCGCCGTCGAGGACGAGGTTCTGCGGCAGGTGGCCGATCTCCCCCTCGACGCTCACGGTCCCCGATCCGGGACGCAGCTCCCCGGCGATAATCTTCAGGAGGGTGGACTTGCCGGAGCCGTTGACGCCGATCAGCCCGGTCCGGCGGGTACCGAACGCGGCGTCCAAGCCGTCCAGGACGACGGTGCCGTCGGCCCATGCGAACGACAGGTCCGAACACACGATGGCAGAAGACATAAAGGTGGCCTCCATGGGTGATGAGCAGGTGCGGAACACATGGAGACACCGCGGGAACGCGCAACGCGCCGACGGGCACGAGAAAGCCCGGCGGGATGAGAGCCCACACTGAGGTCACGTACGCGGGCCGGTGGACGGCCACTGCGCGGTGTCGGACCTCAGATCCTCAATGGACTCCCCTGCCGGGCGGCGATGTGACGCGGTCGAGACTACCCGATCCACTATCGCAACACAAGTAGCGTTAAGAGATTTCCCGGTGGACTCACCCCCGGGCCGCCCGGCATCCGGCTCGTGTCCGCCGTCCGCCGCGGCGGACGCCTCGACCACGCGGGCTGAGACACGGACGTGGGGGCGGGGCGGGGCGGGGGGGGGGGGGCCCCCGCGGCCCTGCGGGGCGGCGGGGGTGCGCCCCGCGGGCGGGGGGCGGAGCCGCCCACGCCCCGGCGCGCCCCGCCCGACACCCCACGCCCGCGGGGGT
>NZ_JBICUS010000020.1:0-97530 GCF_043198455.1 Spirillospora sp. NPDC048824 | reverse complement strand
GCCGGGGGGCCCCCCCCCGGGGCCCCCCCGGCCGCGCGGGGGGGCCGCCGCCCGCCGGGGGCCCCCCCCCCCCCCCCGGGGGGGGGCCCCGGGCGGGCCCCCGCCCCCGGGGGGGGGCGGGGCCACGTCCGCGGATGTCAGGCGCCTCGGAGGACGGCGCCGGTGCGGTCGGACGCGGCCGCCACGGCGGCGGCGCGGGCCTGCGACGCCTCCTCGGCGGTGAGGGTGCGGTCCGACGCGCGGAACCGCAGGGAGTAGGCCAGGGACTTGCGGCCCTCGCCGACCTGCTCACCGGTGTAGACGTCGAACAGCCGGATCGCCTCCAGCAGGTCGCCGGCGCCGTCGCGCAGCGCCGACTCCACCTCGGCGGCGGCGACCGAGGAGTCGACGGTCAGCGCGACGTCCTGGGTGGCGACCGGGTAGCTCGACACGTGCGGCGCGCGGACGGCCGCGGGATCGCCCAGGCGGCGCAGCTCCAGCTCCATCGCGCACGACCGCGCGGGAAGCCCGTACGCCTTGGTGACCCGCGGGTGCAGCTCACCGGCGTGCCCGACGAGGATGTCGCCGGCGTAGAGCGCGGCGCAGCGGCCCGGGTGCCAGGGCGCGTGCCGGTCCGCCTTGACCGTCAGCTCGACGCCGACCTCGCGGGCCACGGTGCGGGCCGCCTCGATCGCGTCCGCCCACAGCGCCGGACGGCCCTCGCCCCACCAGCCGGAGGGCTCGCGGTCGCCGGACATGACGACGCCCACCCGGTACGGCTGGTCGGGCAGCGCCGCCTCCAGCTCCGCCAGCTCACCGGCCGTCGGGCCGCGGTCCACGGGGAGGCGCGGCGCCCGCTCCGGCGCGTCCGGGTTCGGCCGGAACACCACGCCCAGCTCGTACAGGGCGGTGTCGCCGAAGCCGCGTCCCACGTTGAGCGCCAGCGCCTTCAGCAGGCCCGGCAGAAGCGTGGTGCGCAGCAGCGGCTCCTGCTCCGACATCGGGTTCGCGAGACGCAGCATGCGGCGGCGGGCGTCGCCGGCGGGGAGCTGGAGGCCGTCCAAATCCTTCTCCGCGACGAACGGGAACGTCAGCGCCTCGACGTGGCCGGCGCCGGCGAGCGCGCGTCCCACCCGGCGGCGCAGCCGCTGCTGGGCGGTCAGGCCCTTGCCCGCGACCGGACGCGGCGCCCGGGCCGGGATGTCCTCGTACCCCTCCAGCCGGATGACCTCTTCGGCGAGGTCGTTCGGGTCGGTGAGGTCCGGGCGCCAGGACGGCGGCGTCACCGTCAGGGTCTCGTCCCCCTCGACGGTGCAGCCGACCTGCTCCAGCCGCCGGACCACCGCGTCCCGCCCGTAGGTCACGCCCGCGACCCGGTCGGGGTGGCCCGCGGCCATCGTGACGGTGACCGGCTCGACCGGCGCCTCCGCGTGGGTGACGCCGGGCACCATCTCCGCGCCGCCGAGCTCGGCGAGCATCCGCGCCGCCCGGTAGGAGGCATGCAGCGGCAGCTCGCGGTCGACGCCGCGCTCGAACCGGTAGGACGCCTCGCTGTGCAGCCGGTGCCGGCGGCTCATCCGGGCGGTGCCGATGTCGTCGAAGTGCGCGGCCTCGATGACCATGTCGGACGACCGCTCGCCGATCTCGGTGGCGAGCCCGCCCATCGTGCCGGCCATCGAGATCGGCCCCGACTCGTCGGTGATGAGGATGTCCTCGGGGTCCAGGGTCCGCTTGACGTGGTCGAGCGTCTCCAGCTGCTCGCCGGGCGCGGCGCGCCGCACCACGATCGGGCCGGTGAGCGCGCCCCGGTCGAAGGCGTGCAGCGGCTGACCGAGCTCCAGCATCAGGTAGTTGGTGACGTCCACGGCCAGCGACACCGGGCGCATCCCGGCGCGGTGCAGGCGGACCCGCATCCACATCGGGGTCTGCGCGTCCGGGTCGAGGCCGCGCACCTCCCGCAGCACGAACCGGTCGCAGGCGGTGGGGTCGGCGATGCTCGCCGGGTACGCACCGCCCGAACCGGTTTCGGGAGGCGGCTCCACGCCGGCCGGGTCCTTGAACGGGACACCGTAGGCGGTGGCGGCCTCCCGGGCGATGCCGCGGATCGACAGCGCGTACCCGCGGTCGGGGGTGACGGCGATGTCGAGGACGTCGTCGCGCAGCCCGAGCAGCTCGATCGCGTCGGCGCCGACGGGCGCGTCCGGCGGCAGGACGAGGATGCCGCTGTGGTCGTCGCCGATGCCGAGTTCGCTGACCGAGCAGATCATGCCCTCGGAGACCTTGCCGTAGGTCTTGCGGGCGCCGATCTCGAACCCGCCGGGCAGCACGCCGCCCGGGAGGATGACCGCGACCCGGTCGCCGGCCGCGAAGTTGGTGGCGCCGCACACGATGTTCTGCGGGTCGCCGGTGCCGTTGGCGTCGCCGACGTCGACCTGACAGTAGCGGATCGGCTTCTTGAAGCCGGTCAGCTCCTCGACCGCCAGGACCTCGCCGACGACGAGCGGGCCGGTGATGTCGGCACCGGCGCGCTCGACGGTCTCGACCTCCAGGCCCGCCGCGATCAGCTCGGCGGCCAGCGCGCGGCCGTCGACGCCGGCCGGCAGTTCGACGTACTCGCGCAGCCAGGAAAGCGGGGCCCGCATCAGATCTCCGTCCCGAACGGGAGGGTGAACCGGACGTCGCCCTCCACCATGTCGTACATGTCCTCCACGCCGTGCCGGAACATCAGCGTCCTCTCGACGCCCAGCCCGAACGCCCAGCCGCTGTAGCGGTCCGGGTCGATGTCGCAGGCCACCAGCACCCGCGGGTTGACCATGCCGCACCCGCCCAGCTCGATCCAGCCTTCCGAGCTGCAGGTGCGGCACGCGTCGGCGCCCGGCTCGGCGGACGCGCCCCGGCACACGAAGCACTGCATGTCGACCTCGGCCGACGGCTCGGTGAACGGGAAGTACGACGGCCGGAACCGCGTCTTCAGCCCCGCGCCGAACATCCCGGTGACGAAGGCGTCGATGCCGCCGCGCAGGTCGGCCATGGTCAGGCCCTCGTCGACGGCGAGACCTTCGAGCTGGTGGAAGACGGGGCTGTGGGTGGCGTCCAGCTCGTCGGTGCGGAACGTGCGCCCGGGCACCACCACGTACACCGGGAGGTCACGGGACAGCAGCGCCCTGATCTGCACCGGCGAGGTGTGCGTCCGCAGCACCAGCCCGGTCTCCTCCGACCCGACGAAGAACGTGTCCTGCATCGTGCGGGCGGGGTGGTCGGGCTTGAAGTTGAGCGCGTCGAAGTTGAACCACTCCGCCTCGACCTCGGGGCCCTCGGCGATCTCGAAGCCCATCGAGACGAAGACGTCGGCCATCCGCTCCTGCATGGTGGTCAGCGGATGCCGGGCGCCGCGGGGGGCACGGTCCCACGGCAGCGTGACGTCGACGGTCTCCTCGACGAGGACGCGCTGGTCGCGCTCCTCCTCCAGTTCGGCCTGGCGCTCCTTCAGCGCCGTGGACACCGCGCCGCGGGCGGCGCCGATGCGCTTGCCGGCGTCGGCGCGGGCGGCGGGCGGCAGCGCGCCGATCTCGCGGTTGGCGAGGGCCAGCGGGGAACGGTCCCCGGCGTGCGACAGGCGGACCTGCTTCAGCGCGTCGAGGTCGGCGGCGGCGGCGATGGCGTCGAGGGCCTCGTCGCGGACGCGGTCCAGCTCTTCGGGCTGCAACGCGGACACCTCGACAGGGTCATAGGACTTGTTGGGTGCAGACATGGTGGTGTGATCGACTCCGGTCGGCGTGGGACGCCCGCAGTCTAGTGCGCGGGCGGTGAGGATCCGGAAAGCGTGCGCAAGACGCGCTGGCCCTTGCGGGACCCCGCGACGCCTCGCCCGGCGTCGTGGGCCGTGCCGCGCGGCGTGCGCCGCGCTCAGGTGGCGTAGTCGGGGGCCCCTGCGGGCACGGTAAATCGGAACTCGGCGCCGCCGCCGGGCGCCCTCCGCACGGTGATCACGCCGCCGTGCGCCTCGACGAGGCCCTTGACGATGTAGAGCCCCAGGCCGGTGCCGCCGCGGCGGTTGCCGCCGGGGCCGCGCCAGAACTGCCGGAAGACGCGCTGGACGGCCTCGGGCGGGATGCCCTCGCCCTCGTCGCGCACCGACACGGCCGCTCCCTCCTTGTGCGCGTCCGGCTCCACCACGATGGTGACGGTTCCGGCCCCATGGCGCACCGCGTTCTCCACGAGGTTACCCAGGATCTGGTCCATCTTATCGGGGTCGAGCCACATCTCCGGCAGCTCGCCCCGGGCCTCGAAATGGAACCGGTCCTCCGCCTCGCCGGCCGCGACCCGGCCCGCGATGACCTTGCGGACCTCCTCGGGCAGGTCGACGACCTGGCGGTGCATCTCCAGCCGGCCCGCCTCGATGCGGGACACGTCCAGCAGTTCGGTGATCAGACGGGTGACGCGGTCGGCGTCGGCGTTGACGGTCTCCAGCATGACGCGCTTCTGGTCGTCGTTGAAGCGGTGCCATTTGGCCAGGAGCGTCGCCGTGAAGCCCTTGACGCTCGTCAGCGGGGAGCGCAGTTCGTGGGCGACGGTGGACACGAGGTCGGCGCGGTCGCGTTCCTGGCGGGCACGGTGCAGGGCGTCGCGCAGGCAGACCGTGAACCGCTCCACCCGGCCCTCGGCGTCCCGCCGGTACGAGGCCGTCACCAGCACCTCCGAGCCTCCGGGCAGGAACAGCACCCGCTCGGGGTGGCGGGTGCGGGTGCGCAGGCCGTCGTAGGGGGCCAGGCACTTCCACCAGTCACGGCCCTCCGCGTCGTGCAGCGGGAGGACGTCGCGGAAGTCGCGGCCCAGGGCGGACGCGGCGGCGATCCCCGTCATCCGCGTCGCGGCGGTGTTGAACACCACCACCCGGGCGGCGTGGTCGGCGACCAGCATCCCGTCGGGCAGGTCGTCCGCCGAAATCTCCCCGGGGCCCGGCCCGGGCCCCCCCGAGGGCGCGCATGCGGCCACGCGAGGGGGTTCCTCTCCGCCCACAGCGGCCTCCACAACACCGAAGAGAACGCGGCCTGTCGAGAAGAGACTCTAGCCGCAGTCGGGCACCCAAGGGGACCCGCGAACCCCCCGGCGGCAAGGCATGTGTGGCCTCCGGGCGGCGTTCCGGGGCGCCCGGAACGAGGTCTCACCAGCGACTCGGCGGCCTCATCTGGACGTGGTGGGCTCATCGAGCGCGGCGAGCGCACGGCGCACGTCCGCGTGGGTCTGGAACAGGCGGTGCAGCCCGGTGATGCGCAGCAGCCGCGACTGGGCGGGGCGGACGCCGGCGAGCACGATCTCACCGCCCGACGCCGAGATCTGGTTGTGCGCGGCGACCAGCGCGCCGAGCCCGGCCGCGTCGCAGAACGGGACGGCGGTGAAGTCGACCAGCAGCCGGCGCGGCCCCGCGGCGTGCAGCTCGACGAGCCGCGCCCTCAGGCCGTCGGCCGTGCGCAGGTCGATCTCGCCGGTCAGGGCGACGACCGCCGTGTCGCCGCGCACCCGGGCGACCGCGACCTCCAGTCCGTCGACCGGTCCGCCGGCTCCGGGGACCGGGACCCCGGCGAACCGGGGGGCCGCGGCGGGCGCGCGGGATCCGGCCGCCGGAGCGGCCGTCCGGCACCGCACCTCCGGCACGCGGCGGCCCGCCCTCCTGGCAGGCCCGATCTCCTCGGTCATCACGTTCGCCCCCTCTGCACGGCATCGTCGCCGCCCCTGGTCAACGCACTGATCAACACCGTAGGCGCGGGGCCGGACGGGGCGAATCCCTCGCCGGACCTGTATCGCGTCCTACCTGCGGACGAGCCCCCGGCGCGGCGGCAGGCCCCCTGCCTCCCGTCCGCGCGCGTACCATCCTCCCAGTTCACCGGCCGGACAACGTCGCCCGGGGCGACCGATTGCGGCCATCCGATCACGGATCGCATTGAACCGCCACGACCGTCCTCACGTGCGGTCGGTCATGTCCTGCGCTGGGCGCGGGCCGAGGCGTACAGGCATACGGCCGCGGCCGTCGCCAGGTTCAGGCTCTCGGCGCGCCCGTAGATGGGCACCCGCACGACCTCGTCGACGTGCTCGAGGATCTCGTCCGGAAGCCCCCACGCCTCGTTGCCGAACACCCAGGCGGTGGGCCGCGCGAGCAGACCCTCGTCGATGGCCTCGTCGAGGGTGCGGCCGCCCGTGCCGTCGGCGGCGAGGACGGTGAGCCCCGTCTCCTTCAGCTCGGCGATCAGCGGGCCGAACCGCGGGCCGACGACGACCGGCAGGTGGAACAGGCTGCCCGCCGAGGCGCGCACGCACTTGCCGTTGTAGGGGTCGACGGACGCGTCGGTGAACACGACCGCCTCCGAGCCGGCGGCGTCGGCGGTGCGCAGAACGGTCCCCGCGTTGCCGGGGTCGCGGACGTGCGCGAGGACGGTCACCAGCCGCGGGCCTGCCTCCAGCGCCTTTCCCAGCGGGACGTCGACGAACTCGCAGACCGCCAGCAGCCCCTGGGGGGTGACGGTCTGGGCGAGTTCGGCCATGATCTCGCCGCTGACGCGCAGCACCGGCGCGCCGGCGCGCTCGGCGGCCAGCACCAGTTCGGGATGGCGGGCCTCGGCCTCGGCCGTGGTGAACAGCTCGGCGAGTCCGCCGGGGATCTCCAGCGCCTCCCGCACCGCCTGCGGCCCCTCCGCGAGGAACCGGTTCTCACGGCGGCGGAACGCGCGTTTGGCGAGCCGGCGAGCGGCCTTCACCCGTGGTGATCGGAGGGAGGTCAGCTCGCGGCCCGCCATATCGCTGTGATCGCCTGTTCGCCGGGGACCCGGCTCAGGCGGCCTCCGAGCCCTCGGCCGGGAGCGCGTCCTTGGCGACCTGGACCAGGGCGGCGAACGCGGGGGCGTCGTTGACGGCCAGCTCGGCGAGCATGCGCCGGTCGACCTCGATCTCCGCGGCCTTCAGGCCCTGGATGAACCGGTTGTAGGTGATGCCGTTGGCGCGGGCGGCGGCGTTGATCCGCTGGATCCACAGCCGGCGGAACTGCCCCTTGCGGTCCTTGCGGTCCCGGAACGCGTAGGTCATCGAGTGGAGCTGCTGCTCCTTGGCCTTGCGGTACAGGCGCGAACGCTGACCGCGGTAGCCGCTCGACCGCTCCAGGACGACCCGACGCTTCTTGGCGGCGTTGACCGCCCGCTTCACGCGTGCCACGTGATGAACTCCTTCGTGGGGGCCGAGGCCATGCCGACCTCGGCCGGTCGCTGATATTGCAGGTCGAGCGCTACTTGCGCAGCAGCTTCTTGATGTTCTTGGCGTCGGCGTCGGCCACCACGGCCGGGCCGGAGAGCCGCCGGGTCCGCTTGGACGCCTTGTGCTCGAGCAGGTGGTTCTTGTTGGCGCGGCGGCGCATCACCTTGCCGGAGCCGGTCAGCTTGAAGCGCTTCTTGGCACCACTGTGTGTCTTGGTCTTCGGCATGGTCGCCGTCGTCTCCTTTTTTCCGGCCCCCGCGCGGACCGCACGGGGGCGCGCCTGATCGGCGCATCACACGGAGTTCCGCGGACGTGTCCATGGACGCGCCAGGCCAGGCTAAATGTACGTGCACCGCGACCTCGCTCAGCCGCGAGGCCGCGGAGTCGGGACCGCCGCGCGGCCGTCCCGGAACGGCCGTCAGGCGGTGGTCTCCGCCTCCTGCCCGCGGGCCGTCTTCTTCTTGTGCGGACCGATCACCATGATCATGTTCCGGCCGTCCTGCTTGGGCCGGGACTCGACGAAGCCGAGCTCCTCGACGTCGTCTGCGAGCCGCTGCAGCAGCCGGTAACCGAGCTCGGGACGGGACTGCTCACGGCCACGGAACATGATCGTGACCTTCACCTTGTCCCCGGCCTTCAGGAACCGCACCACGTGACCCTTCTTGGTCTCGTAGTCGTGCGGGTCGATCTTCGGGCGGAGCTTGATCTCCTTGATGACCGTGTGCGCCTGGTTCTTCCGCGCTTCACGCGCCTTCATCGCGGACTCGTACTTGAACTTGCCGTAGTCCATGAGCTTGGCGACGGGCGGACGCGCGGTGGGCGCCACCTCGACGAGGTCGAGATCCGACTCACGCGCGAGTTCAAGGGCCTTGGCGATGGGCACTATGCCCACCTGTTCGCCGTTCGGGCCGACGAGCCGGACCTCGGGCACGCGAATGCGGTCGTTGATACGCGGTTCGGCGCTGATGGGACCTCCTTGGGGCCGTTCTCAAGTTCGTTGGACCGGTCGTACCCCGAGGCTTCCACAAGAAAAGCCCCGCACGACTCACGTACGGGGCCACCTTCGGTCTCCCTGACGGCCGGGCCGCCGGGGACGACGGCGAGACGAGCGCCGCGCGCCCGTTCGCCGGACCGAGAACCCACCGGCCTCATCGGCCGGTCAGGTGGGAGGTGGCCTCCGCTTGAGCGCCCGGTGCGCACCACCGTCGTGATCGCGCGCACAGGGCCGGTCGGCCACCCAGACTACCACCTGCGAGGGCCCGGTGCGCCATGCGCAGAACCCGCACGCCGGGAGATCGAGTGAACCTGCGTGAGGTACGCCACTGTGTCACTACGACTGTGTCAACGGTCCGGGGCGTCCACCCATTCCCCGGCCCGGGGAGAGTCGTGCCGTGAGGCCGCGGGAGGCTGCAGTGGCGGGTGCGGCCCGGCAGGGAAGGTGAGGGTCTTCTGACCCGGCGGGCCTCTCGGCGCGGCGGTCCCGGCTTGTTACGGTGGAGCTGAGACGGCCCGGTGGGGCCGGCACAGGGAGGTAGTTCCCGCGATGCCCTCGGTCGAAGCCGGCACGGCCGGCCCCCTCACCGCCTTGTCACCGATCAGGCTGGAGTTCGCCCAGAAGGCGTTCATCGTCTCCGGCGGACGCCTGCTGCTGGTCCGCAAGTCCGCCTCCGACCCGTTCCACCCGGGCCGCTGGGAGGTGCCCGGCGGGCGCCTCGAGGTGGCCGACGACCTCGACCTGGACGACCACATCCGCCGGGAGGTCTGGGAGGAGGTCGGCCTCAAGATCGATCCAGGGCCGCCGTTCCATCTGTGGCAGTGGTTCATGCCCGACCGTGCGGCCCCTGGCCACGGCGGGCAGATACGCGTCGTGGCGGCGGCGCGCCGCTGCCGGCCGGTGACCGTGGACACCAGCCTGGAGAACCAGGACACGAGCGACCACCTGGACGGTTGCGCCTGGGTGCCACTCGATGAGATCCGGCGCTACGACCTCATCCCGAGCCTGCGTCCGGTGATGCGGGCCTTCCTGCTTCCGCCCCGCTGAGCGCCGCCGCGACATGACGCCGTCCCGATCGCCGGCGCAGTGGCCGGGGCTGGAGGGTGCCGGCGAGCGCCGCTTCGAACTCCTCGTCATCGGGGACGTGGGCATCGAGGTCCGCGCATCGCTCCCGGACGTCCGCTTCACGGACCTGGACGCGGACCGTCTCTCCTACGCCCCGGCGAGGGCCATGGTCGCGGGGACGGCCGTCAACCTGGCCCGGTGCGCGGCGCGCTACTTCCGCCGGGTCGGTGTGCTGGGCAAGGTCGGCGACGACGACTTCACGCCGGTGATCCGCGGGGAGCTGCGGCGGATCGGCGTGGACGACCACCTGCGCGTCGAACCCGGCACGGCGAACGGCGTCGCGGTGATGCTGCGTGACCGGCCGTGCGGCGGCGGGCCGGGCGCCCGGCTCCTGGTCGTCCGGGACGATCCGCCGGGCCGCCGCCTCGCCGAGCGGGAGGTCCGCGCCGCGGCGGCCGGGATCGAGGCCGCGGACGTGCTGGTCACCGACGGGTACTCGCTGCTGTCGCCGGTGTCGCGGGCGGCGCTGCGCGCGGCGGCCCGGACGGCCCGCGCCGCGGGGACGCGGGTCGCGTTCGACCTCGTCCCGCACGACATCGACGCGCGGCTCCCGGCGGAGGCCGTGCTGCCGATGCTGGCGCTGTCGGATCTCGTCATCTCCGAGGCCCCCACGCTGGCGCGGCTGCTCGGCCGTCCGGCGCCGGCCGGCGGCCGCGCGGTGCGGGACCTGCTGCCGGTTCTGGACCGCGCAGTGCCGGGCCGCCCGCTGTGGCTGCTGCGTTTCGGCGCCACGTCGCTTGAGCGGGTGCTGGCGTACCAGCGGGAAGGGCTGCTCCTGGAGTACGCGACCGGCTACGGGGACGGTGTGGAGCGGGCGGGGTTCGGTGACCGGCTGGCCGCGGCCGAGCTCTACTGGTGGCTGTCGGGCCCGTGACCGTCCTCCGGGACTCCTTCCCCCAAGGCCGCCATGGCCGCGCGCAGGGCCTGAAGGGTGCGGAGGAACCGGCGTCTGCTGCCCGGCAGCCCGAACGTCTCCTGCCAGCGCCACGTCTCGTCGCGCCCGGCGGCGGTGACGGCCCAGCGCAGGAACTGGCTCGGGACGCCGTCACCAGGGTGGACGGTCGCGATGCCGTCCTCCTCTATCAGGAGGTAGGAGCGCCCGGTGCGGAGGTACGCCCGCAGGGCGGCGTGGTCGGCGGGCGCTCCGGGATGGCCCTGCGCTTCCACCACCGTCCGGACGCCGTGCGTTCCGGGCAGCAGATGCCAGTGCGCGTGGTCGATGCACGCACCCCCGCTCTGGGGTCTGGCCGGGCCGTGCTCGAACAGCAGCAGCTCGTCGCTTCCGTACACCGCGCCGTAGAGGCGGGCGACGCGATCACGCCACGACAAGGCGCGTTCCCACATGTCCCGGCCGAACGCCCCGGCGCACCGGTGGTGTTCGAGCGTCACCAGCAGGACGTGCCCCTCGGTGAGCGGCGCCACGTCCGGCATCAGGAGGAAGTCGCCGTCGCGCGCGACGACTCCCGACTCCCCGGGGAGTCCGGCCATGCCGTTGAACCGGAACCGCAGAGGCGGGCACAGCACGCACTCATGACCGGGCTCGTCCCCCACCGTCGGCTCGGCCAAGCCTCCTCCAGCATCCTGGACGCCTTCCCTCCACAATGCCCGGTGCCCGGTACCGGTGATCTGTACGGCCACGGACACAGACATGGAACCCACGGGGTACAAAGCATGGCCTGACGGGAACAAAGGGAGCAGAAGGCGACATCGTGAATCAGACACCTCCACTCCCCGCACCCGCCCCCCGCGCCGACCGCCCACGCGGTGCAAGATTCCTGGGCCCGTTCCCGCCCGCCGACGTCCCCGTCATCGACATGGCGGTGCTGCAGACCCGGCTGAACGAGTCACTGGACGTCCTGCGCGACACCTACGCGCCCGCGCTCGGCGCCGGCGGCGGCTGGTACCACGAGCTGACGCGTCCCGAGCCGGGCACGACCGCGACGGCCCTCGGGCTGCTGGCGTTCGTGGAGGCGGGCCACCCGTTCGAGTACTTCGACGACGGCCTCGCCTTCCTCGCCGCCCGGCAGACCACGTCCGGCGACGCCCTGCGGGACGGCGGCTGGGCCACCAAGACGAGCCTCGGCATGCCGGTGGTGGAGGCGACCGGCTGGATCGCGCGGTTTCTCGCCCGCGCCCGCTGCGACCTGCGCGACGACGCGCCCGACCTCAAACGCGCCTACCGGTGGCTGGTACAGAACCAGAACCCCGACGGCGGCTGGGGGTCGCTGCACGGCTGCCGGTCGCGGGTGTGGCTGACGTGCCTGGCGCTGCGCGCCCTCAGCCAGCTCAACCCCTACGACCCGGCGGTCGACCGGGGCGTGGAGTGGCTGACCGCGGACCGGACGGCGCGCCGCCCCGGCTGGGGACCGACGCAGGCGTCCCGGCCCACCGTCACCCACACCGCGTTCGCGCTGGTGACGCTGGCCGAGGCGCGGCCGGACCTGGCGACCGAGCGGCTGCTGGACGCCTACGACTGGCTGCTGGAGAACCTCGACCCCGACGACGACCACACGTGGATCGAGACCTACGACGTCTCGCCGCACGGGGCCGGGTCCAAGCCGGTGTGGCGGCTGGCTCTCTGGCACTACGGCCTGCCGATCGCGCTCACCGCCCTGCTGCGGGACCCGCGCGGCCCGCACGGCCCGGCCATCGCCCGCACGTTCCGGACGCTGGTCCGCGGCGAGGTGGCCGGCCCCCGCTGGAACGGCTACCCGGGCAGCGGGCGCACGTCGCTGTGGACGCTGTGGTGGCGGCTGGAGACGCTGATCGCGCTCACCCGGATCCCCCTCGCCGGGAACGCCGACGTGCTGCACTGGCTGCCGGACGCGACCGTCGTGCAACGCGCCCACGCGCGGGAGCGTCCGCTCACGGCGCTGCTGCCGCACCGCCGGCTCATCGACCCGGTGGCGCTCGCGCGGCGGCACTGGGCGGCGCTGCTGCTCGGCCTGGTGTGCGCCGGCAGCGCCTTCGGCGTCGCCCTCGGCGCGTGGGGCTGGAAGGACTTCTGGCTGAGCGTGATCCTGCCCGTCATCCTCACCAGCATCGACGAGTCGGTGAAGCGGCGTCGCACACCGCGGGGACCGCCCCCGGCCGCATCGTGAACCGGCGGGTCGGTCAGGCGCGGCGGGCCAGCTCCGCCTCCCCCGCCGCCCGCATCGCCTCCACCGGCACGTCGTCACGGCCGGTCATCAGCGTCACCTGCCGGACGGCCTGGTGCAGCAGCATCCCGAACCCGCCGACGACCGTCCCGCCGGCCCGCCCGACCGCCGCCGCGAGTGCCGTGGGCCACGGCGCGTACACCACGTCGAACAGGGCGGCGCCCGAGGCGGCGACCGGCCCGGCGAACGCGTCCGCGGCCCGCCCCGGCAGCGTCGACACCACCAGTTCGGCGGCCGGCAGGTGCGCGGCCGCCGAGTCGAGCGTCACGACCCGGACCGCGAGCCCGAACCGCTCACCCACTTCGGCGGCACCGGCGGCGCGTCCGGGGTTCCGCACCGCGAGCACCGCCTCGTCCATGCCGAGCCCGGCGAGCGCGGCCAGCGCGGACGCGGCGGTCGCGCCGCCGCCCAGCACCAGCGCGGACGTCCCGCCGCCCGGCCCGGACGTCTTCACACCCGCCTCGGTCAACGCCGTGACGATGCCGTGCACGTCGGTGTTGTCGCCGTGGCGCCGCCCGTCCCGCAGGACGATCGTGTTGACTCCGCCGACCTTCACGGCCAGGTCCGACACCGTGTCCACCAGGTCGAGCGCGACGCGCTTGAGCGGCATGGTCAGCGACAGGCCCGCCCAGCCGGGACCGAGGCCGTCCAGCAGCGCCGCCAGGTCGCCCTCGCCGCACTCGACCGCCTCGTAGGACCACCCGTACAGCCCCATCTCGGAGTACGCCGCCCGGTGCAGCACCGGCGACAGTGAATGGGCGATCGGCGACCCCAGAACCGCGGCACGCCGGGCCGTCTCCTCCACTGACACTCCCTCTGCACGATCAGAACTCCCCGTCACGTCCGGGTCGATCCCCCCGGGGTCAGTTGCCCGGATTCGCCCGCTGCCAGGCCCGGAACTTCTTCTCAAGTTCCAGCTGCTGCTCATAGGTCGTGGCGAACTCGGTGATCTTGCGGGTGGGGTCGGTCGTGACGAAGAACAGCCACGTCCCCTCCTTCGGCTTCAGCGCCGCCTCGATCGCCGCGCCCCCCGGGTTTCCGATCGGGCCCGGCGGCAGGCCTTTGTACTTGTAGGTGTTGTAAGGGGAGTCGTACTCGAGGTCCTTGTTGGTCACCGTGAGCGTCCGCTTGCCGAGCGCGTACACGACCGTGCTGTCGAACTGCAGCCTCATGTCCTTGTCGATCCGGTTGTAGATCACCCGGGACACCTTCGGCAGGTCGCTGGGCCTGGCGCCCTCCGCCTGGATCAGGCTGGCCAGCGTGATGACGGTCCCCGGGTTCAGCCCGGCGTCCTTCGCCTGGCCGACCAGGCCGCTGCTCTCCGCCTCCTCGTTGAAGCGGGTCACCATCTGCTTGAGGATCTGCGCCGCCGAGCCGTTCGGGTCGAGGTCGTAGCGGCCCGGGTACAGGTAGCCCTCCACCTTGCCCTTCGCGTACGGCGGCAGCCCGAGCCCCTCCGGCTTCTTCGCGGCCGCCTGGAACTCCTTCACCGATATCCCGGTCTTCTTCGACAGCTGCTCGAAGACCTCGGTGGCGCGCCGCCCCTCCGGAACCGTGATCTGGTTTCCGGCCCGCGACTTCGGGTCCAGCAGCAGCGCCATCGCCGCCGCGGACGACATTTTCAGCCGCATCTGGTAGAAGCCCGGCTGGATGCTGGAGGCGCGGGTCTCCTTGGTGTACACCTTGACGAACGCGCGGGAGCTCTTGACGACCTCGTGCTCCTCCAGCGTCGCCCCGATCTTCAACCCGGTGGCGCCGTCCTTGATCTGGACCGTGACATTCCCGGAGCCGGCGCCGTCGTAGTCCGGCGGGTTCTGCCGGTTGTCCAGCCACGCGTACCCCAGCACCCCGCCGGTGCCGAACACCGCCACCAGGAACGCCATCGCGAACAGCGCCGCGGCCCGGCCGTTGCGCCTGCGCTGCTTCTGCCGCTTGCGGGCGCGCCGCCGGTCCCTTCCGGACCGCTCGTACGGCGGCGGACGCCCGTCGCCGTACGGATCTGAGAAAAGGTCGACATCGTTCATGAGTTCCCCCGGACGATCTCTCCCGGGGGGCCGCCAGTCAACCGTTCCGCGTCAAGGACCGCCTGGAGCAGGACCGCCGCGGCTGCCTGATCGACGACTTTGCGCCGGGCCCGACCGTGCACGCCGCCGGCCCGCAGGCCGCTCTCGGCGGTGACCGTGGTGAGCCTCTCGTCGTGCAGCCGGACCGTTCCCGGGGGGAGACGGCCCGCGAGCCGGTCCGCGAACCTGCGCGCGGACGCCGCCGCCGGACCCTCGCGGCCCGACAGCGACGTCGGCAGCCCCACGACCACCTCGATCGCCTCATGTTCGGCGACGAGCTCCACAAGCCGGTCGATGTCCCCCTTGCCGCTCTTCACGGTCTCCAGGGGAGAAGCGAGCACACCACCCGGATCGCACCGCGCGACCCCGACCCGCACGCTCCCCACGTCGACTCCCAACCGGACGCCCTGCCTCATCGCATCGGCTCCGGTCGCTTACCCCGAAACGCCGGGCTCACGCGGCCCCTACGGCTCGTTCGACCGCGTCCAGCGCGTCGCCGATGGCGGCCGGGTCCGCACCGCCGCCCTGGGCGAGGTCGTCCTTGCCGCCGCCTCCCCCGCCGAGGGCCTTGGCGGCGAGGCCGACGAGCCCGCCCGCCTTGAGGCCGCGCTCGCGGGCGCCCTCGGTGACGGCGACGACCACCACCGGACGGTCCTTCGGCACGCCGGTGACCATGACGACGGCGGGCCGGGCGATGAGCCGTCCGCGGATGTCGACGGCGAGTTTGCGCAGGTCGTCGGCGCCTGTGCCGTCGGGGGCGCGGTAGCCGGCGAACGCGATGCCGCCGAGGTCCCTGGCGCCGTCGGCGAGCGACCCCGCGATGGCGAGGACCTGCTGGGAACGGAGCTTGTCGAGCTCCTTCTCGGCGTCGCGGAGCCGGGTGACGACGCCGGAGACGCGCTCGGGCAGTTCCTCCCTGCGCGCCTTCATCTGCTCGGCGAGCTGCGCCACCAGGACGCTCTCGCGGGCCAGGAAACGGAACGCGTCGATGCCGACGAGGGCCTCGACGCGCCGGACGCCGGCGCCGATCGACGACTCGCCCAGCACCTTGATCAGCCCGAGCTGCCCGGACCGGGCGACGTGGGTGCCGCCGCACAGCTCGCGGGAGTAGTCGCCGACCTCCACGACCCGGACCTCGTCGCCGTACTTCTCGCCGAACAGGGCGAGCGCGCCCATCGCGCGGGCCTCGTCGATCGAGGTGTGGAAGGCGCGGACGTCCAGATCGCCGACCAGCACCTCGTTGACCTCGTCCTCGACGTCGCGCAGCACGCTCACGGGGACGGCGCCGGACGCGGTGAAGTCGAACCGGAACCGGCCGGGCGAGTTCTCCGACCCGGCCTGCGCGGCGGACTCGCCGAGCGCGCGGCGGAACCCGGCGTGGACCATGTGGGTCGCGGTGTGCGAGCGGGAGATCGCCCTGCGCCGCTCCACATCGACCTCGGCGTGCGCGGAGTCGCCGGCCTGCGCCTCGCCGCTGCGGACCCGCCCGCGGTGCACGATGAGGCCCGGCAGGGGCGCCTGCACGTCGGTCACCTCGATGACGGCGCCGTTGCCGAGCCGGATCAGGCCGTGGTCGGCGAGCTGCCCGCCGCCCTCGGCGTAGAAGGGGGTGCGGTCGAGGACGACCTCGACCTCGGTGCCCTCCCCGGCCGCCGGCGCGCTCGCGCCGCCGACCAGCAGGCCCACCAGGCGGGCGTCGCCGAGCAGGTGACCGTAGCCGATGAAGTCGACCTGCCCGCCGGCGCCGGTGAGCAGCTCGTCCAGGACGGAGACGTCCAGGTTGCCGGTCCGCTTGTCGCGGGCGTCCTTCTTGGCGCGGTCGCGCTGCTCGCGCATGAGCCGCCGGAAGCCCTCCTCGTCCACCTGGAGGCCCTGCTCGGACGCCATCTCCAGGGTGAGGTCGATCGGGAAGCCGTAGGTGTCGTGCAGCTTGAACGCCTGCTCGCCGGCGAGCGTCGCACCGCCGGACCGCCTGGCGTCCTCGACGGCGGTGTCGAAGATGGCGGTGCCGGTGCGCAGCGTCTGGAGGAAGGAGTCCTCCTCGGCGTCGATGACCGTGTGGATGTTCGCGGCGGTGCGCACCAGCTCGGGGTACTGCTCGCCCATCGCCTCGATCGCGACGGCGGTCAGCTCGTGCATGAGGCCCGCGTCCTGGCCGCCGAGCAGCCGCAGGTTGCGGATGGAGCGGCGCAGGATGCGGCGCAGCACGTAGCCGCGGCCCTCGTTGCCGGGGCGGATGCCGTCCGCGACCATCATCGTCCCGCTGCGGACGTGGTCGGCGATGACGCGCAGCGACACGTCGGAGCGGTGGTCGCGGCCGTACTCGGCGCCGGTCAGCCCGGCGGCGCGGTCCAGGACCCGCCGCAGGGTGTCGGTCTCGTAGATGTTGTCGACGCCCTGCAGGACCGCCGCCATGCGCTCCAGGCCCATGCCGGTGTCGATGTTCTTGGCCGGCAGATCGCCCTGGATGTCGAAGTCGACCTTGGAGCGGACCTCGCTCAGCTGCGACTGCATGAAGACGAGGTTCCAGACCTCCAGGTACCGGTCCTCGTCGACGACCGGGCCGCCCTCACGGCCGTACTCGGGGCCGCGGTCGTAGTAGATCTCCGAGCAGGGCCCGCCGGGGCCGGGCACGCCCATGTGCCAGTAGTTGTCGGCCAGCCCGCGGCGCTGGATGCGCTCCTCGGGGACGCCGACCTTGTCGTGCCAGAGGTCGCGGGCCTCATCGTCGTCGTGGTAGACGGTGACCCACAGCTTCTCCTCCGGGAACCCGAAGCCGCCCTCGTCCCGCGACCGGGTCAGGAGCTCCCAGGCGAACGGGATCGCCTGCTCCTTGAAGTAGTCCCCGATGGAGAAGTTGCCCAGCATCTGGAAGAACGTGGCGTGCCGGGTGGTCTTGCCGACCTCTTCGATGTCCGGCGTCCGCACGCACTTCTGCGCGCTGGTCATGCGCTGGGACGGCGGGGTGCGCTGGCCGAGGAAGTACGGCTTGAACGGGACCATGCCGGCGTTGACCAGCAGCAGGGTCGGGTCCTCGGCGATCAGGCTGGCCGAGGGCACCACCAGGTGCCCGCGCTCCTCGAAGAATCTGAGGAAGCGGCGTGCGACCTCTGCCGACTCCATATCAGTGGCCATCCTTGTCGTGATCGGTGCTGTCGTTGTCGGTGCTGTCGTTGTCGGTGCTGTCGTTCTCGATGATCGTGTAGCGCGCCTTGAGCACCCGGCGGGGCCGGGGGACCTCGGCGTCCGGCGGAGCCTGGTCCATGCGGACGGCCTCGCGCAACTCGACTTCACGGGCACGCATCTCGGTACGTACGTCCGAGGCGAAATGCCTCAATCGCTCGCCCGCGCCCTGCCCGGTCGACACGGCCCGCGCCGCGACCCCCTCGGGGGACCAGGCGCGCGCGATCCGCTCGACGCGGCGCTTGACGCGGTGCGAGACGTACACGCCGGCGCCGGCGCCGACCGAGACCCAGAACAGCCGCCTCATCTGCGTCCCTTACCCGGGGATCGGGCCTGCAGCTGCGGCCGGCCGGACTCGGGCCGCCCGTCGCCGTCCCGGCTTCCGAGGGCCTTGCGGACCCCGTAGGAGAACGCGGCGGCCTTCACCAGCGGGCCGCCCACCACCGAGGTCATGACGGTGGTGACGGCCGAGACGTTCTGGGTGACTCCGGCGACCTGCTTGGTGATGACGTCGGTGCGGCCGAGCTGCTCGTTGGCGTGCTTCACCGTCCGGGTCATGTCGTCCATCAGCGGGCCCGCCTGGTCGCCGATGTCGTGGACGACCTTGCTTGCCTCGCCGAGGAGTCGGGAGAGCTTCAGCAGGGTGAGCGCGATGAACGAGACGAGCACCGCCCAGAACACCGCCACGATGAGACCTGCCAACTGTCCACCAGTGAGCATCAGGGCTTTCCGTTCGCGTGAGTTCGGCTCGGGGGCCGGGCATGGCGTGAAAGACCTTACCGGTCAACCGGCCCGCATGCCGGGAGCACCGGCCGGGGAGGACCGGTCAGTGCCGGTCCCCCGAGCCGCGCAGGACCGAGCGGATCCGCGCGAGGACCTCGGTGAACCGGGATTCGGCGCCGTGCCTGGTCGGGCGATAGTACTCCCGTCCGTGCACCGTGTCAGGGGCGTACTGCTGCCTGACCACCCCGCCGGGATGGTCGTGCGCGTACTTGTAGCCCTCGCCGTGCCCGATCTTCGCCGCGCCCTTGTAGTGCGCGTCGCGCAGATGGCCGGGGACGGGACCGACGAGGCCCTTGCGCACGTCGCCGAGCGCCCCGTCCACCGCCGTGATCACCGCGTTGGACTTGGGGGCGAGGGACAGGTGGATCACCGCCTGGGCGAGGTTGATGCGGGCCTCGGGCAGGCCGACGAACTCCACCGCCTGCGCGGCGGCGACCGCCGTCTGCAGCGCGGTCGGGTCCGCCATGCCGACGTCCTCGCTGGCGTGGACGATCAGCCGCCGGGCGATGAACCGCGGGTCCTCCCCGGCCTCGATCATGCGGGCGAGGTAGTGCAGCGCCGCGTCGACGTCGCTGCCGCGGATGCTCTTGATGAACGCGCTGATGACGTCGTAGTGCTGGTCGCCCTCGCGGTCGTAGCGGACGGCGGCCCGGTCGACGGCCTTCTCCAGGACGCCGGTGTCGATCACGGCGCCGTCCTCGACCACCAGGGCGGCGGCCTCCAGGTAGGTGAGGGCACGCCGGGCGTCGCCGCCGGCCAGCCGGATGAGATGATCCTCGGCGGCGGGGTCGAGACCGGCCGCGCCGTTCAGGCCGCGCTCCTCGGTGAGCGCCCGGTGGATCACCTCGCGCAGGTCGTCCTCGCCGAGCGGCTCCAGGGTGAGCAGCAGCGAGCGCGACAGCAGCGGGCTGATGACGGAGAAGAACGGATTCTCGGTGGTGGCGCCGATGAAGGAGACCCAGCGGTTCTCCACCGCCGGCAGGAGCGCGTCCTGCTGTGCCTTGTTGAACCGGTGGACCTCGTCGACGAACATGACGGTCTGCCGTCCCGTCATGCCGAGCTCGCGCCTGGCCAGGTCGATCTCCGCGCGGACGCGCTTGACGCCGTCGCTCACCGCGGAGATCTCCACGAACCGCCTGGACGTGACCTGGCTGACGACCGTGGCGAGGGTGGTCTTGCCGGTGCCCGGCGGCCCCCACAGGACCAGTGACATCGGCACGTCCCGTTCGACGAGCTGCCGGATCGGGGTGCCCGGTCCAAGCAGATGGCCCTGCCCGACGACCTCGGCCAGCGCCCGGGGACGCATCCGCACGGCGAGGGGCTGCCCCGCCCCTCCGGTGCCGGACACGGCCGGGGGCGCCCGGTCCGGGAGCACCCCGCCCCGAGGCGAGCCGGCGCCCGCCTCCACCGGCGCGTCGAAAAGGCCCTCCGGCTCGCCCGATTCCGCCCTGCTGGTCACGCTCCGACACTATCCGCCGGGGCGGACATCCCCGGCCCTCCCGCGGCACGGGAACCCGGGACACGGCTGTGGCGTTGGAACAGCCCGGAAGGAACATTCAGGAGCGTGACGGTGTCCGGTATGACCCCGCGTCGGCGGCACGGGCAGGCAGGGCTGCTCGCGATCCTCTTCGTCGTGGGCGGGCTCATCTTCAGCTACGGGCTCGGACATGCGCCCGTGCCGCGCGTGTGCACCGAGCACGCCGTCAGCGTGCCCGCCGGCGTCGCGTCCTCCATCACCGGGGTCGCGTCTCTCCAGGGCTCTTCGCCTCTCCAGGACGTTCACGGCTCCGCCGAACCTGCGTCGGCCGCCCCCCTGAAGCAGAAGCCCCCGCTGACGCCGATGAACGCGGGCCTGTGCCTGGCGGTGCTGTTCACCCTCGTCCTTCTCGCCCTGGCCACCGGTCTCGGACGTCCGGTCTTCCGCCTTCCCGCCCGCGTCGGCTGGGCGCTCGCCCCGCCCTCCCGAGGCGCGTCCACCCCCACGTTCAGGCGCTCTCTCCAGGTGCTCCGGCTGTAGAAGGCGGGCCGCAAGGCCAGGGGCGCCGCCATGTCGACACGACGCGGCGCGCCCTCATGTCCGCACAGCCATGCCGCACCGCCCCGAGAGGACCCGCACGTGTCCAAGAGCGCCCGCAACAAGGCCGCACGTAACGGCAACGCCCGCAAGAACGCACTCACCCGGCCGGAGGTGCCCTGGGGCACCATCGCCTTCTTCAGCGTGATCGGCCTCGTGGCGTTCATCGCCGTCGGGTACGCGTTCATGCAGTCCAGGTCGTCCGCCGACTCCTCGTCCATCGCCGGCCTGGTGACGAAGGACGACCTCAGCCGCGACCACGTCACCGGCGCGGTCGACTACGAGACCGACCCGCCGATGGGCGGCGAGCATGACGGCGCCTGGCAGAACTGCGACGGCCGCGTCTACGACTCACCGCTCCGCAACGAGAACGCCGTGCACTCCCTGGAGCACGGCGCCGTCTGGATCACCTACCGTCCCGGGCTCGCCGCCGGCCAGCTCGACGCGCTCAAGGCCAAGGTAACCGGCACCGACTACACGCTCATGAGCCCGTACCCGTCCCTGGACGCCCCGATCGTGCTCACCGCCTGGGGCAGGCAGGTCAAGGTCCAGGACGCGTCCGACCCGCGCGTGGACGCGTTCCTGCGCGCCTTCGTGAAGGGCCCGCAGACGCCGGAACCCGGCGCGGCCTGCGCCGGCGCGAAGGACGCACCGTGAGCGGTGAGACGCCCCGGGGACGCCGGCCGGCCGTCGTCCTCGCCGTCCTCGTCCTCCTGACCGGCGTGGCTCTGGTGGCGCTGGCCGTGTACCGCTCGGGCGAACCGGCCACGGACGGCCCCGAGGCCGGGTTCGCCCGCGACATGAGCACCCACCATGCCCAGGCGGTGCGGATGTCGTTCATCGTCCGGGACCGGACCGGCGACCGCGATGTCCGCCTCCTGGCGTACGACATCATCAACACCCAGTCGGCGCAGATCGGAATGATGACCGCCTGGCTGGACGAATGGGGACTGCCCAAGGCCGACCCGGGCGGTCCCATGCGCTGGATGTCGGGGCACGCGGACCACGGTGGCGCCGCGTCCACGATGCGGGGAATGGCGACGCGCGAGCAGCTCGCCGACCTGGAGGACGCGTCGGGCCGCGCCGCCGAGGTCCTGTACCTGCGCCTGATGATCGCCCACCATCGCGGCGGCGTCGACATGGCGGAGGCGGTGCTCACCCTCACCGGCCACGACCGCGTCCGCCGGCTGGCCCGGACGATGGTGGACGGCCAGCGGGCGGAGGTCGCCCAGATGACCTCGATGCTGCGGAGCCGGAACGCCTGACGGGTCGGGAGGCGACCTTCGCGATAGCGCTTGACAGGGCGGTCGGATCGCGCGTCACTGGCCACCATGGCTCAGAACCTCAGCGGCTACCACCGGGCCCTCGATCTGTTCGAGGGCCTGGTGGCCGGTGTCCCCGGGGACGGCTGGGACATGCCGTCGCCCTGCGAGGGGTGGACCGCACGGGACGTCGCCGGCCACGTGACCGGCGGCCAGTACCTGATCCAGGCGCTGGCCGGCGGTGAGCCCGAGCCCGACATCGGCCGCACCCCCGCCCGGTTCGTCCCGGGCGACGTCCTCATGAGCTGGCGGACGGCCCGCAAGGAGTGCGCCGCCTCCCTGACCCCGGACGCGCTGGGCCGCCCCATCCCGTTCGGCGGCCTGGGCGAACTGCCGCTGGCCGACTATCTGGAGGGCTACATCCTGGAGCCGCTGGTGCACGCCTGGGATCTGGCCAGGTCGACGGGCCAGCCGTCCCGCCTGGACCCTGACCTCGTCCACCACGCGTTCGCGACCGCCCAGGTCGTCGCGGCCCCACTGCGCGCCGCGGGACACCTGGCCCCGCCCCTCCCGGCCCCCAAAGGCGCCGACGAGCAGACCCGGATGCTCGCCTTCCTAGGCCGTTGTTAGCCCCGGCCCGCCGTGCTCAACGGGGGTTCCAGGGGGACGCCCCCTGGGAAACTAAGAGAATTCGGCGAGGGTGCGTTCGGCTTCTTCGAGCCAGGCGCGGCGGGCGGTGAGGGCTTCCTCGGTTTCCTTGATCTCTTTTTCGCGGCCGTTGTCGCGGGCCTTGGCGAGGCGTTTCTCCAGCTGCTCGATGGAGGTGCGCAGCTGGGTGACGGTGGCTTCGGCGCGGGCGCGGGCCTCGGGGTTGGTGCGGCGCCACTCGTTCTCCTCGGCGGCGCGGACGGTCTCCTCGATCTTGCGGAGCCGGCCTTCGAGGCGGTCGCGCTGGTCGCGGGGGACCATGCCGGCGGCCTCCCAGCGTTCCTGGATGCCGCGCAGTGCCTGCCTGGCCTGCCGGATGTCCCTGACGGGCAGGAGCCGCTCGGCCTCGCCGAGGATCTTCTCCTTCTCCTCGGCGTTGCCGCGGAACTCGGCGTCGCGTTCGGCGAACGCGGCGCTGCGGGCCTGGAAGAAGTTGTCCTGGGCTCCTTTGAAGCGGGACCAGAGGTCTTCCTCGGCGTCCCGGGAGGCGCGGCCGGCCGTCTTCCAGCGGCGCATCAGGTCGCGGTAGGCGGCGGCCGTCTCACCCCAGTCGGTGGAGCCGGACATCGCCTCGGCCTCGGCGACGAGGCGCTCCTTCTCCCTGCGGGACTCCTCGCGCTGGTCGTCCAGGGTGGCGAAGTAGACCTTGCGGCGCTTGGTGAAGGCGTTGCGGGCGGACGACAGCCGCTTCCACAGGGCGGTCTCGGTGGGCCGGTCGATGCGGTCGGCGGCCTTCCACTCCTCGACGAGCTGGCGCAGGCGTTCGCCGCCGTTCTTCCAGTGGGTCTCCTCGACGGCGATCCGCTCGGCCTCGGCGACGATCCGCTCCTTGATCTCGCGGGCCTCGTGGCGGTGCTGCTCGCGCTGCGCCTTGACCTCCTCGCGGCGCTGCCCGACCCGTTCGGTGAGGGAGTCCAGGCGCCGCCCGAGGGCGTCGAGGTCGCCGACGGCGTGCGCCTCGGCGACGGCTTCGCGGAGCCTGTCGATGCTCTGCTGGGCCTGTGCGGGCTGCAGGTCGGTGGTGCGGACCCGCTGTTCGAGCAGGCCGATCTCGGTGACGAGCGCGTCGTACTTGCGCTTGAAGTAGGCCAGGGCCTCTTCGGGTGCGCCGGCCTGCCAGGATCCGACGACCCGCTCGCCCTCGGACGTCGTGACATACACGGTGCCGTCCTCGTCCACCCGGCCCCAGGGATCGGTCGCGCTGGACACCCTTGCCTCCTGAATCGCGGGTCCGAATGTGCTCAAAGCCACCGGACCCTCCACACCTTAGTATCCCGTTCGCCTATTTCCCGGCGATCGAGACGTCCTGGATCGTGACCTTCTTCTTGGGTGCGCCGTCACCCTTGGGGTCCGACCCCCCCTTGGCGATCTTCTGCACGACGTCCAGCCCCTTGGTGATCTTTCCGAACACGGTGTAGTCGGGCCGGAGCTCCGAGTCCTCGTACACGATGAAGAACTGGCTGCCGTTGGAGTCGGGCTGACTGCTGTGCGCCATGGCGAGCGTGCCCGCGGTGTACTTGGCGCCCTCCGTGTTCTCGTTGGCGAACTGGTAGCCGGGACCGCCGGTCCCCTTGCCCGTGGGGTCGCCGCACTGCAGGACGTTGAGCCCGCCGCTGGTCAGCCGGTGGCACTCGGTCTTGTCGTAGTAGTTCTTCTCGGCCAGGAACGCGAAGGAGTTGACGGTGCAGGGCGCCTTCTGCCCGTCCAGCTCGAACACGACGTCGCCGTGGTCGGTCTCGACGGTCGCCTTCACCGTGCCCGTGCGGACCGGCTTGACGGGCGGTGTCCCGAGGTCCTTGGGGGCCCCCGGCACCGACGCCGGCTTGTAGGCGCACTCCCCCGGCTTGGCCTGGGGCGTCGCGGACGCCTTCGCGCCCGCCTCGGGCTCGTCGTCCTTGCCGGTGAACGCGACGATCGCGGCGCCGCCCACGACGATGGCGGCCACCGCGGCGGCCGAGCCCATGATCTTGAGGCGGCGCGTCTTCGCCGCCTCCTGGGCCCGCCGCTGCTGCTGGCGCTCGTAGCGTTGCCGCGCGAGCTGCTTCTTGCGGTCCTTCCCCGCCACGTGGCTGCTCCTCCGGTGTGATCAGGTGAACGTGCAGCGCATAGTAGCGGTCCAGGAGAGTGAACGCGTCTCCGCTTTCAGGGTGCGCTTACCGGTGCGCCGCATGCCCTGCGCGACGACACGGCGACCGCGCCATCTCGTTCGCGGTGGCCGCGGCCGCGCCGGTACCCTCGGGTAAGCCCACCCGAGTTGGTTCTAAGGAAGGACGACCGTGCTCGTCGCCGGGTTCCCCGCTGGATCCTTCGCCGCGAACTGCTATGTCGTGGCGCCCTCCGCGGGTGAGGAATGCGTCATCATCGACCCCGGCCAGGACGCCGAGGCCGGGATCGAGGAGATCCTGCGCGAGCACCGGCTGAAGCCGGTCGCGGTGCTTCTGACGCACGGCCATATCGATCATGTCTGGTCGGTGGCCCCCGTCTGCGGCGCCAGGGACGTGCCCGCCTACATCCATCCGGACGATCGCGATCTGCTCACCGATCCGGCCAAGGGACTGTCGCTGGGCGCCGGTCAGCAGCTGTTCGGGGGGCTGGAGCTGTCGGAGCCGGACGACGTGCGGGAACTGGCCGACGGGGCGGCACTGGAGCTGGCCGGGCTGAGCTTCACCGTCGACCACGCGCCGGGCCATACACCGGGGTCGGTGACGTTCCGGACGCCGAAGACGCAGCAGCTCCCGGACGTGATGTTCACCGGTGACCTGCTGTTCGCCGGGTCCATCGGACGCACCGACCTGCCGGGCGGATCGTACGAGGAGATCCTCGCGAGCCTGTCCAGGGTGTGCCTCGCCATGCCCGACGAGACGGCCGTCCTGCCCGGCCACGGGACGCAGACCACAATCGGCCGCGAGCGCGCCACCAACCCGTTCCTTTCGGAGTTGACGCCGGCGGACGGCCCCAGCAAGGGATTCTGAGCCAAAAAAATCATGAGTTCGAGCTTCCGGGCCCCCAAAGGGGTCAGTGAATACGTACCGCCGCGCGCGGACCTCTTCTACGCCATCCGGGAGGCGTTCGCCGAGCAGGCGAGGCTGGCCGGCTACGGCTACCTGGAGCTGGCCGTCTTCGAGGACACCAACCTGTTCAGGCGGGGCGTCGGCGAGTCCACCGACGTGGTGTCCAAGGAGATGTACACGTTCGAGGACCGGGGCGGCCGGTCGCTGACGCTGCGTCCCGAGTTCACCGCGTCGGTGCTGCGGTCGGTACTGGAGAACAACCTCCACAAGGGCCCGCTGCCGGTGAAGGTGTGGACGACCGGGCCCGCGTTCCGCGCCGAACGCCCCCAGCAGGGCCGCTACCGGCAGTTCTACCAGCTCGACCTGGAGGCGATCGGCAGCGAGGACCCGCAGGTCGACGCGGAGACGATCGCGATCGCGTGGAACTGGTACCGCTCGCTCGGGCTGACCCGGGTGCGGCTGCTGCTGAACTCGCTCGGCTGCAAGGAGTGCCGCCCGGCCTACCGCGCCCTGCTGCAGGACTTCCTGCGCGGCCTGGACCTGGACGACGACACCCGCGCCCGCGTCGAGATCAACCCGCTGCGGGTCCTGGACGACAAGCGCCCGCAGGTGAAGGCCCAGATCGCCGACGCCCCGCTGATGGCCGACCACCTGTGCCCGGCCTGCAAGGCCCACCACGACCGGGTCCGCGAGCTGCTGGGCGACCTCGGCATCCCGTGGGAGGACACCCCGGCCCTCGTCCGCGGCCTGGACTACTACACCCGGACGACCTACGAGTTCGACCACCCGCTGCTCGGCGCCCAGTCCGGCATCGGCGGCGGCGGCCGCTACGACGGGCTGTCGGAGGACATCGGCGGCCCGCCGCTGCCCGGCATCGGGTTCGGGCTCGGGCTGGACCGCACCGTCCTCGCGCTGGAGGCCGAGTCGCAGGAGGACGGCGCCGCCGCGTTCACCACCGGGCCGCGCTGCGAGGCGTTCGGCGTCGCGCTCGGCGACGCCGCCGAGCGCCGGATGTTCGCGCTGGTCGACGACCTGCGCCGGGCCGGGATCGCCGCCGACATGGCGTTCGGCGGCAAGCGGCTGAAGGGCGCGATGAAGGACGCGGACCGCTCGGGTGCCCGCTACGCCGTGATCCTCGGGGAGCGAGATATCGCGGACGGCGTCGCCCAGGTCAAGGATCTGGCCGAGGGCGAGCAGACAGCCGTCCCGCTCACCGGCATCGTCACGACGTTGAAGGAAAGGCTTTCGAAATGATCCGCACGCACGAGGCGGGGACGCTCCGGAAGGAGCACGCCGGTCAGCAGGTCACGCTGGCCGGCTGGGTCGGCCGCCGCCGCGACCACGGCGGCGTCACGTTCATCGACCTGCGCGACGCGTCCGGCACGGCGCAGGTCGTGTTCAGAGAAGAGGACACCGCGCACGACCTGCGCTCGGAGTTCTGCGTCAAGATCGTCGGGGAGGTCCGCGTCCGGCCGGAGGGCAACGAGAACCCGGAGCTGCCCACCGGGGACATCGAGGTCGCCGCCACCGACATCGAGGTGCTGTCGGACGCGGCACCGCTGCCGTTCCCCATCGAGGGCGACGTCAACGTCAACGAGGAGATCCGGCTCCGGTACCGGTACCTCGACCTGCGCCGCGACGCCGTCGCGCGGGCCATGAGGATCCGCTCCGAGGCGTCGTTCCTGACGCACGAGGTGATGCGCGAGCACGGCTTCGTCAACGTCGAGACGCCGACGCTGACCCGGTCGACGCCCGAGGGCGCCCGCGACTTCCTGGTCCCCGTCCGGCTCCAGCCGGGCCACTGGTACGCGCTGCCGCAGTCGCCGCAGCTGTTCAAGCAGCTGCTCATGGTCGGCGGGCTGGAGCGCTACTACCAGATCGCCCGCTGCTACCGCGACGAGGACTTCCGCGCCGACCGGCAGCCGGAGTTCACCCAGATCGACATCGAGATGTCGTTCGCCGACCAGGAGGACGTCCTGCGGGTCGGCGAGGACCTCGTCGCCCGGCTGTGGAAGGACATCGCCGGATACGAGATCCCGCGGCCGATCCCCCACATCACCTACGCCGACGCGATGGCCCGGTACGGATCCGACAAGCCCGACCTGCGGTTCGGTCTTGAGCTGACCGACATGACCGAGTACTTCGCCGGCACGCCGTTCCGCGTCTTCCAGGCCCCCTACGTCGGCGCGGTCGTCATGCCGGGCGGCGCGTCCCAGACCCGCAGGGAACTGGACGGCTGGCAGGACTGGGCGAAGGCGCGCGGCGCCCGCGGCCTCGCGTACGTGCTCGTCCAGGACGACGGGACGCTCGGCGGCCCGGTCGCCAAGAACCTGTCCAACACCGAGAAGGAGGGGCTGGCCGCCGCGGCCGGCGCCGGCGCCGGCGACGCGATCTTCTTCGGCGCCGGGAAGCGGCATGCCACGCAGGAGCTGCTCGGCGCCGCCCGCCTGGAGATCGGCCGCCGCCGAGAACTGATCGACGCGTCGGCGTGGAAGTTCGTGTGGGTCGTCGACGCACCGGTCTTCGAGCCCGTCGAAGACGACAAGGGCGAGCAGATCGGCTGGACGGCCGTCCACCACCCGTTCACCGCGCCGAAGCCGGAGTTCGCGGGCACCTTCCAGGACGACCCCGGCGGTGCGCTCGCGAACGCCTACGACCTCGTCCTGAACGGCACGGAGATCGGCGGCGGGTCCATCCGCGTCCACCGCGCGGAGATGCAGCAGCGGGTCTTCGACGTGCTGGGCCTGTCGAAGGAGGAGGCCGAGTCGAAGTTCGGGTTCCTGCTGGAGGCGTTCAAGTTCGGCCCGCCGCCGCACGGCGGCATCGCGTTCGGCTGGGACCGGATGGTGATGCTGCTGGCCCGGCAGGACTCGATCCGCGACGTGATCGCCTTCCCGAAGGCCGCGTCCGGGTACGACCCGCTGACCGCGGCGCCGACGCCGATCACGCCGCAGCAGCGCGCGGAGGCCGGAATCGACGTCGACCCCGAGGACCAGGCCGAGGACGGGGACGGGCCCGGCGAAAGCTGACCGGCGAAAGCGGCGCCGCCCCTACCGGGTGGCGCCGCTGGTCACCCGGTAGACGTCGTACACGCCGTCGATGGAGCGGACGGCCTTCAGGACGTGGCCGAGGTGCTTCGGGTCGCCCATCTCGAACGTGAAGCGGCTGACGGCGACGCGGTCGCGGGTCGTGGTGACCGACGCCGACAGAATGTTGACGTGCTGGTCGGACAGCACGCGGGTCACGTCCGACAGCAGCCGGGGACGGTCGAGCGCCTCCACCTGGATGGCGACCAGGAAGACCGAGTCCTCGCCCGGGGACCACTTCACGTCGATCAGCCGGTCGGGCTGCGACTTCAGGCTCTCGACGTTGGCGCAGTCGGCCCGGTGGACGGACACGCCGTGGCCGCGCGTCACGAACCCGACGATGTCGTCGCCCGGCACCGGGGTGCAGCAGCGCGACAGCCGCACCCACACGTCGGGGTCGTCCGCGACGACGACGCCCGGGTCGCCCGCCGGGCGGCTCCGCTTGCGGCGGGTCGGCAGCGCGATCTCGGCAAGGTCCTCCTCGGCGCTCTCCACGCCGCCCAGGGCGTCCACGAGCCGCTGGACGACGTGCTGCGCGGAGACCTGGCTCTCGCCGACCGCCGCGTACAGCGACGACACGTCCGGGTAGCGCATGTCGCGGGCGAGGGCGAGCAGCGCCTCCCCGGACATCATCCGCTGTAGCGGCATGTTCTGCTTGCGCATCGCGCGGGCGATGGCGTCCTTGCCGGACTCGATCGCGGTGTCGCGGCGCTCCTTGGAGAACCAGTGCTTGATCTTGTTGCGGGCGCGGGCGCTCTTGACGAAGCCGAGCCAGTCGCGGCTCGGGCCGGCGTCCTGCGACTTGGAGGTGAAGACCTCGAGGGTGTCGCCGTTGTCGAGGGTCGATTCGAGGGGGACCAGACGCCCGTTGACACGGGCGCCGATACATCGATGCCCGACCTCGGTGTGGATGGCGTACGCGAAGTCGACGGGGGTCGCGCCCTGCGGCAGCGCGATCACGTCGCCCTTCGGGGTGAACACGAACACCTCGGAGACCGACAGGTCGAAGCGCAGCGACTCCAGGAACTCCGCCGGGTCGGCGGTCTCCTTCTGCCAGTCGAGAAGCTGGCGGAGCCACTGCATGTCACCGGCCTTGCGGCCGCCGACCGTCTCCTCCTTGTACTTCCAGTGCGCGGCGACGCCGTACTCGGCGCGGCGGTGCATGCCCCAGGTGCGGATCTGCAGCTCGACGGGCTTGCCCTCGGGGCCGATCACCGTGGTGTGCAGCGACTGGTACATGTTGAACTTCGGCATCGCGATGTAGTCCTTGAACCGGCCGGGGACCGGGCTCCATCGCGCGTGGATCGAACCGAGGGCGGCGTAGCAGTCGCGGACGCTGTCGACGAGGACCCGGATGCCGACCAGGTCGTAGATGTCGTCGAAGCTGACGTCCCGCGCGATCATCTTCTGGTAGACCGAGTAGTAGTGCTTCGGCCGTCCGGTCACGGAGGCCTTGATCCGGGCCTCACGCAGGTCGGTGGAGACGTACTCGATCACTTCCTGCAGGTAGACGTCACGGCGCGGGGCGCGCTCGGACACCAGCCGGGCGATCTCGTCGAACCGCTTGGGGTACAGCGTGGCGAACGAGAGGTCCTCCAGCTCCCACTTCAGCGTGTTCATCCCGAGGCGGTGCGCGAGCGGCGCGAACACCTCCAGGGTCTCGCGGGCCTTCCTCTCCTGCCTGGGCCGCGGCATGTAGCGCAGCGTGCGCATGTTGTGCAGCCGGTCGCCCAGCTTGATCACCAGGACGCGGATGTCGCGGGACATCGCCACGACCATCTTGCGGACGGTCTCGGCCTCGGCGCCCTCCCCGTATTTGACCTTGTCGAGCTTGGTGACGCCGTCGACCAGGGCGGCGATCTCGTCGCCGAAGTCGGCGCCGAGCCGCTCAAGGGTGTAGGGGGTGTTCTCGACGGTGTCGTGCAGCAGCGCCGCGCAGAGCGTCTCGGTGTTCATGCCGAGCTCGGCGAGGATCGTGGCGACGGCGAGGGGATGCGTGATGTACGGGTCGCCGCTCTTGCGCTTCTGGTGGCGGTGGTGGTGAGCGGCGACGTCGTAGGCGCGCTCGATGAGCCGGAGGTCCGCCTTCGGATGAGTGTTGCGGACCGTCTTGATCAGTGGTTCTAGTACCGGGTTCATAGCGGGGCCGCGCTGGGCGCCCAACCTGGCGAGCCTTCGGCGCACCCGGGCGGCAGACGGTGGAATCGTGGCCGGCGTGGGCCTGGACGGAACGGCGGGCTCGGGGGTGTCGGCGTCCCCGGCCGGGCCGGGGTCCTCGGGGGGCGGGGCCTGCTCTTGACGGCCATGCCCCTGAGGTTCCTGATCGTGGAGGCCTTGCTCTTCGAGTGCCTGCTCTTCGAGTGCCTGCCCTTTGGGGGCCTGCCCTTTGGGGGCCTGCCCTTCGGGGGCCTGCCCTTCGGGGGCCTGCCCTTCGGGAGCCTGGGCGGTGTGGGCCGGTCCGGCAGAGTCCTTCGCCGGTGGGCCCAGGGGCGTCCCCGGTTTCTCCGCGGACGGCGCGGACCGTTCGGGGGGCGGCTCCGGGGGTTCGGCGGCGGGCCGGCCGGGCGGTGGCGCACTCCGTGCCGTGCGGCGCGGCGGCGCGGCGGACGCGGGTCGCACACCGTTCTCCCCCGTGGTCTCCGGCACCGGGTGAGCCTCGGGGGCGGCGTCGTTCACCGCGTCGGTCGATACCACCTCACCGGGCACCCAGCCTCCTTAGTCCATCCGGGCGCACCGCCCGCTTCCGCGAGATGCGCCCGTTCCCCACCGGACCCTGATGGCGCCAGTCTATCCGGCGCCCATTTCCTACTAGACCGTAACCAGCGAATGGACATCCAGATTCCCCAGCTTGTCGCGTCCGTCCAGGAACGACAGCTCAAGGAGGACGGTCAGGCCGGCGACCTCGGCTCCGCTCCGGCGGACGAGTTCGGCGGCGGCCCTGGCCGTCCCTCCGGTCGCCAGGACATCGTCGACGATCAGCACACGGTCACCGGGTTCGAGCGCGTCGACGTGGATCTCGATCGTCTCGGTCCCGTACTCGAGATCATAGGTCTCCTCGCGCGTCCGCGACGGCAGCTTCCCCTTTTTGCGCACCGGGACGAACCCCGCGCCGAAGTGGTAGGCCACGGGCGCGGCGAGGATGAAACCGCGCGCCTCGATCCCGACGATCTTGTCGATGGTGCCGCGGCCGTGGTGGTTGACGATCGCGTCCACCACACCGGCGAACGCGACATGGTCGGACAGCAGGGGCGTGATGTCCTTGAAGACCACCCCGGGCTTGGGGTAGTCGTCCACGTCGCGGATCCGCTCCTGGATCAGCTTGCCGAGGTCCACAGTTCGCTCCTACTTGCCGCCGCGCCGTCGCTGCCGGGTCCCGCGTCCGGGCCGCCGCCGCGTCCCGGTCCGCACGACCTACGGACGGCGACTGTACCGCCGGGACCTCCGGTGCCGGCGGCGGGCCCGCCGCCGGCACCGGACGGGACGGCAGACGAGAACGGCGACGGCTTCACGCCGACGCCGTTCTCGTTCAATCCGTACTTGCAGCCCAGTCCGTACTTGCAGCCCGGTCCGGCGATGTCGCCGCCGCCCTGGCCCGGTGCCCGGCCGGCATGGCCCTGATTCCGGATCGTGGCGGGAGAAGGGGTCAGCCGGCGGACTTGTTCGCCGTCTTCACCTTCAGCCCTTTGCCGGACTTGGAGTCGGGCTCCTCCGCCTCGGCGGTCTCGTCCGGGCCGTCCTCGTCCGAGTCGTCGCCGGCCGAGTCCTCGTCGGCCTCGTCGCCGGAGTCGCCGTCCTTGGACAGGTCGACGCGGTCGCCGTCCTCGCCGTCCTCGTCGTCGTCATCGTGCTCGTCGTCGAGGTCCTCGGGCTCGTCGTCCTTGAGGACCTGCATGACGGCCTGCTTGACGAAGCGGACCTCGACGCCGTCGGCGATCTCCAGGACGATGCCGTCGTCGTCGGCTTCCACGACGGTCGCGCGCATGCCGCTGGTCGTCAGCACCCGCACACCGGGCTCGATGGCGTTCTGCATCTGCATCTGCTCTTTGCGGCGCTTGCTCTGCGGCCGGATGAGCAGGAAGTAGAAGACCAGGGGAATGGCGAGGAGCAGAAGCAGGTTGAAGGCCCCGCTGCCGCCCGAATCCGCCGCGATAATCATGTCGCCGCCCATTACTGGGGCATCCTTCCGATGTCGTTAGCCCAGCCTGTGACCGGACCGGTCATGTGCAACGGGACCGCCGGCTGGAGACGGTGAACCAAGTCCCGGAGTCTAGAGAGTACGCGAGACCCCGGCAACGACGTGACGACCGGCGACACCGGGAAGTTCCCAACCCGTTATCGGATGATCACTATTCGGGACGGCCGGCGTCTCCGTCGACGTCGAACAGCGTTCCCGCCATCGGCGCCGTCGGCGGCTGCGTGAGACCCAGATGCGCCCACGCGGCCGCGGTGGCGATGCGCCCGCGCGGCGTCCTCGCCAGCAGGCCCTGCCGGACGAGGAACGGCTCGGCGACGACCTCCACGGTCTCGGGTTCCTCCCCCACCGATACGGCCAGCGTCGACAACCCCACGGGGCCGCCGCCGAACTTGCGCATCAGCGACTCCAGGACGGCACGGTCGAGCCGGTCCAGCCCCCGTTCGTCCACTTCGTACAACGCCAGAGCGGCCCGCGCTGATTCCAGCGTGACGGTCCCGTCGGTGCGCACCTCGGCGTAGTCGCGGACGCGGCGCAGCAGCCGGTTGGCGATGCGGGGGGTGCCCCGGGACCGGCCGGCGATCTCGGCCGCGGCGTCGTCGCCGATCTCCACGTCCAGCAGCGCCGCCGAACGCCGGACGATGATCTCCAGCTCGGCGGGCTCGTAGAAGTCCATGTGCGCGACGAACCCGAACCTGTCGCGCAGCGGCCCGGGCAGCATCCCTGCCCGGGTGGTGGCGCCGACCAGCGTGAACGGCGCGATGTCCAGGGGGATCGCCGTCGCGCCCGGGCCCTTGCCGACGACGACGTCGACGCGGAAGTCCTCCATCGCCATGTAGAGCATCTCCTCGGCGGGCCGCGCCAGCCGGTGGATCTCGTCCAGGAACAGCACCTCGCCCTCGGCGAGCGTGGACAGCACCGCCGCCAGGTCTCCGGCCCGTTCGATGGCCGGGCCGGAGGAGATCCGCAGCGGCTGCCCCAGCTCCGCGGCGATGATCATGGCGAGGGTGGTCTTGCCGAGGCCGGGCCCGCCCGACAGCAGCACGTGATCGGGCGTCCGGCCGCGCCGCAGCGCGCTCTGCAGCACCAGCGAGAGCTGCTCGCGCACCCGCTCCTGCCCGACGAAGTCGTCCAGCTTCCGGGGCCGCAGCGCGGCCTCGATCCGCTGTTCCTCGGCCCCGTCCGCATCCGGCGACACCAGCCGTTCGGGCTCACTCCCGCTCATCCTGCTCCCTGTGGGGGGACGACCCCCCACACCCCCCGGTTCGCTCCCGCTCATCCTGCTCCCTGTGGGGGGACGACCCCCCACACCCCCCGGTTCGCTCCCGCTCATTATTTGCTCAGTTTCTTCAGCGCCGACTTCAGGAGGGCCGCGACCGGCGGCGTCTCGCCCCCGTCGAGGTCGGCGGCGACGGCGTCCACGGCGGCGTCGGCGTCCTTGGCGGACCAGCCCAGGTTGATCAGGCCCATCTGGACCTGCTCGCGCCACGGCTCGGCGCGGGCGGGCGCGCGCACGCCGCCGGCGCCGTCCCCGACCGGGCCGCCGAGGCGGTCCCTGAGCTCCAGCACGATGCGCTGGGCGCCCTTCTTGCCGATGCCGGGGACCTTGGTGAGAGCGGTGAGGTCCTCGCTCGCCACCGCTTGGCGCAGCGCGTTGGGCGGGTGGACCGCGAGCATCGCCAGCGCGAGCTTGGGCCCCACACCGCTGGCCGTCTGCAGCATCTCGAACACCGTCCGCTCGTCGTCGTCGGCGAAGCCGAACAGGGTGAGGGAGTCCTCGCGGACGACGAGGGAGGTCGGCACCTTCGCCTCGTCGCCGACCCGCAGCCCGGCCAGGGTGGCGGGGGTGCACTGCACCGCCAGGCCGACGCCGTGCACGTCGATCACCGCGCCGTCGGGCCCGGCGGCGGCCACCCGGCCGCTGACGAAGGCGATCACTGTACGGTTCCTCCCCTGTTCTGGGCGGTGCTGTTCTGGGCGGCGCTGTTCCTGGCGGTGCTGTTCCGGGCGGCGAGGCGCTCGCGCTCGGCCCTGGCAGCCTCCTCGATCCGCGACCGCTGGGCCGTGGCGAGCCGCTGCTGCGCTCCCCCGCGCCACACGTGGCAGATGGCCAGCGCGAGCGCGTCGGCCGCGTCCGCCGGTTTCGGGGCCGACTCCAGGGACAGCAGCCGGGTCACCATCCTGGTCACCTGCGCCTTGTCGGCGCGCCCGTTCCCGGTGACGGCGGCCTTGGCCTCGCTCGGGGTGTGCAGCGCGACGGGCAGGCCGCGGCGGGCCGCCACCAGCATCGCGACCCCGGCCGCCTGCGCGGTGCCCATCACGGTGCGGACGTTGTGCTGGGAGAACACGCGCTCGACCGCGACGGCGTCGGGACGGAACTCGTCCATCAGCGCCTCGATGCCCGATTCGATGCCCAGCAGGCGCAGGTGGATGTCGTCTTCGGGCGCGGTCCGCACGACGGTCACGTGCACCAGGTGGAGCCGTTTGCCCGGGGTGCCCTCGACGACCCCCACCCCGCACCGGGTGAGCCCGGGGTCCACCCCCATCACCCGCAAGGCCGCTCCTTCGATCACCTGTTCGGCCGCCAACGCTACCAATCCGGCCCCGTATCGTGGAGGGGGCGGCGGCGTGTCGGCGGAAAATCCGGAGAGAAGGGCGGGGCGGCGGGTGTCGGGGGCGCGTCGCGATCCCGGCCGGGGCCGGGGGGCCGTGGGGGCCGCGGCGTCAGTCCAGGGTGGCCAGGATGTCGTCGGAGACGTCGAAGTTCGCGTAGACGTCCTGGACGTCGTCGGAGTCTTCGAGGGCGTCCAGGAGCCGGAAGACCTTCTTGGCGTTGTCCTCTTCCAGGGGGACGGTGACGGTCGGCAGGAACTTGCTCTCGGCCGACTCGTAGTCGATCCCGGCGTCCACCAGCGCGCTGCGGACGGCGACCAGGTCGCCCGCCTCGCTGACGACCTCGAAGTTCTCCTCGTCGAGCTCGTTGACCTCTTCGGCGCCGGCGTCCAGGACGGCCATCATCACGTCGTCCTCGCTGGTGCCGTCCTTGGGGACGATCACGACGCCCTTGCGGTTGAACATGTAGGAGACCGAGCCCGGGTCGGCGAGGGAGCCGCCGTTGCGGGTGAGGGCGACGCGCACCTCGGAGGCGGCGCGGTTGCGGTTGTCGGTCAGGCACTCGATGAGGACGGCGACACCGCCCGGGGCGTAGCCCTCGTAGGTGATGTTCTGCCAGTCGGCGCCCCCGGCCTCCTCACCGGCGCCGCGCTTGCGCGCGCGCTCGATGTTGTCGTTGGGGACGGAGTTCTTCTTCGCCTTGTAAATGGCGTCGTAGAGGGTCGGGTTGGCGTCCGGGTCGCCGCCGCCGGTGCGGGCCGCGACCTCGATGTTCTTGATCAGCTTGGCGAAGAGCTTGCCCCGCTTGGCGTCGAGTGCCGCCTTCTTGTGCTTGGTCGTCGCCCACTTGGAATGGCCGGACATCTGTCACTCCTCCTCTGTCGTCCGGCGCACCAGATCGGCGAAGTAGTGGTGCACGCGGAAATCGCCTGTCAACTCCGGATGGAACGCGGTCGCCATGAGGCGCCCCTGGCGGACGGCGACGATCCTACCGGCGTTCGGGCCGCTCTCGGCGCGTCCGAGGATCTCGACGGCGTCACCGACGGACTCCACCCAGGGTGCGCGGATGAAAACGGCGTGGTACGGCGTGTCTCCCATACCGGTCAGCGGGACGGCGGACTCGAACGAATCGACCTGCCTGCCGAAGGCGTTGCGCCGCACGGTCATGTCGATGCCGCCGAGCGTCTCCTGGCCCGCGGCGCCGTCCCGGATCCGGTCCGCCAGCATGATCATCCCGGCGCAGGATCCGTAGACGGGCAGTCCGGCCTCGATCCGCTTGCGCAGCGGCTCCAGCAGTTCGAACGAGCGCGCCAGCCGCCACATGGTGGTGGACTCCCCGCCGGGCAGGACGAGCCCGTCGACCCGCTCCAGTTCTTCGGGGCGGCGTACGTTCAGGGTGTGCGCCCCGGCGGCCTCCAAGGCCGTCGCGTGCTCACGCACGTCGCCTTGCAGGGCGAGGACACCGATCGTCGGCACAGCGGTCACGTGCAACCTTCCGGGGTTTCGCGGGGTCGTGCAAGCCTAGACGTTCACGACAACGCCCCCCGACCTCGCGGATCTTCCGGGTCCGGGCGCGTCACACGTGCTTGAAGCGGCGCAGCGGGAGCTCCAGCGGGAGGAAGCCGTCCTTGCCGCGGTCGGCGATGCCGCGGCCGAACATGTGCGCCTCGGCGAGCGCGAGCCCGAACTCCTCCGGGTCGAACGGCAGCGGGACGTCGGGCGCGCCGGCGTCGATGGCCCGCCAGAACGGCCGCTCGGCGGGGAGCCGCTCGCCCTGGTCGACGACGACGCCGTCCTCGGCGGTGACGAACACGTCGCGGAGCAGTTCCCCGGACTCGTACCAGCGGAACCAGCAGCCGCGGATGACGGTGTGCAGGACGAGGACGCCGCAGTGCGCGCCGGGCAGCGCCGCCGCCGCGGTGTCGGCGATGCGGCGGGCGTCGTCGTCGAGGCAGAACAGCCGGCGGTCGCACAGGAGCAGCGCCCGCTCGAACGCCCCGACGAACAGCTCGTCCTCGTACGGCCAGAGCGCGAAGTCCAGGACCGTGTCACCGGTCTCGGTCAGGGTGTCCGCCGGATACAGGCCGCGCGCGATCGCCGCGGCGGCGTCCGGATCGGGCACCAGGCCCGGCCGGAACACCTCGGTGGGTTCACCCGAGCTCGCGCACGCCAGCGCGACCGACCAAGCCATGCTCTCCCCTCCCGCGGCCGGGCACCGCCCCGGGGCCCGCGTTACCCTTACCGGCCGCGCCGCCAGCGTAAACCCTGTAAGGGCGCCGTGTGCAGTGGGGACGGCCCGTTCATCGCGGCGCCGTCCGCACGGCACGCCCGCCTCACCAGCCGCGGCCCGCGAACTTCTGGTCGTCGCCGAGGGTGGCGGCGTTGATGCCGACCATGGCCTCGCCGAGGCCGCGGGACACCTTGGCGATGACGCCGGGGTCGTCGTGGAAGGTGGTGGCCTTGACGATGGCCTCGGCGCGCTGCGCCGGGTTGCCGGCCTTGAAGATCCCGGAGCCGACGAAGACGCCCTCGGCGCCGAGCTGCATCATCATGGCGGCGTCGGCCGGGGTGGCGATGCCGCCGGCGGTGAACAGCACGACGGGCAGCTTGCCGGCGGACGCGACCTCCTTGACCAGCTCGTAGGGGGCCTGGAGCTCCTTGGCGGCGACGTACAGCTCGTCCTCGGGCAGGGACTGCAGCCTGCGGATCTGCTGCCGGATCTGGCGCATGTGCGTGGTGGCGTTGGACACGTCGCCGGTGCCGGCCTCGCCCTTGGAGCGGATCATGGCCGCGCCCTCGGTGATGCGGCGCAGCGCCTCGCCGAGGCTGGTGGCGCCGCACACGAACGGGACGGTGAACGCCCACTTGTCGATGTGGTTGTCGTAGTCGGCCGGGGTGAGCACCTCCGACTCGTCGACGTAGTCGACGCCGAGGGCCTGCAGCACCTGGGCCTCGACGAAGTGGCCGATGCGGGCCTTGGCCATCACCGGGATGGAGACCGCGGAGATGATCCCGTCGATCATGTCGGGGTCGCTCATCCGGGAAATGCCGCCCTCGACGCGGATGTCGGCGGGCACCCGCTCCAGGGCCATGACGGCCACCGCGCCCGCGTCTTCGGCGATCTTCGCCTGGTCGGGCGTGACGACGTCCATGATCACGCCGCCCTTGAGCATCTCCGCCATGCCGCGCTTGACGCGGGCGGTCCCGGTCTCGGGCGCGGCGTTCTCAGGGGCGGGACTGGAAGTGGACACGGGCATTCCTCACGTGGACGGACGATAAGTCCTTTCCATGGTATTGCCTGCTCGTGGGACCTCTGGACCCGCCACAGTGTCAACGCGCGGCGGGCGAGCCTTACACAGTGGCGGTTGACGCGGCGCCCGCGGGGCGGCGCCTAGGGAATGAAGGGCTTGCCGTCGTTGACGAGGACCACCCAGACCTGTCCCGGGGCGAAGTTCATCGGCTCGCCGCCGGCCGTGGTGAAGGTCGTCCCCTTCTTCTCGGACGGCCGCGACCACTTGGCCTTGTAGGACTTCCCGTCGCGCAGGACGAGGGCCCGCCCGGTGCCGGTCGTGTCGATCAGCGGCGTGTAGCTGCCGAGGAAGTCGTGGAACTTCGACCGGGTCGTCTTGGCGTACTGGACGACGACCGTCTGGCCGCCGAGACGCCCGCCCTCGGCGGCGCGGTCGGGCCGCCCGCCGAAGCTGGCGAGCCACCGCTCATGCTTCTTCGACCAGGTGAACCCCATGCTCGCTGACGGCCACCGCGCGGTGAAGGACTTGGTGGGCTCGCCGCCGGGCGGGGCGTCCCCGAAGCGGAAGCCGATGTCGCGGGGCTTGGCGGCCTTGGGCGCCTTCTTGAGCAGGACCTTCGGGTCGGCGTAGAGGTTGTACGGGATGGGCTTGCCCCCGGACCGGAAGTAGGCGCCTCCGGCGTTCTCCTGTGAGATGTCGTACACCGGCGCTTCGCGGACGTACTTCTTCATCTTGCTCTGGACGCCGGAGAACGCGAAGGCGGGCCGGCCGAACTGCGGCAGGATGTGCAGGTCGGAGATGCGGGCGCTGCGGACGGGCCCGACCCGCTTCGGCAGCTCGGACGAGTACACCGCCATCAGCCGGGTCTCGCCGCCCTCGACCTGCTCGACGTAGACGATGTCGGCCGCCTTCACCCCGCTCTGCGGGAGCGCGGGCCTGGTGTTCTCGATCTTGACGGCGAGGACGGGGTTGTCCAGGCCCTTGCGCTCACCGGTGAACGGATGCGTCGGCGGCGGGGGCGGCGGCCCGGTCTGCTGGGGCCCGCCCGTGCTGCGCGGCGGCGGCGCCGTCTCCGGGCCGCCCGAGTCCGAGCAGGCCGAAAGGCCGACGCCGAGGACGAGGGCCCCGAGACCCGCGGCCGCTCGGCCCCTGCCGGTGGTGCCCCAGGCGGATCGCACGATGAACCCTCCCTTTACCTTCTGCCAGAGGGTAGCGAACGCGACCGTGTGCGCCCGCCCGCTCGGCGGTACGGCCGCGGGGGCCGAAAGTGATCAATCCCGCGTGCTCGGATCCGCGTGCTCGGATCCGCGTGCTCAGATTCCGGGCGGGTCGTCGTCGATCTCGAAGAAGTCCGGGAGCGGGGCCCGGCCGGCGAGCGGCAGGACCCGGATGAGCAGCTTGCGGCGGGCGATCCTGGCCTGGGAGACGGCATCGTTGTAGAACCGGCGGGCGTAGGCGACCTTCGCGGCCGACGAGGACAGCTCGTCCAGCACCGCCTTGCCCTCACCGGAGCCGCCGGCGGTGAGGGTACCGACGAACTCGGGCTGGTCGACGACGGCGCGCAGAGCCCGGGACAGGTCGCTCTCGGCGAACTCGCGGTTGTCGGCGTCGGCGGTGCGGGCCTCGTGCGCGGCGGTGGCGAGGACCAGGCTGGCCGCCGGGTCCAGCAGCCGCGACGCGGCCAGTTCCAGCGCGGCGGCGGCCCGCCTGACCAGCGCGGCGTCCAGCGCGGCGCGGGCGGTCTCGACGCGGACGTGCAGCCGGTCGAGCCGGGTGGCGCGCCACGACACGTACACGCCGGCGAGGAAGACGACGGCGATCCAGAACAGGACGTCGATGATCCAGTCGTACATCCGATGGCCTCCTAGGCGCCGAGGCCGGACTCGACGACGCCGGCGCCGGCGAAGGCGACCGTCTCGTACACCCGCAGTACGTCGCGGGCCACCGCCGACCAGTCGTAGTCGCGGACGGCGGCGCGGGCCTCCGCCGACAGCTGCTTGCGGCGGGCCGGGTCGTCGAGCAGCTCGCCGGCCGCCGCCGCGAGGGCCTCGTGGTCGCCGGCGGGGAACAGCGCCCCGGCGCGCCCGCCGCGCAGTACCCGGTCGAACGCCTCGATGTCGCTGGCCAGGATGGGGGCGCCCGCCGACATCGCCTCGGCGAGCACGATGCCGAAGCTCTCGCCGCCGAGGTTGGGCGCGACGAACACGTCCACCGAGTGGTAGGCGCGGACCTTGTCCTGCTCGCTGACGAGGCCGAGGACGACGACCCGGTCGCGCAGTTCCGGCGAGACGCGGGCCACCACTTCGTCGGCGTCGCCGGGCCCGGCGAGCAGCAGCCGCAGGCCCGGTCGCCGCCGGCCGAGGATCTCGAAGGCGCGCAGCAGCACGGGCAGGCCCTTGCGGGGCTCGTCCATCCGGCCGAGGAACCCGAGAGCGCCGCCGCCGGGTCCGCGAGGGACGCCCCCGGCCGATCCCCCGGCCGACGGGGCGCGCCCCGGCCAGCCGGGCAGCGGGTCGGCCATCGCGTACCGCTCGGTCGCGACGCCGTTGGGGATCAGCACGGCGTCGCCGCCGAGATGCTCGACGAGCGTGGTGCGGGCCGCCTCCGACACCGCGATGCGGCCGGTGATCTTCTCCAGCGCGCTCTGCAGGATCGGCGCGGTCACCGACACCATGCGCGACTTCTCGTAGGACGCGTGGAAGGTGCCGACGATCGGGCCGTCCGCCGCCCAGCAGGCGAGGAGCCCCAGGGAGGGCGCGGCGGGCTCGTGGACGTGCAGGACGTCGAAGGCGCCCTCGTTGATCCAGCGCCGGACGCGGCCCGCCGACAGGAACCCGAACGCCAGCCGGGCCACCGAGCCGTTGTAGGGGACGGGGACGGCGCGTCCGGCCGACACGACGTAGGGCGGAAGCTCCGCGTCGTCGTCCGCTGGCGTGATCACCGACACGTGGTGGCCGAGGGCGATCAGCGCCTCGGCGAGGTCGCCGATGTGCTGCTGGACGCCGCCCGGCACGTCCCAGGTGTAGGGGCAGACGATGCCGACCTTCATGGGCCGCCGTCCGCGAGGTCTTCCACCCAGACCTTCTGCAGCATGTGCCAGTCCTCGGGGTGGGCGGCGATGCCCGCCTCGAAGACGTGCGCGAGCTCCTGGGTCATGGCCTGGATCTTCTCCTGTCTGCCGCCCTCGTCCGGGACCGGTATCTCGTCGTGGACGCGCGCCGCCCAGTATTCGCCCTCGTACCAGAGTGTCACGGGAATGAGGGCGGCGCCGGTCTGGATCGCCAACGCGGCGGAGACGGCGGGCATCCGGGCGGTGGCGCCGAAGAACTCGACGTCGATTCCGCTCTCGGTCAGGTCTCGGTCGACGACCAGGCACACCGGCCGGCCCGCACGCAGCCGCTGGGCCATCCGGCCGTACGCGGAGGCGCCCTTGTGGGCGAGGACCTCCATGCCGAGCCCCTCCCGGAACTCGACGAACCGGTCGAACAGCGACTCGGGCTTGAGCCGTTCCGCGACGGTGGTGAACGGGTACCCGCAGTGCACCAGCCATGCGCCGGCGTGCTCGTAGTTGCCCATGTGGGGCAGGGCGAGGATGACGCCGCGTCCGGCGTCGAGGTTCGCGAAGATCTTCTTCTCGCCGGTCACCCGCATCCGCCCGACGATCCGCGCCCGGCTGTACTCGGGCAGCCGGAACACCTCCAGCCAGTAGCGGAAGTAGGAGCGCAGCACCTTCTTGCTGAGGATGCGGATCTCGTCGTCGACGGCGTCCTTGCCGAGGACGCGGCACAGGTTCCTCTCCAGTTGCCGCACACCGGTGCCGTAGCGGTGCCAGGTGCGGTCGGCGAGGGCGGTGAACGCCAGCCGGGCCGCCGCCTCGGGCATCTTGCGGACGACCGTCCAGCCCGCCGCGTACGCGGCGTCGGTCACCTCGTCGCGCAGCGACGGGCGGTCGGGGCCGCGCGGTGACGCGCGGTCCGTGCCGTCCCCCGGCGGGCGGGACGCGCTCATGGGCCCGGCTCCGGGGCGGCCGCGCCGTCCTTGGCCTGGGCGTGGACGGTGGCGAACCGCTGCCCGACCGTGACGGTGCTCAGCCCGGCGAGGACCCACAGCGCGGCGGCGAGGATGTAGGGGACGCCGAGCCCGTCGAATCCGGCGGCGACGAGGGCGACGATGAGGCGTTCGGCGCGCTCGGCGATGCCGACGTCGCAGGTGTAGCCGAGCCCTTCGGCGCGGGCCTTGGCGTAGGACACCACGACCCCGGCGACCAGGCAGTACAGGGCGACTCCGGCGAGCGGCTCCTGCCCGTCCCGGTACAGCCCGACCATCAGCCCGGAGAAGATCGCGGCGTCGGCGACCCGGTCCATCGTGGAGTCCAGGAAGGCGCCGAACTTCGAGATCTTCCCGGTGGCCCGGGCGACCGCGCCGTCCAGCATGTCGAACAGCACGAACGCGGTGATGACCAGCGTGCCCCAGAAGAACTCGCCGCGGGGGAACAGCACGAGCGCGCCGGCGGCCACGCCCAGCGTCCCGATGACGGTGATGGCGTTGGGGGACACCCCGGTCCGCGCGACCGCCCGTCCGACGGGGGTGAGGACGCGCCCCAGCGCGGGCCTGATCTTGTTGAGCATCGCCGTCCGTTCTCGTGTCTCGGGGAGAAGGCCCACGGGGCCGGGCCGCCGCAGCGCGCCCATCGTAGTGCGGTTGCGCGCACAGGGTGGTCAGGGCGGGTTTGGGCGGCGTGCGCCGCGGACAGATCACGGTTGATTGCCCTTCACCCCTTGTGGTCCCGCGCGTCACGGGAAAAGGTGGTGATACGGGTGTGACGTCGGTCACGCACGTTGGACGAGGTCGGACGCCGCACTCGGACGTCAGGGCCGGCCCCTCGCCTGGGCCTGGCCCCAACCGCACGCGGGCCTCCGCGCGGAGACCCGTCCGAGGAGGTAGTCAATGGCGGACAAGGGAGGCCACCCGGGTGCCCCCGGCAGGGCACCGGAGGCCGGCGGGTGTGACAAGGTGCGCAACGTCGCGCTGGTCGGCCATTCCGGGGCCGGGAAGACGACGCTCGTGGAGGCGCTGCTCGCCGCCACGGGCACGCTGCAGCGGGCGGGACGGGTCGAGGACGGCACCACCGTCAGTGACTTCGACGAGGTGGAGGTACGCCAGCAGCGCTCGGTCAACCTCGCCCTCGCCCCGCTGAGCCACGGCGACATCAAGGTCAATCTGATCGACACACCGGGGTACGCCGACTTCGTGGGCGACCTGCGGGCCGGGCTGCGCGCCGCCGACGCGGCACTGTTCGTGATCTCGGCGGTGGACGGCATCGACGGCCTGACCCGGATGCTCTGGGAGGAGTGCGCGGCGGTGCAGATGCCCCGCGCGGTCGTCATCACCAAGATCGACCAGCAGCGCGGCGACTTCGACGACGTGGTCATGGCCTGCCAGGACGTCTTCGGTGAGGGCGTCGCGCCGCTGTACTTCCCGGCGGTCGGCGGGGACGGGCTGAAGGGCCTGATCGGGCTGCTGAGCCGGCGCTGCCTCGACTACTCCACCGGGCGGCGGACCGAGTGCGACCCCGACCCGGCGTACCTGGACCAGATCGCCGAGCAGCGCGCGTCGCTGATCGAGGGCATCATCCAGGAGAGCGAGGACGAGACCCTCATGGACAGGTACCTGTCCGGTGAGGACCTCGACGTCAAGGCGCTCATCGAGGACCTGGAGACCGCGGTGGCGCGCGGCAGCTTCTACCCCGTCCTCGCGACGTCGGTCCCGCACGGCGACCATCCCGGGCCGGTCGTCGGCATGCTGGAACTGCTGGAGGTCATCACCCAGGCGTTCCCCTCTCCCCTCGAACACGGCATTCCCCCCGTGAACCCCGTCAAGGGCGGACCTCCGCGGGAACTGGCGTGCGATCCGGAGGGGCCGCTGGTCGCCGAGGTGATCAAGACGACGTCCGACCCGTACGTCGGGCGGATCTCCCTGGTGCGGGTGTTCTCCGGGACGCTGCGCCCGGACACGACGGTGCACGTCTCCGGGCACGGCATGGAGGACCGCGGGCACGAGGACCACGACGTCGACGAGCGGGTCGGCGCACTCACCTCGCCGCTGGGCAAGACGCAGCGCACCGCCTCGTCGTGTTTCGCGGGCGACATCTGCGCGGTGGCGAAGCTCACCCGCGCCGAGAGCGGCGACACCCTGTCCGATCCGGGCTCGCCGGTGGTGATGGCCCCCTGGTCGATGCCCGATCCGCTGCTGCCGGTGGCGATCCGCGCCAAGTCCAAGGCCGACGAGGACAAGCTCAGCCAGGCGCTCGGCCGCCTCGTCGCCGAGGACCCCACGCTGCGGCTGGAGAACAACTCCGAGACGCGGCAGCTCGTGCTGTGGTCCATGGGCGAGGCCCACGCCGACGTGCTGATCGACCGGCTCGGGTCCCGGTACGGCGTCGAGGTGGAGCGGATCGATCTGCGGGTGCCGCTGCGGGAGACGTTCGGCGGGGCGGCCAAGGGCCTCGGCCGGCACGTCAAGCAGAGCGGCGGGCACGGCCAGTACGGCATCTGCCACATCGACGTGGAGCCGCTGCCGTCCGGTGAGGGCTTCGAGTTCGTCGACAAGATCGTCGGCGGGGTGGTGCCGCGGCAGTTCATCCCGTCGGTCGAGAAGGGCGTCCGGCAGCAGATGGACCGCGGCGTGTCCGCCGGGTACCCGCTGGTGGACATCAAGGTCACCCTGCACGACGGCAAGGCCCACTCGGTCGACTCGTCCGACATGGCGTTCCAGGCGGCCGGGGCGCTCGCGCTCAAGGACGCGGCGGGCCGGGTTCCCGTCCTGCTGCTGGAGCCGGTCGACGAGGTGGCCGTGCTGATCGCCGACGAGTACGTGGGCCCGATCATGTCCGATCTGACCTCCCGGCGCGGCCGGGTGCAGGGCTCCCAGGCGGTGCCCGGCGGCCGCACGATGATCAAGGCGGAGGTGCCGCAGCTGGAGATCATCCGCTACGCGATCGACCTGCGGTCGATGTCGCAGGGCACCGGCACCTTCAGCCGGACGTTCCTGCGCTACGAGCCGCTCCCGCCGCACCTGGCCGACAAGGTCGCCGCCGAGTCCAGGGAGTAGCGTCCCGCGTCTTCCGAGGGGCCGCGTCCCGAGGGGTCGCGCTCCGAGGAGTGGCAGGAGGTTCTCAGGGTCCCGCCCGTTGGCGCCGGGCGGGACTCTAGGCTTGCGCCGTGGATCTTCCTCCCCTCCGGCTGGGACGCGGCGCACGGCTCTGGCGCTCCCTCTCCGGCGCCGCCGTCGTCGGCGCCCTGCTCTGCACCAGCGCGTACGGGAGCAACGACCATTTCCCGCTCGGGCCGATGACGCAGTTCGCCTTCTCGGTGCAGGACGACGGCGGCACGATCAGCTCGTTCTGGCTGGAGGCCGACACCGCGGACGGCGAACACGTCGAACTGTCGCGGTCGGCGGTCGGGACGGGCATGAAACGCGCCGAGATCGAGGGCCAGATGAGCCGGATCGTCCGCGATCCGTCGCTGCTGCAGGGAATCGCCGAAGGGCAGCACAGGCTGCACCCGGGCGGGCCCGAGCTGACCAGAATCTATGTCGTGCAGGAGATCAAGACGCTGAAGCACGGCAAGGTCGTGTCGACCATGAGGCAGAACCGCGTCGTCTGGGACGTGCGGTGACCGCGGCGGCGACACCGGAGACGCCCCGCCCCGTCGCGGCGGCGGGGGGCGCGCCCGATCCGGTCCGGAACGCGTGGGGCCGCTGGTGGTTCGGGCCGGTCCCCCGCGCCCGGATCGCCTGGCTGCGGATCATCGGCTACGTGTTCCTGCCGTTCGACATGCTGCTGCTGACCGGCAGTTCGCTGGCGCACGCGCGGCTGCCCGCCGACCTGTACCAGCCCGTCCTGCTCGGCCGGCTGCTGCACCTGCCGGCGCCCACGCCGTGGTCCATGTACACGCTGCTGGCCGTGACCGTCGCCGCCGGGCTCGTCGCGGCTACCGGCCGGGTGCTGCCGAGGGTGAGCGGCTACGCCGCCGCCTGCGGCTACCTGTGGTGGGTCACGATCAGCATGTCCTACGGCAAGGTCGACCACGATCACCTGGCGCTCGTCGTGGCCCTGTTCGTCCTGCCGAGCGTGGGACGCGCGAGGGTCGGCGACGCCCGGGGCTGCGAGGCGTCGGCGTGGTCGGTGCGCTGCGTCCAGATCGGGGTGGTGGCGGCCTACTTCCTGTCCGCGTGGGCGAAGGTGCGCATCGGCGGGTTCCCGGCGTGGCCGAACGGCTCGACCGTGCAGTGGGCGCTGAGCCGGCGCGGGACCGGGCTCGGGCGCGACCTCATCGGGTACCCGCTGGTGCTGAAGGCCAGCCAGTGGATCATGTTCGTCGCCGAGGCGCTCTCGCCGGCGATGCTGTTCCTGCGCGGTCGGCCGCTGTACCTGCTGGTGCTGTTCTTCGCCGTCTTCCACGCCGTCACCTACGCGCTGATGACGATCCATTTCCTGCCGCACGCGATCTGGCTGGCGGCGTTCCTGCCGCTGGAGCGGCTCACCGGGCTGCTGCCGGAGCGGCTGCGAGCCCGGTCGGCGCGGCAGGAACCCGCCGCGGCCCCGCGGTGATCCGGCCGCGGGCGCCGGTGGCTCAGCGGCGGGCGCCGGGACGCTCGGCGGCGGGCAGCATGCACGCCGCCGTCCCGCCCGGCATCCGGTCCCGGTTGTTCGCGACGAGCCGGTAGACCGCGTGCGCGGCCCAGCTCACCGGCGCCACCCGCATGATCACTCCGAGCGCCCGCCAGGGACCGCCGGCCTCGGTGAGCAGCCGTCCGACGGCCTCCGCGCCGCCGCTGACCCGCCCGGCTCGGTCGATCCACAGCACCTCGTACCCGGCCCGCTCCGCGGTGGTGCCCAGCGCGGGGAGGTCGGCGAACTGGTAGGCGACGACCGTGGCCCGGACGGGGACGTGCCGTTCGAGGAACCGCACCGAGGACGTGCAGAAGCCGCAGTCGCCGTCGTAGACCAGAACCGGCCGTTCCCGCCGGCTCATGCGGCGGGCCAGGCGTCGGCGAGCATCTGCCGGGTGTCGCGCAGCAGCTGCGGCAGCACCTTGGTGTGCCCGACGACCGGCATGAAGTTGGTGTCGCCGCCCCAGCGCGGGACGACGTGCTGGTGGAGGTGCGCGGCGATCCCCGCTCCCGCGACGAGGCCGAGGTTCATGCCGACGTTGAAGCCCTGCGCGCCGCTGCATTTGCGCAGCGCCGTGAGGGCCCGCTGGGTGAACGTGGCCAGTTCCAGGTATTCCGGCTCGTCCAGGTCGGCGTAGTCGGCGACGTGCCGGTACGGGACGACCATCAGGTGCCCGGAGTTGTAGGGGTAGAGGTTCAGCACCGTGAACACCGACTCGCCGCGGGACACGACGAGGCCGTCCTCGTCGGACATGCCGGGGATCTCGCAGAACGGGCAGCCTTCGTCGGAGTCCGCCCCCGTCGGCCTGCCCTCGCCCTTGATGTAGGCCATCCGGTGCGGAGTCCAGAGCCGCTGGAAGTTGTCGGGCATGCCCGCGCCGCCCCTCTCCTCCTCGAAGCGGGGCCCGCGCTCGTTCCCGGCCCCGGACGCGCCCTCGCGCCCCTGCTGCACCACGGACTCCTCCGGCTCTGCGCTCAAGGCGGCGGTCTCCTTTTGTTCACGGCCTGACCAGCAGCATAGAGAGAGACGCGTGCCGGGCTGTAGCCGGGCTGCCACCGGGACGCGCCCGCGAACACCCCCTTCCGTGACGTCTCGCGGGTCGCTCCGACACCATGGTCGTCCAACCGAACCATGGGAGCGATCATGACCGGGCTCGACAAGGGCGGTATCGGGAACGGTGAGCCGAGACGCGGGGCGGGTGGCGCGGAGTCCGGGTCCATGCCGTTCTTCCCCGGGCCGGCCGGCCACCGGGGCACGGTGCCGCCGCCGGGGACGCCGCTTCCGGCGCCGCCCGCCGCCCCCGCCGAAACGTCCGGCCCGGCGGTGCGGCCCGGCCCGGCGGTTCAGCACGGCCCGGCGGTTCAGCACGGCCCGGCGAAGGAGCCCGGCGCGGAGGGGCAGCCCGGCGCGGAGGGGTGGCCGGGCGCGGAGGGGTGGCCGGGCGTCGCGCAGCCGCCCGGCACCCCGGCACCGGGGGCGAACGCGCTGCCGATGACGCTGCAGGGCTCGGCGTCCGACGTCACCACGGCGGTGGAGGGGCGCATCACGATCGAGGACGAGGTCATCGAGAAGATCGCCGCGCTGGCCGCGCTGGGGGTGGCCGGGGTCGCCGCCCTGGTCGCGCGCCCCGATCCGGCCGCCCCCGGGCGGTCCCCAGAACCGGCCGCCGGACGGGCGGGGACGGGCGTGCGCGTCGTCCTGGACGAAGACGAGGTGACGCTCGACCTCGTCATCGCCGTCGAGTACGGCAGCGTGATCAAGGACGTGGCCAAGGTCGTCCAGACGAACGTGGCACGGGTGGCGGGCATGATGCTCGGCGCGCGGGTCGCGGCGGTCAACGTGTCCGTCGGCGACGTCCGCATGGCCGCCGGGTCGCACCGCTGAACACCGCCGGACGCCGGCCGGCCTCCGTCACGCCGCGGCGCGGGCGTAGCACGTCTGCATGGACACCCCGACGGAGACAGTGGTGACCTTGACGCGCTCGACGAGCTGCGGTGAGACGCCCGTGAAATGGAACGTGTGCGGCCTGCCGCCCGTGACGGTGGTCTGCTGCGACTCCGGTGACCGCCCGCGCAGGGACAGCTCCGCCCGGATCGCGCCGCTGGAGGCCACGGTGATGACGACGTCCACACCGGTGCCCGTGGCGCGGTAGGCCGCCGTGCCCTCCGGGCACCACGTGAGGCCGCCGTTGCCGCCCGGGCCGGGGATCTGCGGCCCGCCGCCCCCGCCGCCGCCGGCGGGGTCCGGACGGTCGCTCCCGCTCTGCTGCGGCGCCGGGCCGGTCGGGGTCACCTGGATACCGGGGCCCGCCTGGCCGACCGGCGGCCCGCCGGGTGATGTGGACGACGGGCTCGCCGACCCCTGGGCGCCGGCGGTGCCGCCGCTCTTCCCGTCGTCCAGCAGCGGGACGAGGAGCACCACGATGGCCGCCGCCACCAGCAGCGTGGTGCCGGCGTAGCCGGCGATCCGGGCCAGGACCGACCGGGACCGCCGTGCCGGTCTCCTGGACTTCATCTCCGCCATCTCCCCGGTCGCACGTGCGCGACGAGGCTACCAACTCCGGGCGGCGCTCACTCCCCCCCGGCGGAGCCCGGTGTGGAGGGCGCGGTCAAGGGCCTCACCCGCGCCCCCGGCACGGGCACGGCCCCGGCGCGGGTCAGATCTGGATCCTGGCCTCGACCGCCTTGACGATCTCGTCGACCGCCTCGGCGATCGGGACCCCGTTCCGCTGGTCGCCATTGCGGTACCGGAACGAGACCCCGTCCTTGGCCACGTCGTCGTCGCCCGCGAGCAGCATGTACGGGATCTTCTGCTTCTGCGCGTTGCGGATCTTCTTCTGCATGCGGTCCGAGGAGGTGTCGACCTCGACGCGGACGCCGCGCTCGCGCAGCCGCGCGGCGACCTTGTCCAGGTGCGGGACGTGGGCGTCGCCGATCGGGATGCCGACGGCCTGCACCGGCGCCAGCCACGGCGGCATCGCGCCCGCGTAGTGCTCCAGCAGCACGCCGAAGAACCGCTCGATCGACCCGAACAGGGCCCGGTGCAGCATCATGGGCCGCTGCCGGGTGCCGTCCGCCGCCTGGTACTCCAGGCCGAACCGCTCGGGCTGGTTCGGGTCGACCTGGATGGTGGACAGCTGCCAGGTCCGGCCGATCGCGTCCTTGGCCTGGACGGAGATCTTGGGGCCGTAGAAGGCGGCGCCGCCCGGATCGGGGACGAGGTCGAGCCCGGTGGACTCGGCCGCCCCGCGCAGGGCCGCGGTGGCCTTCTCCCACATCTCGTTCGAGCCGATGAACTTGTCGGAGTCGTCGCGGGTGGACAGCTCCAGATAGAACTCGTTCAGCCCGTAGTCGCGCAGCAGGCCGAGGACGAAGTCGAGGAGCCGCTTGATCTCCTCGCCCATCTGGTCCTCGGTGCAGTAGATGTGCGCGTCGTCCTGGGTCATGCCGCGGACGCGGGTGAGGCCGTGCACCACGCCCGACTTCTCGAACCTGTACACCGACCCGAACTCGAACAGCCGCAGCGGCAGCTCCCGGTAGGACCGCCCGCGCGCGCGGAAGATCAGGTTGTGCATCGGGCAGTTCATCGGCTTGAGGTAGTACTCGCCTCCGTCGACCTCCATGGGCGGGAACATGTCGTCCTTGTACCAGCCGAGGTGCCCGGAGGTCTCGAACAGGTGGCCCTTGGTGATGTGGGGGGTGTTGACGAACTCGTACCCCTCCTCCTCGTGCCGGCGGCGCGAGTAGTCCTCCATCACCTTGCGGACGACGCCGCCCTTGGGGTGGAAGACGGCGAGGCCGCTGCCGATCTCGCTCGGGAACGAGAAAAGGTCGAGTTCGGCGCCGAGCCTGCGGTGGTCGCGCTTCTCCGCCTCCTCCAGGAACTTCAGGTACTCGTCCTGCTTGTCCCTGGACTCCCAGGCGGTGCCGTAGATCCGCTGGAGCTGCGGGTTCTTCTCGCTGCCGCGCCAGTACGCGCCGCCGGAGCGCATCAGCTTGAACGCGGGGATGACCCGGGTGGACGGCAGGTGCGGGCCGCGGCACAGGTCCTTCCAGCGCAGCTCGCCGGACTTGGCGTCGAGGTTGTCGTAGATGGTCAGCTCGCCGCCGCCGACCTCGACGTCCGCGCCGTCCGCCGCGTCCTCGACGGGGCCGGAGCCCTTGAGGCCGATCAGCTCCAGCTTGTACGGCTCGGCGGCCAGCTCGGTGCGCGCGTCGTCGTCGGAGACGGGCCGCCGGGAGAACCGCTGCCCCTGCTTGACGATCTCGCGCATCCGCTTCTCGATGCGCTTCAGGTCGTCGGGGGTGAACGGCTCGGCGACGTCGAAGTCGTAGTAGAAGCCGTTCTCCACCGGCGGGCCGATGCCCAGCTTCGCCTCGGGGAACAGCTCCTGCACGGCCTGCGCCATCACGTGCGCGGCGGAGTGCCGCATGATCGCCCGGCCGTCGGCGGAGCCGATCTCGACCGGTTCGACCGCGTCCCCGTCGCGCAGCTCGCCGGCGAGGTCGCGCAGCTCGCCGTTCACCCGGGCGGCGATCACGGTACGGCCGTCGGCGTCCAGTGCCCGGCCCGCGGTGGTGCCGGCCGACACCGCCCGCTCGCTCCCGTCGAGGGTGATGCGCAGCTCAGACACGGTGGACACGGGGACTCCTCGCAGTATTCGGTCAGGACTCGGGCTCGGATCAGCGGTTGCCGATGCTATCGATTCGGGGTGCCGCCCGGACGCATCCGGTTCCATCGGCCGCTCCTCTCGTCGTGGAGGGCCCGGCGGTCCCGGAGGGCCGCCCCCGGAAAAGCGGCAGGCCCCGGGATCGCTCCCGGGGCCCTGCCGCGTGCAATGTCAGGACATGCCGCAGTCTCGCCGGGAGTGACCCGGCGTCGTCGTCTCGAATACCTGCGGCATGGTCCCACTGTATCCGACGGGCGCGGACCTCGGCGGGCGTTGCCCCCGGCAAACGCCGCCCGCGACAGGCGTTATGCGGGGGCTCTCGGGGAGGCGAGGTCGTCCATGTCCTCCAGCTCACGTCCCTTGGTCTCGGGGACGGCGCGGTACACGAACACGAACGCCAGGACGGAGAACAGCGTGTAGAGGCCGTAGGCCAGGCCGAGGGAGAATCCGGAGACGGCGGGGAACGTCGTGGTGATCACCCAGTTGGCGAGCCACTGCGCGGTGGCGGCGACGGCGAGGGCGGACGCCCGGATGAAGTTGTTGAACATCTCGCCCAGCATCACCCACACCACCGGGCCCCAGGTGGCGGCGAACGAGGCGACGAACGTGTTGGCGGCCACCAGCGCGATCGGCCCGGTGACTCCGCCGAGGTCCGGCTCGCCGTTCACCACGGGGGCGGTGGCGAAGCACACGGCGAGGGTGCCGAGGGACAGGGCCATGCCGGTGGCGCCGGCCAGCAGCAGCGGGCGCCGCCCGATCCGGTCGATGAGCGCGATCGCCACCAGCGTGAACACGACGTTGACGACCGCGTTGACCACCGAGGTGAACAGCGCGTCGCTCTCGGTGAACCCGACCGCCCGCCACAGCGAGGTCGAGTAGTAGAAGATCACGTTGATGCCGACGAACTGCTGGAAGACCGACAGCAGGATGCCGACCCAGACGATCGGCAGCAGACCGAGCCGGTGGCCGCGCAGGTCGCGGAGCCGGACGGGCCGGTCCGCGGCGAGCGACCGCCGGATGTCGTCGATCTTGGCGCGCACGTCGCCGGCCGGCATGACGCGGGCGAGCGACCGCCGGGCGTCCGCCTCCCGGTGCCGCCTGACCAGGTAGCGGGGCGACTCGGGAATGATCAGGGCGATGACGCCGTACAGCACGGCGGGCACGGCGGCGCTCGCGAACATCCATCGCCACGCGGTGCCGCCCAGCGGGAACCTCCCGGACGCGCCGCCGTCGGACGCCCTGGCGATGAGGTAGTCCACGATGAGGGCCGCGAGGATGCCGAGGACGATGGCCATCTGCTGGAGTGAGCCGAGCTTGCCGCGCATGGCGGCGGGCGCGATCTCGGCGATGTAGGCGGGCGCGATCACCGACGCGGCGCCGATGGCCAGGCCGCCTGCCACCCTCCAGGCGGTCAGGTCGACCGCGGTGAAGGCGAACGCGGAGCCGAGCGAACTCGCCACGAACAGCACCGAGATGATGAGCATGACCCGCGTCCGGCCGATGCGGTCGCCGAGCGGGCCGGCGATCCAGGCGCCGGCGGCGCAGCCGAGCAGCGCGGACGAGACGACCAGCCCGACGCCGAAGCCGCTGAGGGCGAACTCGTCCTCGACGGCCTCGACGGCGCCGTTGATGACCGCGGAGTCGTAGCCGAACAGGAACCCGCCGACGGCTCCGGCCGCCGCGAGGAGCGTGGCGAGCAGCGCCGGATGCGCCGGTCCGCCCCGCCGCCGGTCGCCGGTGGGGTCGGCTCCGCTGCCCGGTGTGGTCATGGAGTCGATCTTCCCGAGGGAAAGGACCTTATGCGGGAAAGGACCTTATGCGGGGATTTGCCGTCGCTCAGTCGCGTATCGCGATCCCGATGACGTGCGGGGAGGCCGGGTTGGCGCCGGAGGCGGGGAACTCGAAGCGCCGCTCGTCCCGCACGGTGAACCCGGAGCCGGCGATCCACTCGTCCGTCGGGCGGGACACGTGGCATCCGGCGGCGAGGAACGGCCAGACGACGTCGGCGCAGCGCTGGAACCGCACCTTCCCCCGCGTGCGCCCCCGCACGTGCTCGTAGTAGCGGAACTCGCCGCCGGGCCTGAGGACCCGCCTCACCTCGGTCAGCGCGCGGACGGGGTCGCGCACCGAGCACAGCACGAGGGACGCCACCACCACGTCGAACGAGGCGTCGTCGAGGTCGAGGTCCTCGGCGACGCCGGGCCGCACGGTGACGGGGACGGGCGCGCGGGCGGCGGCGCGGCCGGCCTTGGCGCGCAGCCGCGGCTCGGGTTCGACGGCGGCGACCTCCGTGACCTCCGGCGGGTAGTGCGCGAAGTTGGCCCCGTGCCCGGCGCCCACCTCCAGCACGCGGCCGGACGTCCCGGTGAGCAGCTCGGCGCGGTGCGCGTCGCCGCCCGCCCTGGCGGAGGCGGCGTCCAGCCGCGGGTAGAACCGGGCGAAGATCGGATGGCTCAGGTCGGTCATTCCCGCATCCTCCGTCGCCCCGGCGATCACCGCAAGATCGCCGCGTGATCGCCGCATGATCCCCGTGGTAGGGCGCTGCTCAGGGGTGATACCCGGGGAGGCGGTTCGCATCTCCCTCCCCCGGGTCACGCCGGGGCGGCCGGCGGCGTCCTAGGCTTCGTTCAAATGAACGATCACGACCGCTTCGCGCCCGGGGTCCGTCCCCGGCTGCTCGCCGGCGTCCGCTCCGCGCTCATGCCGGGCCGGGACGACCCGGCCGTCACGCTGCTGCCCGGACGGATGGCGCTGCGCCTGCCGATCCTGGCGGTCATGCTCGCGATGACGATCGGCTTCACGGCCGGGTCGATCGCGATCGCCATCGTGCAGTACGACGTCCGGACCGGGCTCGCCTGGCCGCTCGGCGTGCTGCAGGCGACACCGCTGATCTTCGCGGCGCGCTGGCCCCTCGCCGCGTGGAGGGTGGCGGCCGCCGGCCTGCTGCTGACGGTCTTCGCCCGGCATGGGGAAGGCTTCATGCCGTGGCCGGTCACCGCGATCCTGGCGCTGATCGTCATCCTGTTCTTCACCGGGGTCGGCGCCGACCGGCAGACCACCCTCGGCGTCGGCGCGGTCACCATCGCAGGGGTGCTGACGCCCGCCGTGATGCTCGGCATGCCCGGCTGGTTCGGCATGATCCTCGCCGGGGTCGCGGCGATCGCGCTGACCTTCGGCGACGCGGTCGGCGGGCGGCACTCGGCCGTCGAGGAGCTGCGCCGGCGCGAGGAGCAGCACCGGCAGGACCTCGCCCGGCAGGCGGTGCTGGAGGAACGCGCCCGGATCGCCCGCGAGCTGCACGACGTGGTGGCGCACCACATGTCGGTGATCGCGATGCAGGCGGAGGCCGCGCCCTACCGGATCCCGGACCTGCCGGACGCGGCGCGGCAGACGTTCGGGGTGGTGCGGGACGCCGCGCGCGAGGCCCTCACCGAGACGCGCCGCGTCGTGGGGCTGCTGCGCTCCGAGAACGACGACGCCGAGCGCGCGCCCCAGCCCGGTCTGGACCGGCTGGACGACCTGATCGGCGGGGCCCGCCGTTCCGGGCTGTCGGTCGCGAGCGTCGTCGTCGGGATGCCGCGGCCGCTGAACGCGGGGGTCGACCTGTCGGCGTACCGGATCGTGCAGGAGTCGCTGAGCAACGCGTCGCGGTACGCGCCGGGCTCCCAGGTTCACATCGAGATCAGGTACGGGCCGGAGTCGCTGGCGGTGTCGGTCACCGACGACGGCGCCCGCAGCACCCCCGAGGAGTCGCACGGCGGCGGGCACGGGCTCGTCGGGATGCGCGAGCGGGTGACGATGCTCGGCGGCGGCCTCACCGCCGGCCCGCGGGACGGCGCCGGCTGGTCGGTCGCCGCGGAACTGCCCTATGGCGACCCGGGCTGATCTTCCATGCCCGTAGGGTTGGGCCCGTGACGATTCGGGTGCTGATCGCCGACGACCAGGTCATGATCCGCGACGGGCTCGCGGCACTGCTGTCCTCCGATCCCGGGATCGAGGTGATCGGGCAGGCGGGCAACGGCCGCGAGGCGGTGGAGATGGCCCGCCGGCTCGATCCGGACGTGATCGTGATGGACATCCGGATGCCGGAGATGGACGGCCTCGCCGCCACCGCCGAGGTGATCGGCGACCCGGACCCCGACGCCGACCCCGCCGGTGCACGCCCGAAGGTGCTGGTGCTCACCACGTTCGACCTGGACGAGTACGTCTACGAGGCGCTCGGCGCGGGGGCCAGCGGGTTCCTGCTGAAGGACGCGTCGGCGGCCGACCTGGTGAACGGCGTGCGGGTCGTGGCGGGCGGCGACGCGCTGCTCGCCCCGTCCATCACCCGGCGGCTGATCGGCGACTTCGCGCGCCGGCGCCGCCACCAGCGGCCGAGCCCGAAGGCGACCGCGGGCCTGACCCCGCGCGAGCTGGACGTGCTGCGGCAGATCGCGCGGGGGCTGTCCAACGCCGAGATCGCCGCCGAGCTGGTGCTGGCCGAGCAGACGGTGAAGACGCATGTCGGGCATGTGCTGACCAAGCTCGGGCTGCGCGACCGCACCCAGGCCGTCGTCTACGCCTACGAGAACGGCCTCGTCGGCTGATCCGGACAGGCTGATCCGGACAGGCTGATCCGGACAGGCTGATCCGGACAGGCTGATCCGGGAGGGGCTCAGCGCGACGGGTCGAGGACGAGCTTGCCGGTGGTGCGGCGGGCCCGGAGGTCCTCGTGGGCCCGCCGGACGTCGGCGAGCCCGTACTCGCCGCCGCCGATCACGCGGAGCCGCCCGTCCGCGGCGAGGTCGAACAGCTCGCCGAGGGCACCGCGCATCACGTCGCCGGGGAGCTGGAAGACGTGCGCCAGCCACATGCCCGCGATCGTGGTGGAGTGCGCCATCAGCGTGGCCGGGCGGACGGGCGAGGGCTCCTTCCGCGACGCCATGCCGTAGAAGGCGAGGCGCCCGAACGGGGCGAGGGCGCGCAGGCTCTGGTCGGTGACCGTCCCGCCCGTCATCTCCAGGACGGTGTCGACGCGCCGGCCGCCGTTGGCGTCGATCAGCGCGTCCTTCAGGTCGGGTTCGTTCGCGTCGATCGCGACGTCCGCGCCGAGTTCGAGGGCGAGGTCGCGTTTGTCCTGCGACGAGGCGGTGGCGATGACCCGTCCGGCGCCCCACGCCTTGGCGAGCTGGACGGCGAGGGTCCCGACCCCGCCCGCGGCGGCGTGCACGACGACGGACTCGCCCGGCGCCAGATGGACGCTGCGGCGCAGCAGCAGCCACGCCGACGCACCCTGGACGATCATGCCGAGGGCGGTGACGTCGTCGATGTCGTCCGGGACGTCCCACGCGAGGGCCTCGGGCGCGGCGGCCTTCTCGGCGTAGCCGCCGGTGCCGACGAGCGCGACGACGCGGCGCCCGTCCGCGGTCGTCCCGACGACCTCCCCGCCCGGCACCATCGGCAGCGTGGACTCCGACAGGTAGCTGTTCTCGGCCTGGTGCGTGTCGGCGTAGTTGATCCCGGCCCGCGACACGTCGATGAGCAGGTGCCCCGGCCCGGCGGACGGGTCGGGCAGCTCGGTGACGTTCAGCACCTCGGGCCCGCCGAACTCGGTGATCTGGATCGCGCGCATGACTCTCCTGTGGGTGTGTCCGGCCCGTCGCCCTCCTGTGGGCGTCCCGGGCCCGTCGTGTCTCGGGCGGGCGCTCAGCGGGGGCCGGGGACGCCGCGGAACTTGAACGGCTCGGACGGGCGGCCCGGCACCACGTACCAGGCGTCACCGGTGCCGCCGGCGCCGAGGATGCGCATGAACGCCTCCACGACGTCGTCCACGTCCAGGATCGGGAAACCGGTGTCCTGGAGGTGCCCCTTCATCGGGGTGAGGATGTCGGTGTCGGCGAACGAGGGGCACAGCGCGTTCACCCGGATGCCCTCCTCCGCGAACGTGGGGCCGAGCGCGCGGACGAGACCGACCACGGCCGCCTTGTTGGCGCCGTAGACGGGGTCGAACGGCGTGGCGGTGAGCGCGGCCATGCTGGCGGTGGCGACGATGTCGCCGCCGCCGCGGGCGCGGAGCGCGGGCAGCGCGGCGTGCACTCCGAACACGACGCCGTCGAGGTTGATGCCCATGGCCCGCCGGTAAGCGGCGAGGTCGAAGTCGTCGCCCATGCCGCCTCCGCCGGCGACGCCGGCGTTGAGGAACGCCACGTCCAGCCCGCCGAACCGGTCCACCGCGGTCGCGACGGCCGCCTCGCTCTCGGCGGGCTCGCGCACGTCGCAGCGGACGAACGCGCCGTCCAGCTCCTTCGCGAGCGCGGTGCCGGCGTCCGCGTCGACGTCGGCGAGGACGATCCGCGCGCCGCCCCGGGCCAGCCGGCGCGCCACCGCGGCTCCGATGCCGTTGGATCCGCCCGTGATCAGCGCGACCTTGCCGGTACCGTCGAAGGCCGTGTCCGAGGCTGGCGTGTCCGAGGCTCCCGTGTCCGAGGCTGGCGTGTCCGAGGCTGGCATGGGACTCCCCTCACGAAGTAACTGACTCGTCAGTTACTCTAACGGAATGGACTTTGGTTTGAGCGAGCGGGCCCAGGAGTACCTCGGCCGCCTTCAGGAATTCATGGACGCCCACGTCTACCCGGCGGAGCCGGTCTACGAGGCCCAGCGGGCGGAGCTGCGCGCGGCGGGCCGCGAGCACCACCTCCCCCAGGTCGTCGAGGACCTCAAGGCCGAGGCCCGCAAGCGCGGCCTCTGGAACCTCTTCCTACCCGACAGCGAGGACCCGGCACACGGCCTCACCGTCACCGACTACGCCTCCCTCGCCGAGATCACGGGCCGCTCCCTGGAGCTCGCGCCCGAGGCCGTCAACTGCGCGGCCCCCGACACCGGCAACATGGAGGTACTGCACCTGTTCGGGACGCCCGAGCAGAAGGACAGGTGGCTCACCCCGCTGCTGAACGGCGAGATCCGCAGCGCGTTCGCCATGACGGAGCCGGATGTGGCCAGCTCCGACGCCCGCAACATCTCCACCCGCATCGAACGCGACGGGGACCACTACGTCATCAACGGCCGCAAGTGGTGGACCACCGGCGCCGCCGACCCGCGCTGCAAGATCATGGTCCTGATGGGCAAGACCGACCCGGACGGCCACCCGTACCGGCAGCAGTCGATGGTGCTGGTGCCGTTCGACACGCCCGGCGTGGAGGTCGTCCGGTCGCTGCCCGTGTTCGGCTACCAGGACCAGCACGGCCACTGCGAGATCACGTTCACCGACGTGCGCGTCCCGGTGGAGAACCTCATCGGCGAGGAGGGCGGCGGTTTCGCCATCGCCCAGGCCCGCCTCGGCCCCGGCCGCATCCACCACTGCATGCGCGCGATCGGCGCGGCCGAGCGGGCGCTGGAGCTGATGTGCGAGCGCGCCCTGTCCCGGGAGGCGTTCGGCGGGCCGCTGGCCAAGCAGGGCGTCGTCCGCCAGCAGATCGCCGAGTCGCGGATGGCGATCGAGCAGGCCCGGCTGCTCACCCTCAAGACCGCGTGGCTGATCGACAAGCAGGGCGTCCAGGCCGCCCGCTCCGAGGTCGCGGCGATCAAGGTGATCGCGCCGCGGGTCGCGCTGGACGTCGTCGACAAGGCGATCCAGATGCACGGCGGCGCCGGCGTCAGCGACGACACCCCGCTCGCCGCGATGTGGGCGGGCCTGCGCACCCTGCGGCTCGCCGACGGCCCCGACGAGGTCCACGTCCGCTCCGTCGCCCGCGCCGAGCTTGGCAAGTACAACACCGCATGACCGACGGGACGGGCGAGCGGGCACCGGGCGTGCGGCGGCGGATGCCGTACGCCCGGCGGCGCGAGCAGCTGCTGCAGGTGGCGCTGGAGGAGTTCGGCCGCCGCGGCTACCACCTGACCCAGATGGAGCACGTGGCCGCGGCGGCGCAGGTGTCCAAGGCGCTGCTGTACCAGCACTTCACCTCGAAGGAGGAGCTGTTCGCGGAGGTGACCGAGACGATCGTGGCCGAGCTGACCGCCCGGCTGAACGCGTCGGTGCTCGCCTCGCACGGCTCGGCGGACGGCATCCGGGCCATGATCCGGGTCCTGTTCGACTACGCCACCGCCGACCCTGACGCGTGGGCGCTGGTGATACGGCACCTCGACAAGCCCGACGACGTCGGGCTGGAGCTGCGGGAGCTCCGCGACCGCCTCGGGGGCGCGTTCGCCGACCTGCTGCTGCGCCGCCGCCGCGCCGACCCGGCCCTGTCCCCCGCCGCACTGGAGGTGAACGAGCGGCGCACGCGGCTGCTCGTCCCCCTGATGTACGGGTCGATGCTGTCGATGGTGTCGTGGTGGCTGGAGCATCCCGACACCCCGCGTGACCGCGCCGAGCAGATGGCCATGGAGTTCATCTGGCTCGGGCTCGACCGGCTGCGGACGGGCGAGCGGCTTCCCCGGGACGAGGGCGGGCACGGGCCCGGCGAGGACGGCGAAAGGCAGGGGGAGACCGAAAAGCCTGGGGTGAGCGAAAGGTCGGGGAAGTGAAGGCGTCGGGGAAGCGAAAGGCCGGGGACGGCGTGCGTCCCCGGCCCTGAGCGCGTGTCAGACCACGCCGGTGCAGGTTAGAGCGGCGAGACGCCCTCGGCCTGCGGGCCCTTCTGGCCCTGGGTGATCTCGAACGAGACGCGCTGGTTCTCGTCCAGGCTGCGGTAGCCGTTGGTGGCGATCGCCGAGTAGTGGACGAACACGTCCGGGCCGCCGCCGTCGGGCGCGATGAACCCGAAGCCCTTCTCGGAGTTGAACCACTTCACGGTGCCTTCGGCCATGGTCTTTCCCTTCGGGTACAACTCACCGGCCCGCCGGGCGGCGGACCGGGCTGCAAGCGGACTCATCTCACGTCCGCCGGTCACCCGGAGAAAACGCATTGAGACTGCCTGGTGCCCGGCCGGCCTGACCGGGCGCCATCGTGCAACGCCCCCGAACCTACCCGATGCCGGGCCACCCCATGCACCGACACACCTAAACAAGATCTTCGATGGCTTCGGCGGCGCGGTGGCAGTCGTGGTAGGTGCAGTACAGCGGGACGGGCGCGAGCCGGATGACGTCGGGTTCGCGGGCGTCGGCGACCACGCCGTACGCCTCGGCGAGCCGCCGGACCAGCCCGCCCGCGTCGTCCACCCGCAGCGACAGCTGGGCGCCGCGCGCCGCCGGGTCGGCCGGGGTGATGATCCGGGCGCCGGTCCCCGCGAGCCGGGACGCCAGGTAGCCGGTGAGCCGCTCGCTCTTGGCGCGCAGCGCGTCCATCCCGACCCGGTCGAAGATCTCCAGGGAGGCCAGGACCGGGGCGAGGGCCAGGATGGGCGGGTTGGACAGCTGCCACGCGTCGGCGGAGGAGGGCGGCGCGATGTCGGGTTCCATCCGGAACCGGACTGCCGGGTCGGTGCCCCACCAGCCCGACAGCTTCGGCACCGACGCGTCCCGGACGTGCCGCTCGTGGACGAAGCATCCGGCGACCGCGCCGGGACCGGCGTTCATGTACTTGTAGGTGCACCAGGCGGCGAAGTCGACGTCCCAGTCGTGCAGGCGCAGCGGAACGTTCCCGGTGGCGTGGGCGAGGTCCCAGCCGACGACCGCCCCGGCGGCGCGGCCCGCCTTGGTGATCGCGGCCATGTCCATGAGCTGGCCCGTCAGGTAGTTGACGCCGCCGAGCATGAGGAGCGCGACCGTCTCGCCTTCACGTTCGAGGAAAGCGAGGACGTCCTCGGTGCGCAGGTTGTCCTCGCCGGTGCGGGGCTTGAGCCGCGCGACCGTCACGGCCGGGTCGAGCCCGTGGTGGACGGCCTGGCTGGCGACCGCGTAGGAGTCGGACGGGAACGCCGAGTCCTCGATGGCGATGCGGGTGCGCGTCCCGGCGGGCCGGTAGAAGCTCGCCATCATCAGGTGCAGGTTGACCGTCAGCGAGTTCATCGCGACGACCTCGTGCGGCAGCGCGCCGACGAGGCGCGCCGCGGGTTCGCGGAGCAGCTCGTGGTAGTCCACCCAGGGGCGGCGGCCCTCCGTGTGGGCCTCGACGGCGAGCCGTGCCCAGTCGTCCAGTTCCTCGCGGAGGCGTGCGGCCACGCTCCTCGGCTGGAGGCCGAGGGAGTTCCCGGCGAAGTACGCCGCCTCGTCGAACGTCCCGCCGGGGGCGGGCGGGACGAGGAACTCGCCGCGCAGCGTCGGCAGCGGATCGTTCTCGTCAAGCCGCCGAGCCTCGTCTTCGGCCGTCACGGCGTCCTTCCTCGGTGTCGTCGTGCTCACTGGGTCGTCGTGCTCACTGGGTCGTCGTGCTCACTGGGTCGTCGTGCTCACTGGGTCGTCGTGCTCACTGGGTCGTCGTGCTCACTGGGTCGGTCCCGGCGACCGCCTGGGCCGCCGGCGCCTGGGCGGGGATCCGGGCCTGGGCGAAGAAGGCCCGCGCGTTGCCGCCGAGCAGCAGGGCGCGTTCGGCGTCGTCCAGCCCGGGGCAGGCCCGGATCGTCGCGCCCGGCTCCTCCTCCCCCAGCGGGAACGGGTAGTCGGTGCCGAGCATCACCCGCTCCGAGCCCATCACGTCGATGAGCAGCCGGAGCGCGCGCGGGTCGAACACGGCGGAGTCGACGTGGAACCGGTCGACGTACTCCGACGGCGGGCGCGGCGAGTCGGCGCGGACGATGTCGCGCCGGTGCCATGCGTTGTCGGCCCGCCCGAGCAGGAACGCGAAGCTTCCGCCGCCGTGGCAGAAGCACAGCCGCAGCGAAGCCGGGATCCGCTCGAACGCCCCGGACAGCATCAGCCCGAGGATGCTCAGCTGCGTCTCGGCGGGCATCCCGGACAGCCACGGCAGCATGTGGCCGCGCATCCGGTCCGCGCCGAGCATGTCCCACGGGTGCGCCAGGACCGGCAGCCCGACCCGGGCGCAGTGCGCGAGGAACGCGGTGATCCCGTCATCGTCGAGGTTGCGGTCGCCGACATGGTTGCCGATGTGCACACCGCGGTGCCCGGCCGCCGCCGCCCGCGTCGCGACCTCGCAGGCGAGCGCCGGGTCCTGCAGCGGGACCTGGCACAGCGGCAGCAGCCGGTCCGGCGCGTCCGCGCAGAACGCGAGGATGCGCTCGTTCACCAGGTCGCACCAGTCGGCGGCGCGGGACGGCTCGGCCGCGTACCCGAACATGAGCGGGGTGGACGACACCGCCTGGGCATCGACGCCCATGGCGTCCATGTCGGCCAGACGCCGGGCGGGCTCCCACAGGGCCTCCCCGACCGGCCTGTACTCCTCGTCCCCGCACATCATCATGCCGGTGCCGCCGCCGTCGACGCGCAGCCACGGCTCCCCCGCGCCGGCGAGCACGCGGCCCTCGGCGCGGGTGAGGCGCGGGAACACGTGGGCATGGACGTCGATGACGGTCACGGAGCCTCCATCGGGCGCGGTGTCCTCAGAACCGATTCGGCCGGCACGGGTCGGTCGCACACGGACTGGTCAAACACGGACTGGTCACGCACGGACTGGTCAAACATGGACTGGTCAAACACGGACTGGTCAAACACGGGTTGGTCAAACAGTCGGTCAAACACGGGGGGCCGTGGTCGGGGTCATGGTCTGCGGCCACCTCTTGCCCGGGTGGACGGCGCCGCAGTCCGGGCATTTGCGGTCGCCGTCGTAGAAGCCCTGGAACACGGACGGCAGGTCGTCCACGATCGAGCGGACCTGGAGTTCGGCGCGGTGGACGAGGTGGTGGCACTCGGTGCAGTACCACTCGAACGCCTCCTTCAGCCCCTCCGGCCTCGGGATCTCCACGACGAGCCCGATCGATCCGGCCTCGGGCCGCTGCGGGGAGTGCCGCACGTGCGCCGGCAGCAGGAAGACGTCGCCCTCGTTGATCTGCAGGTCTCGCGGCGGGCGCCCCTCCTCCTCCATGACGCGCAGCACCATGTTGCCCTTGAGCTGGTAGAAGAACTCCTCGGTGGGGTCGTCGTGGAAGTCGGTCCGCTGGTTGGGGCCGCCGACCACCATGATGATCAGGCCGGCCTCGTCGAACACCTGGACGTTGCCGACCGGCGGCTTGAGCAGGTCACGGTGATCGTCGATCCACGACTCGAAGTTGAACGGCGTTCCGAACGACAGCTGGGGCAGGGTCATGCTCCGGCCTCCTCACGGGCTTGTGCGCCTGTCGGGTGTGCGGTCCCTGGGAATGTGCGCCACGCACGAGATCTCGATGAGCAGGTGCGGGTGCGGGAGCTGGTGGACGGCGACCGTGGTGCGGGCCGGGCCCGTCTCGTCGAAGTACTCTCCGTAGACCTCGTTGTACCCACCGAAGTCGTTCATGCTGACCAGGTAGGTGGTGACGTTCACGATGTCGGGCAGCCCTCCCCCGGCCGCGTCGAGGAGGCCGCCGATGTTCTCGATGACGGCGCGGGTCTGCGCCCGGATGTCGAGGTCGGTGACGCCCATCGCGTCGGCGCTCGCCCCGGCGAACGTCCCGTCGGGACGGCGCGAGCTCGTCCCGGACACGAACACGAGGTCGCCGGCCCGCCTGACGTGCGGGAACCGCCCGCGCGGCGCGGCCTTGCCCTCGACGAGGAACGCGTCGCCCATCACGTCGTCACCTCCACTCCGCCGAGCCCGGCTCCGGTGACGCGGACGTGCGCGTCCTTCGGGAGCGGCACGGCCGCCGTCGCGGCGCCCGCCAGGACGATCCAGCCGGGTTCGAGCTTCATGCCCGCGCCGAGCGCGAGCCGCGCCGCCGCCCGCAGCGACCGCGCCGGGTCCCCGAGGATCGCGGCGGACGAGCCCGTCTGCACCGGACGCCCGTCGATCTCCATCAGCAGTCCCACGTTCGACACGTCGCGGGGCACGTGCCAGGCCCCGAACCCGAACCGCGACGCCGACGCGTTGTCGGCGATCACGTCCGGGAGCGTGAACTCGAAGCCCGTGTACCGCGAGTCGAGGACCTCGAACCCGACCGCGACGCCGGCGACGGCCGACTCGACCTCCGCGGCGGACCGGACCTCCCGCCCGATCAGGTAGGCGATCTCCGGCTCGATCCGCGGATGGATGAGCCGCGACACGTCCACGGACGACTCGGCGAGCATCCCGTCGGTGAGCAGGCCCCAGATGACGTCGTCCACGCCCATCTGCACCATCTTGGCGCGGCTGGTGAAGCCCATCTTCACCCCGGCGAGCCGCTCGCCCCTCCGGCGCCGCCGCTCGACCCCGGCGCGCTGCACCGCGTACGCGGCCGCCACGTCCAACGGCGTCGTGCGGGTCAGCTTCGGGATCGCCCGGACGTCCCGGGCCGCCTCGTCCAGCGTCGCCGCGAGCCCGTTCACGTCCACCATCACGCCCCCTCCTTGCCGGACTCCCTGCCGGACTCCCTGCCGGACTCCCTGCCGGGCTCTTTGCCGAACGCGACGCGGACATCGCCCAGGCCGTCGATGCGGGCTTCGAACACGTCGCCCTGAACGGCGGGGACCACGGGGCCGAGCGCACCGGTCAGCACGGTGTCGCCTGCGCGGAGGGGACGCCCGACGCGGGCGAGCGTGTCGGCGAGCCACAGCGCCGCGTTCAGCGGATGCCCGAGGCAGGCGGCGCCGTTGCCGGTGGAGACCTGCTCGCCGCGCCGCTCCATGACCATCCCGCACAGGCGCAGGTCCACGTCCTTGAGGAGGACGGGACGGTTGCCGAGCGCGTACATGCCGGACGAGGCGTTGTCGGCGACGGTGTCGGCGAGCGTGATGTCCCAGTCGCGGACCCGGCTGCCGACGACCTCGATGGCGGGCAGCGCGAACGCCGTCGCGCGGATCACGTCGGCGACGGTGTGCCGCTCGTGGGTCAGGTCGTGCTCCAGCACGAGCGCGACCTCGGCCTCGGCGCGCGGCTGCAGCACCGCACCGGCGGGGATCTCCTCCCCGTCGGGAACGGCCATGTCGGCGAACAGCATCCCGAAGTCGGGGCTGTCCACGCCGATCTGCGCCTGCACCGCCCGCGACGTCAGGCCGATCTTGCGGCCGGCGAGGCGGCGGCCCTCGCCCAGCCACCGCTCGGTCACCCTGTCCTGCACCGCGTAGGCGTCGTCCGCCGTCGTGATCAGATCGCGGACGGGCGCGCAGGGTGTCCCGGACGCGTACGCGCCGAGCAGCCGCCCGGCGGCGGCCTCGATGCTCGTCGAGCCGGCGCCAGACGGGCGGCGGGCCTCGGGGTTCGTCGAGCCGGCGGCCTCGGGGTTCGTTGGGTCGGTCACGGGACTCGCTTTCAGATCTGGATGCACACGTTGACGGGCTCGGAGAAGAAGTCCAAGGAGTACTCTCCCCCTTCACGCCCGATCCCGGACACTTTCACGCCGCCGAACGGGGTCCGGAGGTCGCGCAGGTTCCAGCAGTTCACCCAGACGATCCCCGTCTCGATTCGCGGTGCCACCCGGTGCGCCCTGGACAGGTCACGCGTCCACACCGTCGAGGCGAGCCCGTAAGGGCTGTCGTTGGCCAGCGCAAGGGCCTCGTCCTCGGTGTCGAACGGCGCGATGTGGCAGACCGGCCCGAAGATCTCCTCCCTCACCGTGCGGGCCGTCTCCGGAAGTCCGGTGAGGACGGTGGGCTCCACGTAGAAGCCGCCGTCCCTCTCGTCGCCGAACTCCGGTGCGCCGCCGCCCGCGACGACCGTGGCGCCCTCCTCGCGGGCGAGCCGGTAGTACGACAGGACCTTGTCGCGGTGCTCCGCCGAGATCATCGGCCCGTAGCCGTCGAGGGCACGCACGCGGTCGCGCAGCCTCTCGACGAACGCGCCGAAGACCGGCCGCTCGACGTAGACGCGCTCGGTGCACAGGCAGATCTGCCCGGAATGGGTGAACGACGACCGGACCGTCCCGTCCACGGCGGCGTCGAGGTCCGCGTCGGCGAAGACCAGCGCCGGGTTCTTGCCGCCCAGCTCGAACGACACGGGCGTGACGTGGTCGGCGGCATTGCGCATGATGGCGGCGCCGGTGGCCGACTCGCCGGTGAACGCGATCGCGTCCACGCCGGGATTCCCGGTGAGGAACTCGCCGGCCGCACCCGTGCCGTGCCCGTGCACCAGGTTGAACACACCCTCCGGAAGCCCGGCGTCGTCGATCACGTGGGCGAGCAGCGTCGCGGTCGACGGCGTCTCCTCGGACGGTTTGAGCACGACGGCGTTGCCGCACGCCAGCGCGGGAGCGATCTTCCAGGTCGACAGCAGCAGCGGAAGGTTCCACGGCGAGATGATCGCCACCACGCCCAGGGGCCGCCGCACCGTGTAGTTGAGCGCCTCGCCCACCCCGGAGCTCCATCCGGGGACCTGCGTCGTGTAGGCCCGTTCGGGACGCCCGTAGAGCAGGTCGGCGTACGCGCGGAAGTTGCCCACCGCCCTCGGGACGTCGACGGTCGACGCGAACTCCCGGGACCTGCCGGTGTCGGCGACCTCGGCGTCGACGAACTCCTCGAACCGGGCCTGGATCCCGTCGGCGACGGACCTCAGGGCGGCGACCCGTTCCCGGACGCCCATGGCCCCCCAGGGCCCCTTCAGCGCGGCCCGCGCCGCGTTCACGGCGTCGTCCACGACCTCCCTCGTGGCCTCCGGGACGGCGCCCAGCTCGGAGCCGTCGCCCGGGGCGATGAGCGGGAAGGACGTCCCGTCCGAACGGAAGACCCCGCCGACGTAGTGCTCAGCCTTCATCCGCCCCTCCCGGCATGGCCCGACGCCTCCGATCCTCCGCCCCGCAAGCTATGCCTGGCAAATACCAATCGACCGTGGAGGTATGACGAGATTGTGATAGTAAATGCCCATGCGCGCGATCGACCTGCTCAGCGGACGGCTGAAGCTCCGGCACCTCGTGCTCGTCGTCGCCATCGCCGACCAGGGCAGCATCCTGCGAGCGGCCGAGCACCTGCACCTGGCGCAGCCCGCCGTCACGCGCAGCCTGCGCGAGGTGGAGAACATCCTCGGCGTCGAACTGTTCACCCGCGGCCCGCGCGGCGCCACTCCGACGCTGTTCGGGGACGCGTTCATCGAACACGCCCGCGCCGTCCTCGCCGAACTGCGCCGCGCGGGCGAACGCATCACCGGCCTCGCGGACGGCGAGGTCGGCACCGTCACCATCGGCACGCTCCTCGCCGGCTCCAACGTCCTGCTGCCCCGCGCGATCGCCGCCTTGAAGGAGGACCGTCCCGGCATCACGGTGATCGTCCAGGAGGCCACGTTCGACGCGCAGGTTCCCCGCCTCCTCGACGGCGAGATCGACCTGATCCTCGGCCGCCTCAACCCGATCGACGACCTGCGCGGCCTCCGCCAGATCACCCTTTACGGCGAACCCGTCCAGCTGGTCGCCCGCCGCGACCATCCGGCCCGCCGCCGCCCGTCCCTGGGTCTCGCCGACCTGCTCGACTACCCGTGGGTGCTGCCCCTGGAGCAGACCGCGCTGCGCTCGGAACTGGAGCAGGTCTTCCGCGCGGAGGGCCTCGTCCTGCCGGGCAACCTGGTCGAGTGCACCTCCGTCCTGACCGTCCGCACCCTGGTCCGCGACACCGACATGATCGCCGCGCTGCCCGAACTGGTGGCCCGCACCGACACCGACATCACGCCGCTGCCCGTGCCGCTGGAGACCGTCCGCCGCCAGGTGGGCGTCACACTCCCCGCCGACCGCGCCCCGACCCCGTCCGCCCGTCTCATGCTCGACCACCTCCACCGCGAGGCGGCCGCACTCACCGCGTGATCAGATACTCACCGGCTGATCAGATGCTCACCGGCTGATCAGATCGAGCAGCGCCGCACCGACCCGCGACCCCGGGTCGGCCAGGTCGAGGACGACGTCGAAATGGTCGCGGCCGGGCACGACCATCAGCTCACCCGCGCCCCACGCCGGCTGGAACAGCCGCGACTGCTCCAGGAACCCTTCGCCGTCGTTCTCCGCGACCACGAAAACGGCCGGACACCGGTACGCCGCCGGCAGCAGCGCGGGGCTCAGCGCCGCCGCCCGCTCAAGGTCCAGCCGCACGGCCTCATTCACATAAACGCGGGTGATGGGACGGATGTCGAACAACCCGCTGATCGGCATCGCCGCCTTGACGACGTCTCCGGGGAGCCCGAGCGGCTCCTGCCACCCGCCGACCATCGTCATGCCGGTCAGGTGCCCGCCCGCCGAACTGCCGCCGACCACGATCCGCTCCGGATCAAGCCCGTGCTCACGACCGTGCCGGTACACCCACGCCACGGCCGCCCGCACCTGCCGGACGATCTCCTCCAGCGAAGCGTTGGGCGCCAGCGTGTAATCGGGCACGACGGTCGCCACGCCCTGCTCGGAAAGCGCTCGGGCCATGAAGGACGACACGTCCCGCGACAGCGCCATCCAGTAGCCGCCGTGCAGGAAGACGAACACGGGCCGCAGCCCCTCGCCGACGCCCCAGGCGTCCAGCCGCTCCCCGCTCGCCTCGTCGTAGACGATCCCGGGATGGCCGGAAAGCCCGTCGACGGCCTGCTCCGACTCGGCCCGGTACCGCGCCAGGTGCCGCGCGAAGAGCTCCTCCCCCGCCTTCCTCCGCACGTTGTAGGCGACGTCCAGTTCCTCGTCGCTGAGCGCGCTCCCCGGCCATTCGTCCACCATCACACCCCACTCCCGAGAAGCATCCCCGCCCACTACCGCGATCAGATGCCGATGCGTCCCGTCCCTATCACATGCCCGGTCACGCGTTCCGGGCTCGCTGCTCACTCAGGGGCGGCTCGGACGTCACCGCCGGTCTTCTCGAAGTAGGCGGCGCTCTCCGTGTCCGCCGGGTAGTACGACTCGATCGCGACCTCGTCCAGCGTGATGTCCATCGGGGTACCGAACGTGGTGATGGTCGAGAACAGCCGCAGCTCCCGTCCGTCGACGCGAAGGATCATCGAGATCACGACATCGGATTCGGCCGACCGGCTCGGCGCGTCGCCGGAATCGGGGCCGAGAAGTTCCTCGTAGAGCGCGGTGAGCTCTGCGTCGGGGGCGACGGCGAGCTGGCGCCTGATCCGGGAGCGGAACACCGCCCGCACGTCCGCCAGGTTGACGACCATGGGAGCGAACCCGCGCGGGTCCAGCCCCAGCCGGACCAGGTTGATCGGCGGCCGCAGCAGGCCGGGCTCGACGCCGGCGAGGAACGGCTCGACCGCACGGTTGATCATCACGATGTTCCATCGGCGGTCGAAGGCCAGCGCCGGATACGGCTCATGCGCGCGGAGCACCCTCGCGACCGCGTCCCGGGCCGCCGTCAGCGCCTCGTCCCCAAGCGGCCGCTCGGCGTACCGGGGTGCGAAGCCGGCCGCGAGCAGCAGCCGGTTGCGATCGCGCAAGGGCACATCGAGCTGGTCCGCGAGCCGCAGGACCATGTCGGCGCTCGGGTTGGACCTGCCCGTCTCGACCAGGCTGACGTGACGAGCCGAGACGTCGGCCGCGATCGCGAGATCGAGTTGGCTGAGCCGCCGGCGATGCCGCCATTGCCGCAAGAGCTCCCCGACCGTGTGCACGGTCATCGAGGGTACTCATCGTGGAGCCGGACGCCATGAAATGGGATTTCATCGACAACCCCAGCGACCGTGGAAACACTGCGTCCATGACCACCGACAAACCCATGAACACCGACAAGCCCGTGACCACCGACGAATCCCTGACCACGGACAACAAGAGCATCGTGCAACGGGCACTGGCGGAACTGATCGAGACGGGCAGCGTCGACCCGCTCGAACCGTTGCTGAGCGACGGCTTCGTCCATCACAGGCCGGACTCGACGTCCTCGACCAAGGCCGAATGGCTCGCCGCCGTGAACGCGGCACTCACGCCGCTGGCCGGTATGCAGGTCGAGGTCCACCACCTGCTGGCCGACGATGATCACGTCGTTCTGCACTCGCGGCGGCGACTCCCCGGCAGACCGGAAATCACGGTCGTCGACATCTGGCGGTTCGACGATGGCCTGATCGCCGAGTGCTGGGAGATCATCGAGCCGGCGGCCCACGCAGCCGCCAACCTGGCGTGGTGGGAGCCTGCCGAGCACTGACCGTTGAAATCGTGCGGGCGACGCGGCAGAGGATGCGGCGTCGTGACGTGAAAGCCCCCGGACCGTGCGGTTCACGGTTCGGGGGGCCCTGCTCCTGATCTCAGGCCCGGTCGAGCGTCCCGCCCTTCACGCGACCCGCGAACGCCTGCCAAGCGTCGGCCCCGAACACCAGCATCGGCCCATCCGGGTCCTTCGAGTCCCGCACCGCCAGCCGACGCCGACCTCAATTCGGCCACCTCGACGCACGCCCCACTGGTGTTGTCACTCTTGCCGCCCTTTTTCCATTCAGCAGCGGATATTGGCACCATCGGTGCCACCTCGACGCACTAGTAGGTGGGACCGATGGTAATGCGATGGAACCAACCCCAAGGCCGCTCTACCTCGGAACCCACCTCCTCTGTGACAACCAATCTCGACAGGCTCTCAACGGAAGTCACCCGGGAAGGATGGCAGGCACTCCCCCGCTACGACAGGCCGCGTCCACTTCTCCGCGTGTTCGATCCGACGTGCCCATTTCAGCGAAAGCATTGACCTCGTCCGGGAATCGACGTCCCGCACATGGTGGTACCAGTCGAGCACGGGCGAGAATCTGGCCCCGTACCACCGGCCAGGACTCGCCGCCACGAGGATCACCCGCATCCTGACGCCATTCGTCACCGCCGCACTCGCCGCACGGACACACCAGGAAACGGCGATCGACGCGACCTGCCCCGACATCCCCTCCATGCCGCACCCCCTCTCAGGCACTGACCATCGCCGAACTGCAAGAACGGTTCACTGGCGCCGTCTGCTGGTGGGACATCTCCAACAAGGAGTGGTGGGCACTCATCCCCGGCGGAACGCAACGGAAGATCGTCAACGCACCCGACCCCGACGATCTCATCCAGGCCGTCCACGAGGCGCGGCGGAACGGGTGACACACAAGCCGCCCAGCAGCCGGGGAGTGCCAGTGCCGCTCAGCCGGAAGGGTGCCGTGACAGGCCGATCGCCCACGTCGCCGCAGAGGCGGGCATCTCCCGAACCTGGACATCAAGGTGCACCAAGGTGGGCCGACCGCATGCCCCGCGCAGGACACGGTCCTCAGCGAGATCCAGATGAACAGACCGGTACTCATGCGCAGGAAAAGTCTCAGCCCCGGCTCCGCTGTCGGCTGTCGGCTGTCCGGAGGGTGTCAATATTCTCACCCGGAAACTGTGAGACGGAGTGTGAGTGTTCGATAACATGGAGTCATGTGTTCGACTGGGATCGACGTGGCGTCGATGTCCACCGGTGAGCTGGTGGACGCGGCGGCGCTGATCGCGGCCGAGCTCGCACAGCGGGACGCGCCCGCATCGGCGGCCGCCTGCATGCAAGACGCCGAAACCCTGGCCCGCGCCACCGACCTGCACGAAAGCACCCTCGCCCTCTTGATCGGGCGGGTGGACGCCTCGGGAGAGATGCGCCGCTGGGGCCTGCCATCCACGCGCGCATGGCTACGCTCTCACATGGGAATGCGCGAGGCGCGCGCCAAGGAGCGCATCAACCTGGCCCGTCAACGAGACCGCCTTCCCGAACTCACCCGGAGACTGGCCGCCGGAGAATTGTCCCACGGGTACGCCGCCACCATCGCCGGTGCGGTCGTCCGCCTGCACGACGAGGACTGCGCGGCGGCCGAACAGATCCTGCTCGACCTCGCCGGGCAGGGATTCTCCGCCGGGAAGGTCGCCGCATTCGGCAACAAGATCACCGACCTGATCGCCGAACGCGACGGCACCGAAACCCCCGACCCCGACACCCAGCGCGGGTACGAACGGTCCTGGATCGACTCCACCCGCTCCCTGGACGGCGGCCGGTTCATCAAAGGCTGGCTCAACGCCGAAGACGCCGCCCTCTGGGACGGCACCCTCGGTCCCTTGGCCAAGCCGGCCGGGACCGACGACCACCGCGACCTGTCAGAACGCACCGCCGCCGCGCTGACCACCGTCCTGTCCGGCGGACACCGGGGCACCAAGGTCACCGTCATCTGCGACCTGGACACCCTCACCGGCGGCACCACCCCCGCCCGCCTCACCGACGGCACCCCCATCCCCGCCGAACAGGCCCGCCGCATCGCCCTGGCCGCCGGAGTGTCACCGCTCCTCCTGGGACGCGGCCACATCCCGCTCTACCTCGGCCGCACCGCCCGATTCGCCAGCCCGGGGCAGCGCCGAGTTCTCGAAACGCTGTACCCCACCTGCGTAGTGGGCGGCTGTGAAGTGCCAGGGACGCTGTGCGAGGTGGACCACGTGTCCGGCTGGGCCCTGGACGACAACCCCACCAACATCGATAATCTCGCTCTGACCTGCGGGTTCCACAATCGCTTCAAGGCGGCCAACCCCGACCAGGTCCACATCGCCCGAACGGCCGACGGACGCCACGCCTACCGGCTCCAACCACCCCGCGACGCCCGCCGCCGACACCGTCCACCACCGGAACCACACTCCGGCACCCCGAACCCCCGGCAGCCGGAACACACCACCGCTACACCCAACTCATCCACAACCAGCCCACCCACAACCAGCCCACCTACGACCAGCCCACCGACGACCAGCTCGTCGTGCGCACCGGACCCGAGCCCGCGACAACGGCACCGGCGCCGCACCCCATGGAAAGGCACCCTCAACCGAGGGCACCGCCAACCCGCCGGCGAGCAATGATCGAAACCTGTGGATCTCCCGGGAAAGGGTGTGTCTTCCCGGATCGGCAAGGGCGTGTCTCGAAGTAGACCAATCAGGCTGCCGTACTGACTCAACGGCTCCATGAGGCAAGCCACATCACGAAGGCTCCGAACAGCATGATGGCGAGGATGAGGGCGACCAGGAAAAGAAGGGCCCGGTAACGGCACGCACCAGACTTCGGACGACCTCGCCCGCGTGGGGGTGACGTCGGAAGACCGGCTCGCCCATTCTTGCGCGGAGTACGGCACTTCCGCCGAGGCTGAAAACCGCCAGTGCAGCCAGGCTCGCTGCCACGGCCAGCACACGATTCAGCCCCGTCCCCGTCCACGTGTAACTGAGCATGAACAGGGCCACCAGCAGGGACATGACAGATAGCCCGGGGCACACAAGGCTCGCGGTCAGGGCTGCCTCCGCGACTCGCCGAGACCCGATGCGGTCACCCATGGGCGCTCCCTCGCGTCGACGGCGGTAACTGAGGGCGTCCACCAGATACGGCCAATCCTGGCCGGCGCGAGTAACAGGATGAACACGAGCCTGGACACCGCTCCAGCGGGTGGGCGTGTCAGGGCATGCCGCCGCTCAGCCGACTTCGAGACACACCCCACGCCCTGGCTGTACTGACCAGGCACGTTGTTGACGGCTGAGGGTGGTTGATCAATAGGAAGACCTCCGGTGTGCGTTCGGCCAGTTGCGCGTCGGCGCGGGCCCGGGCGGCCCGGGCCTGGGTGGCCGACCCCCACCCGGTAGTAGTTGGACCAGGCGATCTCCAGCATCCGGCACAACCGCTTCACCCCGTAGGCGGGCCTGGTGGTCGGCGACGAACTGGAAGCGGTTCATCAGCGCGTCTCCCCGGCGGCATACTCAGGGGCCTTCCGGAGTATGTCGCGTTCGGTCTCCAGTTCACGGATCCGCGCCTCGAGGTGCTGAATCCTCCTGTTCATGCACGTCAGCAGACGATAGGTACTGCCGCGTCGGCGGCGCAGCGGGGGCGAGCCGGGTCGGCGGCGTCCCGCGCCGCTGGCCCTCCAGCACCAAGTTGCGCTACAAGCCACGGCTGATCCCCAGATCGGCAGCGATCCGCTTACAGGTGTTGAACGGGTCAGACAGGAACAACGCCACCGCGTCGGCCTTAGACTCCTCCGGGATAATGCGTCAGCGCCATCAAAAGACACCTTCTTCCCCTGGACCCATGATCCACACTTCAGGGGGAAGGCACCCTGTCCAGCGTCGACCATGTCTCCATGCGGGTCGACGGCGCCTACCTGTGGGCCGACGGCGTGAACATCAATGTCCGGCTGGAGGAACACAGGCTGTGCCTGCTGGTGATGATCGGAGTACGCGCCGACGGCCGCACGGAGCTCATCGCGCTGACCGACCGCCACCGGGAATCCGCTGAGTCGTGGCCCGACCTGCTGCGTGACTGCAAGCGCCGCGGCATGCACGCTCCGGTGCTCGCGGTCGACGACGGTGCGCTGGGCTGGCGGGGCGTGCTGCGCGAGGTGTTCCCGGAGTCTCGCGAGCAGAGGTGCTGGTTCCATAAGCTCGCAAACTGTCTCGGGGCGCTCCCGGAGTCCGCGCACCCCGGCGCGAACAAGCACCTGGCCGAGATCTGGAACGCCGAAGAAGCAGAGCACGCCCGCGTAGCGGTGAAGGAGTTCGAGGCCGCCTACGGCGCCAAGCGCCCCAAGGCCGTAGCCAAGATCCGTGACGACCTGGACGAACAGATGGCCTTCTACGACTTGCCCGCAGAGCAGCGGGTGCATCTGCGCACCACCAACCCCATCGAATCGACCTTCGCCACCGTCCGGCACCGCACCAAGGTCACCACGGCGCCCGGCTCGCGAACGGCAGGCCTGGCCATGGCCTTCAAGCTCATCGAATCCGCCCAAGCCCGCCGGCACGCCGTCAACGCACCCCGCCTCCTCGCCCTGGTCCGTGCCGGAGGCCGATTCGAGCGCGGCATCCTGGTTGATCGCCGGCAGGACGTCGCGGCATGACCGGCCACCTGGAGCACCCCCTGCTGTTCCTTGATGTCGACGGGCCGCTCCTGCCGTTCGGCGACGGCTCCCGAGGCGAGCGGTCGGGCACAGGGGCGACCGCGCACCTGGCACGGCTCGACCCGCAGGTGGGGCCTCGGCTGGCGGCGCTGCCGTGCGACCTGGTCTGGGCCACGACCTGGGAAGACGAGGCGAACGCCCTGATCGCACCCCGGAGCGGGCTGCCCCGGCTCCCCGTCGTGACCTGGCCCGAGCCCTCCGCCGAACACGAACGTGAGGACCAGTGGTTCGGGCTCTGCTGGAAGACCAGGACCGTGGTGGCCTGGGCGAACCAGCGTCCATTCGCCTGGGTCGACGACGAGATCACCGACGCCGATCGGGACTGGGTGACCGCGCACCATCCCGGCCAAGCCCTCCTCCACCACGTCGCGTCGTCCCAAGGCCTCACCGACGACGACTTCGTGGCCCTCGACCACTGGCTACGGACGGTTTGAGGCACCGAAGATCCCCTGCTTCCGGCAATTGCTCCGCCGGCCCTTGAGATCCCCATGCCGCATTCCGCCGTCAGGCGATGATCGTCCACCGCGTCACGACGTGCCCCTCCACGACCTGCCCTTCACGGGCTGGTGCGATTCAGCGGGGTACCCGGCCGTTAGATTGACACCCCTGCGCCGCGGGGGGCGCCGACGCGTCATTTCCACAGTGGCGTGGGCGACTCGTGGACGTCGCCTGTGGAGGCGAAGATCAGGTAGCGGTCGAAGTCGGTGGCGAACCAGCGGTCGTGGGTCACGGCCAGCACGGTGCCCGAGTAGGACGCCAGACCCTCCTGGAGTGCTTCGGCGCCGGCCAGGTCCAGGTTGTCGGTCGGCTCGTCCAGCAGGAGAAGCGTCGCGCCGGACAGTTCGAGGAGCAGAATCTGCAGGCGGGCCTGCTGGCCGCCGGAGAGCGTTTCGAATGGGCGGGAGCCCGCGGGGGCCAGTTCGTAGCGGGCGAGCGCGGCCATGGCGTCGTTGCGGGTCAGTGCGTTCTCCGACATGACGATTTCCGCCGGTGTACGGCCGAGCAGGTCTGGGCGTGTGTGCGTCTGGACGAAAAGGCCGGGAACCACGCGGGCACCCAGACGGAAGGCTCCGGTGTGCGGGACGTCGTGTCCGCCCAAGAGGCGCAGGAATGTCGATTTGCCTGAGCCGTTGGAGCCGAGTACCGCCACGCGTTCGCCGTACCAGATCTCGGTGTCGAAAGGGCGCGTCAGGCCCGTCAGTTCCAAGGACTCGCAGATCAGGGATCGTTTGCCGGTGCGGCCGCCGTGCAGGCGCATTCGCACGTTCTGTTCCTTGGGGGCGCTCTGCGGTGGTCCTGCCTCTTCGAAGCGTTGCAGGCGGGTGCGGGCGGCCTGGTAGGAGGACGCGACCGCGTCGTTGTTGGCGGCGCGTTGGCGGAGCGTGTGGACGAGTTGCTTGAGGCGTGTGTGCTCCTCGTCCCAGCGGCGGCGCAGTTCGTGGAGGCGTCCGGTGCGTTCGCGGCGGGCCTGTGCGTAGCCCGGGTAGCCGCCGCCGTGTATCCAGACGCCCCGCGACTCCACGGTGACGATGCGGTCGGCCGTGTCCGCGAGGAGTCGGCGGTCGTGGGACACCAGCAGGATGGTCTTGTTCGTGGCCCGCAGCTTTTCGGCCAGCCATTCCTTGGCCGGGACGTCCAGGTAGTTGTCAGGTTCGTCCAGCAGGAGAACCTCGTCCGGGCCGCGGAGGAGGGCCTCCAGGACGAGGCGTTTCTGCTCCCCGCCCGACAGGGTGTTCACCCCTCGGGCCTTCACCTCGTCGTAAGGCAGGCCCAGCGCCGCCGTGGTGCAGGTGTCCCAGACGACCTCGATGTCGTATCCGCCTGCGTCGGTGTAGTCGGTGATGGCTTGCGCGTAGGCGAGCTGGCTGCGTTCGGTGGCCATATCGGGTTCGGTGACCATATCGCGCTCGTCGGCCAAATCGCGTTCGGTGGCCGCGAGACGTTCCGCGGCGTGCCGTACGTTCTCGGGGGCGATCGAAAGCAGAAGGTCGTGGACGGTCCGCCCGTCACGGACGCTGCCGACGAACTGGCGCATGACGCCGAGGCCGCCGGAGCCAGTCACGACGCCTTCCGATGGCCGGATGTCACCCGCGATCAGCCGCAGCAATGTCGTTTTGCCTGCGCCGTTGGGCCCGACGAGGGCCGCCTTGGTGCCTTCGCCGACGCGGAATGACACGTCGTCCAGGAGGAGCCGGCCGTCGGGGAGCGCATATGTCAGGCGGCTCACCTCGATGTGTCCCATGCCATCCTCTCGTACGCTGTTCGAGTAACCGGATCATTGGTCTAGTAATCGCTCAATGTACTAGCTTGGGTCGCATGAGCGAGAGCGTGTGGCTGCGGCAGGAACGTCAGCGCAGGGAGGCGCCACCTCTGACGCGGGAACGCATCGTCGGCGAGGCCGTGGCGCTGCTGGACGAGGAGGGCGTCGGGCGGTTGACGATGCGGCGGCTCGCCGAGCGTCTCAACACCGGATCCACGACCCTGTACTGGCACGTCAGGACGAAGGACGACGTACTGGAACTGGCGCTCGACGCCATCTTCGGCGACGTCCCCATGCCTGACGCGGGGCCAGGCTGGCACGCCGACGTGACCGCGCTGATGTCGGGGTGGCGGGCCGCGATGCTGGACCATCCGTGGTCGGCGGCGGTTCTGGGTGGACGTCCCCTTCTGGGCCCCAACGTCATGGCCCGCACTGATTTCCTGTACGGGGTTCTGGCCGCGACAGGGCTGACGGGGCCGCAGCTCGCAGGCGCCGCGTACGCGGTCGCGAACTATGTCATCGGCTCAGCGCTCATGGAGGTCGGGGCACAGCGCGGCGACGAGGCCGCGGAGCATGAGGCCGCCGCGGAGCATGTCGCCCGCAACCGTGACCGGTATCCGAACCTCGCCGCGCACGGCCATCTGAGCGGGGACGAGTGGGACGCCGCGTTCGTCCAAGGGCTGGAATGCCTGCTGGAGGGGTTGGCCCGGGTCAGCCTCCGCTGAGGTCGACGACCTTCAGGCCGGGGGTCTTGTCGATCTCCTGGGGGCAGAAGCTTTCGGTGACCCAGCGCTTCTCGGAGAAGAGGCGGGTCTGGTCGGCGTAGTGCGGGGACGTCGGGTCGGCGGACTGCGAGTACGTCATCAGCGTCCGGGTGTCCGGGCAGCGGTCGCCGTCGAAGGAGACCACCTGGACGTAGCTGGAGCCGGTCCTGACCTCGGTGTAGCCCTTGCCGGGCGTCCACGTGGCCTCGATCTTGTTGAGGATGCCGAGGCCCTCGGTGCCGCCGCCGATCGGGATCCGCTCGCCGTTGCGTGTGACGTACTGGTGGTCGCCGAGGGGCGCGTCGAGGGGGATGTTCGACTTGCGCAGTTCGTCGACCGCGTCGATCAGGGCCTTGCGGGCCGCCCAGGAGCCGGTGTTGAAGTCGCGTGGTGTGTCAACGGGGTCGGACGCGTCGAACGGCGTCTTCCACAAGTCCCAGGCGGCGGTGGCCTTGCGCCAGTAGCGGTCGAACAGGAGGGCACCGCGGCTGCCGGTGTCGGCCGTCCTGTCCCACTCGGCGAGAATGTCGCAGGGTTCGCCGAGGTGCATGTCGCGGCACATCTCCACGGTGCCGTCGGCGGCGAGTTCGCCCGCGTGGTTGCGGTTGGCGAACACGAGGTTCTGCATGTCGGTCCGGGTGAACCTGCTCTCGTCGAGCCGGTCCTGGACGGCGACGAGGCCGCTGCGGGTGCGCAGGCTGCGGACCGCGTTCTCGTTGCCGATGATGCGGTCGTAGCCGGTCAGCGGCTCCTCGGGGTTGGACAGCCAGTGGCTGTCGTTGGAGTTGGTGACGTAGTCGGCGCGGTTCAGTACCGGGTAGCGGTCCGGGTCGAGGATGCCCGGCTGGACGGTTCCGGGGGCCTTGCCCGGCGCGCACGACGATCGGGTGCCGTCCAGGATCGCCAGGCCGGCCTGGCGGAACGTCAGGTGGCCGAGGAGGCTGTTGCAGCGGTCCGCGAACTCGTCGGTGACGTTGGGCAGCACCTGGATCTGCGCGAAGAGTGCGTTGCCTCGCGAGTCGGCGGCGATGGTGTTGACCCAGGGCAGGCCTTGCGTTCGCTTGAGCGCGCGGACGGCGTCGTCGGTCGTGCGGGCCTGGCCCAGGGCGAGCGAGGTGTTGGCGAGGCGCACGTTGGTGGCGTTCGGGTCGGTGATCGCGTACGCGTTCCACGTCGTCCACGGGAGGTCGACGGCCGAGACGGACGTGACGATCGGGCCGTAGCGGCTGCGCCACTGCGTCTTCGTCACCGGCTTGAGCGAGCCGTCCTGCTGCTTGACCTGGACGGTGACCCGCCGCTTGGTCATCTTCTCCTTCTTGCCGTCCACGAAGTAGGACGTCGGGTCGCCGGGCACCAGGCGCAGTTCCGCCAGGGTGAGGGGCACGCCCTTGGCGACGGTGTGGCTCCACGCGAAGGTGGAGTTGTGGCCGATGTTGACCACGGGCGAGCCGAGGAGGCCCGCGCCGCTGACGTTGAATTTGCCGGGGATCGTCTGGTGCATCTGCCAGAAGCGCCTCCCGTTGTGCCACGGGTAGTGCGGGTTGCCGAGGAGGAGCCCGTGCCCGTTCGCGGTGGCCTGGCCCCCCACGGCGATCGCGTTGCTGCCCATGCCGGCGTCCGGCAGCAGGTTGCGGGCGGCCTCGGCGGCCTCCTGCGGCGACTGCGTCCTGCGCAGCGGCGTGTTCTCCCCGGGCGGCCCGGCTCCGACGATCTGGTCGGTGACCATTCCGGACCCGCCGAGCATGGCGAGGGCGTAGCCGCTGCGCTGGACGTCCAGTTCGGTGATGGGCCGCAGCCATGGCGCGCCCTTGCACGCCGGGTCGGTGATCTCGCCTTCGCGCAGGAACCGGTTGTATCCGGCCGCCCAGCCGCGGCTCAGCTCGTGCACCTCGGCGGCCGGGCCGTAGGGGGCGGGCACGGCGCTCAGCTTCTCGACGATTCCGCTGTCGTTCACGGCCGTGAAGAACACGTCGCTGGCCAGGTTGGTGGACGCAGATGACAGCGACCCGTCCGGTGCGGCGTCCGGGCCGAAGTACGTGGATCGTTCGCCGCTCAGCGTGACGACGCCCTGCGCGATCAGGCAGATGTTGTCCTTCGCCGCCGCGTAGCCGGTGCCGTATCCGAGTCCGGCGTAGTCCTTCGCCGTGATGTGCGGGATGCCGTATCCCGTGTAGCGGATGGTCGCCGACATGCCGCGCCCCGCGCGCAACTCGGTGGCGGCGGCCCCCGCGCCGGCGGTCACGGGGGTCAGGGCGGCGGCGGTGAGGACGGCGGTCCCCATCACACGCAGGAGGGTTCGCGGCATTGCGGCTCCTTGATCACAGAACACCGCAAAATTCGCACACGCCGACAGCTCTGGCAAGCCCCTGAGCGCTACGGCAGCAGTCCGGGGAGGTCGGCGGCGTGGTCATGGAGGTACGCGGCGAGCGTCTCGGGGATGAGGTCGATGGACGCCAGGCCGGCGGAGGTGCAGGCCATGCGGTCGACGTCGTAGCGGCCGTTGCCGGGGTCGTCGAATTCGGGGCCGTGCCTGCGGGACACGTCCATCGAGGTCAGGCGGCACACGTAGAACGTGTTGAGGCGGTAGAGGCCCGGGCTCTGCTCCGCGCAGGCGAAGACCTGCCGGACGGGCCCGGCGGTGGCGCCCAGTTCCTCGTCGAGTTCGCGGCGCAGCGCCGCCTCGGGACTCGCGTCCGTGGGTTCGACCTTGCCGCCGGGGGTCGTCCAGTAGACGGGACGGCCCGGGCGGGTGCGCCGGATCAGGACGAGCGCGTCGCCGTCCAGCAGCAGCGCCCGGACGGCCCGCCGGACCCGTACGGTCCCGCTGACGAGTCCAGGTGGGCCGGACCGGGCCTCCACACGGCGCATATCGCCGATCATCTCACCTTGGAGCACACCGCAAGCCACCTCGCACGCCCGCGTCCGGCGCCGCCGCGGACCGCGGACCGCGGACGATCGGACGCCTGACCGGGACGACCGAACCGTACGGCTCGTCCCCCAGGGCGACCCCGCCGCCGTTACGATCGCCACTGGCATGCTCTGTACCGGAACGGCGTGAAATGGATGATGTGGAGGTCCGGCACCTGCCGGGCGATCTGCCGCGGCTGTTCGACGACAGCGACGGGGTCGGCGGCGGGCCCGGCGGCGCGGCCGAGCGCGCGCTGTCGGTGCCGCTGCCCGAGGGCGACCTGGTGTGGCCCGATCCCGGCTACCCGCAGCGGCGGCTGCTCATGCGTCCCGCGTTCTGGCTCAGCGACGAGCCCGTCCACGGGGATTTGTGGGGCGGGCTCCGCGCCGAGCACCCCCGGTCGGGCCTGTGGCCGCTGCTGATGGACGAGAGCGACCAGCCCTGGGCGTCCGGCCAGATCGCGCCCGAGCCGGCGGCGGAGATCGGCAACTACCATCCCCACGCGTTCATGTACGAGGTGTGGGCCGACTGGGCGGATCAGGTCGCCGAGGAGGATCTCGACGACCTCGCCCCGTTCGGGCGGCACTGCCCGGGCCTGGCCCCGCCCGGCATCCCGATCGACGACCCCGGCGCCGTGGCCGACCGGTTCGCCCGCGCGCTCGCCAGGCGGGGCATGTCGCTGGGCCTGGTCGCGGTGGACCGGGGCGCCGACGCCCTCGCCGTCACCGGCTGGCAGGGCGCCCTCAACCACAACGAGTGGACGGCGCCGCTCGCCGCCGTCCTGCGGAGCTGGGAGGAACGCTTCGGCGCCCGCGTCGTCGGGCTCGGCTTCAACACCCTGGAGGTCAGCGTCGCCGCGCCGCCGGTCACGACCCGGCACGCCGTCCACGTCGCCGCCGAGCACTGGGCGTTCTGCCCCGACATCCTGTTCCAGGGGCCCGGCAGCCTCGCAGGCTACGCCGAGGAGATCCGCGGCAAGACGAACTGGTCCTTCTGGTGGGACTGACCGCGCGCGGGAGGACGCTGCCCGCCATCGTCGCCGCGGCCGTCGCGCTGACGCTGGCGGCCGACGTGACGGTCCTCGTCTCGTGGCACGCCGGCGTGGAGGACTCGCGGGCGGACGACCTGGTGTCGGTCGACCGGGGTTCGGCGCCGCAGGCCCCGGCGGTCGCGCCACTGACCCGCCGCTACACACCGCACCTCCTCGTCGCCGGGACGTCCCCTCTGCCGCCCCGGGCCGTCGAGCGCGCCAGGGCGCTCAAGGGCGTCGCCGGGGTCACGGTCGTGGACGCCGCGCGGGCCAAGGTCGGCGGGCACCGCATGGGGCTGCTCGGTGTGGACCCGTCGAAGTTCAGGGCGTTCGCGCCCGAGGCGACGGCGGAATCCGACCAGTTGTGGCAGACGATCGCGTCGGGCGGCATGGCCCTGTCCTTCGAGCAGAGCCGCGACGGGACGCTGCCGCTCGGCGCGGTGGTCCCCGCGGGCAGCAGCGAGCGCTCCGGCCGGGTGCGCGTCGGCGCCTACGCCTCGATGGGCATCGGCGACATCGACGCGGTCGTGTCCCGCGAACAGGCCAGGGCACTCGGCATGCCGGACGGGAACGGCCTGGTCGTCAGCGCCCCGAAGGGCGACACCGGCAAGCTCGTGGCGCGGCTGAAGAAGATCCTGCCGCCCGGCACGAAGGTGGCGACACTGGCGCCGCCGCGGACCCCGGCCGGGACCACCGAGCGGAAGGGGCGGCCGCGGCTGACCGGACGGCCGGACGGGGTGACGGCCGAGTCGACCCCCATCACCGGCAACAGGATGACGCCGAGGATGCGCGCCGTGGTGCTGGAGATCGCCAGGCTCTTCGGGCCGTTCCCGGTGATCGGCTGCCACCGCTCCACCGCCGACGCGCAGGACCACGGCGACGGCCGCGCCTGCGACTTCATGGAGAGCACCGGCGGGCGCATGCCGAGCGCCGGCGCGCTGCGGCACGGCGACCAGGTCGCGGCCTACGCCGTCGGGAACGCGCGGCGGCTCGGGATCTCCTACGTCATCTGGAAGCAGCACATCTGGAACGTGCGCGGCGGAGGCTGGCGCCCGATGGAGGACCGCGGGAGCCTCACGCAGAACCACTACGACCACATTCACATCTCGGTGCTGCGCTGACCTCTCCCCCGCCCGCGCGGCGGGTCAGGGCAGGTCCTGTTCGCACCAGACGACCTTGCCGCCGACGGTGCGGCGCACGCCCCAGCGCTGCGCCAGCCGTCCCACGACGTGCAGGCCCCGGCCCGACTCGGTCATGTCGTCCTCGTCGTCGTGGTGGCGGATCCGGGGACGGCCGTCGGAGGAGTCGAAGACCTCGCAGACCAGGCCGCCCTCCCGCACCAGCCGCAGCGTGATCCGCCCGCCCGCGTGCCGGATCGCGTTGGTGACCAGCTCGGATGCCAGCAGCATCGTGGAGTGGGCCATGTCGTCGAGGTCCCAGCGGGCCAGCCGGTCGCGGATGAGGCCCCGGGCCCGGCGGACGGCGGCGGGCTCGGCGGGCAGCTCCCAGGTGGCGTGCTGGTCGGCGGGGATGCGCGCCAGCCGGGCCACGAGCATCGCGATGTCGTCGCGGTGCTGGTCGTCGTAGACGCCGTCGAGCGCCGCCTGGCACAGGTCCTCCAGCGGGCGGGCGGCGGCGCCGGGGCCGAAGGTGGCCTGCAGCCGCGCCAGCCCGTCGTCGATGTCGCGGGCCCGGTTCTCCACGAGCCCGTCGGTGTAGAGGAACAGCAGCGTCCCGTCCTCGACGGTGAACTCGCGGCTGACGATCGGGCCGTCGCCGCCGACGCCGAGCGGCGGCGCGGGCGGCACCGGCAGGAACTCCGAGTCCTTGCCGGGCGGGGCGAGCAGCGGCGGCAGATGCCCGGCGCTGGCGACCTCGCATCTGCCGCTGACCGCGTCGTAGACGACGTACGCGCAGGTGGCGAAGTGCGGCTCCCGCTCGCCGAGCGTCCGCATCAGCGAGTCGAGCCGTTCGAGGGCCTCGGCGGGCGGCAGTTCGAGCCCGGCGAGGGTGTGGATGGCGGTGCGGAGCCGGCCCATGGTGACGGCGGCCTTCACCCCGTGCCCGGCGACGTCCCCGACGACCAGCGCGACCCGCGCGCCCGGCAGCGCGATCGACTCGTACCAGTCGCCGCCGACCTCGATGAGGCGGCTGCCCGGCAGGTAGCGGTGGTGCACCTCGACCGGCGACGGCGCCGACAGACCCGTCGGCAGGAGGCTGCGCTGCAGGGTGAGGGCGGTGGCGCGTTCCCTGGAGTACTGCCGGGCGCTCTCGATGAAGATGGACGCCCGGTTGGCGAAGTCCATTCCGATCTCGACGTCGTAGGCGTCGAAGGGGCGGTGCGCGACGTTGCGGGTGCAGACGAAGAACCCGAGTTCGCCCGCCGCGGACGCGATCGGCAGCAGCAGCATCGAGGCGCCCTTGAGCAGCTCGGCGACCGGCGGGCGGCGCCATCCGGCCGCGAGCTTCGCGGCGCCCTCGGCGCCGAGGGCGCGCAGCACCGGCTCGCCCGACGCCATGCACAGCGCGTGCGGGGTGTCCGCCGGGTAGACGAGCGACTCGCCGGTGGGGAACGTCGCGTCCCAGGCCGGGTCGTCGTCGTCGAACCCGATCGCCATGCGGCGCATCTGCGGGCCTTCCGGGCCGTCCGGCGGCTCGTCCGCGTCGATGTGGCGCTCCAGCAGGAGCAGGGCGCCGGAATTGCAGAAATGCGGGACGAGCACGTCCATCAGGCCGCGCGCCAGCATTTCGAGGTCGAGGGTGGAGCCGATCCGCGGGAGCGCGTCGTCCAGCAGCGCCCTGCGGATCACGGCGGGGTCGACGAACCGGTCGGCGAGCGGCACCGGCACCCGGACGACGGCGAGCGCCACGACGTCGGGGGCGCCGCCGTTCATGGGGTGCACGGTGATCATGGGGTGCACGGTGACGACCGCGTCGAGGGTGCCCCCCTCCGGGTTCTCCACGGCGAGCATCGCCGTGCGCTCCCGCCCGGCCTTGATCGCCTCAAGCAGCGGCTCCCGCGCGCCGGGGATCAGCTCGTCGAGCGGGGCGCCCTGCAGGTCGTCGCCCTTGGGGGCGAGAACTGCGGCGGCGTTTCGGTCGAACTGGAGTATTCTCCCAGACGAATCCATGCCGAGAATCAGAATTCGGGTGGACGACTCCATCGCTCGATTATGGGACATCACGGGCCGCGATGCGGGCGATACGGCAGGGGAACCGACCGGAATCCGTCCGTCAGGTGCGCGTGTGGCGTTCGTCAAGGAATTGTCGCCAGGTTCGCTCGCCCACGGCGTGGCCGGGCGTCAGGTGGTGCCCGTCCCGGAATCCCCGGACGACCTTTCCGAAGAGCGGCAGCGGCACCCGGACGGGCCGGCGCAACCCTCGCGCCCGCAGGTACGCGCGGGCCATCTCCTCGAACGCCAGCACCTCCGGGCCGCCCATGTCGTCGACCCGCCGCGCGGGCCCGCCGGCGAGGGCCAGTTCCGCGAGCCGCCCGGCGACCTCTCCGACGTCGATCGGCTGGTCGCGCAGTCCCTTCGGGAGCACGGCGATGCCGGGGATCTTCGTGAGGACGTTCAGGGCCATGTCCGGGAGCGTGTGGAACTGCGTGGTCCGCAGGATCGTGTACGGCAGCCCGGAGTCCTCGATGAGCCTCTCCACCGCGTACTTCGTGCGGTAGTAGCCGTAGGGGATCTTGTCCACGCCCACGATCGAGATGTAGATCAGGTGCGGGGCGCCCTGCTTGCGCGCGGCCTCGATCAGCAGGCGCGCGGCGGGCAGGTCCCGCTTGGTGTGGAACGGGTCGCTGGCGCAGTGCACGATCGTCTCGGCGCCGGCGACGGCGGCGTCGATGCCCTCGCCGGTGGACAGATCGCCCCTGTGCCAGGTCACGCCGCCCTCCGGGTCCCTGGTGCGGCGGCTCAGCCCGTGCACGTCCGCCCCGGCCTCGGCGAGCAGGCGGGTGAGGGGGCCGCCCAGTGTGCCGCTGGCCCCGGTCACGAGAATCATCGGTTCCTCCTTCGACTCGGGTCCCGTCCGTCCATCGGGACCCTTCCCGTCAGGATGGACCGGACGACTCCCCGGAACGTGACAGCGCCCGGTCGGCGAAGGCGAGCTTGTCGGGATTGACGATGATGAACAGGCTCGTGATCCGGTCGCCGGAGACCTCCGGCACCCGGCTCGACGCCTCCGACACCTCCAGGATGTCCGCGATCTGCCGGTGCGGGTAGGCGAACGCCTCCCGCAGCACGAACACCGCCCGTTCGGCGGGGGTGAGCGACTCCATCGGCGTCAGCAGCGCCAGTGACACCGAGTCGCGCTGCTGGACGGTCTCCAGCGGCTCCAGCGGCCCCGGCGCGGCGGCCGGCACCGGCTCGGGCAGCCACGGCCAGATGTAGGACTCGCGGCGGGCCCGCGCGGAGGTCAGCCGGTTCAGGCACAGGTTGGTGACGACCTTGGTCAGCCAGGCCCGCGGCTCCTCGGCGGCGGCCCGGTCGGTGCGGTTCCAGCGCAGGAACGCGTCCTGCACCGCGTCCTCGGCCTCCTGGACCTCCCCGAGCATCCGGTAGGCGATGCCCGTCAGCCTGGGGCGCATCGCCTCGAACTCCGCGGCCTCGCCGGCCGCCATCGGCCCGGTGTCCATCAGGGTCTCCCGAAGACCTGCGGCGGCGGGACGGGCGCGACGATCTCCTCGCCGTCGTGCATCGGCGCGGCGCCCGCGCAGAACGCGGCGAGGTCGCCGCCCTCCAGCAGCCGGGCCCGGACGATGCCGCCCGCCGCGCGGCGCGTCAGCGCGGACACCGGGAGCGGTTCGCGCGACCCGGCCACGATCAGGTTGCCGAACCGGCGGCCCCGCAGTACGCCCGGGTCGCCCATCAGCAGCGTGTGCCGGAACACCGACCGCACGGTGGCGGCGACCCGGCGGGCGAACGGCAGCCGGAACCCGTCGGCGACGTTGATCATGTATACGCCCCGGGGCCGCAGCACCCGCGCGGCGTCCAGTACGAACTCGCGGGTCGCGAGCTCGGGCGGCATCGACGCCTCGGCGAACGCGTCCATCACCACGAGGTCGTCGGCCCCGTCGGCGAGCGCCGCGATCCCCGTCCGCCCGTCGGTGACGCGGATCCGCAGGCCGGGGATCCCCTTGACGGGAAGCTGCTCGCGGACGAGCCGGACCAGCTCCGCGTCGGGTTCCAGGACGATCTGCCGGGACCCGGGCCGGGTCGCTGCGATGTAGCGGGGCAGGGTGCAGCCGGCGCCGCCGATGTGGACCGCGTCGAACGCCCGGCCGTCCTCGCCGAGGGAGTCGACCACGTCGCCCATGAGGCGCATGTACTCGAAGTCGAGATAGGTGGGGTCGGACAGGTTCACGTACGACTGGGGCACACCCCCGACGAGCAGCATCCAGCCGCCGTCGCGGTCGGCGTCCCGCAGCAGTTCGGCTTCCCCGCCGTCGATCCTGTAGGTGTTCGGCCGGGGACCGTGCCTGCCCTTGCGCGCCATGTCCACCACCCTACGGAACCCCTTGCGGGAGACCGGCGGAACGTCAGGTTTGTTCGGTGAGGGCCTCCTCGGCCGCGAAATGGCATGCGCTGGGGTGGGCGGAGCCGTCCCGCTCCTCCAGTGCGGGCTCCCGTTCCGCGCACACGTCGCGGGCCTTCCAGCAGCGGGTCCGGAACCGGCAGCCGGACGGCGGGTCCAGCGGCGACGGCGGTTCCCCTTCCAGCCCGATCCGGCCGGACCATCCGGGCGCGTCCGGGTCGGGCACCGGGACGGCCGACAGCAGCGCCTGCGTGTACGGGTGGGTGGGGTGCTCGTAGATCTGGTGCTCGTCGCCGGTCTCGACGACCTTGCCGAGGTACATGACGGCGATGCGGTCGGAGATGTGCCGGACGGCCGCCAGGTCGTGTGCGATGAACACGTACGCCAGGCCCAGTTCCCGCTGCAGCTCGGCGAGCAGGTTCATGACCTGCGCCTGGACGGAGACGTCCAGCGCCGACACCGGCTCGTCGCACACGATCACGTCGGGGCGCAGCGCGAGGGCGCGGGCGATCCCGACGCGCTGGCGCTGCCCGCCGGAGAACTGGTGCGGGTACCGGCTGACGTGGCCGGGGTCGAGGCCGACGAGTTCCAGCAGTTCCTCGACGCGCGCCCGCCGCCGCCGTTTCGGGGCGGCCTCGGGGTGGATCGCGAAGGGCTCCCCCACGATGTCGCCGACCGTCATGCGGGGGTTGAGGGACGAGTAGGGGTCCTGGAGCACCATCTGGATCCGGCGGCGCAGCGCCCGCAGTTCGGGTTTCGGCATGGCGAAGACGTCGCGGCCGTCGAAGCGGACCGTCCCGGCCGTGGGGCGTTCGGCGGCGAGCAGCAGCCTGGCCAGCGTCGACTTGCCGCATCCGGATTCGCCGACGACGCCGAGGGTCTCGCCGCGGCGCAGTTGCAGGTCGACGCCGTCCACGGCCTTGACGTGCCCGACCGGGCGTTTGAGCAGCATGCCGCGGGTCACCGGGTAGTGCTTGACGAGCCCCTCCACCCGGAGGACCGGGGCGTCCCGCCGGGGTGCGCGCTCACTCGGGTCCGGCATCGTGAACCTCCTCGGCGAAGTGGCAGGCGGCGGCGTGGCCGGGCGCGACGGTGACGAGCGGCGGCCGCTCCGCCGAGCAGACCGCCTCCGCGCGCGGGCAGCGCGGCCGGAACGGGCAGCCGGGCGGCAGCGCGGCGGGGTCCGGCGGCGCCCCCTTGATCGGGACGAGCGGTTTCCCGCGCCGGTCGAGGCGCGGCACCGACGCGAGCAGCCCGCGCGTGTAGGGGTGGGCGGGCCGCGCGTACAGCCCCCGGGCGGGTGCCTGCTCGGCGACGGACCCGGCGTACATGACGACGATCCGGTCGGCCACGCCGGCGACGACGCCGAGGTCGTGGGTGATGAGCACCATGCCCATGCCCATCTCGTCCTGGAGCCCGGCCAGCAGCCGCATGACCTGCGCCTGCACGGTCACGTCGAGGGCGGTGGTCGGCTCGTCGGCGATCAGCACGTCCGGTTCCAGCGCCAGCGCCATCGCGATCATGATGCGCTGGCGCATTCCGCCGGAGAACTGGTGCGGGTAGTCGCCGAGCCTCCGCGCCGCCGACGGGATGCGGACCCGCTCCATCAGCTCGACGGCCCGGTCCTTCGCCTCCCTGCGGCCGAGGCCGCGGCGCACCCGGTACATCTCGCGGATCTGGTCGCCGACGGTGAACACCGGGTTCAGCGCGGTCAGCGCGTCCTGGAAGATCATCGAGACGCGGTCGCCGCGGTACTCGCGGCGCCGCCGCTCGGGCAGGCCCAGCAGTTCCTCGCCGCGCAGCCGCACCGACCCCCGGCCGATCCGGGCGGGCGGGACGTCGAGGATGCCCATGACGGCCTGGGCCGCGACGCTCTTGCCCGACCCCGACTCGCCGAGGATCGCGACCGTCTCCCCCTGGGCGAGGGTGTACGACAGCCCGTTCACCGCGTGCACGTCCTGGCCGCGCATCCGGAAACTGACGTGCAGGTCGTCGACGGCGAGGAGCGGCGCGTCCGGGCGGGGCGCCGGGACCGGGCCGCCCTTCAGGTCCGCCGTCATGTGATGCCTCCGGTCATCGGTCACCGCAGCTTCGGGTCGAGGGCGTCGCGGACGGCGTCGCCGAGCATCAGGAAGCTCAGGACCGTCGCCGACAGGAACGCCGCGGGGAAGATCAGCAGGTGCGGGTCGGTCATGAAGACGTCCTTGGCCTGGCCGAGCTGGAGGCCCCAGGAGACCTGCGGGTACTGCAGGCCGACGCCGAGGAAGTCCAGCGTCGCCTCCCCCACGATCACGTTGCCGACGTTGAGGGTGGCGATCACGATCACCGGGGCGATCGCGTTCGGCAGGATGTGCCGCATCATGATCCGCGGGTCGGACGCGCCGAGCAGCCGCGCGGCCTGCACGTAGTCGGCGTCGCGGACGGAGATGACCTGCCCCCGCATGATGCGGATCATCGTCGTCCAGCCGAGCAGCACCAGCACCAGCGTCATCGCGCCGACGCCGTGGCCGGGGAACGCGACGAGGATCACGGTGCCGCCCAGCACGAACGGCAGCCCGAAGAACACGTCGGTGATCCGGGCGATCAGCGCGTCCGGCAACCCGCCATAGTAGCCCGCCAGCATCCCGAACACCAGCGCGATCAGCAGTGCGAACAGCGTGACCGCGACGCCGATCTGCAGCGTCGGCCGGGCGCCGTGCACGACGTGCGCGTAGTAGTCGCAGCCCGCGAGGTCGGTGCCGAACCAGTGCTCGCCGGACGGGCCCAGCTTGGCCAGGTTCGGGTCGCAGCCCTCGTTGGCCGCGCGGCCGGTGAACAGGCCCGGGAAGGCCGCCATCGACGCCACCACCGCGAGGATCGACACCGAACCCCAGAAGACCCAGCGGCGCCGCAGGTCGCGCCACGCGTCGTCCCACAGCGAGGCCCGGCCGATCTCCCCGCCCGCGGCGGCGAGGGCCTCGGCCTCCGCCTCCTTCGCCGTCATCGCCGCCCCCTACTCGTACCTGATCCTCGGGTCCAGGACCCCGTACAGCAGGTCCACGAGGAGATTGACCAGCAGGAAGATCAGCACGAGCACCGTGACCGCGCCGACCACGACGGGGCCCTCCTTGAGCTGGATCGACTGGAACACCTGCTGGCCGATGCCGGGCAGGTTGAAGATGCCCTCGGTCACGATCGCGCCGCCCATCAGGTTCCCGAAGTCGACGCCGAGGTAGGTCACCACCGGGATCAGCGAGTTGCGCAGCGCGTGCCGCCCGACGACCCGCGCCCGCGACAGCCCCTTGGCGTTGGCGGTGCGGACGTAGTCGGCCCGCAGGTTCTCCGACAGGCTCGTCCGGGTCAGCCGCGCCACGTACGACAGGCCGAGCGAGCCCAGCACGATGCCGGGCAGCAGGTAGCTCAGCGGCCACCCCTCGTCCGTCCCGGCCGTCGGGAAGATCTTCCAGTGCAGGCCGAAGACGATCTGCGCGATGTAGCCGAGGACGAACACCGGGACCGCGATCACCAGGGTCGTCCCGCCGAGGACGAGGGTGTCGGCGAGCCTGCCGCGCCGCAGGCCCGCCCACACGCCGAGGACGATCCCGATGGCCAGCTCGAAGATCCAGGCGGTGAGCGCCAGCTGCGCGGTCACCGCCCAGCGCCCGCTGAGCATCTCCGAGACGCTCTGGCCGGTGTAGTTCTCGCCCAGGTCGCCCTGGACGAGACCCCACATGTACTTCGCGTACTGCACCAGCAGCGGATCGTCCAGGTTGTACCGGTCCCGGAGTTCCCGCAGGACGTTGTCCGGGACCGGCTTGTCCCCGGCGAGCGCCTGGATCGGGTCGCCCGGCAGCGCGAACACCATCGCGTAGATGAGCAGCGTGGTGCCGAAGAAGACCGGGACCGCCTGCAGGAGCCGCCGGACGACGTAGCGCCACATCGCGGGCTACTTCACCGTCACTTCGGTGGCGACCAGGCCGGTCGAGAACGGGGTGATCCTGACGTTCCCCACGTCGTCCGACCGGCCGCCCTGGCCCGCCCACGTCCACAGCGGGATCATCGGCATCTCCCGGATGGCGATGTCCTCGGCCTGGTTGTAGAGCTTCACGGCCTCCTGCCGGTCGGCCGTCCGGTTGGCCTTGGCGATGAGGTCGTCGAACTCCTTGTTCGTCCAGCCCATGCGGTTGTTGGCCGAGCCCCACAGGTTCTCCAGGTAGTTCTGCGGGCTCGGGAAGTCGGCCTCCCAGTTCTGCCGGTACGGGCCCTTCTCCTCGCGCTCCCTCAGCATGGAGAAGTAGTCGGACGCGGGCACCTGCCGGAACTCGATGTCCTGGATGCCGAGGTTGTCGCGCAGGGAGTTCGCGACGATCCGCATCCATTGCGCGTAGGTCGGCTGCGAGTTGGAGAAGTACAGCTCCATCGTCCCCTTGAACCCGCCGGCCTTGTCGAACAGCTGCTTGGCCTTGGCCGGGTCGTAGGTGCACGGCTCGCCGCAGGCGTTGTCGCGGTGGCCGGGGATGATGGACGGGACCAGCGAGTCGGCCGGGAAGTAGTCGCCGTTGTAGACCGCCTTGTTGATGCCCTCCCTGTCGATGACCATCGAGATCGCCTTGCGCAGGTCCGGGTCGGCGAACCGCTCGTCGAACAGCGGGAAGCCCAGGTAGTCGGTCGTGCTCATCTTGCGGGCGAGGAACCGGTCGCCCAGCACCTGCTTCGCCTCGGGCACCTTGCCGGACGGGATGGTCTGCAGGACGTCGATCCGGCCGGCCCGCAGGTCGGTGTAGGCGGTGTCGGCGCTGGAGTAGCTCTTCCAGGTCACGCCCTTGTTCTTGGGCTTGCGCGGCCCGGTGTAGCCGGGGAACGCGACGAGCTTGATCTGCTTGTTGCGCTCCCAGCCGCCGTCCATCATGTACGGGCCGTTGCCGATCGGATGCTCGTCGAACGCCTTGGGGTCCTTGAGCCCGGCCTTCGGCATCGGCGCGTACGCCGGGTGGGTGAGCAGGAGCGGGAACGGGCTGAACGGGTCGCCGAGCGTGACCTTCAGCGTGTTCTGGTCGGCGACCTCGACCCCGGACAGCGTTTCGGCCTCCGGCTTCGCGTTCTCGTCCTCGGGGTTCATCGCCTCGTACCCCTCGATGGCCGAGAAGTAGTCGTTGGCGCCCATGGCGTTCGGCCCGTACGCGGCGTGGTTCCAGGCGTCGGCGAAGCTCTGCGCGGTCACCGGCTCGCCGTTGTGGAACTTCTGCCCCGGCCTCAGCTTGATCGTCCAGACCTTCTGGTCGTCGGAGGTGACCGACTCGGCGGCCAGCGGGACGGCCTCGCCCTCCGCGTCGAGCGTCATCAGGTTGTCGAACAGCTCGGTGATCACGTCGAAGGAGTAGCTGCTCGTGGTGTTGGCGGGCATCAGGTGGTCGGGTTCGGAATGGCCCACGGTGAACGTGCCGTCGCTCGCGCCGGCGCTGTCGCCGCCGCAGGCCGACAGGCCGAGCGACGCGGCCAGCGCCACCGCGGCGAGCCCCGCGACCCTCCCGCGGACACCCCTTCCGGCACCCCTCTGGCTTGACATGGTCCTCCTCGGCCCGGTCGCTGCGTCGCGCCGCGGGTGCTTGGCCACCCGCGGCACCTAGATTCCTCGCAGCGTCTGCTCACGGTGACGGTTTGTGTACGGGGCTCACGGAGTCGAAACCGGATCGAGACGTTCTTGATCTTCCATTGACAGAGGTCAGCGAGCGGCGAAAATACAGGTTTATTACGGAAGTGGCTGCTGGGGGGGGAAGGTGCGCGACGACCCGACCGGGACCGAGGCGGCCGCGATCTGTGCCGATCTCATCCGCTTCGACACCACCAACCGGGGTGAGGGCGTGGCGCGCCCGGAGCGGCCGGCCGCCGAGCACGTCGCCGCGCTGCTGGACGAGGCGGGCGCCGAGGCGAAGATCGTCGAGGCCGCGCCCGGCCGCGCCAGCGTGCTGGCCCGCATTCCCGGCACCGACCCCGCGCATCCCGCGTTCCTGGTCCACGGCCATCTGGACGTGGTGCCCGCCGACCCGTCCGGGTGGACCGTCCCGCCGTTCTCGGGCGAGGTCCGCGACGGGTGCGTGTGGGGGCGCGGCGCGGTCGACATGAAGGGCAGCGTGGCGATGACGCTCGCCACCGTCCGGCGGCGGCTCCGCGAGGGGCGGCGCACGCGCGGGGACCTCGTTCTGGCGTTCCTGGCCGACGAGGAGTGCACCGGCGACTACGGGTCCCGGTACGTCGCGCGCGAGCACCGGGACTTCTTCGACGGCTGCACCGAGGCGATCAGCGAGTCCGGCGGGTTCAGCGTGGAGGCGGGCGGGACGCGGATCTACCCGATCGCGACCGGAGAGCGCGGCACCGCCTGGATGAGGCTGACGGCGCGCGGCACCGCCGGGCACGGGTCCAAGCCGGCGCCCGGCAACGCCGTCGCCGAGATCGCGCACGCCGTGTCCCGGCTGGCCTCCCACCGCTGGCCCGTCCGGCTGACCCCCGGCGTCCGGGCCCTGCTGGACGGCCTGGCGGACGCGCTCGGCACCGCCATCGACCACGACCGGCTCGACGAGGAGGCCGCCCGCCTCGGCGGCGTCGGCCGCCTGTTCGCCGGGACGGTCCGCAACTCGGCCAACCCGACCCGGCTCGACGCCGGCTACAAGGTCAACGTCGTGCCGGACATCGCGACCGCGCAGGTCGACGGCCGCTACCTGCCCGGCACGGGCGAGGAGTTCCTCGCCACCGTCGACCGGCTCCTCGGCCCGGGCGTCACCCGCGAGTTCATCAACCATGAGGAGGCCCCGGCCGCCGACCCGGCGGGCCCGACGTTCGCCGCGCTCGCGGGCGCGCTGCGCGCCGAGGACCCGTCCGCCCGCCCCGTCCCGTACGTGATGGCGGGCGGGACCGACGCCAAGGCGTTCCACCGGATCGGCATCGCGAGCTTCGGCTTCGCGCCGCTGCTGCTCGGGCCGGATCTGGACTACCTCGGAATGTTCCACGGCGTGGACGAGCGGGTGCCGCTGGACGGCCTGGCCTTCGGAACCCGGGTCCTGGACCGCTTCCTCGACACCCGCTGAACCGGGTGGAGAACTGAAACGGGTGGGGAGCTGAAACGGGTAGAGACGGGGCGTGGACTTCTCCAGTGCGGCCGATGAGCTCTACGGCGTCCAGCCCGCGCAGTTCGTGGCGACCCGCAAGCGCCTGGCCCAGGACGCGAAGGCGGCGGGCGACGGGCCGCTCGCCAAGCGGATCGGGGCGCTGCGGCGCCCGACGCTGTCGGCCTGGGCGGTGAACCTTCTCGCCCGCTCGGCCGCCGGCGAGCTGGGAAGGCTGCTGGACGTCGGGGACGAGCTGCGCTCGGCGTGGGGCTCGGGCGGCGGGCTCGGGGACCTGGAGCAGCGCCGGGCCCGACTGGTCGGGTCGCTGGTGCGCGCCGCGGGCGAACTCGCCGCGCAGGCGGGCAATCCGCTGCGCGAGCAGGCCCTCCGCGAGGTGGAGGACACGCTCCAGGCGGCGACGGTGGACGCGGGCATCGCCGAGGAGGTGCGGGAGGGGCGGCTGCCGCAGCCGCGCAGCCACACCGGTTTCGTTCCCGCCGGATTCCCCATGGCACCGGGGGCCGAGGAGGAGGAGGAGGGGGAGAAGGCCGCGACGGTGAAGGAACCCCGGCGGGCGAGGTCGAACGTCACCCGGACGAGTGCCGCGCGGGCACGGCGGGCGGAGACGCTGCGCAGGCGCGCCGAAGAGGCGGACCGCAAGCTCGCCGAGCGCCGGGAGCGGGCCGACGAGGCGAAGCGGGCGGCGGGCGAGGCGTCCGCTGAGGTGGGGCGGCTCCGGCACGAGCTGGAGCAGGCGGTCGCCGAGCGCGACGCGGCGGCGCGGCGGGCGGAGCGCGCCGAGCAGAACCGCGCCCGCGCCGAGGAGGCGGCTCGGGAGGCCGGCGCGGCGGCCGCGGAGGCGCGCCGTGCGGCCGACCGGGACGCGCGGCACGGGTGACCCAGGCCACCACCCCGGTCACGAACCGGGTGTACGGCATGAAGTACGTTCTAGTAGAACGGAATTCCAATACGGGTGATCGACAACAGGGGGCGCGCGGTGACGGCACCGGTCGTGGAGCAGCCGACTGACTGGACCGAACCCGGCGCGCATCCCGTGGCGCCGGGGGTCCACCGGATCCCCCTGGCGCTGCCGATCCCCGCGTTGCACGCGGTCAACGTGTACGTCATCGAGGACGCCGGCGGCGTCGTCGTGGTGGACTCCGGCTGGGCCATGCCGGACACGCGGACGTCATTGGAACGTGCCCTGCGCACGCTCGGCCACGGGCTGGACGACGTGGCGCAGTTCCTCGTCACGCACGCGCACTGGGACCACTACTCTCAGGCCCTCGCCCTGCGCGAGTCGTTCGGGACGCGGGTGCGCATCGGGCGCGGCGAGCGGGCGTCCATCGAGGCGTTCGACGTCCGCCGGGGGCTGCACCCCCGGCAGGTCGAGATGCTGCGCCGCTGCGGCGCGGACGCGATCGCCGACGAGATCGCGGGGACGCCCGTCGAGCGGTCCGAGCGCGACGTCCCGCACACCCTCCCGGACGCCTGGCTCGACGACGGGGAACGCGTCGGCCTGACCGGGCGGGGCCTGGACGTGCTCGCCACGCCGGGCCACACCCGCGGCCACATCGTCCTGCGGGACGCGGACGCCGGGCTGCTGTTCGCCGGAGACCACGTCCTGCCGCACATCACCCCGTCGATCGGGCTGGAGACCGAGCCGGAGCGCAAGCCGCTGCGCAGCTACCTGGAGTCGCTGCGCCTCGTCCGCGACATGCCCGACACGCTGCTGCTGCCCGCGCACGGCCCCGTGACGCCGAGCGTGCACACCCGGATCGACCAGCTGATGGAGCATCACGCCGAGCGGCTCGACACCGCCGCCGCGCAGGTCCGCGCGGGCCACACGACGGCCTTCGAGGTCGCGGCCGCCATGCCGTGGACGCGCCGCAGGCGCTCGCTCGGCGACCTGGACGCCTTCAGCCGGATGCTGGCCGTCCTGGAGATCGAGGCCCACCTGGACGTCCTGGCCGACCGGGGCGTCCTGGACGCCCACGACGAGGCCGGCGTCCGCCGCTACGGTAGGTGTCAAGTCAAATGAGACAGGGGTCAGTGATCGTTAGGCAGCGTCTTCCCCCTGGTCAACGCCGGTCTGGACGACGATGTCCTTGTCG
>NZ_JBICUS010000019.1:0-124516 GCF_043198455.1 Spirillospora sp. NPDC048824 | reverse complement strand
CTGGTGTTGCCGGTCAGGCTGGTGGGGCGTAGCAGGTCGTCGTATTCGTAGGTGACGCTTTCGGTCGGGAGGCCGCCGGCGGCGGGGTGCGACTGCGCCCGAATGGTTTCGTCCAGGCCGTACCCGGTGGAGAACAGATAGCGGCCAGCAAGTGCGCCTTGTGATGCGGGGATAGTGAGGGCGGTTTTGTCGGCGCGGCCGAGCTGGTCGTAGTGGCGCACCGTGCTGATGTAGTCGCCGTCGCTGGTGTGTCGGGTGGCGGTGGCGAGTTTGCCCTTGCCGAAGGGGGCGGTGTCGTAGGTCCAGGACGCTAGGAGGGGTCCGTCGGCCGCGCCTTCGCGGGTGGCGGTCTTGCGGCCCAGTCCGTCGTAGTCGGTGAAGACCTTCTTGCCGCGGGCGTCGGTGGTCGAGGTGAGGCGGTCCAGGTCGTCGTAGGTGAAGGCGATGGTGCCGGTGTCGGGGTCGGTGGTCGTGGTTTTGCGGCCGAGGAGGTCGTAGGTGCTGGTGAAGGTGTTGCCGGACGGGTCGGTGACCGTGGCGAGCAGCCCGGCAGGGCTGTAGGTGTAGTGGGTGGCGTCGTAGTCGCCAGTTAGGGTGGCGGCCTTGTACTGGCGGCGTTCGATCACCTGCCCTTGGGCGTTGGTGATCTGGGCGGTTGGGGTGGCGCCGGCGGGTGGGGTGACCGAGACGCGGTCGCCGCCGCCGTAGGTGTAGGTGGTGCGCCACAATTCCGCGTCGGGTTGGGAGCCGTTGCCGGTGGTGAGTTTCTCGAGGGTCTTGCGGCCCAGGCCGTCGTATTCGGTGCGGGTCTGGGTTTCGACCTGGCCGGGTGTGCCGACGCCGAACAGTTCGGTGCTGGGTGCTCCCTCGGCCGCGTAGGGGGCGTAGGTTTTGACGACTTGGCCGCGGTTGTCGTAGAAGGTGTCGCTGATCAACCGTCCTGTCTGGCCGGGCACCTGGGCTTGGCGGGGGCGTAGCCACCCGTCCAGCAGTTTGATCCCCGATAGCCGCTGTCCGCCGGTTGCGGTCAGCGTTGTGGTGGTGACGGCGACGATCTGGTTCTCGGTGACGCGGTATTCGTACTCGTAGTTGGGATTTTGGTCGTTGGCCTTGGACTGGTTGGGCAGCCATACCTTGGTCAGCCGGCCGAGCGGGTCGTAGGCGTAGTCCGTGCGCTGTCCCCAGTTGGACTGGTCGATGGTGGTGATCGGGACGCCCCATGCGGGGTCGAGGTGCTGCACCGCGGTCAGTGCGGTTGAGGAGTCGCCGGGTTTGGCGGGCGGGCTGGTGGTGGTGATTTGGGTGTTCAGGCCCTGGGTGTCGACGTAGGCGGTGGTGGCGGATTGACCGGCGGCGTCGATGACCTTGGTCGTCCTGCCGTAGTCGTCGTAGACCGTCGCGGTCTGTGCGACGTATCGAGGGGCGCCGCCGTCGTATTCGGCGAGCTTCTCGACCTTGGTGACACGGCCCTTGGACGGGCCGGCGCCGAAGGCACCGTTGTCGTAGTAGGTGCGCACGTCGGAGAGGATCTGAGCAGGCCGGTCGGGGGTGACGGTGCAGGCCACCGAGACGGTCTCCAGCCGGGAGGGGAACTTCGCCATCCAGGCGCCGGTGTTGTCGGCGTAGCTGGTGCGGGTGCATTTGTCATCGCTGGGCGTGCTGGTGTCGCCCAGGTCGTTGACCGCGATGGCTCTGCCGACGCCGGGGCCGGAGTCTTCGAAGGTGTTGTCGGTCTTGGTCTCGGTCCAGCCGCCGCCGTCCTTGACGGTCCAGGTCCGGGAGGTGTCGGTCGCGGTAACGTTCGCCGTCGTGGTTCCCCAGGAGCGGGTGCGTGACGCGGTCTGGATTCGCCACGGGGTGTTGACCGTCTTGGAATGGATGCTGCCGCCCGGCCCGGTGTACTGGACGGTCTTGAGGGTGAACCCGGCATGGGCGCTGTGGTCGGTGTGGGTGCCGCCCTCGCCGTCGGAGACGGTCACCGATTTGGTCCCACCGGCCTTGGTCTTACGGTCGCCGTCCATACCCCGCAAGTAGTAGGTGTCGGCCTGGGTGGAAGGGGTGTTATAGGAGCCTGTGAGGGTGCGGACGTGGCCGTAGCCGCGCCACTGCGACCATGTCTTGTTCTTCTCCTTGGTCAGCCCGTCATCGTCGTCGAAATGCCAGGCCGCGCCACCCAGGTACTCGTACTTGGTGGCCATGTCCGGGGACAGTCCGGTGCGGTCAGTCTGGATCACCGAGTTGACCACGTATTTGTGGAACCAGTCGGTGATCGGGTCCTCCCGACCCGGGGGTGTCCAGATCACCGGCATGCACCGGGTGGTGTTGGTCTCCGGCGTCGGGAGGTTGCTCAGCGAACAGTCAGGATCGGAGTAATCTATGTCGATCTGTCCACCGGACTCATCAGAGATCGTGCCGACCCGGTACCGGACGTAGGGCAGGATGTCGTCGCCGGTCTTGTCCAGCCGGTTGGCGAGTTGGACTTGTTGGAACTTCACCTTCGGCAGCATGGTCGTGGTGCCATCGGCAGCGTGGCCGGTGTGTTGGATTTCGTCCAGCAGCAGGTCACGTTCGACGTCAGCCAGCCCCCAGGAGTGGTTCATCGACCACGAATCCACGGGCCGGTACCCCGAACCGTCGCTCTTAATGATCTGGGTAGTGACCTGGGTGAGCCGTTTGCGGGACCAGAACGTTGGCGCTAGAGCGCCGTGGGTTTCCTTGCATTCCTGCCCGGCGTCGCAGTGCAGGTCCCAAGGAACGTCCCACCACTTGTCCGGGTTCGTTCCGATCTTGGACGGGTCGCAGTCGAAGGTCGCGTTGGGGATGCAGCGTTCGGAGGTGGTGAAGGTGACCTGTGCGGGTGCCTTGGCGAACAGGGCGTCCTTGCGCAGCCCGTAGGAGATCGTCTTCAAGTACCCGCCGCGCACGTACGGGGTCTCGTCGGCGGCCTTGAGGTTGCGGCCGTAGTGGTTGATCTCCTGGCCGTAGGTGTAGTTGATCGCGTTCCCGCCCGGGTCCACGACATAGTCCAAGTTCCAGCGGTAAGCCTGCTGACACCAGGACGCGGCAAACGACGACCCGTGACACGGTTCGCCGGAGTCGTCACCGAACACCGGGACGGTCCACGTCGATTTAGTCTCCGGTTTTCCGCTCACCCAGCCCGGAAGTCGGTTGAGGCCGAAGAAGTACTGGATCCCGTCGGTGGTGGTGACCTTCCAGTACTCCCCATTGTCGTCACCATTGCTGTTCGAGGAGCTGGTCAGCCTCTCGAATTTGGTGCCGTCGTCATTCTTCATCCGCCAGGTGCCGTCAGAAGCCTTGATCAGCTCCCCGCCCTTGCCGGCCCAGGTGACGGTGGCGTTGTCATAGCCCCAACACTGGTCCGCGGGATCGTTGCCCCATTCATCTGTGGGGGCCCCGTCTTCCTTACACGACTTGTAGCGCCGCTCGATATATCCCGGCCACAGATCGAATCCCTCACCTAGCCAGGACGGCTGCCCGTTGGAGTTGGCGGTCCGACCATCCACACTGCCCGAGGAGTAGGAGACTGCGACCTGGGGTGTCAGCTCGCCAGGCACAGGTGGCACCCGCATCGGATACGACCAGGTGAAATCCCCGCTGTTCCCGCCAGCCTGCCAGGTCGCCGACGCCTCCAGCGACGTCGCCCCGTAATCACCCTGCGAACTGTCAGATCCGGCTGCCGCGACCAGCAGTGTGGCGTTCTGCCCCGTGGCGGTCACCGCCGCCGATCCCGAGGGGGCGGCCGGGGCGGCCTCGACCTCGGCGGTCAAGGTTTTGGCCGCGCCGTCGTTGGTAGCCGTCACCGGCTTCGGGGTGCGGCACTGGGGCTTGTTCGGCGTCGTCAACGCGCACGCGGGCAATTCCATCAGCCGCAACCGGGCGCCGTACGCGCCACCGAACGCCTGCACGAACTCCGAGTAATCCAGCCGAAGCTTCACTCGCCCCGGCGCGGCGGCATCGGTGCGGGCCACCGTGAACGCCAGCCCGTCCACACCTGCTCCGCGGGCCGTTCGCCGGTCCAGGACCTGCACCTGTACCCGCTGCGCCGGCGGCACTGACCTGGCAGCACGCTTCCGCCCGCCAGGCGCCAGAATCTCGATCGGGAGCTCGCCCACTTCGCCTTCGTCGCCATCAGAGCCCCTGCTGCTGCGGGCCTGGCCCGAGGCGGACGGCACGTCCACCTCGGCCGCAGCGGGCTTGGGCCACGCCGCCCTGGCCGCCGGGCCAGGCTTGGCCGGGGCGGCTTTCCGTGGCCGCGCTTTCAGGGACCGGCCGTCTACCACCCGCTCGTGGTCTTCGACCTTGGGTCGCTCAGAGTTCGGCGGGTCGGCCAGCGCCGGCGGGACCGACACCAGCCCGGCCGCCAGCGCCACCGCCGTCACGATCGCGACGGCACGGGCCGACCGCCGCGGTTCGAGTACCAGCGTCCGACGACGGAACGTAACGCGGCCTGCCTTCACGACATCCTCCACAGAGCGGGTCCCTCAACGGGCACACTCGGCATGCATCAAGTCCAAGATGGGTTCGCCCGAAGGGCCGCCACCCGGAAATATGTGGCGGCCGGGTGCGGTCAGGGTCCGGTTTTGGTGGGGAGTTCCGTGTCGACGGCGAGACCGGCGACCTGCTGTGGGGTCAGCGCGGCCTGGTAGGCCCACACGTCGTCGACTGCATCCGGCCAGAACTCGGTGCCGTCAGGCGCACCGAACTTGTTGCGGCCTACCTGCAGGCCGCCGTTGTTCTGCGCTTTGAAGGGGAACACCTGGTCCTCCTGCGATACCCCGCCGGATGTTTCTTCGAGTTGCCCGTTGACATAAAGACTGACCCGATGCCGCAGCGCGTCATACACCACCGCGACATGAACCCAATTCCCCATGAGGAACCGGGAGTGAGAAGCGACCAGCGTAGTGGCGGCCGCATCATCGGAATTGCGCATCACGACCTGCCATCCGCCTTGCTCGACCGGATCCTCTCCAGGCACGTACCGCAACGCGAACACATTCGCCTGGGAACCGGGCTGGGAGAACACCGTGGCCGGCTGCTGCGGGCGCCCCATGTTGCGCACCCACCCTGCGATCGTGAAACTCTCGTCCGTCCAGACCGGCGGCGCCGGGGTCTCGGCGAACGCCTGGCCGGCGCCCAGCATCAGACCCGCCGGCGAGGTCCCCCACCCGAAGCCCGCATCCGGCGCAAGGACCGCACCGTTGTGGAACTGCAGGTCGGGGGCATCTTCAGGAAACGGGTCCGCCTGGCCGTTGGTGTTCAGCATCCACCGAGCCTTGAGCACGGGATGCTCGGCCACCATGTCCTCGGCTTCCTTGGCGCCCAGGATGCGGTCATAGACGTGCACGTCGTCGATCTTTCCGGGCCAGTAGTCGACCGGAACACCGGCGTACTTGGCCCGTCCGATCTGCAAACCGCCGGTGGCGTTCCAGGTCAATGTCACTTCAGGACTATCGATCCCCTTCTCGCCGTTCACATAGATGCGCAGCCGCTTGGCCACCGCGTCCCACACCCCGACCAGGTGCGTCCAGGCCCCGGCATGCGCCGGCCGCGCCGACGTGGCCTGGTACCAGCCGGACTGATTGGTGTCGTACGCGGTCTTGGCGAACACCCACTTCTGCGTACTCTTCACATACTTCAGATAGAACCCGCTGAAGTAGTTTCCCTCCGCGGACAGCACCGTGAAGTCGTTGTCCGGATCGGATGCGTCCACCCAGACCCACGCCGACACCGAGAAACTCTCGCTCGTATCCATGACCGGGCTGTCAGTAGCGGCGTATCCGGTGGAACCGTCCAATTGGACCGCCTGATCGACGTGGCCGACGGTGCCCGCCGTCACGCCCCCGTGTACGGCCGCCGAAACGGCCGGTTCACCAGACCGGGTCACCGCCTGCAACGTGGTCGCACCGGCCGGTTCGTCCAGCTTGAAACTGGCCAGCGGAGCCGAACCGGCGTTCGCACGGAACTCATAGGACACGGACGGACCCACCTGGCTGGAAGGCGCCAGCGCCTGCACCGTCAAGATGTTGGGGCCCAGGCGGGTCGGCGCGATCTGCACCTGCCGCGCCGCACCGGCGGTGGTGGTCACCGTCGTCAACGGCTCGCTGTTCAGGGTGATCTGGAAGCGGTCGGCGGCACCTTCAGGGTCGGAGATGGTGAACGTCCCGGCCTGGCCCACACCACCGTGCGCAGCGCCGTCCTGGGGGTAGTCGGCCGAGGAGATGGTCGGCTCCCCGGGCTTCGCGGGGTCGTAGTAGAAGTAGCAGCCGGTTTGGGCGCCGGCGTAGCTCCACGGGCCCCACTGCTCACCGTCCCAGGCCCGCACGCCCCAGCCGATCTTCGTGCCCTGCGGAATCGTCGAGGGCACCTCGACATCGAACTTGCTGTTCGTGGCCTTTGGCCCCGTCAACGCCGACGTCCATTTTTCGCCCCAGTCCGACCCGTCGGGGTTGTTCGCCCAGTGCAACGTGAACTGCCCCTGCACCTTGTTTTCGTCCTCGTCGTCAGGATCCCTCAGATAGGCGTACAGGGTGGAGAAGTCGTTGACCGTCTTGGCCTCGCCGCTGGGCAGGCACTTGGTGCCCGGGTCGGCGTACATCGTGTCGGTGTCGGGCTGCAAAGGCGGGTTGTTGTACTGCACCTTCAGATACGCGTCATCAGCGAACCGTTTCCACCACGCCATGCCCGACTCGCTATAGGCTTTCAACCCGAGCGTGATCGTGCTGTGACCTTTGTTGACCGCGTCCTGTACATGCGCGCGCAGCTTCGACCCGCCGAACTCCACCGGCGTCTTGGAGCAGTACGCCACATCCTGCGAGGTCAGATGCTCATCCCACACCGAGGAGCTGTTGGTGTTGTTCCACGTCGCATACGACTGCAACGTGTTCGTCCGCCACAACTGCACCGAAGTCGGATTGCTGCAGTTGTAGGCGTAGGTCTCGAACGCGGTGAACTCCACGTTCTGGATGTAGCGGCCCTTGATCGCCGGCAGCGACATTCGGAAGAACAGCCGCTTGGTCTGGTTCTTCACACAGTTGGGGTCATCGGCCACCTCGCAGCGGCCCATCCCCTCGGTCGACTTTCCGGCGAATTTGTAGTACGACTGGTCCGGCCAGCCCGAGGACACCATCCCCCAACTGGACGCCTTGTACGTCGCCCACACGGGATCGATGTACACCGGGAACCTGGTGTCCGGCGCCGTCAGCAGCCCCTGATCCGGAGTCAAAGTGAGATTGCCGTTCCCGACGGCCACATCGATCGGCGCGATCTTGGCACCCTCCGCCGGTTCCTCGGTCGGCTCTGCCTCCGCCTGGACGCGGGACTGCGACGTCGCCCCTGCCTGGGAGGAGTCCCACATCTTCGGGGACGGCGCCTCGAACACAGCTGCACCCGAACCCGGGTCGGTGGCCTTCAACACCCCGCTGCCCGGCTCCTCACTCACCGCAAGGCGGGTGGTCGACATCGCCATCACCAACTCGGCCACCATCGGATTCGTGGCCGCCGCGGCGGTCTTGACCACCAGCACATGCGCGAACCCGTCCGCCCGCGCCCGCAACCGCAAATCCACATCCGGGCCCGCCACACCCTCATAAACGGCGGTGTCACCGTCCAGGGTCGGCTCGGGCAATGCCTGCGACCACGACAGCGCCAACGTACGACCCGCCCGGGTCAACTGCACCATCGGGCCGTTCCCTCCACCGGAGAACTTCAGCCCGACCGTCGTCGCACCCGGAACCACCACGTCCCCCGAACGACGCAAAGTGGTATCAATATCGACCCATTCACCGCCTTGACGTGCACGAATAGGCTGCACACGCTGTTCGATCTCGATACGGCCGTTCGGCAGGGCCCGTACAGTCCGGGTCTCGCCACGCCGGGAGGCGATCTCCACCGCTTCACCGGTCTGTTTGGCCGTGGCAAGAGCCTCCTTCTCGCTCGCCTCGACTCTCGGCTCATCAGCGTGAGCTGCGGGCTCCCGCATCACTAACCCGGCCGGAACCTGCAGGAATCCGGCGACCAACACCAATGCCAGAACACGGGCCAACCAGGCGGGGCGCCGCCACAACAACGAACGAGAAACCGATGTAGACCGGCATGCCACACCGCGACCCATGTGAATCCCAAGGCGTGAAGGGTTGTTAACCGCTTAAAGGTAACTCGCCGGCCGGCTGCCGAGAAGACCAGCTGATGATCTACCTTTTGTGATCTACCTCACGGTTTTCGAAGGGATATACCAAAGCGCTTGATCGCCTGCCCTGGGCTCTTGATACCTCCGCTCAACACTCAGTGACCTTGCGCACGCGGAGCAGAATTGCGGTCCTGTATTTCGGAGGATACTGGGCATCCGGAAAGGGCGATCAGAGGTCGGACCACATAGGTTTTCCGCCGTCAACCGCAGAAGACGCCACGATTGACTGAGGGCATCTCATCGAAACCGATCCGGACAAGGAAGCTTTCCATGTCACAAACAAGCCTCTGAGTGCGTAAAGGCGATCAGGATGCTGACCTGTTTATGAGAGGCGGTGCTGGTGCTACGGCGGTTCAGGACCGGACCGACACGGCTCTGCTCGGCGGTGACGACCGGGTATCGAGGCAACCGCCCACCGCTGTTTCGTCGAGGCGATCGAGGTGCTCGCCGCCCAGACCGCTGGCATGCACGCCGCACTGCAGCCGGCCCCGACGTCGGGTGCCACACCTTGCCGCCGAGACGGCGGCCTACGCCGCTGTCCGCCGCCGTCCACAAGCCGGTCGGCTGACACCGCAACCTCGGGCGAGGCCCGCAGGATGAGTGCCGCAGCCAACCCGTCCTCACTTCGGGATCACTGAGCGGGTGAGTGGGCCGTTCTTGTCGGCGACCAGGCAGACGGCATACTTCTCCCCGCTCCCCCACTCCCGCAGGTTGGGCCCACCGATGCGCAGCAGCAGATGCGCCGGCGGGTTCCGACCGAAGATACGCCGTGCCCGCTCGGCACAACGGGCGTAGACCTTCACCTGGTCGGGAGCCTTCTTGCCCTTCAGTGTGAGCCTCGCGAAAACCTGGACCTCGTGCTTCTTCGTGCACTCGACGACGTCCACCACACCCGTATCCCTCCAAGTTCCAACACACTGGCCCGTGACCAGCAAGGACAGGGAATGCCAAACCCCCTGGAGCCGGAAGTTCTTCGGCCCTCCGGTGTAGCGCAGGAGACACGTCACGGCCCGCTCGCCGCTGTCCCACGCCTTCTTGTCCGGACGGGCGACGACCAAGGTGAACTCGTCGTCACGGCCGGCCGCGTACAGCGACGACGCCTGAACCCGGCACGCCTTCTCCCCCTCTGCGGCCAGCCGCCCATCACCGGGGTAGTCAAGGATGGGCAGGTCCGGCTTGGCGACGACCTCTCCCTGGTGAGAACTCGTGCACGGCACGGCTCGCGCGAAGAACTTCGTTCCCGCCTGCCGGAAGTCGGTGAAGCAGTCCTCGTCCGCCAGGGCCGAAGCCCGTGGCCCCTCCACTTCTCGAGCAGAGGCCTCCTCGTCGTCGTCTCCGCCGGCGGCGATCAGTAGAAACGTCGCCGCGACAAGCCAGACGCCGGACACCGCCAGGGCGGCGACGGCGAGCCCCCGCCCCTTCTCACCACGCCGGCCCGCTTGGACGAGCGCGGCGACGGCGAAGCCGACTGCGAACGCCACCAGGCCGGCGGCACCGGTGACCAGCGCGATGATCGCCAACCGGTTCGTCCGGGTGAGCTCGGTGGGCGGGGCGGGAATCGCGGGTTCAGAAACGTCGTCAGTGTCAGGTGGCATCGTCACACGGGGAGCTTATGACGGCAAGATCACAAACCGGGCGCGAACACGCGCCATAGAGCCTGGCGCACCAGCGGCTACACGCCCGACGCCGAGGCAACTGCGGCGTAGCAGCCCCGCCCAGACGTCAGGAGCACCGCAGGTGGGGCATGGGCGCCGCCGTCCGGCGATCGTCGGATCCATGTGCGAGAGTGCCCCCGTGTCCGCCGGTCCAGTCGGATGGGCGGGGCGAGCGCATCGACTGGAACGACCCATTGGAGCACCTCTTGCCCGACAAGTCCGAGGGTTCACCGGCCGGATCCGGCGGACGCAGCACAGAACCCGGCACCGCGGAGAACGCGAGAAGTACGGCAGGCACGTTGCCCCTGGCACTTCGGGAGAAGCTGGACCGCTTCCGCAGCGCGGCGCTCGAATCCGGGATTCCGTCCGAGGACGTGGAGCGGTGGCTGGAATTGGCCCGCCGGCGCGTCAATCTGACGACAAAGGCGGAAGGGCCGCCTGTGGGCCGCCTCGGAGGTCCGGTGATGCTTCCGCCCGATCTCCGCGTTGCCGCGTTGGACGGGGACCTCCCCGAGCACCTCATCGCGACCATCGATCTCGCGGCCCTGCCCGAGGAGGCGACGAACCTCCCATTGCCCCGCGACGGCCACCTTCTGCTGTTCGCATTTCCCGACCTGGACGGTTGCGATGGGTCGGCGGTGTACATCCCCGCCGGTACAACCGTCCAGGTGCGCCATGTGCCCGACCACCACTTATATACATCGAATCACCCGCCCCCCCACGGACGGCACCGACCGCGTAGCCATCCGACACGGCCATCGTCCCCGCGCCGAAGTCATCCTCTACACCCGCGCCGAATGGGAAGCCTTCCTCGCCGGCGTCCGCAACGACGAGTTCGGCTTCTTCACCTGGGCGACTACCCCGGAACCACGCCGTGAATGCCCGAACAGTCCCGGCGCCGCGGGGACCAGGTCATGCGGCGGAGGTGCGGCCGTGTCTGGACGACGCTCCGGGGCCAGACTCTTGGTGGGGCGTGAAAACGAAGGTGGAGTCGCCGTTGTCGAGCCGGATGGTCAAGGAAGCGTCGAGTGCGCCGGCGAGTCGAGTGAGCAAGGCCAGGGTCGGTACGGAATCACCGCCTTCGATATTCGAGATCTGGGGCTGGGTCATGTGCGCGCGGTGAGCCAGGTCGGTCTGGGAGAGGCCGAGTGCGACGCGGCGGTCGTGGACGGCCTGGCCGAGCGCCAAGGCGTGTCCCGCCTCGACGTAGGCAGAGGATTCTTCGACCTCCTCGCCCAGGAGCCTCTTGGTCTGGCGGGTCTTCCACTGCGAGTGATTCACGACGCTTCCTCCTTGCTCCTGTCGTAGGTGTGCTCGGCAGGGTCGTGCTCGGTTTCACACACCTTCTGCGCATGTCGGGCCCGTTCGATCTCCGTTCCTTCGCGTTGCCGGGTCTTGCGGAACACCGTAAGCAACACGATTCGTTGCTGCGGGCCGAGCCAGTAGGTGATGCGGACACAGTCGCCGTCCAGGACGAAGCGTAACTCCCGCACCTTGCCGCCGAGGTGCCGCGAGTACGGCTCGCCGAGTGTGGTCGGCTGTGATGCGAGCATGTCGGCCGCCCGTTCAGCCTTGTCGTAGTGCCGGTCACTGAGGAGTTCCAACCACTGCCGAACCTCTGGTTCGATCTCGATACGCCATGGCATGCTCACGCTCTGATTATACAAAAATCTATATAAGCTGGCTGGTGGACAGCAGTGTTCAGGCTTCTCCTTCCGTGTGCTTCGGACAGGAGACACCGCCGGACGCAGAGGCCGGTCGCCCACGCCACGGGGCTACAGCGCCGGACCCTCCCGGGCGGGTCATGGACCAATGCCTCGACACAAACGTGGCAGCTGCGGTGGGACGACCTGCCCAGCGAGCACCCCGGCGAGTTCACCCAGGCGGCAGAACAATGCGTTTGAACAAAGGTCTTCTAGGGGGACTGGGCCTCAAGGGGTGCGGCCGATGAACGCCGGCGATCGTCCCTGTCGATGCGGTAGATGACGTGGGCGGGGTCGTCGATGGGGTTGTCCGGGGTGAGGTCGCCTTCGGCCACGCGTCGCAGTCCGGCCTTCTCCAGGGCCCGCCAGGACGCGCGGTTGGCCGCCACGACCGGCACGATCACGCAGGTCGCGTCCGGGTAGTCGTGCCAGGTCCGCTCGATCATCGCCCGGATCATCCGCGTCCCGTGGCCGCGTCCGACGAGGTCCGGTTCGCCGATCAGGTAGTCGATGCTCGCCGCTCCCTCCGGGACGGTCACCACCGGAGCCAGTTCGTCCAGGTATTCGGGGTAGTCGGCCAGGCGGCAGCGTTGGACCAGGCCGAACGGGCGTCCGTCCACAAGTGCCAGCCAGTCTTCGGAGGGTTCCTCTCCCCGGGCCGAGGCGCCGAAGTCGCGTGCGACGCCTTCGGGTGAGGTGTCGTGGTTCCACCAGCGCGCCACGTACGGTTGCCGCAGCCAGCGGCCGAGCAGCGGGAAGTCGTCCTCGGTGACGCGCCGCCATGTGATCACCAGTCGATGGTAATCCGCGGCGCGTGTCGGTGGCGGGGTCCGCGGGCGCCCGCTCAGTCGCGGGCGTTCGCTCAGTCGCGGGCGGGCGGGGTGTAGGTGAGACCGAGCGACGGGACTATCTCGGCGAGCATCAGCTCGAACATGGGCTCGGCGTCGTCGAGGGCGAACTCCAGGTGGCCGAAGACGTCGAGGCTGACGCCGCCCTGCAACCTGATCCAGCACTTGAGGAACTGCTGGATCACCCCGAGCGGCAGGTCGACGCCGGCGACCTCGTCGCGGTAGCGGGCGAGTTGCGGGCGCAGGGCGGGGTCGATCTCGTCGTCGGACGCGATGGGGAACGGCTTCTTGTTCCACAGCTCCAGGAACAGGGCCATGAACGTCCAGCCGAATCTGCGGGCGCACTCCTCGGCGAAGTCGCTCTCCTCCCGGTGGCCGGCGCCGCGCACGGGGGCGCCGAACAGCAGCGCGTACTCGCGGGGGTGCGCCAGCGCCCAGCGGCGGAACCTGCGTGACACCTCCAGGAGCTTGCGGCTCAGGTCGCCGGGCGGGACGGCCTCCATCGAGGCGTGCAGTTCGCCCGTCAGCTCGGTGAAGAGGTCGCCGACGAGGTGCCGCAGCAGCTCGCCGTGGCTGCCGAAGTAGCGGTAGAGCGCCGGCGCGGTCATCCCCATGTCCCGGGCGATCGCCCGGAGCGTCACCGCCTCGGGGCCCTCCTTGACGAGGATCCGCCGGGCGGTCTCGGAGATCTCCTTGACCGTCGCAGCGCGCAGCCGATCACGCCGTGTTCCCACTACGCCGCCCTCTTTCTGGTCCCTGCCGGCCTCGTCGGCCCGCGTCCGGCCGTCCCCGCATGATTCCCCAGAAACGGCCTTGACTAAAGCGAACATCGTATGCAATGTTAACGCCGTTCGCAGTAAACGGCATTCACTGAAGCTCACGGATGTCACTGGACAGGGGAGAGCACGATGTTCGATCGATGGGGCCGATGGGTCCACAGGCGCCGCCGGTGGGTCCTCGCGGTGGCGGGCGCGGCACTGGTCTTCGCCGGCGTGTGGGGGACGGGCGTCTTCGGCGCGCTGACCTCGTCCGGCGGATTCGACACACCGGGCAGTGAGAGCGCGAAGGCGGCACAGATCGCCGAACGCGACCTCGGACGGGACGCGGCGGACGTCGTGATCCTCTACCAGGGCGGGACGACCGTGGACGACCCGGCGTTCCGGGCTTCGGTCGAGCAGGCGCTGGCCGGGTTGCCGGCGGACAAGGTCGCCGCCACCGCCACGTACTGGACGACCGGGTCGCCGCAGTTCGTCAGCCGCGACCACACCGCCACCTACGCCGTCCTGGAACTCGCCGGCGCCGACCAGGAGGCGAGGGACGGCGCCTACGAGTCGATCCGGGACGACCTCACCGAGGTCGGCGGCGGCCTCACCGCCAAGGCCGGCGGGGACGTCGCCACCGAGACCGCGATCAACGAGCGCGTCTCGTCCGACATCGGGCGCGCCGAGGCCATGGCCATCCCCGTGCTGCTGGTGCTGCTCGTGCTGATCTTCGGCGGGCTGGTGTCGGCGAGCCTGCCGCTGCTGGTCGGCGGCCTCGCCATCCTCGGCTCGTTCACCGCGCTGCACGTCCTCACCTACGTCACCGACGTGTCGATCTTCGCGGTGAACATCACCACGTTCCTCGGGCTCGGCCTCGCCATCGACTACGGGCTGTTCATGGTGAGCCGGTTCCGGGAGGAGATCCGGCGCGACGGCCACACGGCCGAGGACGCCCTCGCCGCGACGATGGCCACCGCCGGACGCACCGTCGCGGTCTCCGGCGTGACCGTCGCGGTGTCGCTGTCCGGGCTGCTGCTGTTCGACCAGAAGTTCCTCGTGTCGATGGGCTACGGCGGGATCGCGACCGTGGTCGTCTGCATGGTCGGGGCGCTGACCGTGCTGCCCGCGCTGCTGGCCGCGCTCGGCCCGAAGGTGAACGCGCTGTCGGTCCGGCGGCGCGGAAAGAACGGCGGGGAGAGGACTTCCGAGAGCCGCGTCGACGGCTGGTGGGGGCGGGTGGCGCACAGCGTCATGCGCCGGCCGCTGATCTACATCGTCGCGACCGTGGCGCTTCTCCTCTCGCTCGGCGGCCCGTTCCTGCGCATCGACTGGGGCGGCGTGGACGCGAGGGTCATGCCGGACGGCGCCGACGCCCGCGTCGTCGCCGAGACGCTGGAGACGCGGTTCCCGCGCAACGCCACGAGCCCGATCGAGGCCGTGGTGACGGGGACGTCCGACCGGGCCGCGGTCCAGGCGTACGGGGACCGCCTGGCCGCGCTGCCCGGGGTCACGGACGCGACGGTGACCGGCGCCGAGGGCACCACGACGCGGATCGCGCTGCGCTACGACGCCGACCCCAACTCCGGCGCCGCCCGCGACCTCGTCCAGGACGTCAGGGACGTCCCGGCACCGCCCGGTGCGCAGTCGCACGTCGGCGGCGCCACCGCCGGAGTCGTCGACCAGCTCGGCAGCATCGGCTCGACGCTGCCCTGGCTGGCCGTGCTCGTCGGCGGCGCGACGTTCGCCCTGCTGTTCCTGGCGTTCGGATCGCTCCTGCTGCCGCTGAAGGCGATCGTGATGAACGTCCTGTCGCTGTCGGCCACGTTCGGCGCGGTCGTGCTGATCTTCCAGGACGGGCATCTGTCCGGGCTGCTGAACTTCACCGCGACCGGCACGATCTCCCCGGCGATGCCGATCCTGATGCTGGCCATGCTGTTCGGCATCTCGATGGACTACGAGGTGTTCCTGCTGTCGCGGGTCCGCGAGCAGTACGACTTGACCGGCGACAACACCGCGGCGGTCGCCGCCGGCGTCCAGCGCACCGGCGCCATCATCACCAGCGCCGCCGTGCTGTTCATCGTCGTGATCGGCGCTTTCGCGACCTCGGGCATCACGTTCATCAAGATGACCGGCGTCGGGATGGCCATCGCGATCCTGCTGGACGCGACGATCGTCCGGGCGCTGCTGGTGCCCGCGACGATGCGGCTGCTGGGCCGCGCGAACTGGTGGGCGCCGGGCCCGCTCGCCAGGCTCTACCGCCGGTACGGCATCCGCGAGGGCGATTCGCCCGCGCCGCCGTCCCGGCCGGAGCTGGAGCCCGTGGGCTGACCCCCGCCCCCCTTCCGGCGGCCGGCGCGTGCGACGCGCCGGCCGCCAATGCGCGCAAACCGCTTGTGGTCTTCCTCACCCACCGGAAGACTGAACGTCATTCGACCGGCGGCACAGCGTCGTCCCACCGGCGGCACCCTCGCGTGACACGCCCCACGGCACGGCCCCCGGCGACCCCCATCGCGTTAACGGGACGTTCCCTTGGAGGCAGCATGTCCACGCAAGTGATCAGCGACGCCGAGACGGCACTCGGGCACCTGGAGCGCCTGACCGACGAACTGCGCTCCCGCGGCTGGGCCGTCGAGGTCGCCGCCCCCGCCGACCGGTGGCCCTCCGCGATCGTCGCCGACCCGCGGACGCGGGCGATGAACGAGAACGTCATCGCCGCCCGGGAGCGGTCGGACGACAGCTGGTCGTACTTCTACGGCTGGGGCGAGCGCATCGCGCCGGTCGCCGACCCGTCCGCCGCCGCCACCGCGCTCGCCCGCGTCCTCACCGCCCGCCGCGACAACTAGGTCGCGAGCCCGCCGGCCGTGGAAGGTCGCCGGGCGGCGGGCCGGTTCGTGCTCCGGTGCGGGCAGGGTGGTCAGGCCGACTTGCGGCTGCGGCTCTTCGCCGGCTCCTTCTTCTGGCCCGACTTCGGCGACTTGCGCGCGGCGGGCTTCTTCTCCGCCTCCCCCTTGCCGGACGCGGCCTTGCCGTCCTTGTCGCCGCGGCTCTTCTTCGCCGCCTCGACGCTCGCGCGCAGCGCGCTGAGCAGGTCGGCGGCGGGCTCCTCCTCGGCCCCCTCGGCGGGCCGCGCAACCTCGCGGCCCTCGACCTTGGCGTCGATCACCGACTGGAGGGCCTCCCGGTAGGCGTCCTTGTACTCCGACGGGTCGAACTCCCCCTCCATCGACTCGATCAGCGAGGTCGCCATCGACAGTTCCTGCTTGCGGATCTCGATGTCCTCGTCCAGGAACGGGAAGTCGGCCGCGCGGACCTCGTCCGGCCAGAGCATCGTCTCCAGCACGAACACGCCCTGCCGGACCCGCAGCGTCGCCAGCGACTCCCGCTGCCGGATCGCGATCTTGACGATGGCGACCTGGCCCGAGTTCTCCAGCGCGTCCCGCAGCAGCACGTACGGCTTGGCGCCCTGCGCGTCGGGCTCCAGGTAGTACGACTTCGCGAAGTAGATCGGGTCGACCTCCTCCGCCTCCACGAACTGCAGGACGTCGATCCGGCGGCTGGACGTCAGCGGCAGGTCGGCGAAGTCCTCGTCGGTGAGGATCACCATCTCGCCGCTCGGCAGTTCGTACCCCTTGGCGATGTCGGAGTACGGCACCTCCTCGCCGTCGGCGGTGCACACCCGCTTGTACTTGATGCGCGCCCCGTCCTCCCGGTGAACCTGATGGAAGCTGACGTCCCTCTGCTCGGTCGCCGAATACAGCTTCACCGGGATCGTCACCAGCCCGAACGAGATGGCGCCCTTCCAGATACTGCGCATGACCTGCCCCTACCCGCGACGTTCCGACAACCCACCACGTTCCGACAACCCACCACGTTCCGGCCCGGCATGTTTCCCGCTCATAGCGTCGCAACCTCGTTCGATTTGCGCCAGAACGGACCCTTGATCCTTTTCTGCGGGGCCGGACCGGGTAAGACGGCGGTATGACCATGCCGTGGCCCGTTGACCCGATGATGGCCGCCACCGGGACCCTTCCCCCCGACGGCGAGCAGTGGGGACTGGAGCTGAAATGGGACGGCGTCCGCGTCCTGTCGCACGTCTCCGCCGACGGCGTCCAGGCCGCGGGGCGGCGCGGCAACGATGTCACGAGCCGCTACCCGGAGCTGTCCGCCCTCGCCGACCTCCTCCCCCACCATGACGTCGTCCTCGACGGTGAGGTCGTCGCCTTCGAGGAGGGACGGCCCAGCTTCGAACGCCTCCAGCGCCGCATGCACGTGACCCACCCCGACCCCAGGCTGATCCGGGAGGTCCCCGTCAGGTACGTGGTCTTCGACCTGCTGTTCCTGGACGGGCACGTCCTGTACGACATGCCGTACGCCGACCGCCGCACACTGCTGGACGAACTGGACCTGGCCGGAACCGGCCCGGTGGAGGTCCCCCCGTACCTGCACGGCGGCGACACCGCGCAGGTGAACGAGTTACTCGACTTCACCCGGGAGCAGCACCTTGAGGGGCTGCTCGCCAAACGCCTCGACTCCCCGTACCGCCCAGGCCGGCGCGTCGACTTCTGGCTCAAAGTCAAGAACTTCATGACGCGCGAGGTCATCGTCTGCGGCTGGAAACCCGGCAAGGGGCGGCGTGAAGGCGGCGTCGGCTCGCTGCTCCTCGGCGAGTACGACGTCAAAGGGCTGCTGGGCTTCGTCGGGCACGTCGGCACCGGCTTCACCGACCGGGCCCTGGACGAGCTGTACGAGACGCTGTGGCCCCTGCGACGCCCCACCAGCCCCTACGACGAGCCCGTCCCGCGTGAGTTCGCCCGTGACGCCCAATGGGTTGAGCCACAACTCGTCGGGGAGGTCGCCTACAGCGCGCGCACCCGGGACGGCCGCCTGCGCTTCCCCTCCTGGCGCGGCCTCCGCGACGACAAGGACCCCCTGGAGGTCACCAGTGAGCAGTAGCGCCTGGAGGACCCGTGGCCGGTAAGAGGACGACCGTGGAGGTCGACGGGCGGCAGCTCTCGCTGTCCAACCTCGACAAGGACCTCTACCCCGAGTTCACCAAGGGCGAGGTCATCGACTACTACGCCCGCATAGCCCCGGTGATGCTGCCGCATCTGAAGGACCGTGCCGCGACCCGGATCCGGTTTCCGGACGGGGTGGACGGCGGGAAGTTCTTCGAGAAGAACGCGCCGTCCCACACCCCTGACTGGGTGCGGACCGCGACGATCCCCACTCCCGGCAGCTCCACGGGACGCGACACACTCGACTTCGTCGTCGTCGACGACCTGCCCACGCTCGTGTGGTGCGCCAACCTCGCCGCGCTGGAACTGCACGTCCCTCAGTGGAAGGTCGGGCCGCGCGGCAAGGTGCACACCCCCGATCTGGTCGTCTTCGACCTGGACCCGGGTCCGCCCGCCACCATCGTGGAGGCGTGCGAGGTGGCGGCGCTGCTCCGCGACGTGCTCGCCGAGGACGGCCTGGAGTCGTACCCGAAGACGAGCGGCAAGAAGGGGCTGCACCTGTACGTCCCGGTCGAGGCGCCCAACGAGGCGGAGCGGACGTCGGAGTACGCCAAGGCCGCCGCGCAGCGGCTCGCCGAGGAGCGTCCCCGGCTGGTCGTCGCGAAGATGGAGAAACGGCTGCGCAAGGGCAAGATCTTCGTCGACTGGAGCCAGAACAACCCCGCGAAGACGACCGTCGCCCCCTACTCGCTGCGCGCCGCGAGCCGCCCGTCCGTCTCGACCCCCATCACCTGGGACGAGCTGGAGTCCTGCGAGGACGCCGCAGACCTGGTGTTCACCCCCGGCGACGTCCTCGGCCGCGTCGACAAGCACGGCGACCTCCTGGAGCCGCTGCTGACGGAACACCGGCCGCTCCCCTGACCCGCCCGGCCCTGGCTCACCCGCTGCCACATCCGCGTGCTCTATGTGTTCGAATAGGCACTCTCCGGCGCCGGCTTCCGTCACCATGGGTCGCGGGGACACGGGCCGGAAGGATGAACAGTTGGCGGACAACCACCACTACGACGCCGTCGTGCTGGGCGGGGGGACGGCCGGGGAACTGGTGGCGTCCGGTCTCGCCCGCGCGGGCAGAGACGTCGCGCTCGTCGAAAAACGCCTGGTCGGCGGGGAGTCGCCGTACTTCGCGTGCGTGCCGTCCAAGTCGCTGCTGCTGTCGGCGCGGCGCGGTGAGACGTGGGAGATGGCCCTGGCCCGGCGCGACGCGCTGGCCGGGCACCGCGGCGACGACTCCGCCGTCGCGCGGATGGCCGAGGCCGGGGTGACCGTCCTGCGCGGCCGGGGTCACGTCGCCGAACCGGGCCTGATCGAGGTGGACGGGGCCGGGCACGGCTTCGACGACCTCGTCGTCTGCACCGGCAGCGAGCCGGTGGTCCCGCCCGTCGACGGCCTCGCCGACGTCCCGCTGTGGACGAGCGACGAGGCGCTGTCGGTGCCCGACCTGCCGCGCCGGCTGGTGATCCTCGGCGGCGGCCCGGTCGGCTGCGAGATGGCGCAGGTGTACGCGTCGTTCGGGTCGCAGGTGTCGGTCGTCGAGGCGTCCGGGCGGCTGCTGGCCGCGGAGGCTCCGTTCGCCGGGGAGGTGCTCGCCGACGCGCTGCGCCGGATGGGCGTCGACCTGCGGCTCGGCGCCGGCGCCGGTCATGCCGGACGCAAGGACACCGGGCTGCGGGTGTGGCTGTCGGACGGCGGGACGCTCGACGCCGACCGCGTCCTCGTCGCCGCCGGCCGCCGTCCCCGCGTCGAGGGGATCGGGCTGGAGAACCTCGGCGTCGCCCTCGCGCCGGGGCACGGGATACCGGTGGACGAGACGTGCCGGGTGCCGTCCGGCTCGGGCCGGGTCTGGGCGGCGGGGGACGTCACCGGGGTCGCCCGCACCACCCACGCCGCGCGCTACCAGGCGCAGGTGGCGCTGTCCAACCTCCTCGGGCGGCGCCGCGAGGCCGACTACCGCGCCGTCCCCCGCGTCGTCTACACCACGCCCACCGTCTACTCCGTGGGGATCTCGCCCAGGCAGGCCGCCGAACTCGGCATAGACCTCCACACCGCCGGGTACGACCTCGCCGCGACGGCCCGGGCGGCGGTCGAGGCCGACGAACGCGGCCGGGTGGAACTGTACGCCGACCGGTCCCGCGGGCTGCTGGTCGGCGCCGCCGCGGCCGGACTCTACGCCGAGGAGTGGATGAGCGAGATCGCGCTGGCCATCCGTGCGGAGACGCCGCTGAGCCTGCTCACCGACGTCGTCCACGCGTTCCCGACCTATGGCGAATCCGTCGAGGCGCCGCTTCGGGAACTGGCCGCGAACCTGTGAGGCAGCCGTTCGTGAAAAGGACGCATGAGGAGGACGCGTGATGAGCGAGACCGACGACCTGGAACAGCCCGCACCCGACGGCGCGAGCGAGGCCGACGAGGCCGATGCCGCCGAGCAGCGGGCCGCGCTCGACGAAGAGGAGGAGCGGCCCCGCGAGTGGTACGCGCAGATGCCGGACGACGTCAACGAGGCGGACGTGGTCGAGCAGCGGTTCGAGGTGCCGCTCGACGAGGACGACTACCGGTGACACCGGCCGGGCCCCGCACCGCCGGTCCCGCTGGTCTCCGTGACGGTCGGCAAGGTTTCCGGAAGGCGCCGCGGTGGATGCCCGGGGTCTTCACCGGAAATACACTGACCCGAGTGAGGAACGTCGAGGTGCTTCGGCCGTGACCGGCGGAGTTACTCGCACGTAGGATGATGAGGTTGTTCCTGAGCGGCGGACACCCCGACCGCCGCAACGATCGTTGATCGGAGAGTGTGGTGACCGCGACCCCGGACGCACGCCCCCGCGGCACGAGGCTGCCGCGACTGGCGCGCCGCAGGCAACTGCTCGGCGCGGCCCAAGAGGTGTTCGTCGCGCAGGGGTACCACGCGGCGGCGATGGACGAGATCGCCGAGCGCGCAGGCGTCAGCAAACCCGTGCTCTACCAGCATTTCCCGGGCAAGCTGGAGCTGTACCTGGCCCTGCTGGACGAGCACGCCGAGGCCCTGGTGAAGATCGTCCGCGACGCCCTCGATTCCACCTCGGACAACAAACTGCGCGTCCAGGCGAGCATGCGGGCCTTCTACGACTTCGTGGCCGGCGACGGCGAGGCGTACCGCCTCGTCTTCGAGTCCGACCTGCGCAACGTCGCGCCCGTGCGGGCGCGCGTCGACCGCGCGAACCAGCAGTGCGCCGAGATGATCGCCCAGGTCATCGCCGAGGACACCAACGCCCCGGCCGAGGAGGCGCACCTGCTCGGCATGGGCCTGGTGGGCATGGCCGAGGTCAGCGCCCGCTTCTGGCTGTCGCAGCACCGGGCGATCCCGAAGGACACCGCCGAGAAGATCATCGCGCGGCTGGCCTGGCGCGGCATCTCCGGCTTCCCCCTCTCCACCGAGTCCACCTGACGGGGCCGGGCCTCGGCGGCGTGGGGCGCCTCCGAGCCGGGGTTTCACCCTCGGCCGAACGCCGTTGACGGCGCGTCGGACGATCTCCGTGCGACCATCGGGAGAAGAGCCCGCCGGTGGTCGGCGGGACGTCGATGGACGACGGGAGCATCGCGTGCAGGTTCGCATCGGTGTGCAGAACGTTCCCAAGGAACTCGTGGTAGACACCGGGCAGTCGGCCGACGAGGTCCAGGAGGCGCTGGCTGACGCGCTGTCCGAGCCGCGCGGGGTTTTCGTGCTCCAGGACCGCCGCGCCGGCCGGATCGTCGTCCCGGCCGAACGGGTCGGCTACCTGGAGATCTCCGAGGACGAGCAGCGCAACGTGGGTTTCGGCTCCCAGTACGCGTGAGCACGGGTTTACCCCGTTCCACCGGGCCTTGACCGGCTTTTTGTTTCATTCCGGCACAGCGGGCATATCGATCTCCGACCACGGGCCCCCGGGCCCCACGGAAAGGAATGGATGATCGACATGCTCACGACGATCCTCTGGTTCATCGTCGTCGGTGCCGTCATCGGAGCCCTGGCACGGCTAGTCGTCCCCGGACGCAACCCGATCGGTGTCCTGCTCACGATCCTCGTCGGGATCGCCGGCGCCGTCGTCGGCGGAGTCATCGCCGACGCACTCGGCGCCGGCACGCTGATCGCCGTCGTGTTCGCCGTGGTGATCGCAGCGCTCGGGGTGGCGGCGCTCACCTCGCTGAACACCCGCGGCGACGGCCGCCGAGGCCGGCGCCACGGCTGGCGCCCCGGCCGCCGCGGCACCTTCTGACCGCCGGACAGCACCGCCGGACGGCACCGCCGGACCGCACCGACCGCGACCAAGCGCGGGCCCCACCGGGCCGGAAGCCCCCGCCACCTGCAGGCGGGGGCTTCCCCCGTTCCCGGGCACCGATGTCCGGATGTGGCCGTCCTGACAGGCCCCTCGACGGGCCGTCCGACGGGTTCCGCCGACGGCGGATACTCCCTGGCGAGCAGGGCATGGAATAGATGAAAACGTGGGAAACGTTGAGTCCTGTGATCGGCTATTGGTGTATGTAATCAACGGTCGGTACACTGCGTCGCGGAGTGTGACCGCACGCAGCCACAGCGAGTGACTGCTTTCAACCCCTGACTGCGGTCGCCGACGGATTTTGATCAACGGCTGGTCCCTCCCGCGCGAGCGCGCGGCCAAAGGAAACGATCGGCGGGCGTGCCACACGGCCGCGCCCTCCGGCGAGCCGCGCCGCACCCGGGAGCGGAGACCCCGCATATTGGAGGCTGAAAGCCCTGACTACCTTTCGTGAACTCGGGGTCGTACCCGAGATAGCAGATGCCCTCGAAGCAGAGGGCATCGTCGAAGCGTTCCCCATCCAGGAGCTCGCCCTGCCGATCGCGCTGGGCGGACACGACATCATCGGCCAGGCCCGCACGGGCACCGGCAAGACCCTCGCGTTCGGGGCCGCGCTGCTGCAGCGCATCGAGCACGGCGGCCGTGCGCCGCAGGCGCTCGTCGTGGCGCCGACCCGCGAGCTGGCCCTCCAGGTGACGGACGATCTGCTGGTCGCCGGCGGCAAGCTCGGCAGCCGCGTCCTGTCGGTCTACGGCGGCCGCGCGTACGAGCCGCAGATCGAGGCGCTCCGCGAGGGCGTCGACGTCGTCGTCGGCACCCCGGGCCGTCTGCTCGACCTCGTCAAGCAGAAGCACCTCGACCTGTCGCAGGTCGGGATCCTGGTGCTGGACGAGGCCGACCGGATGCTCGACCTCGGCTTCCTGCCGGACATCGAGCGGATCATCGACCGGATCCCGGCGAAGCGGCAGACGATGATGTTCTCGGCGACCATGCCGGGCGAGATCGTCGCACTGTCGCGCCGCTACCTGACCCGTCCCACCAATGTGCGGGCCGAGTCGCACACCGAGTCGGACGCGACGCCGCAGGTCGTCCAGCACGTCTTCCAGGCCCACCAGATGGACAAGCCGGAGATGATCGCGCGTCTCCTGCAGGCCGAGAGCCGCGGGCTGACCATGATCTTCTGCCAGACCAAGCGGGCCTGCGACCGGGTCGCCGCCGATCTGGCGCAGCGGGGCTTCGACGCCGCCGCCGTCCACGGGGATCTCGGTCAGAGCCAGCGCGAGCGGGCGCTCCGCGCCTTCCGCAACGGCAAGATCGGCGTGCTGGTCGCCACCGACGTCGCGGCCCGCGGACTCGACGTCGACGACGTCACCCATGTCGTCAACTACGAGTGCCCCGACAGCGCCGACACCTACGTGCACCGCATCGGCCGGACGGGCCGCGCGGGCAAGGAGGGCGTCGCCGTCACGTTCGTCGACTGGTCCGACCTCACCCGGTGGAAGCTGATCAACAGCACGCTCGACCTGCCGTTCGCCACACCGGAGGAGACCTACTCCACGTCCCCGCACTTCTTCTCGGTCCTCGGCATCCCCGAGGGCACGAAGGGCAAGCTGCCGAAGGACAAGCGGCACGGCCGCGCCGGGCTGGACGCGGAGGAGCTCGAGGACATCGGCGAGACGGGCAAGACCCGCAGCCATGACCGCGGCCGGGACCACGACCGGGACCGGGAGCGGGAGCGACCGCGGCCGCGGCGCCGCAAGGGCAACCGGACCCGCACCCGCGCGGGCAAGCCCGTGGAGGCCACCGCGACGGAGGCCGACGCCGGGGGCCGTGGGGGGCCGGCCCCGCACAAGGAGGCCACCGCGGACGACAACGTCGTCGATGCGGTCGCCACGGAACGCAAGCGCAGCAGGAGCCGCCGCCGCACCCGCGCCGGCAAGCCGACGACCGGAACCACCGAGGCGTCCCAGAGCGCCTAGGTTCCGCGCAGCATCAACCGCGAGGCCACCGCTCGGTCTCGCGGTTGAGTCGTCTCGCGGTTGAGTCGCGGTCTCAGGGCTGCGCTTCCCGCACTTTCAAGGCGATGTCGACATGGTCGGTGACGAGCACGGCGACGCGCGGGTCGCCGAGGAACCGACGCATCACCGGCTCGGCGTTGACCGTCCAGACCATCGCGGGGATCCCCGCGCGGCCGCACTGGCGCAGCACCCCGACGCGGGCCAGCCGGTGGTTGACGGCGACCATGTCGGCGCCCGCCTTGCGGATCAGCCGCAGCGGAGCGAAGTCGTGCGCGACGCCCTTCTCCCACAGGTTGCGTCCCACCGACAGGGCCGTCCGCACCCCCGGGAAGGCGCTCTTGATCTGCACGAGCGACAGAACCTCGCGGGTGGTGACGACGAAGCCGTCCCGCCCGAACGCCTCGATCGCCAGCTCCACGGTCTCGTGCTCGCAGCCGCGTTCCTTGAGGTCCAGATGCCCCCGCGCCCGGCCGGCGATGATCTGCATGGCCTCGCCGACCAGCGGGACGGGACGCGGCGACAGTTCCTGAACCCGTTCGTAGGCGAGCCGTTTCAGCGGCAGACCGGCGATCTCCGGGTCGTGGTGGACGACGAGCCGCCCGTCCCCCGTCCGCCGGATGTCGATCTCCACGTACTCGGCCCCGGACTCGGCGGCCGCGCTGAGGCCGGTCAGGCCCGCTTCGTCGCGGCGATGCGCGGAGATGGCAGGCTTCGGACGCACGCTGCCGACGCTACCACCGAAACTTTTTCACGGGTGTTCGTTGCCGCCCATTGACTAGTGTGGTTCCCCGTGAGTACGCCCCGGTTCCTGACCCTGCCCCCCGGCGTCCGCCGGACGAACATCGAGACCTCCCGCGGCACGTTCGCCGCCCTGGAGGCCCTTCCGGGATCCGGTGTGCCCGAACGCCGCCCCGCCCTCCTCGTCCCCGGCCTCACCGGCAGCAAGGAGGACTTCCTCGCCGTCCTGCAGACCCTCGCCGCGTCCGGCCGCCGGGTCGTGTCGATCGACATGCGCGGCCAGTACGAGTCCATCGGGCCGGACGACGCGTCCGCCTACACCCGGGCCGCGCTCGGCGAGGACATCAGCGCCCTGCTGGAGGCCCTCGGCCCGGACCCGGCGCACCTCGTCGCCCACTCGTTCGGCGGTCTGGTCTGCCGCGAGGCGGTGCTCGCCGACCGGGTCCGCCCCGCGTCGTTCACCCTGATGAGCTCGGGCCCCGCGGCCCTCACCGGCCCGACCGCGGACAAGGCCAAGGCCCTGCGCGACGCCATCCCCGAACTCGGCATGGAGACGATCTGGTCGATCGCCCTCGAACCCGACTACACCGGGCGCGGGCTCCAGGAGGAGGTCATCGCGTTCATCAAGGCCCGCACGCTCGGCAACTCCGAGCGGGGCCTGATCTGCATGTCCAACGAGATCCTCACCGCCCCCGACCTCGTCGACGAACTCGCCAAGCACTGCGCCGGCACGGGCCTGCGCACCCTCGTCCTCTACGGCGAGGACGACGACGCCTGGGAGCCCGCCGCGCAGGCCGTGATGGCCGAGCGCCTGAACGCGTCCAAGGTCGTCATCCCCGGCGCCGCCCACTCCCCCGCCTGGGACGCCCCCGAGACCACGGCCGCCGCGCTCCTGGCCTTCTGGAACCAGTCCGAGCAGAACCTTCGCTGAGACCGCTTCCGGTCGCATCCGCCCCTGGGAGGAGGCGAACCGACCAGACTTTCCGGATGACTCTGCGGAGCTATCGAACGCTGGCTCTCATGGCCTGCTCCGACCGGCGGTACTCGCCGGGCGGGACGCCGGAATGGCGGCGGAACGCCAGGTGGAAGCCCACCGACGAGCGGTACCCGACCAATTCGGGGATCGCCGCCAGGGGCGTCGCCGTCTCGGCGAGCAGCCGGGCCGCCTCCCGCATCCGCCGTCCGGCCAGATGGCGGGCGGGCGCCTCGCCGACCAGCCGGGTGAACGCCGCCGCGAACGCCGACCGCGACATCCGCGCCTCCCGGGCGAGCGACTCCAGCGTCCACGGCTCGGCGTACCGGGTCTGGATCGCCAGCAGCGCCCGGCCCACCGCCGGGTCGCGCAGTGCCGGCGGCATGCCGCCGACGCGCTCCAGCGCCACCCTCAGCGCCAGCACGAACACCAGCTCGAACGCGCGCAGCGCGGCCAGTCCCCCGTACCGCTCGGTCAGCCCCTCCAGCGTCCCGGACAGCAGCGGCTCGCCGGCCAGCACCTCGCGGTCGAGCACGATGATCTCCGGCAGCGACCGGTAGAGCGGCGACATCGCGGCCTCGTCGTAGTGGAGGCCGCCGCACAGCAGATCGGTCACGCCGCCGGGCCCGTCCACCCGCACCTCTGTCGTGCTCCCCGCCGGACGCCCGGGGAGCATCAGGTCCAGCGGGGTCGTGGCGCGTCCCGGCCGGTCGGCCAGCTCGTGCGCCGTCCCGTACGGGAAGACCGCCAGCTCGCCGGGCCCCAGCATGACCGGCTCGGACGACCCGGGCATCGTGATCGCGCACTCGCCCGACCGCACGTAGTGCAGGATCGCGTTGCGCTCCTGGTCACCCCGGAACCCCCACGGCGCCCGCGCCTCCCAGCGGCTGACGAACACGCCCTCCAGCCGCAGCGGAGCGAGCAGCTCATCAAGAAGATCGGCTGGACGATCGTTAATCAGACCAGGATTCACACTTATAGAAGGTACTCCCCGCCTCCGGCACGCTGAGCCTCATGACTGAGACATACCTGGTGATCGGCGCGACCGGCGCGCAAGGCGGCGCCGTCGCGAAACATCTCGAACGGGACGGGCACAGCATCCGCGGCTTCAGCCGCAAGCACGGCGACCTCGCCGACCCGGCGGCCGTGCGGGACGCCTTCGGGGGTGTGTCCCGCGCGTCGGTGACGCTGCCCATGGTGTTCGACCGGGACCTCGTGGCACGGTACGTGGACAACATCATCGCCGCGGCCCGCCACTGCGAACGGCTCGTCCTCAACACCGGCAACCGGCTGCCCGCGACCCGCACGTCCGTCGCCGCCTTCGAGACCAGGCGCGATGCGGCCGACGCCCTGCTCGACTCCGGCATCCCCACCGTCGTGCTGTGTCCGCCCGTCTACCTGGAGAACCTCCACCCGGCCGACGGTGTCCTGCCGTACCCGATCCCGCCCGGCCACCGGGTGGCCTGGCTCGCCCACGACGACCTGGGCGCCCTCACCGCCGCCGCCTTCGACCGCGACGACCTCGTCGGAACCTCGGTCGACATCGGCGGCAAGGACGTCGTCACCGGCCCGGAACTCGCGTCCGCCCTCGGCGTTGGCTACGTCCCGCTGGAGCCCGACGCGTTCCAGGCGTTCATGACCCCGATGATCGGCGAGGCCGCCGCGACGGGCGTCGCGGACACCTACCGCTGGCTGTCCGCCCCCGAGAACGCGAACTTCTACGGTGGCGACCCGGACAAGGTGGAGGCGCTCTTCGGCGTCGAACTCACCCCGCTCCGCACGTGGGCCGCCCGATGAACGCCATCGAGGAGGTCATCGAGCACCACCGCTTCATCGAGTCCTGGCTGAGCGGGACGGCGACCGGCCTGGGCGGCTTCTTCGATATGCACACACCGGACTTCACCTGGTACGACCCGGACGGCGCGATGCTCACGCTCGGGGATCTGCGCACCGTCATGGACGAGGCCCACGGCACCGCACCGGGCCTGCGCATCCGGATCCTCGAACCACGCGTGCTCCTGGACCGCGACGACCTGACCGTCGTCACGTACGAGGAGCACCACCCCGACACCGCCCGGCGCGCCGTCGCGATCATGGTTCCGGCCCCGGCCGCCCGCAACGGCCTCCTCTGGCGCAGCCTCCACGAATCCTGGACACACTGAGCAGCGGTCGTGTGAAAGCGAGGGAATCCGGGGCGACGGAATGCGTGGTCGCGTCAGGTGAGTTCGAGGCCGCCGTCGATGGTCAGGGTCTGGCCGGTCAGCCAGGTGGTATGCGGGTCGGCCAGGCGGAGGATCCAGGCCGCGACCTCTTCGGGGTCGCCTCTCCGGCCGAGGGGGATGCGGGACGCCTCCTCCTGCTTGATCTGGTCGACCACTGGCTGCGGAAGGCCGGCCGCGGTCAGGGCCTCGCTTTCGGTCGGGCCGGGGGCGAGGGCGTTCACGCGGATGCCGTCGGGGGCCAGCTCGAGCGCCCAGCTTCGGGTGAGGTGTTCGAGCGCGGCCTTGGACGCGGCGTAGTGGGCGGCGCCGGGGAGCGGACGATGGCCGTAGGTGCTGGAGACGTTGACGATCGTGCCCTCGGCGTCGCGCAGGTGTGGCAGGGCGGCGCCGGCGAGCAGGCTCGGTGCGGTGACGTTGAGGTCGAAGAGGCCCGCGATGCCTTCGGCCGTGGTCTCCGTCAGCGGCATCATCTTGGTCGCTCCGGCATTGTTGACCAGGACGTCCAGGCGTCCCCATCGCGCGATGGCCGCGTCGATGACTCCTTGCGCGGTTTCCGGGGTGCGCAGGTCGGCGGGGTGGACGGCGATTCGGGGGTGGTCGGCGGCGGTCGCTTCGAGGGCGTCCTCGCGCCGTCCGACGCCCAGCACGTGGGCGCCGGCGCCGGCGAAGAGGCGGGCGGCGGCGCGTCCGATGCCCGACCCGGCGCCGGTGACGATGACTGCGGTGTCGGTGAAGTCCACGACTCTTCCTTGTTCGATGTTCGGCGAACATCGAACAAGTTAGCATGGGGTCATGAAGCAGGCGCACCACCCCGATCTGGATGAGATCGGACTTGTGGGGGTGATGGGTGCCCTGAGCGACCCCATCAGGATGGGGCTCGTACGGATACTCGCCGATGGCCGTGAGCGCGGGTGGGGTGAGTTGCGGGCGCCGGTGGCGAAGTCGACCTTGAGCCATCATCTGCGCGTCCTGCGCGATGCCGGGGTGACGCGAACACGCCAGGAGGGGACGCGCTGTTTCGTGGAGTTGCGGCGGGACGATCTGGAGACCCGCTTCCCGGGCCTGGTGGACGCCGTGCTCCGGGCGGCACGCGACGATGACGTGGGGGCTCACGTCGGGCTGGCGTCCGATCGGGACGCCGGCTGAAGGCGGCGGACGAAGCAGTAATGCCGGCTCGGGACGCGAAGTAGCCCATCATGCCGCAAGTGAATGGAGCGGGGACGACCGTCCTGGTGCATCACCGCCCTCTTGCTGGACCGTTCAGTAGGGGCCATCCGCACGGAATGCGTCGACAATCTCCATCGCCCTCTCTTCACTGACCTCCTCAAGCTCCCGAGCAAAGTTGCCTCGCTTCCACTCAGCGATGACGCCGGTTCGATGCCATTCGAGATCCCTTTCGAGAGCCTCGTCCAGGATGCCGCCATCCGCTGGTCTGCGACGCCGCACGATGCCACGTGGGTCGTCAACGGTATTTCCGCCGCCCGTAATGGCATAGTAGGTAACATATTCTTCGGACATTCGCCTCAGTACCCCTCTCTACGGTAATTCGATATATTGAGGACGCCTTCCGGCACCGGAATCCCGGACGATACTTCTTGCTGGAAGTTATCAAGTCTTTCAACCTCGCGCGGATCAGCATTCGGATCCCTGATGCGCCCATAGGCACCATGAGTCAACTGTTTAGCCTCAAAGCTCTCAGGAGTATGGAATTGAACTTCAAATAACTGGCCATCTGGTGCCCGCCAGCGAGAATTGATGCCCTTATATTCTGACTCGCCCCAAAAGTTTCGACTCTGCACCATCTCAAAGCCACTTCGTTCAAGGCGATCCCTGACCTCGCCATATCCACGCACATAGTCCTCACTGGAGAACTGATAGGTGTAGCGCAATGCATCTGGAATTGATTCGGCGACCCCGCGAGGATCTTCGCGGAGATCGGCAGCAAGTTGTTCCGCGACCTTCTCCTTGAACCTTTCTTCCCCTTTGAGGCGATACTCAAGCCCAACCAGCTTCGCCCCATCCACCTCAGCTTCCTTGACTTGGAGCCCTTCGGTGATGCCTGTTTCACGCCCGCTCATGCGGTCGAAAGCCCCATCAACCGAATAGTTCTCCTCATAGTTCAGATAACGACCGCTATCCGCGCGCCATGAGCCGGGTTCGTCTCCGGAGAGACCCCCGTCGCTCGCGCCTTCTCGCTGGAGTCCGTCGCCTTGGTCGTCTTTTTCCGGCGCGCGGTCAGGGACCTGCTCCGATTGGAGGTCGGCCCACTTGGCTCTCATGGCGTCGACATGTTCGCGCCACGCGGCGTCTTGACCTGTTGTCTCGGGCTCGGCGGACTCATCGGTGTCGGCGGCACCGGTTCCCGGATCGCCCTTTTCGCCCGCCTTCGCCTTGGCGTCGGCGGGGGTACCTGGCCCAAGGTTCTCAGCACCGGGTCGGCCCGTACCCGTGTCGGTCGCGTTCTTCGGTTCTTCGGGCGAAGCCTGGTCTGGGACCGACGGCCCATCCTGCGACTCGGCTTCGCGGGCCTGTCGCGCTTCCCGGGACGCCCGGCGAGCCGCGAACTCTTCGCCCCAGGTACGGAACCCGAACTGACGGCCGTCCAATTCATAGGTCGCCGGCTTGCTCGCGAACTCCTCCCACACGTCCCGCCCCGAGGGCTTCTCCGGCTGGCCTTCGGGCTCCGGTTGAGTATCCGATGCGGGGGCATCGCCGGGCTCGTCCTCGGCGTCCGCCTCCGCGACTCGCTCCGGCCGCTCCGAGCCTGGCCGGTCATCTGTTGTGGGAGCGTCGGCCTCGCCCTTGTCTTCAACTGCCTGCGTGGTCGGGCGGTCTTGCTCCGTCTGCCGTCCCATGTCCTCACCCGGCGCTTCGGCCGGGGGCCGGTCGTCGCGTGACCGGTCGCCGGACTCGGGTTCGGCGTCGCGGGTCTCGCGGTCCGCAGTGTCCGTCTCCGCTCGGCCGGGCTTCTCCTGAGTTGCGGCGCCGGGCTTCTCCCCGGCAGGCGGGGGCTGCTTGTCGTCGCGTTCGTCCCGCTGCTCGGTCGCGGCTTCACGGGCGGCTGCGGCTGCCTTGTGGCTTTCGAGGCGGGACGGTTGTCCGGGCGAGCCCGGCCGGTCAGGCGCAGGTCGCCATGCCTTGTCCTTGGCGGGCGGCTTCTCGACATTCTCGGCACCGTCATCAATGCCGTTGTCCGTCTGGTCGACACCCACGCTTGGTCAGCCCTTTCGACTGCCGGGCGAAAGCGGCACCGATGCCGAACGGTGTCCAGTCGCATGCGGGGTGTCGGTGCCCACTTACCTGGTGAGAGACTGAACTAATCCGACATGCCCCGTCAAGTTCTCTGTGTCCGATATGTCGGAGGAGGCCGACTGCGGCCAGGGCCCGGCTTCGGCCGGGGTGCACGCGGGCATGCGGAAGGCAATGTGTTCGTGGCCGAGGCTTGACGGGGACGAGGCCCGAGCGGCCTTCCCATCGAACTGGGCATATGCCACGCTCGGTGATGAGAGTGACTATTTCGGGCAGTTGTGACGGTCGGCGCCATGGGAGGTCTCTTCGTTCGTTCCGACGGCGCAGCCGCCCACTCGGGGGGAGGAACGATGCGGAAGGTAGTCGACTGCCGGGACTTGCCGAGTGAGTCCGGGTGCACGCTCACCATCGCCGGCGAGGAGGACGAGGTCGTCCGCGCCGCCGCCGAGCATGCGGCCTCGGTGCACGGGCACACAGACAGCTCTGAGCTGCGAGACGAGATCCGCAGCGGGCTCAAGAACGAGGAACTGAGCGTCCGGTAGGGGGCGGCACATGACTTTCATGCAGATCATCGAGTACGAGACCAACCGCCCGGACGAACTGGACATGCTGTTCGACGAGTGGGCGACCGCGACCGAGGGCAAGCGGACCGCGTCGCACGAAACCCACACCCAAGACCGTGAGAATCCGGCCCACTTCGTGGACATCGTCGAGTTCCCGTCGTACGAGGCGGCGATGCGCAACAGCGATCTGGAAGAGACACGGCACATCGCCGCGGAGATCCAGGCCCGGTGCACCAACGGCCCACGGTTCATGAACCTGGACGTCATGCGCGACGAATCACTCTGACCGGCACAGGCGGGGGCGTGTCCATGTTGTCCGTGCCCCTGCCTGATCTCTGGACAAACGCGTAACACGATGGTTACATGTTCGCCGTGGACGTCTTCGATGCCGTGGCCGACCCGGTGCGCCGCCGCATCGTGGTCCTGCTCGGTGACGGGCCGCGGACCGCCGGGGCACTGGCGGCCGCGTTTCCGGAGATCAGCCGTCCTGCCGTGAGCCGGCACCTGCGGGTGCTGCGCGAGGCGGGGCTGATCACCGCCGAGATGGTGGGCCGTGAGCGGCACTACCAGGTCGACCACCGGCCTCTGCGGGAGATCGAACGGTGGCTGTCCACCGTCCGCGGTCAGGTGTGGGAGCAGCGCCTCGACGCGCTGGAGACGGAAGTCCACCGGACGCGGCGCGCACGTGCGGCCGAGGAGGAACCACCCATGGATTCGAGGAGCGCAGGATGACACCCACCCCCACCGGCCGCCTGATCGCCACGGCCACCGGAAACGATCTGCAGATGACGCGCGAGTTCAAGGCCCCGATCGAGGACGTCTGGGCGAGCATCACCGAGCCGGACCGGACGGCCCGGTGGTTCGCGCACTGGAGCGGCGAAGGCAGGCCCGGCGCCGCGGTGCGGCTCACGCTGGTGCACGAGGAGGGCCGGCCGGAGAGCGATATGACGATCATCGCCTGCGAACCGCCGCGGCGGCTGGAGGTCGAGGCCGTCGACGAGTACGGGCGGTGGCATCTGGAGGCGCGTCTCGAGGAGGCCGGTGGCGTGACGACGCTGACCTTCGTGCACCATCTCGACCCCGAAGCGGAGGTGGCTTCGACCGGACCCGGGTGGGAGTACTACCTCGACCGGCTCTCCGCCTCGGTCGCGGGCACCCCGCACCCGGACTTCGACGACTACTACCCCGCGCAGCGCGCGCACTACGAGGGCCTCGCCGCCGGGTGAATTCTGGCCGGGCGATGAGTTTCTCCCGGTTCGCGAGTCCACCCACGGAACGACTCTCATCCTGGAGGACCCATGACGACTGTTTCAGCCATCACCGGAACGCTTCGGGTGGACGACGCGCGGCTGCACTACGAGGTGCGAGGGAGCGGGCCGCTGGTGGCGTTCGTCGGCGCGCCGATGGACGCCCAGGCGTTCGAGCCGCTGGCCGACCTGCTCGCGACGGACCACACCGTCCTCACCACCGACCCCCGGGGCATCCACCGGAGCCCGCTGGACGACCCCCGGCAGGACTCCACGCCGCCGCTGCGCGCCGGCGACCTGGCCCGGCTCATCGCGCACGTGGACGCGGGCCCGGCCGTGGCGCTGGGGTCCAGCGGCGGGGCGTGCACCGTTCTGGCACTGGCGCAGGCCCATCCCGAACGGGCCCGCGCGGTCATCGCCCACGAGCCGCCGCTCGCCGAGCTGCTGGACGACCGTGAGGAACTCCGCAAGGGGACGGACGACATGATCGCCACCTACCTGGACGGCGACGTCATCGGGGCCTGGGGAAAGTTCATGGCCCAGGCCGACATCAATCTGCCCGAGGGTGCGCTGGAGCAGATGTTCGGCGGCGAACGCGACCCGCAGCAGGTCACCGACGAACGCCGCTGGTTCGAGCACGAGCTGCTCGAAACCACGTTCTGGCGGCCGGACATCGCCGCCCTGCGCGCCGGCGGAACCCACGTCGTCGCCGCCATCGGCGAAGACTCGGCCGGGGAAATCTGCGACCGCGCGACCCGGGCGCTCGCCGGCGCCCTCGGCATCGAGCCGACGCTGTTCCCCGGCGGCCACATCGGCTTCGCCGACGACCCCGCCGGATTCGCCGTCCGCCTCCGGGAGGTCCTTGCCGAGGTTCCCTGACCCCGGCGCCGCGGCCGTGTCCCGGGGGGCCGGTGTCCTGTGACGACAAGGGTAATGACACACTTACATGAGTTTGTCTCATGGAGGTGTGAAAGAAACATGCCCGCGACCATCCAGCCCCCCGAGAGCGTCACTTGGCGCGTCCACCTCGACCGGTCCATGTGGGTCGGCGGGGTGCGCAGCCTGATGCTCCAGGCACTGCACCCGATGGCCATGTGGGGCGTCTGGCAGAACTCCAACTTCCGTGAGGACCCCTTCGGGCGGCTGCAGCGGACCTCGGACTTCGTCGGCCTGGGGACGTTCGGCAGCCCGGAGGAGGTCGAGGAGGCCGCCTACCGGGTCCGGGAGATCCACCGGAGCCTGCGCATCCTCAACCACGACACCGGTAAGAAGGAGCGGCTCGACCAGCCCGAACTGCTGCTGTGGGTGCACTGCGCCGAGGTCTACTCCTACCTGGAGGTGGCGCGCCGGGGCGGGCTCCTGCTGACCGACGCCATGGCCGACCGGTACCTGGACGAGCAGCGCAGATCGGCGACCCTGGTCGGGCTGCACGCGGAGGACGTCCCCGGCAGCGTCGCCGAGATGGAGGCGTTCTTCGCCGAGATGCGGCCGCGGCTGCGGGTCACCGAGGAGGCGGCGGAGACCGTCCGGTTCCTGATGTGGCCGACGATGCCGGAGAACCTGAGGTTCCTCGCGCCCGGCAAGCCCGGCTACTTCCCGTTCGGCGCGCTCTGCTACTACACGCTGCCCGGCTGGGCCCGCGACCTGTACGGGGCGCTGCCCGAGGTGCCGCAGCCGGCGGTGACGGCGGCGCTCAAGTCGTTCCGCCTGGCGATGAACTCGGTACCGGAACGGCTGCACGACTACGCGTTCGCCAAGCCCACCCGCGACATGCTCGAACGCACCCGGCAGAGGCTGGCCGCGGAGGGATACGACGTGAGCAGGGGCCTGTTCGGCCTCCGGGACCCGAGACGCTGGCCCGCCCCCACGTCCCTCACCCCGGCCTAGCGGTCGGCCTGCGGCGTGTTGCCCGTATGAGCTCCTCATAAGGGCGCCCCGCCGCAAGTGAACGAGCGTTCAGGGGGTTTCCACGGGGAGGGCCGCCCACGGGTCCTTGCGCGGGGCGGCCTCCTGGCCCTCCGGGCAGTGGCGGGCGAAGTCGCACCACGAGCACAGATTGCCCGGACGGGGCGGGAACCGCTCGTCGTGCGGAGTGTGGTCGACGACGGCCGGACGGGCGTCGGCCGGGCGAGGCTCGGGGACGCGGGTGCGCTTCCCTGCGGGGCGACGGTTCCCGGCACCCGCGCGGTACGCCTCGTCCGCTTCGGCTGCCTCACCGGCGATCTGCTCGGCGCGGCGGATGTGCCGCGCCAGCGACTCGTCGGTGTGCTCCCATTCCGCGACCTCACCGGACGGCAGGTGGTGCAGCTCGACGCGGTGGCAGGGGCGGCGCAGCACGCGGGACGCGGCGACGGCGTAGATCGCCAGGGCGAGGGAGCCCCGCGCGTCGTCGGAGGTGAGGGGACGGCGTCCCGTCTTGTAGTCGACGACGACGAGCTCGGGGCCGCGGGCGTCCAGGCGGTCGATGCGGCCGGACACGGCGATGCGGTCGGTGCGGGTCGCGACGGTGCGTTCGACACCGACCGGCTCGTCGGACGGGTCGAGGCCCGCCGCGTAGCGTTCGGTCATCTCGCGCGCCCGGTCGCGCCACTCGGCGGACTGGGCGTCGTCGCGGAACCCGTCCGTCAGCCAGCCGCGGGTCAGGAGGCTCCCGGCGGCTTCGGGGGTGCGTTCACGGACGGGCAGCCGCCACCAGCCGGCGAGGGCGTTGTGGACGCTCGCGCCGACGCTGTTGTGCGCCCACGGCGGGCCCTTCGGCGGCATCGGACGATCAAGGTAGGTCATCCGGTACCGGCGCGGGCAGTCGAGCCACGTGTTCAGCCTCGACGGCGTGCACGTGTACAGGCGCCGGGGCATCCCCTCGAAGCCCAGCTGCTCGGCATCCAACGTCGTCAGGCTCCGGGTCGGCGTTCGGTCAGTCGTCGTCCTGCGCCAGCGCGCCCCACGTCTCCCAGCGGGAGTCCTCCTCGCCGACCGTGGTCTCCTCGCCCTGCGCGGGCAGGACCTTCAGGTCCTTCGGCAGCGGGGTCAGCAGCGCGCCGATCGAGTTCAGCTGCGTGCGCAGGTCCTCGTGGACGCCGCCGATGGAGCCGGGACGGCCGCGGTGCAGGGTGTCGCCGGAGAACAGGGCGCCGAGCTGCTCGCTGATCACGCAGACGCTGCCGGGAGTGTGCCCGGGGGTGTGCACGACCTCCAGCTGGGCGTCGCCGATCTCGAAGACGCCGCCGTCCTCCAGCCAGATGTCGGGTTCGAGGGACCGCAGCGCCTTGGCGTCGTCCTCGTCGTCCTCCTCCTTGGCGAGGCGGCCGAAGAAATCGCGCCACAGCAGCCGGTCGGCGCGGTGCAGCGCGATCGGGGCCCAGTTCTCCTCGTCCTCCTCGCCCGCGGCGGCGACCTCGAGGACCACGTTGAGGTGGTGCTCGTTGCCGTCGGTGAGCAGGACGGCCATGACCTCGCGGTCACCGACCTCCTTGAGGATGGCCTCGGCGTCGTACGCCGGGTCGACCACGATGACCTCGTCGTCGTCGCCGATGAGGTAGGTGTTGTTCTCGACGTCGTGGTCGGTGTCGTCGAGGGTGAGCTGCCCCGACGTCACCACCTGTTCGATGCGCGCGTCCACCCTTGGCACCCTACCGTGATTCGGGTCCCCGGTCGGGCAGACGGAGATCATCGCCGGACGCACCGGCGAGGAGTTTCTCGTACGCGTCCGGCGCGGTGGTCTCGGCGCCGAGGCGGTCGCCGGTCGGCGCACCGTGATCGTCGCTGGAACCCGTGGCGGCCAGCCCCAGGGCGGCGGCCAGATCGCGCAGGTGGGCGCGGTCCTCCGGGACGTGGTCGGGGTGGTCCACCTCGATCCCGGCGAGGCCGGCGGCGGCGAGTCTCTCGATCACCGCGTCCGTGAAGACGTATCCGCGCCGCCGCGCCCTCGGATGCGCCAGGACGCACACTCCCCCCGCCGCGCGGACGAGCCCGATCGCCCGCTCCGGGTCGAGCGCGTACCGGTCGACGTAGGCGCGGCCGCCCTGCGCGATCCAGCGCGCGGAGAACGCCTCGTCGGCCGTCTCCACCGCACCCGCCTCGACCATGGCCCGCGCGATGTGCGGACGCCCGACCGCCTCGCCCTTGGCCAGCGCGCGGACCATGCCCCAGGTGACGTCCACGCCGAGTTCGCGGAGCCGGTCCACCATGCCCTGCGCCCGGATCACCCGGTCGTCGCAGATCCGGGCGAGTTCGGCGGCCAGCACCGGCTCCTCCGGGTCGAACAGGTAGCCGAGCATGTGCAGGCTGCGGCCGTCCTCCCGGCACGACAGCTCGACACCGGGGACGAGGGTCAGGCCCGCGGGCAGCGAACCGGCGGCCTCGTCCCAGCCGGCGACGGTGTCGTGGTCGGTGAGCGCCAGGACGTCCAGTCCCTTCGCCCGCGCCAGCCGGACGACCTCCGCGGGCGGCCGGGTGCCGTCGGACACGTGGCTGTGGCTGTGCAGATCGATCCGCATGCCGCCGTTCATATCAGGGCGTCACTCGTCGAGCCGCGGGCTGTACGCGCCGTAGGGGAGGTCCATCTCCATCCCCGGCTCGCGCAGATCGATCAGGTTCTGGCGCTCCAGCATGAGGAGACCGGCGTCGGCGGGCCACAGCACCGTCCACAGCCAGTCGCCCATCGCCTCGCCCACGTACACGGCCCGGTCGGGCTTGCCGCCGACCGCCCACATCGGCACCGAATGGCCGCAGGTGGCCGCGGGGCCGCTCACGTCGAGCTTCACGTGCGGCGGGCTGCCGTCGAACACCTCACCCGGGTCGGCGCCGTCCAGCCCCGCGTAGTGGGCGCCCAGGCCGACGCCCGGCTGCTCGGCGATCAGCACCATGTCGGCGGGGCCGCTGAGCAGCCCCGGCCCGGACACTGCGACGGCCGTCGCCCGCGCCCCGCTGCGGTCGTCCCCGACCGTGGCGAACCCCGTGACGAGCCAGCCCATCGGAAGGGGCCAGGGCGTCCAGACGGGGACTCTCGCGTCGCGCAGCACGGCGGCCAGCCCGTCCGGGCCGGGTCGTTTGGACGGCTGCCTCGGCAGGACGGCGCCGTGCACGCCGCAGGTCCAGTCGCTCGACCAGAGACTCGGCGCTAGAACGGGACCCGCGCAGCGCGGGCATGTGGGCTCCGCCCTCATGATTACCCACCCTGCGCGGCGACGTCCCGACTCGTCAAGGTCGCGCGGGTCGCCACCTGGGAAAGGGGGAACAAAATGGGGTCATGCGAATACGGTGCGTCGGCGGGATCGTGCGGGACGGGCAGGGGCGGCTGCTCATGGTGCGGCGGGGGCGTCCGCCGGGTGAAGGACTGTGGTCCATCCCGGGTGGGCGGGTCGAACCCGGCGAGGACGACCCGGCCGCGGTCGCACGGGAACTGAAGGAGGAGACCGGGCTGGACGTCGTCGTCGGTGCGCCGGCCGGAACGGTGGAACGTCCGGGGCCCGGCGGCGTCACCTACGACATCCACGACTACGTGGCGACGGTCGCGGGCGGGACGCTCCGTGCCGGGGACGACGCGTCCGACGTGCGCTGGGTCTCCCCCGACGGGCTCCGCGGACTCCCCGTCACGCCCGGCCTTCTCGACGCCCTTGCCCTGTGGGGCCTCCTATGAGGCGTGCGCCGGATGGCTGTCCGCCGTCACCGGGACGTCGTCGCCGGGGTCGCCGGGGTCGTCGGAGGTGACGGTCTGGACGCGCATCCGCCGCGCCAGCCAGACGGCGGCCGCCGCGAACAGCACCATCGGGACGATGTCGGCCACGACGACCTGCCACGGAACCCCGCCCTGCTCGATGTCCAGCTGGCCGATCGCGGCCGAACCGAGGAACGCCAGCAGGTTGTTGAACACGTGCAGGGCGATGCTCGCCTCCAGCCCCCCGGTCCGCACCGCCACCCAGGCCGCGACCGCACCGAAGACGAAGATGTCGAGGATGCCCCAGCCGGTGTAGCCGTGCCCGGCCGTGAACAGCGCCGACCCGACCACGATGCCGGGCCACGGCGTCCGGAACACGACGCTGAAAGCCTGCCCGATGCGTCCCCTGGCGTTCTCCAGCGTGCAGGCGCCGACGGCTTGCAGCACCCAGCCGCGGAAGACGTACTCCTCCGCCGCCGCCTGGAACGGCACCAGCAGGATGATGACGACGGCCGGAACGAGGAACTTGTCCCACCCGACCCAGTGCTCGTCCCCGCCTGACTGGTCGTCCAGGCTGAGGGCCGCCAGGAACGACGTCCCGTACGCCACGATGCAGAACAGGATCGCCAGGCCGCAGCAGGCCAGCATCCACTTCCAGCGCAGCCGTCCCGCCACCGACGAGAGCGTGCCGGGTCTGCGGCGCTGAATCCCCCAGGCCGCGAACAGCGCCACCGGCAGGAACACCGCGAGCGCGGCGAGGTTGAACGCCAGGTCGGCCGTGTCGTCACCGAAGATCGTGTTCGGGTCCGTGCCGGTCGTCTCGGACAGCTCACCGGTGACCACCACCCGGATGATCATCCCGATGAGCATGAGCCCGACCGTCAGACTCAGGCCGATGCCCGCGATCGTCAGGGTCCCCACCAGCGGGCGCCACCACCGATGCCTACCGGTGCGCGCCAGCCTGTGGAAGGGGCTCCCGGCCGGCGCCGCGACCGTCCAGGGCGTCTTCACGGGCTGTGCCCCGTACCCCGGATACGCCTGCCCGTAAGGGGCGGCCCCGTACTCCCGGTCCCACCCGGGGGGCTGCGCCGGTGAACCCGGCCAGTACGGCATCCCCGCCGCGTAGGGCTGCTGCGCCTGCTCGGGCGGCGCACCGTAGGGCTGCGTGCCGTAGGGCTGCGTGCCGTAGGGCTGCGGGTCCTGCTGAGGACCCTGCTGAGGGTGCGGCTCCTGAGGATGCGGCTCCGCGGGCCGGCCGCCGGAAAGGTCGGGGTCCAGCGGGGCCCAGCCGTCGGCATCCCCTGGCTCTGACACGTTGGACCCTCCCGAAAGCCTTCGCGTACGTAGGGACGAATCGTACGGGGCCTCAGTTCCCCGGTGGGTCGAACCGCTCGGTGCGTGTCATGCCCGCCGCCCGGCCCTTGGCGGCGACGACGAGCGCCATCTTCCGGGACGCCTCGTCGATCATCTCGTCGCCGAGGGTGGCGGCGCCACGCCCCTCGACGGTGACGAAGTGGTCGTAGGCGTCGAGGATCAGCTCGGCGTGGTCGTAGTCGTCCTGGGACGGGGAGAACACCGCGTTCCCGGCCTCGATCTGCGACGGGTGCAGCACCCACTTGCCGTCGAACCCCAGCGCCGCGGAGCGCCGCGCGACCCGCGTGAACGCCTCCACGTCCCGGACGTTGAAGTACGGCCCGTCGATGGCCTGCAGGTCGTTGGCGCGGGCGGCCATCAGGATCCGCATCAGGATGTAGTGGTAGGCGTCGCCCTCGGTGTAGCCGGGCGGCTGCTCGCCGACGACGAGGGTCTTCATGTTGATCGACGCCATGAGGTCGCCGGGGCCGAGGACGAGCGACTCCAGCCGCGGCGAGGACGCGGCGATCGCGTCGATGCCGACCATTCCGCGCGCGTCCTCGATCTGGGCCTCGATGCCGATGCCGCCGTCGGGCAGGCCCATGGCCCGCTCGATCTGGGTGAGCAGCCGGTCGAGCCACTGGACGTGGCCGGCGTCCCGCACCTTCGGCAGCATGACGGCGTCGAGGTTCGCGCCGGCGCCCTCCACGACCTCGATCACGTCCCGGTAGGCCCAGTGGGTGTCCAGGTCGTTGACGCGCACCACCCGGGTCTTGCCGGCCCACTCCCCCTCGTTGAGCGCGGCGACGACGGTCCTGCGGGCCTCCTCCTTCGCGGACGGCGCGACGGCGTCCTCCAGGTCGAGGAAGATCTCGTCCGCGGGGAGCCCCTGCGCCTTCTCGATGAAGCGGGCGTTGCTGCCGGGGACCGCGAGCGTGGTACGTCGAGAGCGCATGGCCCGGATGCTATCCAGCGGTGTGAGACCCTTCAGGGCATGGGTGAGCTGAACCTGGCGCTGGTGGAGGAGGCGGCCAAGAAGTCGGGGCTGCTGTGGCTGGACCTGCCCGGCCTGCCGCAGCCGAGGGCCGCCTGGCACGTGTGGCACGACGGCTCCGCCTACGTCCTGACCGGCGGGGAGGGCGAGCAGCCGCTGCCGGGCCTGCCGGAGTCCACGCACGTGACGGTGATCCTGCGCAGCAAGGACAAGGGCGGCCGGCTCATCTCGTTCGCCGCCGACGCCGAGCCGGTCGAGCCGGGCTCCGAGCTGTGGGACGCCGTGACACCGCTGCTGGCCAAGGACCGCCTGAACGCCGCGTCCCACGAGGGCCAGGTGGAACGCTGGGCCACCGAGTCGTGGATCATCCGGCTCACCCCGGCCTTCGAGGCCCCCGGGTCCACCGGCGACTACGCCACCGTCCGTCCCGTCCCGACGCCCGCGACGACCGCGGGCCCGCCGCCGCGCATGTACGGCGGCAAACGCCGCCGCGTCGACCAGTAGAAGCGCCGGGGGGCGTCACATCGGCAGCCGGCGGCCCTCGGCGATGGCGTGGAGCTTGTCGGGGTTGGCGACCAGGTGGACGGCCAGGATCCGGCCCTCGTCGTCGATGTCGGCCGTGACGGTGCTGATCGGGCCGTCGGGGCCGTCCACGACCAGGGCGGGCTCGCCGTTGATGTGGACGCGCCGGACCCGCATGTCGGCGGGTTCGACGCCCGCGTACGGCTGGCCGGTGATCGCCGAGAGCCAGCGGCCCACCTTGGTCGCGCCGTGGATGACGCGCCGCGCCGCCCTGACCTTGCCGCCGCCGTCCGTCCACAGCGCGACGTCGGGGGCGAGGACCTCCATGAGCCGGTTGATGTCGCCGCCGAGGACGGCGTCGAAGAACCGCTCGGTGGCCTGCCGCCGCTCCGCGCCGCCCGTCTCGAAACGGGGACGCCGCGCCTCCACGTGCTTGCGGGCGCGGGTGCCGAGCTGCCGCACCGACGTCTCCGCGCGGTCCAGCGCCTTGGCGATCTCGGCGTACGGGTAGCCGAACACCTCCTTGAGGACGAACACGGCGCGTTCCAGAGGGCTCAGCGTTTCCAGGACGACGAGCATCGCCATCGACACCGACTCCGACATCTCCGCGTCCTCGGCGACGTCCGGGGAGGTCAGCATCGGCTCGGGCAGCCACGGCCCGACATAGGTCTCGCGCCGGGCCCGCGCCGACCGCAGCCGGTCCAGCGCGACGTTGGTGGTGATGCGGACGAGGTAGGCCTTGGGTTCGGCGACGTCCGAGCGGTCCGCCGCGGACCAGCGGAGCCACGCGTCCTGGACGGCGTCCTCCGCGTCGGCGGCCGTGCCCAGCATCCGGTACGCCACCGCGAAGAGCAGATTCCGATGCTCCTCGAACGGCCCCTCGAACGCCTCACTCATGGTCGTCAGCCTTTCATATCGTCCGCGCGCGGCTCCTGACCACGGGGACGGGACGGCGGCGCGGGATGTGACACGTCCCGCCCGGCGGCGTCCGGTATCACCTGCCCGGTCCCGGATCAGGCGGGAGATCATGGGTAGTGTCCTGGCCATGAGCGGAGCTCCGACACGGGTGTTCATCGCCCGGCTCGCCGGGGTCGCGGTGTTCGACCCCGCCGGTGACCAGGTCGGCAGGGTCCGCGATGTCGTCGTGGGCCTGCGGCTGGCGCCGCGGCCGCCGCGGGCGCTGGGGCTGGTGGTGGAGGTCGCGTCCCGCCACACCGTGTTCCTGCCGATCACGCGGGTGACGGTGATCGAGGCGGACGCGGTCGTCTTCGACGGGCGGCTGAACATGCGGCGGTTCCGCAAACGCGAATCCGAGACGCTGGTCATCGCCGAGATGCTGGACCGGACGGTCCGGCTCTCGGGCAGCGGGGACTCCGTCTCGGTCGTCGACGTGGCGATGGAGCCGACCCGGACCCGCGACTGGCTGATCGGCAAGGTCGCGGTGCGCCGCAAGGAAGGACGGGGGCTGCGCAAGCGCGGCGAGAGCTTCGTCGTGGACTGGGACGCCGTCGAGGGGTTCTCCGCCGTCGAGCAAGGGCAGGGCGCGGCCGGGCTGATCGCCGCGTTCGGGCAGCTGAAACCCGCCGACCTGGCCGGCATCGTGCACGAGCTGACGGCGAAGCGGCGCGCGGAGGTCGCCGCCGCGCTCGACGACGAGCGGCTCGCGGACGTCCTGGAAGAACTGCCGGAGGACGACCAGATCGAGATCCTCAGCAAGCTCGGCGTGGACCGGGCCGCGGACGTCCTGGAGGCCATGGGCCCCGACGACGCCGCCGACCTGCTCGGGGACCTGCCCACCGAGCAGCGCGAGCAGCTGCTGACGCTGATGGAGCCGCACGAGGCGGCGCCGCTGCGCAGGCTGCTGACCTACGAGGACTACTCGGCCGGCGGCCTGATGACCACCGACCCGGTGATCGTCGCGCCGGACGCGACGGTCGCCGAGGCGCTCGCGCTGATCCGGCGGCCCGACCTGAACCCCGCCCTGGCCGCGCAGGTGTACGTGTGCCGGCCGCCGACCGCGACGCCGACGGGCCGCTACCTCGGGACGGTCCATTTCCAGAAACTGCTGCGGGAGCCGCCGCCGACGCTCGTCGCCGGGATCCTGGACACCGAGCTGGACCCGCTGCGGCCCACCATGTCACTGGAGGCCGTCGCGATGTTCCTGGCCACCTACAACCTCGTCGCGGGCGCCGTCGTGGACGACAACGGCCACCTGCTGGGGTCGGTGACCATCGACGACGTCCTCGACCATCTGCTGCCCGTGGACTGGCGGGAGGCCCTGATGGACGCCGCCGCGGACGAGACCGCGGATCCCGAGGAAGAGGCTCTCCGGGGGAACACGTGATGACGACACGCCAGATGACCGCACGCCTGGACCAGCCGAGGGAGATCCGCCGGACGCTGGTGCCGCGGCCCCACTACGATCCTGAGTCGTTCGGGCGGCTGTCCGAGCGGATCGCGAGGTTCCTGGGGACGGCCCGCTTCCTCGTCTACCTGACCGTGTTCATCACCGTGTGGGTGGCGTGGAACCTTCTCGCGCCGTCGTTCCTGCGGTTCGACCCCTACCCGTTCATCTTCCTGACGCTGATCCTGTCGGTCCAGGCGTCCTACGCCGCGCCGCTGATCCTCCTCGCCCAGAACCGGCAGGACGACCGGGACCGCGTCCAGTACGAGCAGGACCGGGCGAGGAACGAACGCACCATCGCCGACACCGAGTACCTGACGCGGGAGATCGCCGGGCTGCGGGTGGCGGTGAGCGAGGTCGTCACCCGCGACTTCCTGCGCTCGGAGCTTCAGCAGATGATGCGGGAGCTGGACGCCAAGGACTCCGCGGCCTAGCCCCCGTCAGGCGCGGGCGGGGACCTGCTCGCCGGTGAGCTTGTCCAGGATGTGCTGGAAGGTGCGCAGGTCCGACGCGTCCAGCCTGCTGATCATGTGGTCCCGGACGCCCTGCCGGTAGGTGGGCGCTGCCTCCTCCAGCCGGGCCCGCCCGGCGGACGTCAGGACGGCGTACAGGCCGCGGGCGTCGCTCGCACAGGACTGCCGGGCGACCAGCCCCTCGCGCTCCAGCCGGTCGACGAGCCGGGTCAGCCCGCTGCGCGACAGCAGGACGCGGTCGGCGAGATCGTTCATCCGGAGCCGGCCGCCCGGGGCCTCGCCGAGATGCATGAGGACGTCGTAGGAGCCCAGCGCGAGGTCGTGGTGCGCCAGCAGGTCGGCCTGGAGCCGGCGGGAGATCTGCGCCTGGGCGCGGAGCATGCCGCGCCAGACGGTCAGCTCAGCGGCCGAGATCGTGCTGCTTGTCACGCACCGATGTTACGGCTGCGCCGCCTCCCGCGCGATGCCGACGCACACGGCGGTGTGAAGACGGCCACCCTGATTAGCAGGTTCTTGCATGGGGTTCATACCATGGGCGTATGGCCTCCCAGTTGACGACCGAGCAGGTGACCGCGGCGCTCGCCACCGTGAACGATCCTGAGATCCGCAAGCCCATCACCGAGCTCGACATGGTCAAGAGCATCGACATCGACGGCGGCACCGTCCGCGTCGGCGTCTTCCTGACCGTGGCCGGATGTCCCATGAAGGACACGATCACCAAGAACGTCACGGAGGCCGTCTCCAAACTCGACGGCGTGACCTCGGTGCGCGTCGACCTCGACGTGATGAGCGAGGAGCAGCGCAAGGACCTGCAGACCAAGCTGCGCGGCGGCGAGCCGGCCAAGGAGATCCCGTTCGCCAGGCCCGGCTCGCTGACCAAGGTGTACGCGGTCGCGAGCGGCAAGGGCGGCGTCGGCAAGTCGTCGGTGACCGTCAACCTCGCCGCCGCGCTCGCCGCGCAGGGCCGCAAGGTCGGGGTCGTCGACGCCGACATCTACGGCCACTCGGTGCCGCGCATGCTCGGCGTGGACGCCTCGCCCACCAAGGTCCAGGACATGATCATGCCGCCGACGGCGCATGACGTGAAGGTCATCTCGGTCGGCATGTTCACCGCCGGGAACCAGCCGGTCGTGTGGCGCGGCCCGATGCTGCACCGGGCGCTGCAGCAGTTCCTCTCGGACGTCTACTGGGGCGACCTCGACATCCTCCTGATGGACCTGCCGCCCGGCACCGGCGACATCGCGATCTCCGTCGCGCAACTGCTGCCGTCCGCGGAGATCCTCGTCGTCACCACCCCGCAGCAGGCGGCCGCCGAGGTCGCCGAACGGGCGGGCGCGATCTCCGCGCAGACGCACCAGCAGGTCGTCGGCGTGATCGAGAACATGTCGTACCTGACGTGCGCGCACTGCGGCGAGCGGCAGTACATCTTCGGTGAGGGCGGCGGCCAGACGGTCGCGGACGCGCTGACGAAGACGCTCGGGACCCGCGTCCCCCTGCTCGGCCAGGTGCAGATCGACCCGCGGCTCCGCGAGGGCGGCGACGAAGGCAAGCCGCTGGTGCTGTCCGACCCGGACTCCGGCGCCGCCAAGGAACTCCGCACCATCGCCGACGACCTCGCCGGCCGCAACCGCGGCCTCGCCGGAATGTCCCTGGGCATCTCCCCCAAGGGCCGCTGACCCGCCCGCTGAAACGCGAAAAGGCCCCGCCTGCCGGGCGGGGCCTTTGCTGTCTGACGGCCGTTCCTTCAGGTCGCTTCGGGGTCGAAGGGGGGGCGTTCGTCGTAGGCGAGGTGGCCGTTTCCGGATGCCGTCGCGTATGACGGTTCGTCGTCGAAGACGTTGCCCCTGTTCAGGGAGGGGTCCTCGTCCTCGAAGAGGTGCTTGCGGACGAAGGTCTTCGGGTTGAGGTCGTTGATGTCGAAGTCTTTGAACTCCGGTCCGAGGCCCTCCTGGAGGTCCGCCCTGGCGGAGTTGGCCATCTGGCGGAACTGCCGCAGCATCCGGCCCGCCTGCCCGGCGACCTGGGGCAGCTTGTCTCCGAAAATGACCAGGGCGAGGACGACGAGCACCGCCATCTCACCGAGTCCGACGTCGAACAACCTGTCCTCCACATGCGGCAGGGACCGGCCCTGCGGCGGACCGGTCCCCCCAGCGTATCCCGAGCCCGGATGAACCGGACCTGAACCCTCTGTGCATCCTCCGGGGACGGCTCATCGGGCCCGGCGGGACATTGATCAGTCGGAGCCGAGCGTCACCTCGACGGTGCTCTCCCGGCCGTCGCGCTGGTAGGTGATCGTGATCCGGTCGCCGGGTGCGCGGCTGCGGATCTGCGCGATCAGGTCGGTCGCGTCCTCGATCGGCTTGTCGTCGACACGGGTGATCACGTCGCCTGCCTTCAGGCCGGCCTTGTCCGCCGGGCCGCCCTTGGTCACCGGGTCCTGCCCGTTGACGGGCTCCGGAATGATCCGCGCGCCGCCGTCCTGGTAGCGGGGGTCGGGCAGCACGCCCAGCTTGGCCTGCCGGACGGTGCCGGTCCGGATGATCTCCTCGGCGACCCGGTTGGCCTGGTTGACCGGGATCGCGAAGCCGAGGCCGATGCTGCCGCCCGGTTCGCTGCCGAGGCCCTGGCCGCCGAGCGTCGCGATCGCGGTGTTGATGCCGATGACGCGGCCCTTGGCGTCCACCAGCGGACCGCCCGAGTTGCCCGGGTTGATCGCCGCGTCGGTCTGGATGGCGTTGAGGAACGACGCGTCGCCGCCCTCACCTCGCGTGGGCACGGCGCGGTTCAGCGAGCTGACGATGCCGGTGGTGACCGAGCCCTGCAGGCCGAGCGGCGAGCCGATCGCGATCACCGGGTCACCGACGGCGATCTTGCTGGAGTCGCCGAGTGTGAGCGCGGGCAGCGAATGCTGCCCCTCGGGCTTCAGGACGGCGACGTCCGAGCTCGGGTCGGCGCCCTTGACGGTGGCGGGCAGCGTCTTCTTGTCGTTGAAGACGATCTGGATGGCGCCGCCGTCGCCGCCGGCGACGACGTGGTTGTTGGTGATGACGTAGCCGCCGTTGACGATGAAGCCGGTGCCGCCGACCTCGCCCTGCGAGGACTGCACGCGGATCATCACGACGCTCGGCAGCACGCGCTGCGCCACGCCCGCGACCGAGTCCGGCGGACGGGCCTGTGCCTCGGTGCCGCTGCTGTCGCTGCCGCCGAGGCTGACCGAGCCGCCGCCGCCGTCGTTGGTCGCGACGACGCCGACCCCGGCGCCGACCGCGCCGGCCACCAGCGCGACGATCACCGTGATGACGGCGAGGAGCCCGAGGCCCGGACCGCCGCGCCCCGATGACGGCGGCGCGGGAACCGGCGCCCAGTTCGGGCCGCCCCCGGGCGGCATGCCGAACCCGGCCATCGGGCGGGGGCCACCGGGCGGCGGGCCCATCGGCGCGGGCGGCGGACCGCCCATCGGCGGCGGACCGCCCACGGGCGGCGGCCCCTGGTGGGGGTGCTGCGCCCAGCCGCCATATGGCTGGCCGTGCGCGGCACGCGGGTCATGGTTGTGCGGGACGAATCCGGGACGCCTGCGGTCCTCGGGGCCCTCCGCGAGGGGCTTGTCGAGCGGTACCGGCGGCGGCGGCTGCGGCATGTCGTTCGGCGACGCGTCCTGCAGCGGCACCTCCTGCGGCCCCATGTCGGCCTGCGGGGACCGGGACAGTACGTCCTCGCTGGTGTCCGGCGGCCCCCCGAACGACGAGTCCGGCGGCGCGAATCCTCCCGCCACGAGCCTGTCGCCGCCCTGAGCCGCATCCGGCTCGGGCTCCGGCTCCGGGTCGTCGGCCTCGGACCGAGCCTCCCCCTCGGACCACGGGTCCGGCTCGGGGTCGTCCACCGGCAGCTCCAGCGGAATCTCCTGGTCGGTCACCGTCTCGGGAGGAGCCGCCGCCTCCTGCCGTTCAGGCTCCCGGCCGGAGGCGACGTCGTCGTCCTCCGACGGTGCCCTGACCGGCCCGCGGTTGTCTTCCGTCATCCCCATCTCTCCTACCGAGCATGGTTCTCGTCATCCGTGCTCATCGTGCCCGGAAAGGCATGTGGCGAGCATAAGACCTTTTGTCGATACGCTCATCCTGGACGATCATCATCGGGATCGAGCATTCTTCGTCCTCAATGGCCTGCATTCGGACCCGGGTCCGGCGGCAGGGCCGGATGGAAGGTGTTCATTCGAACGGGTTCGCGGCCGAGGCCAGGCGCCGGGCGCCGCGCGACACGCGCGACCAGAAGGGGTCGGCGTCCCGGGGCAGGTGCGCCGCCACCGACTCGGCCGTGCTCTGCGGGGCGTCGGTCAGCACCGTGAAGACGTAACCGTCGCCCTCGGACACGGCCCAGCGCCGCAGCGACTCGCGCCGGAACACCGTCCGGCCGTGCTTGACGGTCTTCTGCCAGCCGTCCAGGGCGTGTTCGTCCAGCTTGCCGCGCTGCACGAACACCGAGACGGCGGCGAGGCCGTCGGAGTAGCTGAGGTGGACGGCGCCGCCGCCCGGCTCGCGGCGGGCGTCGTGGAGGGAGAGCCGCCCCGGCAGGTCCTGCGGGACGGGCCAGCCGCGATCGCGCAGCCCTTCGAGTTCGGCACGGTCCAGTTCGTCGTCCCAGCGGGCCGTTGCACCCCGGCCGCCGACGCCGTCAACGGGCTCGCCGGAGGTCGTGCCGGGGAACCGGGCGAGCCCGCCCCGGGCGCCGCCGGCCGCCACCGCCTCCGCGGGAGGCGCGGTGAAGCTGATCTCGCTGAAGCCGGTGGCGACCACCCGGTGGCCGGTGGCGTCGATCAGCTCGCGGTGCAGCATCAGCCCGGTCTCGGAGTCGATCCAGAAGCGTCCGGCGGCGCTCCCGTCGGCCCTGCGAGCCTCCACGACGCGGGTGTGCCTGCCGCAGACCGATGAGTCCGCGGCGCGGACCACCGAATAGTTGCTGGTCAGCAGGGACAGCGTCGCGGAGGTGAAGCCGGTCGTGTCCCCGGCGGCGGACTCGGGCCGGTAGCCCTTCCCGGCCGTCCCGGACCGGTAGCGGATGCCGTCGCCGGGCGTATGGGCGACCGTCACGCGGGAGGTGGTGGAGCGGTCGCGGCCCGCCGTCGTGAGGAACCGCCTGCCCTGGTACGGGACGCGCCCGGCGGCGTCGGCGGCTGCGCGCAGCAGCGCCACCGCGCCCGGGTCGCTGCGGACGCGCCGGACCGAAGCCGGGTCGCCGGCGAGCGCGGCGGCCAGGGCCAGGGCGCCCGCGAGCCCGCAGGCCAGGACGGAGCGGCGCCGTCCCCGGCCGATCACCGTCCTCGCGGTCACGGCCCAGGGGAGACCGTGACCCGGTTGAGCGGGTCGGTGAGCGGGTCGGTCATCGGCGCGTCGCCGGCGGTCAGCGCGTGCTCGACGGCGAAGCGGTCGAAGGCGGGCGTGACGTCCGGCGCCTCCTGGCGTCCGCCCGCGGCGTAGGACGCGGTCCCGAGGCCGATGAACAGGGTGGCGGCGCCCACGACCAGGTAGCGGCGCCGCGGCTGGATCTGCAGGACGCCGGCGTGCCCGGCGGGACGGTTGTCGCGCGAGCGCACGGCCGGGGGCGTCCTCGCGGCGCGGGTCGATGATCGCAGCGGTGGGCGGGAATGCCGGGCCGGGGTTCCGGCGGGGGTGCCGGGATGCGGCCCGGGCGGGATGCCGCCGGCGGGCGGGCCGGCGGACGCGGGCAGGGAGCGCAGCCGGGTCAGGAAGTCGTCGGACGGGAGGTCGTCCGCGGCGTCCACGGCCGGGATGTCCGACAGGCCGCGCAGCCGGCCCTTGATCAGGCGCAGCGAGGCGACCTCGTCCCTGCACTGGGCGCAGCCCGCGAGATGGGCCAGAGCGCGGTCGCGCTCTTCGTGCCCCAGCTCACCGTCGACCAGAGCGGTCAGACGCTCCCCCAGACAACTCACGCCGCCTCCGTCGCTTCCGTTCGATCCGGCGCGCGGTCCCGCACCGCGCGCGGTAGGCACAGCATTACTCTGCAGGTGACCCGGGTCGGCTACACGCCCTCCGGCTGCGGTTGGACACCGCCCGCCACGTGCAGCCCCCCGGCTTCGTCCTCCACGGCGTCCATGGCGTGGAGGGCCTGGTACTCGTTCCTGGTCCCCGGCCGGCGGCGGGTCGGCGCGCGGTGCTCCAGCGCGGAGCGCAACTGCGCCCGCCCCCGGTGGATGCGGCTGCGCACGGTCCCCAGCTTGACGCCGAGTGTCGCGGAGATCTCCTCGTAGGACAGTCCCTCGATGTCGCACAGCACGACGGCCGCGCGGTATTCGGGCGCGAGCGCGTCGAGCGCGTCCTGCACGTCCGCGTCGAAGTTGGTGTCGTCGAACGCCTGCGCCGGGGTCGGCTCGCGGCCCTGGAGTCGTTCGGCGGCGTCGTCGGCGAGCCCCTCGAAGCGGATGCGCTGGCGGCGCCGCGCCATGTCGAGGAACAGGTTGGTGGTGATCCGGTGCAGCCAGCCCTCGAACGTGCCGGGCGTGTAGTTCGACAGCGAACGGAACACGCGCACGAAGACCTCCTGCGTGAGGTCCTCCGCGTCGTGCTGGTTGCCGGTCAGCCTGTACGCGAGCCGGTAGACGCGCGCGGAATGCTCGCGGACGACCTCGTCCCAGGACGGCGGAGCCCATTCGGCCTCGGGGGCGTTCTCGCGAGTGCGCGTGCCACTGCCCACTCCCTGCCTGGGGCCCACCCCTACAGCGCTTCTGAAACTCAGTGCTGCCACTCCCATGGTGCCGGGCTGTTCCTCTCTCGTGAGCCAAGGTCTCGCCTTGGAACGGCACGGTCTCGCCTGGGCTGGGGCGCTTCTGGACCGACTTCGGTTCTCGCGGTTTTCACCCGCTCGTGAGCGGATTCCTTCCGTGGTTACAACGCGCTGAAACTCCAGTTGGTTCCCTGTCAGCGATATGGTCTTTCCAGCATGAGCCAGGCGGGGGTCCCGCGAGGAGGCAGCCATCGACGCCGTTCAGGCCACCCGGGCCTATGTGGAGGACTACCTCCCGGAAGACGAGCCGCTCCTGGACGCCAGGCGCCGCGGCGCGGAGGTCGGCGCGGCTCCGATCGGCGCGGCCGGCGGGGCGGCGCTGCGTTTCCTCGCGACGCTGATCGGCGCGCGGAACGTCGTGGAGGTCGGCTCCGGCTGCGGTGTGTCCGGAATCTGGCTGATGCGCGGCATGCCGAAGGACGCGGTGCTGACGAGCGTGGACATCGACCCCGAGCACCAGCGCATGGCGAAGCAGGCGTACGTGGAGGCGGGCCTCGGTTCCTTCCGGACCCGGATGATCAGCGGGCCGGCGCTGGAGGTGCTGCCGCGGCTCACCGACGGCGGATACGACCTGGTGTTCTGCGACGCGCAGAAACGCGAGTACCCCGAGTACCTGACGGACGCGCTGCGGCTGCTGCGGCCCGGCGGCGTCGTCGCGTTCGACAACGCGCTGTGGCACGACCGGGTCGCCGACCCGGGCCACCGCGACCCCGACACCGAGGCGATCCGCGAGGTGCTCCGGATGGTCCGCGACGACGAGCGGCTCGTCCCCCTGCTGGTCCCGGTGGGCGACGGCCTGCTGTGCGCGGTCAAGTGCGACTGACCGATGCCTGAGACGGAACGTACCGAGAGCGTCCCTGAGGGCGCCGAAAACGACACCGCCGCAGACGCCCAAGGCGACACCGCCGCAGACGCCGAAAGCGACACCGCCGCAGGCGCCGGGGCCGCCGGCGCGGTGCAGGCGGCCGAGGTGTTCGCGGTGCGCGTCCGGGCGACGTGGCGCGGGATCTGGCAGCTGCTCGCGTCCCTGATCCTCTTCCTGGCGTCGGCGGGGTTCGTCGCGGGCGGTGTGACGGGCGGCGCCAGCGTGGGCGGCGTCCTGTTCACGGTCCTCGGCTTCGCCGGGCTCGCGCTGTTCGGGACGGGGCTGACCATGTCGGCCGGGGGGATGCTGGCACGCCGTCCCGTCCTGGAACTGGACGGGGACGGGGTGCGGCGGCCGCCGCGCTGGCCGCTGCCGCGCCGGGCGGGGCGGACGCTGCCCTGGGCGGACGTGGCGGCGATCACGGCGTTGCGGCGCGGCGTCGACGGCACCCGCAGGGGCGAGCAGGACTACGTCGTCTTCCTGCCGACGGCGGAGCTGGCCGAACTGGCCCGCACCTCGGGGCGGGCGCGGCTCGTGGCGCTGACGATGCGGGACGTGCCGTCCACGGCGGAGGCCGTCCGGTGGTGCTTCGCGGTGGAGCAGGGCTGGGACGCGACGCTCCCGCAGGTCGTCAAGGAGGCCAGGCGCCGCCGCCGCGTCCCGGTGATCGACCGCCGGACCAAATGACCCGGACCGAATGACCGGGCGGGCCGCCGGCCGGGGCGGCCGCGTCAGGCGGCCAGCCAGCCGAGCAGGAGCCGGGTGCCGAAGCCGGTCGCGCCGCGGGTGACCTCGGCGTCGTCGGACGTCGCCCGGCCCGGCCCGGCGATGTCGAGGTGCGCCCAGGTGCGGTCGCCGGCGAACTCGCGCAGGAACAGCGCGGCCGTGATCGAGCCGCCGCCGAAGCCGCCGCGGCCGATGTTGTTGATGTCGGCGACGTCGGAGTCGATCGCGGCGCGGTAGTCGTCGACCAGCGGGAGCCGCCACACGGGGTCGCCCGCGGCCGTCCCGGCCCGGGTGAGAGCGGCGGCGAGGTCGTCGTCGTTGGAGAACAGCGCCGCGTGGCGCAGGCCCAGCGCGACCTTGGCCGCGCCGGTCAGCGTCGCCACGTCCACGACGACGTCGGGGTCGAGTTCCGCGTCCGCGTAGGCGAGGGCGTCGGCGAGGACGAGACGTCCCTCGGCGTCGGTGTTCAGCACCTCCGACGTCTTCCCGCCGTAGTGGGCGATCACGTCGCCGGGGCGCATGGACGACCCGGACGGCATGTTCTCCGCGGCGGCGACCAGCCCCGTGACGCGGGCGCGGACGCCGAGACCGCGCAGCGCGCCCATCACGGCGATGACCGCCGCGCCGCCCGCCATGTCGGTCTTCATCGTCTTCATGCCCTCGTTGGGCTTCAATGACAGGCCGCCGCTGTCGAACGTGATGCCCTTGCCGACGAGGACGACATGCCGGTCCGGCGTCCCCTCGGGGAGGTACGAGAGCTCGATCAGCCGAGGCGGACGCGACGATCCGGCGCCGACGGCCACCAGGCCCCCGAACCCCCCGTCCACCAGTTCCTTCTCGTCGCGTACGCGCACGGAGAGGCCGGCGTCGGCGGCGACCTGCTCGGCCTGCCCCGCAAGCCACGACGGGTCCTTCTCGCGGGCGGGGGTGTTGGCGAGGTCGCGGGCCAGCGCGGTGGCCCGGGCGCGGGCGGTGCCCAGCTCGATCGCCGGGGCGTCCGCCTCGGGCCCGGCCTCGGTCAGCACGGCCAGCGTGCCGAGCGCCTTCTTCGCCGGCGGCGCGCCGATCTTGAACGTGTAGGAGGCGAGCAGCGCCCCCTCGGTGAACGCGGCGAGGTCGCCGGCCGGCACGCCCGCGACCAGCGCCGCCCGGCCCTTGCCGCGCCGGGCCAGTGCGGCGCCGGCCTTGCGCAGGTCGGCCGGGGCCGCGTCGCCCACTCCGTACAGCAGCAGTTCCCGCACCCGGTCGCCGACGCGGACCTGGGCGGACGTGATCTCGCCCGGCTCGCCCTTGGCCTTGTGCAGGGCCAGCAGTTCCTCCAGCGTGAACGGCAGTGACGCGGCCACCTCGGCCGCCGGTGCGACCGGCCCCTTCCGCACGGGTACCGCCACCACCTCGGCCCCGAGGTCGACCGCCGTCTGCGACACGGTGCCCCCGGCGCCGTGGATGCGGGTCTCGATGGGCATGGTGGCGGTTCCCCCCTGTGGTGCTGACGCTGTGGTGCTGACGCTGTGATGCTGATGCTGTGGTGCTGACGCTGGTGCTGAAGCTCGTGGTGATGACGCAGTGATGTGAAGGCTGTGGCCGGTGAAGGCTCGGGTCATGCCACGTGTACGGGAATGGCAAGGGCCCCGGCGATGCCGCCGGGACCGTCACCAGCAAGCCGGGATCGGTGGAGCCGTCAGCCCACGACTTCCTTGAGGGCCTCGCCGAGTTCCTTGGCCTCGTCGGCGGAGAGCTCGACCACGAGACGGCCGCCGCCTTCGAGAGGGACCCGCATGACGATTCCGCGCCCCTCCTTGGTCACTTCGAGCGGACCGTCTCCCGTCCGCGGCTTCATCGCCGCCATGCGTGAATCCCCTTCCTGCCTAGGGCCGCGGCCTCGCACACCCTTGGCCGCGTGGCCGCGTGTCGCATCCGCGTCATCAGTAGTGGTCCATTATCTCGTCTTCCGGGCGCGAAGTGGTAACGATCAGCCTCCAGATCGGAGGACCGAAACGACGGGACCGGGCCGTGCGGCCCCTCCGTGCCGGGGTGGGACGGCCCTTGCCCCCCGTTTCCGGTTCGTCGAAAGTGGCCTGGGAAGATCTACTGAGGACCCCGGGAGGACGACGATGTCTGAGACCGTGCTGTACGACGTGACCGACGGTGTGGGAACAATCACACTCAACCGGCCGGACGGGATGAACTCGCTGACGGCCGAGATGAAGGAGCTGCTGCGCGCGACCGTCGTGCGCGCCGCCGCCGACCCGGCCGCCCGCGCGGTGATCCTCACCGGTGCGGGGCGGGCCTTCTGCGCCGGTCAGGATCTGCGTGAGCACGGTGACAACCTCGCCGCCGGCAGGGGGCTGGACGACACCGTCCGCAAGCACTACAACCCGATCGTGCTGGCGATCGCGGGGATGCGCAAGCCGGTGGTGGCGGCGGTGAACGGCGTGGCCGCGGGCGCGGGCGCGTCGCTGGCGTTCGCGTGCGACCTGGTCGTCGCGTCCGACAAGGCCCGTTTCGCGACCGCGTTCACCGGGATCGGCCTCGCCCCCGACAGCGGCATGTCGTGGACGCTGCAGCGTCTCGTCGGCCGTGCCAAGGCCGCCGAGCTTCTGCTGCTGGGCGAGCCGGTCAAGGCGCAGGAGGCGATGGAGATGGGGCTGGTCAACCGGGTCGTCCCGGCGGACGAGCTGGCCCCGGCGTCGGTGGAGCTGGCCCGCCGCCTCGCCGCCGGCCCGACGGTCTCCTACGGCGCCGTCAAGGCGGCACTCGACCACGCGGCGACGCATGATCTGGCGTCGGCGCTGGAGCGGGAGGCGGAGCTTCAGGACGAGTGCGAGAAGACCAGCGACCACCACAACGCGACCGAGGCGTTCCTGAAGAAGCAGCAGCCGGAGTTCGAGGGCAGGTAGGCCGCACCCTGGCGGCCGGGGCTCGGACGTCAGCGGTAGGCGCCGCGGCGGTGGCACCCGGTCAGGTGGTCGTCGACCAGGCCGCACGCCTGCATGAGGGCGTAGGCCGTGGTGGGGCCGACGAAGCGGAAGCCGTGCTTCTTCAGCTCCTTGGCCAGGGCCTTCGATCCATCGGTGTACGCGGGCACGTCCGCCGTGTCCGCGTACACCGGGGCGTCGGGGTCGGCGTGGCGCCAGGCGGTCGCGGCCAGGCCGGCGGGCAGGCCGAGGGCGGCGCGGGCGTTCGCGATCGCCGCCTCGATCTTCGCCCGGTTGCGGACGATCGAGGCGTCGCCCATCAGCCGCTCGACGTCGTCCTGGCCGAACGCGGCGACCTTCTCCGGGTCGAACCCGCAGAAGGCGGCGCGGAAGCCCTCGCGCTTGCGCAGGATCGTCAGCCACGACAGCCCGGACTGGAACGCCTCCAGGCAGAGCCGCTCGTAAAGGCCCTGGTCGTCGCGGACCGGACGGCCCCATTCCTCATCGTGGTAGGCGACGTAGTCGGGTGCCGACAGCCCCCATGGGCAGCGGGCCAGCCCGTCCTCGCCCCGAATCGCGGTGCTCACCCGCCCGTTCTACCTCACGCCTGCGACAGAGCGGCGCTGAGACAGGACGGCCAGGCGCCGGAGGCCCAGGGTCATGAACGCCTTCACGACCGGGCCCGCGACGAGCCATCCGGCCCGTCCGAGCGGCCCGAGCGGCAGGTCGACGCGCTCGGCCCACACGATGCGGCTGCCCGCCCCCTCGGGGACGACCCTGAACCACGCCTCGCCGCGCACCACGCGCCCGGTGTGCCGGACCGCGACGCGGCGGCCGTCCCGCCAGTCGGTGATGACCATCGTGTCGAGGAACCCGACAGGCCCGATGCCCGTCCACGCCTGGAGTTCGTCGCCGGTCTTGTCTCCGCCTTCCGCGCGGGTGAACGGCATCCACTCGGCGTGCCTCGGCCAGTCGGTCAGGACTTCGAAGACGCGGTCGGCGGGGGCGTCCGAGACGGCCTCCGCATGGACGGCGACTTGGCTCATGTCCATTCCTCCTTCGCGTCCTCCTTCACGAAACCGTCGTCGATCGGCTCATCGATCACGGTGTCCTTGCGGAGCAGCGGCGGGGTCCCGTTCACGGGCGGCTCCTCCAGGCCGTGCAGAGCGCCGACGGGGCCCGCGGCGGTGTCGCCCGCGCGGCGGTGAAGGTCATGAAGCTGCTGTTCGAGCGCCGCGACGTGGGCGTCGCGTTCGGCCAGCGCGTCGGCGAGGCGGTGCAGGGCCTCGTCCGTCACCTGCGGCTGGTAGCCCCAGAACGTACGGGGCAGCCGCAGGTAGGCGGCGTCCGCCCCGGTGATGGGGCGGCCGTCGGCGCCGAGCGGGAGCGGCGGATAGTCGGGATGGGTCTCGGCCAGCTCGCCGCCCCTGCCCATGGCGAGGACGACGACGGCGCCCAGCACGGCCACGCCGGCCAGGACGAGGACCACGACCACTATCAGGCTCCGTTCTGCTCACACCCAACTGGAGAGACGTTCCCCAGTCCCCGATCGTGCCACGCTTGGCGGCATGAGGATGCAAGAGCGGAAGGTCCTTTCACCGGACGCGCCGGTTCCGGACGGGGCCGCGGACGCGGGCACGGCGCCACCGGTGAGCCGGGTCGAGCGGCTCACCGCCGGTGACGCCGCGGTGCTCGTCACGCTGGAGACGGACGCGCGGGAGCCCGATCCCGGGTTGCTCGCCGCAGCGTCCGTCTACGCGTGGCTGGGTGTGACTCTGTTCCGGGTGCCGGAGTCGCAGGCGGAGGCGCTTCACGAGGTGCTGGACATGGTGGCGTCCATCCAGGGCACCCGCCCCCCGGCGGTCGCCCGCCGCGGCCTCGCCTGACCCCGGAGCCGGGGCTACCCGCGCAGGCGGTGCCAGGGGCCGGTGACGGCGAACGTCGCGCCGGGGCCGGACTGGCGGTTGAAGAACAGCGTGCGCCCGTCCGGGGAGAACGTGACGCCGGTGAACTCGCTGCCGTTGAGGGCGTTGCGGGCCATCGCGAACGGCTCGTCCTTGCGCGTGGTGCCGACGAGGTACTGCTCGCCGTCGCCGTCCTCGGCCAGGATCACGCCGCCGCCGTACGGGGACACCGTGATGTTGTCCGGGCCGTCGAAGCGGCCGCCCGGCTTGAAGATGAGCTGGAGCTCGACCTCGTTGCGGCGCGGGTCGTAGGTCCAGACCTGGCCCGCGTGGTCGCCGGCGGCGCCGTCCTCCGTGCTGGAGAAGCTGGCGACGAAGTACGCCTTGCCGTGCCCCCACCAGGCGCCTTCGAGCTTCTGGCTCCGCGTGACGTCGCCGTCCTCGAACTGCTTGCGGATGGACGTCTGCTTGGCCAGCGGGTCCGGGACGTCCACCCACCGGGCGCGCAGCCGGGTCCCGGGCTCGGTCACGAGCGACAGGTCCGGGACGCCCGGGACGTTCAGCGCCTCAAGCTTCCCCCCGGCCATGTAGGTGTGGTAGCCGCCGCGGTGTGAGCGGGGAAGGAACCGGAAGAACAGGCCGAACGGCCTGGACGCGTCCTCGGTGAGGTAGGCGGTGTGGGTGTGCGGGTCGACGGCGACGGCCTCGTGGGCGAAGCGGCCGAGCCCGGTCAGCGGGACGGGTTCGGTGCGACGGCCGTGCGGGTCGACCTCGAAGACCCAGCCGTGGCTCTTGCTCTCGCCGCGGATGCCCTCGGTCTCCTCGCACGTCAGCCAGGTGCCCCAGGGGGTGCGGCCGCCGGCGCAGTTCACGGCCGTCCCGGCGAGGCTGACGTACTGCGACAGGAGGTTTCCGCGGCCGTCGACCTCAAGGGTGCTCGTGCCGCCGTTGGCGACCGGGTCGTAGGTCAGCTCGGGCGTCCCCACGGCACGGGTGCCGTTGGTGCCCTGCTCGTGGTTGAGGACCAGCAGCGTGTTGCCGGGCCGGCCGTGGCCGCCCCTGCCGTGGCCCCGGTCACCGTGGCCGTGGCCGGCTGCGGAGAACGTGGCCATCCCGTCGTGGTGGCCGGGGACGACCACGCCGTCGGAGATGGAGTCGCCCTCCTTCGACAGCGTCTTGTACGAGAAACCCTTGGGCAGGTCCAGGACGCCCTTGGGGTCGGGGATGAGCGGGCCGTAGCCGTACGCCTCTCCGGTGTCGGCACCTGCGGACGTCTGGAAGATTCCGTCCAGGCTTCCGGCGAGGGCGATGGACAGCGCACCGGCGGCGCCGCCCTTGACGACTCCGCGACGAGTCACGGACATGGGCACTCCTTCACGTGAGGGGATCACGCCGGAGCCTGGTCGCCGCCCCTGAACCACCGATGAACGATCACCGGCCGGTCGGCAAACCCCCAGGACAATCTTGCATTCAGCGGGCCGCGAGGTCCGCGACCTCGGACACGACGGAGCCGGCCAGGTCGAACCCGCCGACGCACGCCAGGTACCCGGGGGCGTCCCAGTCGTCCCCGCCCGGTTTCCCGCCGAGCGGCAGGTACGTCCCGCCCGCCTGCCTGACGAGCAGCAGCCCGGCCGCGATGTCGTAGGCGTTGATGGACGAGTCGTAAGCGACGTCCGTCCAGCCGGCGGCGACGTGCGCGAGGGTGAGCGCGGCGCTGCCCGGCCTGCGCACGGTGGCGAAGGCGTCCACGAGCAGCCCGTAGCGCCGCAGCGTCTCCGTCCGGTCGCCGGCCAGGTCCCGCGCGCTGGGGTAGGACGTGGCGAGCACGGCGGCCCGGTCGCCGGCCGCGCCGCCGCTGCGGATCGGCTCGCCGTTGCAGGTCGCGCCGTCGAGGGACGCGGTGAACATGTCGTCGCGGATCGGGTCGTACACCACGCCCGCCACCAGTTCGCCGTCCGCGACGGCGGCGATGGAGGTGCAGAAGAACGGCAGGCCGACGGCGAAGTTGGCCGTCCCGTCGATGGGATCGACATACCAGCGGAGGTTCCCGTCGCGTCCCTGTACGCCGCCCTCCTCCCCGACGACGACGCTGCCGGGCGTCTGCTCGGCGAGCACCTCCCGGATGGTCTCCTCCGCGGCGCGGTCGTGCTCGGTGACCGGGTCGTGGAAGTCGGCTTTGAGGTCGACCTCGGGACGGGAGCGGAACGCCGTCCGCAGCCGGTCGCCGGTCGTGCGCGCCGCGAGTTCGGCGATCCCGGCCAGTTCCCGCGAGGCGGGCACGTCGGCGTTCATGCGTCTCCTTCGGTGGCGGTTCCCTCGGTGCGGTCGTCCGAGTGCGGTGGCACGCGGTTTCGACGGTATCCGAGGATTCCCCGGCCACACCGGCCGGGGACGCACCGGCCGGACCACGCCGGCCGGTGCCGCGTTACAGCGTGCCCGGCTCGGGCAGTGGGTCTCTGTGCCGGGACCAGCGCTGCCGTGAGGACGAGATGAGACACAAGATCGATAAGGGCACCGTCGTCGTGGTGACGGGCGCCAGCGGCGGGATCGGCCGGGCCGCCGCCGCGGCGTTCGCCCGCCGGGGGGCCTGGGTCGGCCTTCTCGCGCGAGGCGAGGAGGGCCTGGCGGGCGCCGCCGCCGACGTCGAGTCCGCCGGCGGGCGGGCGCTCCCGATCAGTGTCGACGTGGCCGACATGGCCGGGGTGGAGCGGGCGGCGCAGACGGTCGAGGAGGAGTTCGGGCCCATCGGCGTGTGGGTGAACGTGGCGTTCTCCTCCGTCTTCGCGCCGTTCTGGGAGATCGAGCCGGACGAGTTCAAGCGCACCACGGAGGTCACCTACCTCGGCTACGCCAACGGGACCAGGGCGGCGCTGAGGCGGATGATGCCGCGCGACCGCGGCGTCATCGTCCAATGCGGCTCGGCGCTCGCCTACCGCGGGATCCCCTTGCAGAGCGCCTACTGCGGCGCCAAGCACGCCGTCCAGGGGCTCCAGGACTCGCTGCGCGCGGAGCTGATGCACGAGGGCAGCGGCGTGAAGGTGACGATGGTGCAGATGCCGGCGGTGAACACCCCGCAGTTCGACTGGGTCCTGGCGCGGCTGCCGCGCCGTCCGCAGCCGGTGCCGCCGATCTACCAGCCGGAGATCGCGGCGGACGCGCTCGTCTACGCCGCCGAGCATCCGCGGCGCCGCGAGTACTGGGTGGGCGGCAGCACGGCCGGCACGATCATCGCGAACACGTTCGCGGCCGGGCTGCTGGACCGCTATCTGGCCCGGTCGGCGTTCGCGTCGCAGCAGACGGACAAGCCGACCCGCCCGGACCAGCCGGCGAACCTGTGGGAGCCCGCCGACGACGCGTCCGGCCACGACCACGGAAGCCGCGGCCGGTTCGACGAGCAGTCGCACGCCAGGAGCCCGCAGATGTGGGCGGGGCGGCACAAGTACCTGGTGGGCGCCGCGACGGCCGGGGCCGCGGCGGGCGCCGCGGCGGGCGCGGCGAAGCTGCTGCGGCGCTGACGGGCCGCCCCGGCGAGACGGGCATGACGACACCACCGACGAGGAGAGATCAATGGCTCAGCAAGTCGCCGACTACGTCCTCCAGCGGCTGACCGAATGGGACGTTGAGCGGGTCTTCGGGTATCCGGGTGACGGCATCAACGGCATGCTCGGCGCCTTCGACCGGGCCGAGGGGAAGCCGGAGTTCATCCAGACGCGCCACGAGGAGATGGCCGCGTTCATGGCCTGCGGGCACGCCAAGTTCACCGGCGAGGTGGGCTGCTGCGTGGCGACGTCCGGGCCGGGCGCCATCCACCTGCTGAACGGCCTGTACGACGCGAAGCTGGACCACCAGCCCGTCGTCGCGATCATCGGGCAGCAGAAACGCCTCGCCCAGGGAACCCACTACCAGCAGGAGGTGGCGCTGGAGACCCTGTTCGCCGACGTGTCGGAGTACTGCCAGATCTGCATGCATCCCGGGCAGGTCCGGCATGTCATCGACCGGGCGTTCAAGACGGCGCTGACCACCCGCGGCGTCGCGACCATCATCATCCCCGAGGACGTCCAGGAGTCGGAGGCGATGCCCTCGCCGCCGAAGGAGCACGGGTCGGTGTACTCCAGCGTGGGGTGGAGCCGGCCGCGCGTCCTGCCCGACACCGAGGAGCTGCGCAAGGCCGCCGACATCCTCAACGAGGGCGAGAAGGTCGCCATGCTGATCGGCCAGGGCGCCGCGAACGCGCAGGCCGAGGTGCTCGAGGCGGCGGAACTGCTCGGCGCGGGCATCGCCAAGGCGCTGCTCGGGCGCGAGGTCGTCCCGGACGACCTGCCGTTCGTGACGGGCCCGATCGGCCTGCTCGGCTCCAAGGCCAGCGACGAGATGATGATGAACTGCGACACCCTGTTCATGATCGGCAGCAGCTTCCCCTACGCCGAGTGGCTGCCGGACGAGGGCAGCTGCCGCGGCGTCGAGATCGACATCGACGGCCGCATGATCGGCATCCGCTACCCGATGGACGCCCATGTCGTCGGCGACGCCAAGGAGACCCTCAAGGAGCTGATCCCGCTCCTGCGCCGCAAGGCGGACCGGTCCTGGCGCGGGGAGATCGAGGAGAACGTCCGCAGCTGGAACACCGTCATGGAGAAGCGGGCCGGGCAGAGCTTCGAAGGCAAGATCAACCCGCAGGCCGTCGCGCACGAGCTGTCCCCGCTGCTCCAGGACGGGACCGTCCTCACCGCCGACTCCGGCTCGGCCACCAACTGGTGGGCGCGCCACATCAAGCTCCGCGACGGCATGAAGGCGTCGCTGTCGGGGACCCTCGCCACGATGGGGCCGGGCGTCCCGTACGCGATCGCCGCCCGGTTCGCCTTCCCGGACCGCCCGGTGATCTGCTTCGTCGGCGACGGCGCGTTCCAGATGAACGGCATGAACGAGATGCTCACGGTCAAGCGGTACGCCGACCGCATGGCGGGCTCCCCGCCGCTGATCTTCGCCGTCTTCAACAACCAGGACCTCAACCAGGTCACCTGGGAGCAGCGCGCGATGGGCGGCGACCCCAAGTACGAGGGCTCGCAGTCCATCCCGGACTTCCCGTACGCCGAGTACGCCGAGATGTGCGGGCTGAAGGGCATCTACTGCGACAAGCCGAAGAAGGTCACCGACGCCTGGCGGGAGGCCCTCGCGAGTGACGGTCCCGTGCTGGTGGAGTTCGTCGTCGACAACGAGATCGCGCCGATCCCGCCGCACATCATGAAGGACCAGGCGAAGAAGGCGGTCAAGGCCGGCCTCCGGGACCCGCAGAAGGCCGGCATCGCCGCGCGCGGCTTCCGGCAGAAGCTCACCGAGATGTACGAGAACATGCCGGGCCGCAAGCACGACTGACCGGCCTACCGCAGGACACGGCCCCGGGGGGGCGTGGACGGCCGGGACCACCGCGACCGGGACCACCGGGACCGGCCGTCCGCGGGCCCGTCAGAGCTGGGTCTCCGCGTAGTCCCCGGGGGAGAACTCGATGCGGGGCTGCGAACGCTCCAGAAGGTCGAACGCCTCGGGGACCGTGGCCGTCCAGCCGATCGCGTCCCAGATCCGGTGGCGGGCGAAGCCCTGCGCGGTGAGACCCTCCATCAGCTCGCGGAGCGGGTCGTACACGCCGGTCGGGTCGAGGATGACGACGGGCTTGTCGTGCATGGCGAGGACCCGGGCCGTCCACACCTCGAACAGCTCCTCCAGCGTGCCGATGCCGCCGGGCAGGATGAGGAACGCGTCGCTGCGGCGGTCCATCTCGCCCTTGCGGGTCCGCATGTCGCCGGTGACGATCAGTTCGTCGCTGTCCTCGTCGGAGATCTCGACGCTGACGAGCCCCTCGGGGATCACCCCGACGGTGCGGGCGCCGCCGGCCCGCGCCGCGCGGGCGACGGCCCCCATGCACGACACCCGGGCGCCGCCGCTGACCAGGCTGTGGCCCCGCCGGGCCAGCTCCGTGCCGACCTGCGCGGCGAGGTCGACGTAGCGGCGGTCGATCCTCCCGCTGGACGAGCAGAACACACAGACGGCAAGCGGCTTCGCGGATTCCACCAGGCCAATTTAGCCGGTCAGTGGGCGGACATGTCCCTGCGCCGGAAGCCGGCCAGGCCGAGGGCGGACAGGGCGGCGGTCAGCGCCACGAGCCAGCCGAAGGGCGCGGCGGTGAGCGCGGTGCCGGGAAGCTTCGGGATGTGGGTGAACGGCGACACGTTCATGATCCACTGGTTCAGGTCGAGCGCCGCCCCGAACATGGAGATCACCGCGAAGGCCGCGACGGCGGCCCAGGCGGCGCCGGTGAACCGGGGCGCCAGGCCGAACAGGGCGAGCGCGATCGCCGCGACCAGCCAGACGGCGGGCAGCTGCGCCAGCGCGGCGCCGAGGACACGGGGCAGTTCGCGGCCGACGTCGCCGACGTTCAGTCCGTGCGCCAGGCCCGCGGCGGCGCCGGCGACGGTCATCGCGGCGGCGGGTCCCAGAAGCGAGAACACGAGGTGGCTCGCCGCCCACCGGAGCCGGGCGGTCGCCGTGGCGAGCAGCGGCTCGGCGCGCCGGCCGGCCTCCTCGGTCCGCAGCCGCAGCGTCGCCGACACCGCGTACGCCGCCGCGATCAGGCCGAGGATGCTCATCGACGCGGCGAAGAAGGCGTCGGTGATGCCGGACTGCCCGCCGAGGGCCGTGAAGATCTCCTTCAGTTCGGGGTTGTCCGCCACCATGTCCTTCACGCCGCCCGCGACGCCGCCGTACACGACGCCGAGCGCGGCGAACCCGGCGAGCCAGCCGTACAGGGGACGGCTCTGCAGCCGCCAGCCGAGCCCGAACGGACCCGACAGCCGGGGCGGCGCGTCGGCGGGCCCGAGCTTCGGCGGCATGATCCCCGCGCCCACGTCCCGGCGGGCCGACAGCGCCCCGGCCGCCGCCACCAGGACGGCGATGAGTGCGACGGTCAGCGCAAGCGTCCACCAGCGTTCGCCGCCGTAGGGACGCATCCGCTGCGCCCAGCCGAGCGGGGACAGCCAGCCGAGCCATGTCAGCGCGTTGCCCTCGCCGCCGACGTCGGCGGCCATCCGGACCGCGAAAGCGCCGCCGAGCACGCTGACGGCCACTCCCCTGGCCGCGCCGGCGCCCTCGCTGAGCTGTGCGGTGACGCCCGCGACCGCGGCGAACACGCACCCGCCCGCGGCGAACTGGAGGCCGAAGGCCAGCGACCCGGTGAGCGGCAGGCCCTGCGCCGCCATCCCGGCGGCGAGCAGCACGGCGATCGCGAGGTTCGCCGCCATCGTGACGATGAGAGCGGCGGCCAGGCCCGCGCCGCGTCCGGTCACCGTCGCGCCGAGCAGCTCGCGGCGTCCCGCCTCCTCCTCGGTGCGGGTGTGCCGGATGACCGTGAGGATGCTGATCAGCCCGATCACCACGGGGAGGAACCCGGCGCGCTGGACGATGATGCCGCCGAGATCACTGCTGTACAGCGGCCCGTACAGCGCCAGGAACGTCGGGTTCGTCCCGGTGGTCGCGGCGTACTGCAACCGGTCGGCGTCCGTCTGGAACAGCTGCTCGGTGGCCGCCACGAAGTTGATCGGAATGAGGGCGGCCACCAGAACCCAGGCCGGGAGGATGAACCGGTCACGCCGCAGGATCAGCCGGCTCAGCCCACCGGTTCCGACGAGGCCCCTCATCGTGCGCCTTCTTCGGCTTTTCCGGCTTCGGCTTCTTCGGCTTCTTCGGCCAGTTCGTCCTTGTAGTGCCGCAGGAACAGCTCCTCCAGCGTCGGCGGCCTGCTGGACAGGCTCCGGACGCCGATCTCGGTGAGCCGGCGCAGCGCGTCGTCGAGCCGCGCGGTCTCCACCTCGAACCTGATGGTGGTGCCGTCGACGCGGACGTCATGGGCGCCGGGCATCGCGAGACCGTCCGGCGGGGACGCGAGCTCGGCGTGGATCGACGTGCGGGCCAGGTGCCGGAGCTCGTCCAGCGTGCCGGACTCCACCGCGGCGCCCCTGCGGATGATCGTCACCTGGTCGCACAGCGCCTCGACCTCGGACAGGATGTGGCTGGACAGCAGGACCGTCCGCCCCTCGCCGCGCGCCTCGCGGACGCATTCCTGGAACACCTCCTCCATCAGGGGATCCAGGCCGGACGTGGGTTCGTCCAGGAGCAGCAGCTCGGCGTCGGAGGCGAGCGCGGCGACGAGGCCGACCTTCTGCCGGTTGCCCTTGGAGTAGGCGCGGCCCTTCTTGCGCGGGTCCAGTTCGAAGCGATCGAGCAGTTCGGCCTTGCGGGCCGCGTTCGTCCCGCCGCGCATCCGGCCGAGCAGGTCGATCACCTCGCCGCCGGACAGGTTGGGCCACAGCGTCACGTCGCCGGGGACGTAGGCGAGACGGCGGTGCAGCTCGGTGGCGTCGCGCCAGGGGTCGCCCCCGAGCAGCCGGGCCGTGCCCGCGTCCGCGCACAGCAGGCCGAGCAGGATCCTGATCGTGGTCGACTTCCCGGAGCCGTTCGGGCCGAGGAAACCGTGCACCTCTCCTTGCCGGACGGTCAGGTCGAGACCGTCCAGGGCGCGGGTCCGGCCGAAGTTCTTGACCAGGCCGGAGATTTCGACGGGGGGCGTGTTCGTGGTCACCGGTTCTCCTCCCGGGAGGGCTGTCCGCCCTCGGCGAGCATGGACTTCAGGGCGGTGCGCGCCTGCTCGGACAGTTCCGGGGTCAGGAGTCTGTCGTCGTAGACGTCCATCATCGCCAGGGCCATCCGGGGATAGCCCTCGCCCATCAGGACGTCGCCGCCCAAGGCGCGTGACAGGTGTTCGTGAAGGACGATCAACCCGAAGTTCATCGCGGTCATGACGGTCGCGTAGGCGTGCAGGTCGTCGGTCTGCGGTTCGTATATCCCGGGCGATCCGCGACTCAGGACCTCCTCGCTGAACTCGACCGCGTCGTCGAACAGCGTGCGTGCGGCCTCGGAGTCGTCGGTCAGGGCGCGGGCCACGTATCGCTGGATGGGCAGGGCGGTCCGCATGGCGATCGCCAGGAAACCGGGGTTGGCCATCCCGCCGCTGAGCGCCTCCTGCTTGACGTCGCGGATGACCTCGATCACGTGCTCGTCGCACTCCCGGCGCAGCGCCTCCTTGGTCCCGTAGTGGTGCTGGACCAGGGCGGGCGAGACGCCGGCGGCCTTCGCGATGCCCCGGATCGTCGCGCCCTTCACGCCCAGCTCGGCGAACTGCAGCAGCGCCGCGTCCCTGATCCGGGCCCGCCCGGTCAGGTCGCCGGGTCGCTCACTTCCTGACACTCTCAACCGCCTGTACGCATGTTCAGTAGCCTGTACGTCTGTACACTGTACTCGCGTACAGGCGAGAGCGTCCAGGGGCTGGTCGTTCAGGGGCTAGTCGCGGGCTAGTCGTTCAGGGGAAGTTCGCCGAGCTTCACCTTGACCTGCCGCTTCGAGCCGTCCGGCTTCTTGATCTCGACCGTCGCGGTCTGGCCGGGCTTGGCACCCGCGAGGACGGTGGTCAGGGCCGTCTGCGTGGGCGTGGCGGTGCCGTTCACCGACAGGATCAGGTCGCCCGCCTCGATGCCCGCCCCGGCGGCGCCGGTGTTCGGCAGGACCTCCACGACGGCGACCGCGGAGGGCCGCCCGGTCTCCGGGTCGACGAGCGTGCGGACCACCACGCCGAGCGCCGCCCGGCCCGAATCGGAGACCTTCCCGGATTTGATGAGCTGCGGAACGATCCGCTTGACCGTGCTGCTCGGCGTCGCGAAACCGATCCCGGGCGCCGCGCCGCCGCCCGAGCCCGTGGCCGCGGCGGTCGGGACGCCGATCACCTTCCCGGTGAGCGTGACGAGGGCGCCGCCGCTGTTGCCCGGGTTGATCGGCGCGCTCGTCTGGATCGCGTCGGCGATCGTCGAGCCGGCGAAGTCGCCCGCACCCTGGGTCGACACCGTCCGGTGCAGCGCGGACACGATGCCGTTGGTCACGCTTCCGGCCAGCCCGAGCGGGTTGCCCATGGCCAAGACCATCTGCCCGACCTCGGCCTTGCTGGAGTCGCCCCACTGCGCCGGTTTCAGCGTGGCGCCGTCCACCTTCAGCACGGCCAGGTCGTCCGGCACGAAGGCGCCCACGAGCCGCGCCTCCCGCGGCGTGCCGCCGCTGGCCGCCACCACCCTGATCTGCTCCGCCCCGGCGACCACGTGCGCGTTGGTGACGACGTGGCCCTGGCCGTCGAACACGACGCCCGACCCCTCGCCCTGGCCCGTCTCGACCTTCACCACGGAGGGCAGCACGGCGTCGACGACCTTCTCGAACTGCTGCTGTACCTCCGCCGCCGCGCCGGTCGCCGGCACCGGAGTCCGTGCCGCCCCCCCGGTCGCCTCCTCGTTACCGCCGTCGCCGCTGCATCCGGCGAGCAGGACGAGCCCCATCGCCGCCGCACACGTCTTGATCGTCGCGTTCCTGTTCACGCTCCACCTCCGGACGGACTTGTTCCCGCCTCCCGGAGAACAGGCATCGAACCGGCCCCGACTTCGCCGAGCACGGACTTCGCCGGGCACGGACTTCGCCGAGCACGGGCTCCGCCGCCCCGCCGAGCCGCCGCGACACCGGCTCGGCGCATGGGTGCGGGATGCGAGGGCAGACGACCTCTGGGGAGGTCGTCATGGGAGCGGACATGCCGGAGAGGGACGCGGGCACGGTCGTGCGCGCGGGGGCGCGCGGACTGGTCGCCGCGATGGCGATGACCGGGGCGCGGACGGTGACCGCCGCCGTCGGTCCGCACGAGCAGAGCCCGCCCGAGGCGATCGTGAAGCAACATCTGCCGGCCCTGCGGAAACTGCCCGACAGGCACCGGGAGGCCCTCACCGAACTCTTCCACTGGACGTACGGCGCGGCTGGAGGCACGGTGTACGGGCTGCTGCCCCGCCGGATCCGGAGCAACCCCCTCAGCGGCCCCGTCTACGGGCTGGTGATCTGGCTCGGCTTCGAGGCCGGCATCGCCCCGGTGCTCGGTGTCAGGCACGTGCACGAGCACGGTTTCGAATGGCGGGCCGTGGTCGCCCTGGACCATCTCCTGTACGGCATCGTCGTCGGCGGGCGGCTGGCCCCCGAGCCCTCGTCCCGCCGCCGGCGAGGCCGGTGAGTCACTCGGCCCCGGTCTCCCCCGCCTCCGCCGCCGCGCGGGCCTCGATGATCTCCTGCTCGGCGCGGGTGTGGCCGTCGACGATGACGCGGACGGCCTCCTCCGGGTCGTCGGTGACGTGGATCAGGTCGAGGTCGTGGGCCGAGATCTTGGCGGACGGGAGCATCGTCGAGCGGATCCACTCGATCAGGCCGCCCCAGAACTCGGTGCCGACGAGGACGATCGGGAACCGGGTGATCTTCCTGGTCTGGACGAGAGTGATCGCCTCGAACAGCTCGTCCAGCGTCCCGAAACCGCCGGGCAGCACCACGAACGCCTGCGAGTACTTCACGAACATGGTCTTGCGGACGAAGAAGTAGCGGAACTCCAGCCCGATGTCGATGTGGTCGTTCAGCTTCTGCTCGAAGGGCAGCTCGATGCCGAGCCCCACCGACAGGCCGCCGCTCTCGTCGCAGCCCTTGTTGGCCGCCTCCATGATCCCCGGGCCGCCGCCGGTGACCACGGCGTAACCGGCCTCGTGCAGCCGGGCGCCGATCTCCACGCCGAGCTTGTACTCCTCGGAGTCCGGCTTGGTGCGGGCGCTGCCGAACACGCTGACCGCCTTCGGCAGCTCCGCCAGCAGGCCGAACCCCTCGACGAACTCCGCCTGGATCCGCAGCACGCGCCACGGGTCGGCGTGCAGCCAGTCGACCGGGCCGCGCGCCTCCAGGAGCCGCTGGTCGGTGGTGGTCTTCGGGACGGCCCGTCCCCGCAGCATGGCGGGCCCCTGCCGTCGCATGGGGGAATCAGGATGCAAGGTCATGGGGCCACGTTAGTAGGCCCCTCCAGCCACGTGCGCATACGTCGCTCGCACTCCGCTATCAGGGGAATCTCGACGTACTCGTCCTTGGTGTGGGCGAGGGTCGGTTCGCCGGGGCCGTAGTTGACGGCCGGGACGCCGAGCTCGGCGAAGCGGGCGACGTCCGTCCAGCCGAGCTTGGCGCGGACTTCGGCGCCGCTGGACGCGACGAACGCGGCGGCGGCCGGATGCGTCAGCCCGGGACGCGCGGCCGCCGCGCTGTCGGTGACCTTCACCTCGAAGCCGCCGAAGATTTCCCGGACGTACGCCTCGGCGTCGGCGGCGGACTTGTCGGGCGCGAACCGGTAGTTCACCGTGACGACGCATTCGTCGGGGATGACGTTGCCCGCGACGCCGCCGCCGATGAACACGGCGTTCAGGCCCTCGCGGTACTCCAGGCCGTCCACGACCGGGCGGGTCGGCTCGTACGCGCGGAGCACGTCCAGGATCGCTCCCGCGGCGTGGATCGCGTTGGAGCCCATCCACGCCCGCGCGCTGTGCGCCCGCTCCCCCTTCGCCGTGACCTCGGCGCGCATCGTGCCCTGGCAGCCGCCCTCGATCTGCGCGCCGGTCGGCTCCATCAGCACGGCGAAGTCGCCGGCGAGGAGATCGGGGCGCGTCTCCGCGAGCCGCCGCAGCCCGTTGCGCTCGGCCTCGACCTCCTCGCACTCGTAGAAGACGTAGGTGATGTCGCGGGTCGGCTCGGTGACGGTGGCGGCGAGGCGCAGCGCGACGGCGACGCCGCTCTTCATGTCCGTCGTGCCGCAGCCGTAGAGCCGGTCGCCCAGCACGCGGGACGGAAGGTTGCCGTTCAGCGGCACGGTGTCGAGATGCCCGGCCAGGACGACCCGTTCGGCACGTCCGAGATCGGTGCGGGCGACGACACTGTCGCCGTCGCGTTCCACCGCCAGATGCGGCAGCGTCCGGAGCGCCTCCTCGACGGCGTCGGCGAGGAGCCTCTCGTCGCCGCTCACCGACTCGATGTCGACGATCGCCGCCGTCAGGTCCGCGACGTCCGAGAAGAGATCCAGGCCCATGCTCAAGTCTTATCATCGCGTCGTGGACATGACTGTGCTGGAGTGCGCCGTCCGCTGGGCTGTCCCGGCCGACGAACCCGGGATGCGCTCCCTCCTGGACGACGCGGAACGCGACCGCTACGAGCGTTTCCGCCGCGCCGAGGACAAGGCCCGCTTCGTCACCGGCCGGTTCCTCGCGCGGACGACGCTGGCCGAGGTCACGGGCCGCGATCCGCGCGGCATCCGTTTCACCACCGACTGCCGCCACTGCGGCGGCACCCACGGCAAGCCCCGGCTCGCGGGCACCGGCGTGGACTTTTCGCTCTCCCACTCCGGTGACCGCGTCGTCCTCGTCCTCGCCGAAGGCGCCGAGGTCGGCGTGGACGTGGAGCGGGAGAGCGACCGCGACATCGACCGGCTCGCCGAGATGATCCTCACCGTCCCGGAGCGGGAGGCGCTCGCGGCCATGCCCGACCGCAGGCGCGGCTTCCACTCGTACTGGAGCCGCAAGGAGGCGCTGCTGAAGGCGACGGGCCACGGCCTGGCCGCCCCGATGACGGCCATCCGCGTCTCCGCGCCCGACGAGCCCGCCGAGGTCCTGTCGTGGGACGGCGACGCGGCCGTCTCCCCCGTCCGCCTGGCCGACCTCGCCCCGGGCCCCGGTTACGCCGCCGCTGCCGCCGTCCTCACCGGCCGCCCCCTCAAGATCACCGAGGTCACTTGACGATGACGCTGTCGCGCGGGGCCGATCCGTCCGGCGTCCAGCCGTCGTGGCCCGCGCCGGCCTCCCAGTGCCTGCCCGCGTAGCGGACCTCGCTGAGCCCGTACACCTGCGCGTGCGTCACCGCCCACGCGGCGACGGCCCAGCCGAACCGCGCGCTGGTCGCCTTCACCGCGTTCCAGGACTCCGGACGCGACGGCGCGCCCGCCGTGAGGGGGCTCGGGCCGCTCACCTGGAGCCGGCTGCCGAACGCGCGGCGCATCTCCCGGATCGCCTCCGGGCGGCGGGACTCGGTCACCTTGTCGGGCGGATACCAGCAGCGCGCGGTGCCCGGCTCGCGTCCCGTGAACGCCAGCGCGAGGACCTGGCCCTCGTCCTCGTGCTGGGCGTAGGCGCCGCCGTCGGCGCTGCGCTGCACCTCCTGCGCCGCGATGTGCAGGTCGTGGTCGAGGTAGCCCTTCACCTTGACCAGGGCGTCGAAGAACTTGCTCGTGGACTGGACGGGGTCGCGGAGCTTGTCGGGGGTGCCCCACCCCTGCGACGGGCGCTGCTGGAACATGCCCACCGAGTCGCGGTCGCCGCCCGGGAGATTGCGAATGTGCGACTCCTGGATCGCGGTCGCGTAGGCGATCACCACGGCCCGCTCCGGCAGTCGCTTGCGGAACGCGACGGCGGCGATCGTGGCGGCGTTCGCGCCCTGCTCCAGGTCGAGCGGCATCTTGCCGGTGCTCGCCGCCACCTCGCAGCCGGACCCGTGCAGATAGGGGCGGGCACGCTGGAACAGCGCATAGCCGCCCACGGTCAGCAGCACGACGATCACCGACAGGCCCGCCGCCCAGCCCAGGCCGCCACGCCGGCGGCGCCCGCCGCCGCCGTCCGCGCCCCCGTCGGGGCGTGTCCTCAACCTTGCCCAAACAGCCACGCGACGAAGGTACCGGGAGATGGCCACCACTAAGCTCAGGAGCCATGACCGAATCGTTCACCAGCCCGATCTCCGGCGGCATCGACGAGTTGTGGGAGCGGCGCGCCGACCTCAGCCCCGAGGACGCCGACGCGCGGGCCGCCATCGTGGCCGCCGTCGACCAGATCGACGCCGGCGAGGCCCGCGTCGCCCACATCGACCCCGCGTCCGACGAGGTCATCGTCGACGAGCGGGCCAAGCGGGCGATCCTGCTGAGCTTCAAGGTCCTCGGCATGGCGCGCTCCCAGGTCGGCGACTTCCGGTACCACGACCGGATCCCGCTGAAGAGCAACCTGGACGGCGTCCGCGTCGTCCCCGGCGCGATCGCCCGCTGGGGCTCCTACCTGGCGCCCGGCGTGGTGCTGATGCCGTCGTTCACCAACATCGGCGCCTACGTCGACTCCGGCACGATGGTCGACACGTGGGCGACCGTCGGCTCCTGCGCCCAGGTCGGCAAGAACGTCCACCTGTCCGGCGGCGTCGGCATCGGCGGCGTCCTGGAACCGCCGAACGCCAAGCCGGTGATCGTCGAGGACGAGGCGATGATCGGCAGCCGCTCGATGATCGTCGAGGGGGCGCGGGTCGGGAAGGGCGCCGTCGTCGGGTCCGGCACGAACCTGTCGGCGTCCATGCCGGTCATCGACGTGGAGACCGGCGAGGAGATCAGCCGTGGCCGCATCCCCGACTGGTGCGTCGCGGTCGGCGGCACCCGCACCAAGGAGTTCAAGGGCGGGACGTTCGGGCTCCCGGCGGTGCTCATCCTGAAGCGCCTCGAAGAGGGCCAGCGGCACGACAAGGCGTCCCTCAACGAGATCCTGCGCGACCACGGCATCAACACCTGACGGGGCGGCCCCCGACGCCGTGCGGATCGGGGGCCGGGCCGTGGTCTTTCTACTTGGCCGGGACGGGTTCCGGGCTCGTGTCCAGGGGCACCTCCTCGGCTTCGCCCGTGGTGTTGGCGGCGCGGAGGGCGACGACGGCGGCGACCAGGAAGACGGCGTCGGCCAGGAGGGCCCGGGAGAAGCCCGACGTCAGCGCCTCGGGCATCGGGGTCCGGTCGGCGAGCAGGTCGCCGGTGCGGGACGCCGCGACCGCGGAGAGGACCGCGAGGCCGAGTGCGCCGCCGAGTTGCTGCGAGGCGTTGAGCAGGGCGGCGGCCAGGGCGGCCTTGTCCGGTGGGACGTTGGCATTGGCAGCGGCAGTGATGGACACGAACGTGAAGCCGAGCCCGAACGAGGCGAGCATCAGGCCGGGCAGCAGGTCGGTGAGGTAGTGGCCGTCCACGGGGATGCGCGACAGCAGGTAGAGGCCGGCCGCGGCGAGCAGCAGGCCCGCGATCATCAGCGGCCGGGTCCCGGCGCGGGGGATCACCTTGGTCGAGATGCCGGCGGCGATGCCGACGCCGAAGCAGAGCGGCAGGTAGGCCGAGCCGGTCTCCAGCGGCGAGTAGCCGAGGACGTTCACCATGTAGAGGCTGAGGAAGAAGAACATCGACAGGAAACCCGCGACGGCGACGAGCTGGGTGACGTCCGCCGCGGCGAGCCCCTTGATCCGGAAGATCGACAGGGGCAGCAGCGGGTTGCGGCCGCGCTGCTCGTTCACCAGGAAGGCGACCAGGAGGGCCAGGAACCGGCGAGGCCGCCGATGGTGCGCGCCGTGTCCCAGCCGGCGTCCGGGGCCTTGACCAGGGTGTAGACGAGCAGCATCATCCCGCCGGTGACCAGGACGGTGCCGAGGACGTCGAAGTTCGCCAGGCGGGCGCTGCGCCGGTCGCCCTCGACGAGGAGGAACAGGCCGGCGATCACGAGCACGCAGACCGGGACGTTGACCAGCATCACCCAGCGCCAGCCCGGTCCCTCGGTCAGCAGCCCGCCGAGGAGGACCCCCGCGGCGGAGGCGCCGCCGGCGACGCCGCCCCAGACGCCGAGCGCCTTGGCGCGGTCGCCGCCCTCCTTGAACATCGTCGTCAGGATGGACAGGGTGCCGGGCAGCATGAGCGCGGCGCCGGCGCCCTGCGCGAGCCGCGCGCCGATCAGGGCCCCGGAGCCGGTCGCGAGGCCGCCGACGACCGAGGACAGCGAGAACAGCACCGTCCCGGCGACGACGACGCGGCGGCGGCCGAGCAGGTCGGCGAGGCGGCCGCCGAGCAGCCTGAACCCGCCGTAGGTGAGCAGGTAGCCGGACGGCACCCTACGTGGGGCCGTGGCTGCCGGAGCCGCTCGTGAGCCATGCCGACTCCGGTGACGCCGCGGAGCGGACGGAGGCGGTGTCGATGGCGATGCTCGTCGTCCTGGAGACGCGCTACCAGGCCGACCCGAAGGTCCAGCGGCAGGTGACCGAGCGGTTCCTCCAGGCGGCGCTCGGCGGCGACCTGGAGTCGCTGCTGGAGATGCTGGCCCCGGACGTGACCCTGTGGAGGGACGCCGGCGGGCGGGCCGGGACGATGCTGCGGCCCGTCCACGGCCGCGACAGGGTGGCCCGCGTCATCGTGGGGACCACGGCCCGCCACCGGCCCGAGAACCTCCACGTCCGCTACCGGGCGGTCAACGGCGACCCGTCGGCGGTGCTGTTCGACGCGGACGCGCCGTTCGGCGTCATGGTCCTCGACCTCGCGCCGGCGGGCGACCGCGTCCAGGGCATCTACGCCGTCGCCAACCCGGACAAGCTCTCCCGCATCGAGGACGAGTGAGTCAGGGCCTGGGGAGCATGCACATGGTGTCGAGGCCGAGGACGTGGTTGAGGCGGCCGAACGCCAGCCAGGAGCCGATGCACATGCTCAGCTCCACGATCTCGCGCTGGGTGTAGTGCGCGGTCATCCGGTCCCAGAACTCTTCGTCCAGGCCGTGGTGGTCGAGGGCGTAGCGGTCGGCGTATTCGGCGGCGAGGCGGGTGCGGTCGTCGAAGGCGGTCGTGGTGCGCCATTCGGTCACCGCGTCGGCGAACTCGTCCTCGACCTTCTGGCCGTCGCGTTCGGTGCGCCAGTCGAGGCAGAACACGCAGCCGTTGATCTGCGCGATGCGCAGCCGCGCGGCCTCGAACTCGCGGAGGCCGAGGGTGGTGTGCTGGTAGACGGCCAGGGAGAGGTTCGCGGCGGCGGGGCCGATGCCGGGGACCATCTCGCCCCACGCGTACTGGATCGGGTCCTTGCCGTCGGGGATGTCGAGGTTCATGGGCGGGTGCCTCCGAGCTTGCCGACGGCGGGACGGACGGGGACGTCGAGCGCGTCGTAGAGCCCGGGTTCGGCGTCCACGAGCCAGTCGACGGCGCCGACGAGGCGTCCGACCGCGGTGGCGTTGCCACCGGCGGCGCGGTTGCCCGCCTCGTCGGTGGCCTCGACCGTGACCTCGATGCGCGGGTCGCCCTCGATGATGACGCGGTGCGCCCCGTCACCGTCCGGCGGCACCGGCCAGCCGGGGGCGCAGGACGGGTGGATGCGGGTGACGTGCTCGATGACGATGCGGGGTTCGCCCTGCACGATGCCCTGCACCTCGAAGCGCACCGCGCCCTGGGTGCCCTTCTCGAAGTCGCCCATGGACTTGGTGGTCACGGTCTCGTCCAGGGGGAGGCGGTCCACGGTCTCGCGGATCTCGTCCAGGTCGACACCTAGCGCGCGGGCCATCAACCGGACCTGCCCGCCCCACACCATGGTGGGGACGGTCGCGGCGAGCATGGGCGGCTCGTAGTCCATCGGCTGGCCCATGCCGACCAGGTACCGGACGGAGTCGGGCTGGTCGTAGGTGGTGTAGTCGAAGATCTCCTGGCAGCGGATCACGTCGATGGTGCCGCCGAGCCCGCTGATCATCAGCGGCAGGACGTCGTTGCCCCAGCCGGGGTCGACACCGGAGACGAACAGTGAGCCGCCGCCTTCGGCGACGGCGTCCAGGACGGCCTGCCGCATCTCGGGCGGGGCGTTGCGCTGGTCGTAGAGCGCGTACAGGGCGGGGGTGACGACGACGGCGCCGGCGCGGATCGCGCGGACGATGTCGGCGAGGGCGTCGTCGGGGCGGATGTCGCCGGACGCCGCGTACACGACGGCCTGCGGGCCGGTGGCCAGGACGGCGTCGACGTCGGTGGTCGCCGCGACGCCGAGGTCGCGGCCGAGGCCGCCGAGTTCGCCGGCGTCCCGTCCGTCCTTGCCGGGGTCGTGGACGATCACGCCGGTGAGTTTCAGCGCGGGATGGGCCTCCACCGCGCGGATGGACAGCCTGCCGACGTTGCCGGTGCCCCAGACGATCGCGGAGATCATGGCCAGAGGCTAACAAGGCCCCGCCCGCTTGCCAAGCAAGCATTTGGTTGACAGCCCGTAACCTGTTGCTACGGGTGCGTGATCAAACAAAAGTTACTTTCAGGTATGTAGTGACTTCGCTCAATTCGAGGGATAGAACCTGTTCCAATCTCGTCCAGAGTGAGGGAGGTCACATGGCTGACTCCACCATGCCAGCCGGTCCATCCACTGCCATCTCACGTCGCACGCTCCTCGCTGGAACCGGTTCTATCGTCGGCCTGGGCATGCTGGGCCGCACCGGCCATGCCCGTGCCGCGGCCACCGCCGCCGCCGGTCCGATCGGCAACGGGGCGCACGTCCCGGCACTGATCGTCGGCACCGGGTACGGCGGCTCCGTCGCCGCCCTGCGGCTCGCCCAGGCGGGCGTCCAGGTCCACATGATCGAGATGGGGATGGCCTGGGACACCCCCGGCTCGGACGGAAAGATCTTCGCCAACACCAGGACGCCGGACTACCGGTCGTACTGGCTCCGGACCAGGACCAAGCAGCCCCTCAGCAACTTCCTGGGCTTCCCGCTCGACAAGGACGTCCCCCGCTACACCGGGATCCTGGACGCCGAGGACTTCAGCGGCATCACCGTCTACCAGGGCCGCGGCGTCGGCGGCGGTTCGCTGGTCAACGGCGGGATGGCCGTCACCCCGGAGCGCAGCCGGTTCGGCTACGTCCTCCCGTCCGTGGACGCCAACGAGATGTACGGCGTCTACTACCCGCGCGCCAACGCCGGGCTCGGCGTCAACCAGATCGACCGGGCCTGGTTCGACAGCACCGACTGCTACCAGTACGCCCGGGTCGGACGTAAGCACGCCGAGCGCTCGGGCTTCGACTTCGTCTACGTGAACAACGTCTACGACTTCGACTACATGGAGCAGGAGGCGGCCGGGAACGTTCCCAGATCGGCGCTGGACGCCGAGATCCTCTACGGCAACAACCACGGCAAGAAGTCCCTGCAGCAGACCTACCTCGCCCGGGCCAAGGCCACCGGCAGGGTCGCCATCTCACCGCTGCACAGGGTGACCTCGGTGTCCCCGGCGTCCGGCGGCGGCTACACGGTCGTCATGGAGCAGCTCAACAGCAGCGGCGACGTCACGGGCACCAAGACCGTGACCGCCGACAGGGTGTTCTTCGCGGCCGGCAGCGTCGGCACCAGCAAACTTCTGGTCAAGCTGAAGGCCACGGGCGCGCTGCCCAACCTGAACAGCGAGGTCGGCAAGGGCTGGGGCGACAACGGCAACGTCATGTGCGGCCGCGCCAACCACATGTGGGACGCGACCGGCAGCCTGCAGTCGTCCATCCCCACGGTCGGCATCGACAACTGGGACGCCGGCGGGGCGTTCGCCGAGGTCGCGCCGCTTCCCACCGGCATCGAGACCTACGCGTCGTTCTACCTGTCGATCACCAAGAACCCGCACCGGGCCGCCTTCTCCTGGAACGCCGGGACGGGCAGAGTCGACCTGAACTGGCAGACCGCGTGGAAGCAGCAGGGCATCGACATGGCAAAGACGATCTTCGACAAGATCAACCAGAAGGAGTGGACGATCTACCGGACCGACCTGTTCGGCACCTACAAGATCTGGGGCGACCACCTCACCTACCACCCGCTCGGTGGAGCGGTCCTCAACAAGGCCACCGACAACTACGGCCGCCTGCACGGCTACTCCGGCCTGTACGCCATCGACGGCTCGCTCATCCCCGGCAACACCAGCGTGAACCCGTTCGTCACCATCACCGCCCTCGCCGAGCGGAACATCGAAAAGATCATCACGACCGATCTGTGACCGTTCCTTTGACGCGCCGTTGACGACGGTCCGGCCACGGGCGCGTGTGGCCGGACGTCCGGTGAATGGCCCGCGGATGCCGGGGAAACGGGTCCCCATGGACATTCCCCGGACTCTGGTGCTCACGGGGCACTTCCCACCGGAGCCGGGCGGGGTGCAGACCTTCACCTGGGAACTGGTGCGCAGGCTCCCCGCCGACCGGCTGCTCGTGGTCGCGCCCGCCTGGCCCGGGGCCGCGGAGTTCGACGCCCGGCTGGACTTCCCCGTCGTACGGCGGCACGGCTACCTGCTGTTCCGCGGGCTGCGCCGGCTCGTCGCCGAGCACGGGACGGACGTGGGCTGGATCCCCGCCGCCGCGCCGTTCGCCATGTACGCGCCGCTGGTGAAGGCGGCCGGGGTGACACGGCTGATCGGCTCCACACACGGCCAGGAACTCGGCTGGTTCCGCGCCGCGCCCACCCGCCGCGCGCTCCGCGCCGCCGCCCGCGCGTTCGACGCGCTCACCTTCCTCACCGCCGTGAGCCGCGACGAGATGTCCGGCGTCCTCGGCGACCGGACGCGGCTGGTCCGGCTCGCCGGCGCCGTCGACCCGGTCCGGTTCCGTCCCGGGCTGGACGGCGCGGCGGTGCGCCGCCGGCACGGGCTCGGGGACGGGCCCGTGATCGTCAGCGTCTCCCGCCTCGTCCGCCGCAAAGGCCACGACCGGCTGCTGGAGGCCTGGCCCGACGTCGTCCGGCGGCATCCGGACGCCCGGCTGGTCATCGTCGGGGAGGGGCCGATGCGGCGGTGGCTCACCGGCCAGGCCGCGCGGCTGGCCCCCGGCACCGTCACGGTGACCGGGCCCGTCTCCGGCGGCGACCTGCCGCGCTACTACGCCGCCGCCGACGCCTTCGTCCTGCCGTGCCGGGACGACCGCCGCGGGCTCCAGGTCGAGGGCCTCGGGCTGTCGGTCCTGGAGGCGTCGGCGGCCGGGCTGCCGGTCGTGGTGGGCCGGTCCGGCGGCAGCCCCGAGTCCGTCCTCGACGGGCGGACCGGGACCGTGATCGACGCGGCGTCCCCCCGCACCCTCACCCGCACCCTGAACGGGCTGCTGGACGACCCGCGCGGCGCCCGCCGCATGGGCGGGGCAGGCCGCCGGTGGGTGTGCGACGAATGGAGCTGGGACCGCGCGGCCGCCCGGCTCGCCGACCTCCTCCGCGGCGCCCCCGCCGAACCCGCCGGAACCGCGGGATCCAGCGCACCGGCGGCCCGGCCCGGAACGGGGCTTCAGGACGCGGCACGGAGGGTGAGCCCCGCATGGGACTCAAGGAGCGGCTGAACCGCCCCGACTTCTGGCGCCTCATGGTCGGCCAGACGGTCTCCTCCCTGGGTGACTGGATGGGCACGCTCGCCCTGATGTACTTCGTGCTGGAGCTGAGCGACTCCACGACGGCGGTCGGCGGCGTCCTGGTGCTGCGCCTGCTGCCCTCGGCGGTCGGCGCCCCGCTCGCGGCGCGGATCGTCACCCACTGGCCGCGGCGCCAGGTGATGATGTACGCCAACCTGGCCATGATGGGCATGGCGTTCGCGCTTCCCATCGTCCCGCTGCTGTGGTGGCTGTACTTCTGGGCGTTCGCCATCGAGCTGGCCGCCCTGGTGTTCCTGCCGGCCCGGGACGCCTCCATCCCCTTCCTCATCGAGGACCCCGGGGAGCGCAAGCACGGCGACGAGCACGACACCGGCACGCTGGAGGTCGCGAACGGCATCACGATGGCCACCTCCTACGGGATGATCCCGGTCGGCGCCGGGGTGTTCGGGCTGGTGCTGTGGACGACCGACGCCCTCGGCTGGGAGGGCCACTGGCGGTACCTCGCGGTGTTCTGGCTGGACGCCCTGACCTATCTGGCGTGCTACCTCGCGATCCGGTCCATCGCCGACCTCGGCCCCGCCCCCGGGGAGCGGCGTCCCCGGGGCCCGATGAAGCAGGAGGGCACGTTCATCGAAGGGCTCCGGCTCCCGGTGGTGCGCGCGGTCCTGCCGGGCATCGCGGTCGTGGCGCTCGGACTGGGCGCGCTGTTCTCCCTCGGTGTGGTGTTCGTCAGGAACATCCTGGACGCGGGCCCGATCGGGTTCGGAACCCTGGTGGCGCTGTTCGGGGTCGGCGCGGTCACCGGCCTGGTGCTCGTCCGCCAGGGGGCGTGGGATCTGATGAAGCAGATCAGGACGGCGACCGTCGTCCAGGGCGTCGTGGTCGCGACGATGGGGCTGATCGCCTCGGTGGCGTGGGCGTTCGCCGGCGCCGTGGTGTTCGGCGCCGCCGCCACCGCCGCCCTCGTCGGCGGCATCACCTACCTTCAGGAAGGACTGGAGGGCTACCGGCGCAATCTCGCCCTCACCGCGTTCCACGCGACCCTGCGGTTCGGCCTGGCCCTCGCCGCGCTGGTGGCCGGCGCGGCGGCCGACCTGCTGCGGCACTGGGACGAGACTCCGCTGGGCATGCAACCGGCCCAGGCGGTGCTGGCCGTGTCCGGCCTGATCGTGATCGCCGGCGCGTTCCTCATCCGGAGACCCCGCGCCCGTTCCGGACACCCGGAATCCGCCTGACCGGGTGGTCAGGGACAGGCGCCGAACAACCTCCGCGTGCCCGCGCCGGCGTCGTAGGCGGCCCGGTCGCTGAAGCGGCACCCGTAGTCGGGATCCGCCACCACCCGCGGCTTCGTGGTCACGTCACCGGCCGGGCGGCTGCCGGTGTCGACCCAGCGGACCAGGTCGTCCCAGGCCGTCCCCGCCTCGGTGGCGGAGAACTCGCAGTGCTGGATCGTGCGGACGGCGCGCTGCACGAGCAGCCGCGACCGGTGGTGCCGCGCCACCTCGGAGGCGTAGATCTGCTCCATGGAGAACGGGACGAACATGTCCCCCAGGCCGTGCAGGCTCAGCACCGGAACCCCCGGCCGCCCGTTGATGCGCGGAATCTGGGAGAGCCGGTTCGACAACCGCGCCGGCAGGTTCTCGGGCCGGACCCGCTGCACGCTCGCGTTGACGTCGAACGGCTCGTTCGGCTCGTACCGGGTGAACAGGTTGGTCGAGAGCTGATCCGGGTTCTCGGCCAGGGTGGCGTCCGGAACGGGCGGGGCCGCGAGCGTGAACGGGAACGCCTTCCAGAACGCGAACGCCTGCGCGTCGCCGGGACGCGGCCCGCCCGTCCGGTTGACGGCGATCGAGCGGAACTGCTTCCCGCGCTCGTTCGTGGTGTCCGGGCCGCCCGGCGTCAACTCCGTCAGCCCGAGATTCTCCATGATCTTCGGGACGGTCACGGTCGCGTACTCGTCGGTCACCGGGTATTCGCGGACGCCGGCCAGATTCTGCGCGACGAGGTTGTAGTCGAGGAAGAAGTCGAACAGCTCATGGTCGCCGAGGACCCCGCACATGGGCAGCGCGCCGTCGTAGTAGCGGGGCCACTGCTCGATGGAGCGCCCGACGACGTGGCCGCCCATCGAAACGCCGACGATGAGGCGCTGCCCGGGCCGTCCCACCTTGTCGGCGAACAGTTCGGCGACGTCCCGCGTGCTCAGCACACCCGCCCGGACGTCGTACCCGTTGCGGTAGTAGGACGACGCCGCCCACGCGTACCCCTGGTCGAGGAGCCGCTGCCGCAGCCCGAACGGCGGCGGCCCGACCCTCAGCACGAACCCCTGGCCGGCGTACCCGTGCGCGTAGAGCACCAGCTTGCCGTTCCAGCCCGGCGGAGTCTCGATGATGTAGGCCGAATGGTTGTGCACGCCCTGCAGCACCCGTGACGGCTTCCCGTCCACCTGCGCGGGCGGCAGCGGCGGATTCTCGATCGTGTACCCGGGAAGCGGCTGGTCGCCCGGTGTCCGGTCGGCATGGGCCGTCCCCGCGGTACCCAGCGGGACGACAAGGGCGAGGACGGTGGCGGCGGATGCGATGAGGGCTCGGATGCGCATGATGCTCCTCTGGAAGATCAAAGGCATTACATACCGTCCGGTCGGTTTGTGGAATGGCGAAGACCACATCCGGCCCCGCCGCCCCCCGGAGCCCCGGCCGCAAAGACGACGTGGTGCGGCCGGGAATGAGATGCTCGATCAAGATGACGACAAGATCAGCGAGGGGAGATCACGTCATGGACTTCAAGCTCGAACTGGTGACGGTGCCCGTCTCGGACGTGGACCGCGCGATGGCCTTCTACACCGAGAAGGTCGGCTTCAACGCCGACCACGACCACCAGGTGAACGAGGAGATCCGCTTCGTCCAGCTGACACCGCCGGGTTCGGCGTGCTCGATCTCCATCGGCACCGGGCTCGGGGCCGACATGACCCCGGGCTCTGTCCAGGGCCTGCAACTGGTCGTCGAGGACGCCGACGCCGCCCGCGCCGAACTGGCCGGACGGGGAGTCGAGGTCAGCGACGTGCACGAGTTCCCGTGGGGCCGCTTCGTCTTCTTCAAGGACCCGGACGGCAACGGCTGGAACATCCAGCAGCCGTAACACCGTCCGCGTGGGCGGTGTCAGGGGTCGCGGCCCTCGGCAACGTCCGGGTCCTCCAGGGGGTCGGAGGTTCCCGGCGGGCGCGGGGGCCGGCGGCCGCGGGTGAGCCAGGCGGACAGGAACGCCGCGACAAGCGGCATCGCGTCACTGATGACCGTGTGGACGAGCTGCCAGTCCATCGACATGCCACTCCTTCGGGGCGTGGTGATACCCCGAGGGTTCCGGGTTGTCCGCGTCGCGTGCCGCACCATTGACGCCCAAACCCGGGAAGATGCGTCGACATGCGTCGAGGGCCTCATTTCCGGGCGGCGGCCGTGCCTAGCATCGCGGGGAGGCGATTGCGAGACCTTCGATGAGTGCTGCGCTGACCCCCGACCCCGTGGAGCGCTGGGTGACCGCTCTGCGGGCGCTGATCACACCCGGCCTCTATGGAGCGGACCTGGAGGCGTCACCCCTTCTGGATCACCCCGCGGTGCGGGCCCGCACCGGCGGCGGCGCGGCGCGCAACCACCGCGCCGAGGCGCTCATCGCCGTCCTCGAAGAGACCGTCGAGACCCGGCTGCGCGCCGACGACAGGGTCGTCGCACGCATGCTCCTCGGCATCGGCGAGTGGTCGGGCCGCCCGGTCACCGAGCGGCACCGGGCCGCGGCCAAGCGGCGGAACCGGCACTGGTCGTGGGAGCGGAACTACCGCAAGGAACCGCTGGTCCGTGATCTGACCAAGATCGTCCTGGCTTTGGGGCGGAGTGTCCCCGGGCACGCTGAGGACGTTCCGGCCGACGCGTCCGATGCCGCGGCGGACGCGGCTCCCGACGGCAGGGTCGCCGCGCTCTCCGCCGAGCTCGTGCGCAGCCTGGGGCGGCGGCGCACCGCCTACCCCCTCGACATGAGCCTTCATCAGCTGCATTCGGCCTCGCTGCTCGTCGAGACGCGGGTGGCCCGCTACCACGAGCGCCGGTGGAGCGGGCAGGCGCTGACACTGGAGCCTGTCCTGCGCGGACTTCGTGAAGGGCGGTCCGCACTGCTGCTCGGCGAACCCGGCGCCGGCAAGAGCGTGGCCCTGTACGAGCTGATGCAGCGGAGCCTGGCACTGGGGCTCCTCCCCTTCCCCGCGCGCGCCAGGGACCACCGCGCTCTCCTCGCCGACCCGGCGTGGCCGGACCTGCAGGACCTGCCGGAGGCGGTCTTTCTCTTGGACGGCCTGGACGAGGTCGCGGACGACCACTCCGACCTGGCCCGTGACGTCATGGAAATGCTCCGGCGCCGCCCGACCCTGGTCACCTCCCGGCTCCGCGAGTACGAGCACGCGTGGTCGCCGCTGCTGGCCGACGCCGGGTTCGACGACGTGTACGTCCTGCTCCCCTGGCGGCAGGACGTCGAGTTCCCCGAGTTCCTCGGACGGCTTCACGGCACGGGGCTTCTGGACGAGCCGGACCGGCTCTACCACGCGACCTCCGAACGGGAGGATCTGCGGAGGCTCGTGGAGCGACCGCTCTACGCCCGCATGCTGACCTTCATCGGCGAGCCCGGAGCACAGGACGTGGCCGACCCCGTGTCGCTCTACGGCGAGTACCTGACAAAGCTCGCCCACGTCGCCGGAGCGTCCGTGAACGCCTCCGCCGGAGGGCCATCGGACGCGCTCGTGACCTGGCAGACGGCGGCGTGGGCGGCGCACTCGTCCGGGGCGATGGCCGGGGACACCGTCGTTCTCGCCGACCTCGTCCGCACACTGCCCGCGACCCTCGACCCCCGGCGCGCCCGCCGCCTTCTCGACTTCATCCTCAACGTCCGGAGCGTCCGGAATCGCGAGGTGGGCGAGTTCCTCCACTACTCCTTCTTCGAGTATCTCGTCGCGGCCCACGTCAGCGACGTCCTCCTTGCCGGGCCGGACGCCGGGAGCATCCATGAGCTGTTCCGCCGCGACCTCACCCGCGAGATCCGGCACCACCTGATCGCCCAGCTCAGCTCGACTCCGCCGCGCGACCTGCGGGAGAGGCTCGCGGAGGCGTACCGGGTGGCGCGGTCGGAGGGCACCACCCGGGAGGTGCTGGCCATCTGCAACCTCCTGGTCTATCTGCTCTCCAGGGCGGTCCCGAACAGTGAGCCGGTGCTGGCCGACCTGCTCGACCGGGAGGACGACCCGTTCCTGTCGGCCGCGGTGCTCTGGGCGCACTGCCATCGCGGCGTCCCCGGCAGCGACCGGCGGTTCCTGGAGCGCCTGGACGCGGACCCGGACTTTCGCGCTCTATGCCGAGGTTATGTTCTCTATTACTACGGCGACATCGAACGCGATGACGGCCCGCCATATCTGGACAATCCGCCGTACTGCTCTTGCACCAACACGCTCCGCACAATAATGGACGTATTCGAGCGTTCCACCTCAACCCACAAGGTGTCCACGCTCCGCATCGGCATCGATCTCTACACTTTCCTGGACGTCCTCGTCGTGCGCGATCTCTCTGTCCCCCGAGAGGGACTCGAACGTCTACGAAGTTTTCACCAGGCCCTCCATAACGAACAGATCGATGCTACGCTGTGGGCTCGCTTGGCGGAGATGATAGAAATACTCCGGTGGCGTTGATGCTCCGCCGCGCGCAAAAGCGAGGTGGTTCTCATGGGAAAGTTGTTCGTCTGGGATCTGCACGGGACGCTTGAGCGTGGCAATCATCGAGCCGTCATCGACATCTCCAATGAGGTCCTCGGACGCTTCGGCCACACCGAGCGCTTCGACCACGCCGACAGCATCGCCCTCTACGGCAAGAAGTGGTACGAGTACTTCACCTGGCTGCTCGGCGAGGACGAGTACGCGCTGGCGATCGAACTCCAGGAAGCCTGCTTCGAATTGTCCGAGAGCAACCCCAATATGCAGTGCAACGGCATCGAGCCGACCCCTCATGCGGCCGAGACGCTGGCAGCGATAGGGCGGCGGCACGACCAGATCGTGATCTCCAACACCCGGCCCGCGACCCTCGCGATCTTTCTGAAGGTCCTGGGCCTGGAGGAGTTCTTCCCGGAGGGCACCGCGTTCGCGGTCGACCAGCACAGCCGGGAGGCCGAACGCACCAAGGCGCACGTCCTCGCCGAGTACCTCGGCCGCGGCGACCACTACGACAGCTACGACGACATCGTGATCATCGGTGATTCGCCGAGCGATATGAGGCTCGTGGAGGTCGGCGGCGGCAGCCGGTACCTGTTCACCCACCCGGGGTTCCGGTTCCGTGAGTGCGAGGCCGACCATCGGATCAGGGATCTCAGGAGACTGCTGACGGCCGTCTGAGACCGCCCGTCCGCAGCTCCACCTCGCGTATGCGGCGCACGAACCCCGGACGCCACGCGGGGGCGTTCCAGTCGTAGCAGTAGGCCCAGGGCGCGACGCCCCGCAACTCCACGCCGGGCGGCGGACGCAGGGCAAGCGGCGACCCGCGGACGATCTCCAGCAGGTTCAGCGAACCATCGACCATCCCGGGCGTCCTGCCGCACAGCTCCACGAACCACTCCAGCTGCCGCTCCGCCTGCTCGGCCGTCTCACCCGGAAGACCGAAGATCAGGTTGATGACGATGGCGATGCCGCTGTCCACGCAGGCCGCCACCACGTCCTCGACGGCCCCCGGGTCCGTCACCTTGTCGAACAGCCGCTGCCCCACCGGATGGACGGTCTCCACGCCGAACTCCAGCGTCGCCAGTCCCGCCTCCGCCAGCCTCGGGGCGTGGATCGCCAGGCTCCGGGTGACCTTGGTCGTGGCGCTCCACCGAGCGCGGACTCCAGCGTCCTCCAGCGCCTCGGCGAGATCCAGCATCATCGGAATCGTGAACAGGGAGTCCTTCACCGAGAACCGGGTGACGCCGTGCTCGACCGCCAGCGCCGCCATCGCGGCAGCGGCCCGTGGCGCGTCCAGGCGGGTCGCGACGGGTTCCACGACCGGGTACGTGCAGTAGGTGCAGCGGCCGTAGGAGCAGCCGCGCGTGAACTGCAGCGGCATGGTCAGCGCTGACGGCCCGTACAGAGCGAGCTGCCCCGGTGCCGCCAGCGGGTGGTAGCCGAACGGCTCACCGGCCGGCGGGGCGGCCGCGACGCCCGGTGCAGGCGGGCACCCATCGCGGACCCGCTCCACGAGCCCGGCGAAGGTCTCCTCCGCGTGGCCGGGCAGCACATGGTCGACGAACTCCTCCAGATACCGCTGGTCCAGGGACATCTCCTCCGCGAGCAGGGTGACGTGGCTGCCGCCCAGAACGGTGACCGAACCCGGCCAGTGCCGCCGGATCAGCCGGGCGAGGACCAGCGCGAGGAAGACCTGGGACGGCCCCATGATGGAGATGCCGACGACCGGTGGCGGCTGCCGAACCCGCCGGAAGATCCGTTCGTCGAGCCATGTCGTCCAGCCGGAGCCCGGCGCCGCGGCCCGCTCGGCGGCCCGGTACAGCGTCTCGAATCCGAAATGCATTCCCGCACGGGCGTCGGCCGTGTCGGGAAGGTGCACCGCCTCTTCGGCGCGCAGGCCCGTGCTGTCGAAGAACCGCTCCGCCGCGAGCGCCAGCAGGGCACGATTCTTTCCATGGTCGCCGAGGACTTCCCCGGGTCGCCCGCCGGCACTTTTTGTAAACTGCCGGAGATATTCGATGTTGAGGTCGCGCACTTCGACCCTCAATCCGCGCTCGGCCGCGGCCCGAGCCAAGATCATCGGGCCGAGCGGCGGATTCGTTTCCGACGGCGAGGGCGGCGGCACGATCACCATTGCGTCGAACACTTCGCCGAAAGCCATGATCTTTGACCTTCCTCCCGCGAGGGGCCACACCGGCACTGTAACGCGGCATGCGATGCACGACCATGGATAAATACTCACTTCTTTATGGAGACTCAGAATCAGACATTGGTCAGGTCCGTAAAGGACGGAGGCATACTTCATGGCGGCCCGGACTTCCGGCCGCCGCCTATCGCTTCGGGCGGACCCGAATGTGCCCGCGCACCATCATCGGTCAACTGCGCCCCGTAGCCCGGTCGGCGTGGCGGAAATCGCGCGTGGCCGCGTGACGGCCGCCCTGGAACATGCCGCGCGCCCCGGCGCCCACCGGCCTGATGACCACTACCCGGAAGAGCGTCCCGGCTCCCGTGGGCGGCCGGGGACGAGGGCGGCGACCAGGGTGCCGGCGGCACCGCCGGCGCAGAGGTAGATCCACTCCCGCTCAGGTACGGCCGACCAGACCGTCGTGCCGGCCCAGAGCATCCCCAGGGCGGCGCCGGCGGCCCTCAGCAGCAGCGGGGACACCGCCACCAGAAGCAGGCCGGCCGCCGAACCGGGGCCGCGCGGCATCAGGCGCGCCCCGAGCACGCCCGCCACGCCCGCCGAGCAGCCGGCCGCCACGAGCGACCAGCGCTCCAGATCGCCGAGCGCGTCGATCGCGTCGGCGGTCACCTCGCCGGAGGGACCGATCAGCAGGTCCGGGGCGAGAGTCCGGGCCAGCACGAACCGGGCGGCGAGAGCGAGCAGCAACGCCGCGGTGGCGGCCGGCACGACCGGTGTGAGGGACGGCCGCGGCACCGCCACCCGGCCGGCGCCGGCCCCGGCGAGCGCCGCCACCGCGATGGCGGCCATCGCGAGGAGGGCGCTGCCCGCCGGCCAGTCGCCCGCCGTCACGAAGAAGATCAGCAGGCCCGCCATCACGATCGCGAGCGCGGCCAGTGCGGCCGAGATGCTCGCCGGGAGTTCGGCGCCCTCGCCGCGGCTGGTCCGGACCGTCCCGAACCAGGTACCGAACGCCGCAGCCGCCAGCCAGGCGGCCGCAAGGAGCGAGGCCGTCCAGGCGGACGGTCCCCCGGACGCGGCCGAGAGCGCACCGAAGCCGGTTCTGCCGGTGGGCGTGCTCATCAGCAGCACCGCGAGAAGCAGGACGACCGCGGCGGCCGGGCCGCCCTTCACGCGGTGATCCTGAACGAGCCGGCGACGCCGTCCATCAACCGCGCGGCCTGATCGGCGCCGGGCGCGATGACGATCATCCGGACGTCGGCCACCGTCCCGGTGCCGAGGTCGACGAACAGATCCACCTGCTGAAGCGTCGTCCAGCCGTCCATGCCGCTCGGGGCGGTGTAGGACTTGCGGACCACCTGCGCGGCGGCGTCCTGCATTGTGAGCCTCCGGCGCTCCAGAAGGCGGAAGTCGCGCGCGGTCCTGCTCTGCGCGACGAACGCGTCCACCATGCGGCCCATCGAACGGTTCCGTTCCTCGGTGAAGACCGACCACGAGGCCTGCGGCGGGCGCTGCGGCGGCTCGGGCCGCAGGACCTCGAAGTCGGCGCCGCGGAAGATCCGTTTGCCCGGGTCCTGCTTCCAGCCCTTCGGATACCCGACGGTGAAGCCCTTGCCGGTGAAGACGGACAGGCCGGGATCGACCGGAGGAAGCTCACGCTCCCCGCCGCAGCCGGGCGCGACGGCGACCAGCAGGACGGCGGCCACGGCCGGGATCAGTCGCGACATGGGTTTCAGTCCCCGCCCCGCTCGCACGAGTACCATCGCCGCCACTCACCGGTGGCCGGGTCGACGTAGTGCGCCTCGTCCAGGGTCATGTTCCGCTCGCTGTGGCTGGAGTTGAAGTCGAACCATTCGATCACCAGGTCCAACTCGGCGCCGCCCTGCACGGTGTGGCCCGTCGCGTTGTAAAGCTGCTGCGTGGTCGTGACGTTCGGGCCGTCCGCGAGTTCCTCGATGGTGAGGGCCCCTTCGATGCGGCCGGCGAAGTCGTCGTCGAAAATGCCCCTCAGTTCGTCCGCGACCTCGCCGCGCTGATCCGGCGGAATCTCGATGGTCGTCGTGTTAACGGTGACGTCGCCGTTCTCGACCATCACGCCACCGCCCGCCCCGCCGCCTCCGCGGTCCGTCTCGAACCCCAGCTGCAGCGATCCGCCCGCCCCGAAACGCCATTCGCTGGTGTTGACCGCGGTGATCTTCTTCGGGTCGCCGTTCTCGTCGTACTCGACATGGATCACGTTGCCGCCGACCCGTTCGTAGGAGATCTCCCGGCCCGCGCCCAGGACGGGACTGGGCGTCAGCTCCACGCCGAGCCGCGCGGTGTCGGTGTCGGTGGCCGCGTAGTACTCGCCGTGGACGCGCTCCCCGCCGGGTTCGATCGACTCCGACGTGCCGAGCAGCCGGCTCTCCTCATGCCGGAGCGAGCCGCTCAGTCCGGTGTCGCCGACGTCGCTGCCCACCGACCCGTCGACCTCGACGAACGCGTTGGTGCCGTCCGCATTGATGATCATCGCGGGGAGGTCCATCTCCTCGGCGATCTGGAGCGGCATCTCCTCGAGCTCGGCCATGGCGTCCTCGTCGTCCAGCATCTCCCAGATCCCGCCGTGCTCCTCGATCAGATCGGTGCCCCGGCGTTGCAGCCGTCCCTGGTACTCCTCCAGCTCCTCCTGGTTCTGGACGGTGACCTGCTGCTGGTTCTCTCCCGTCCACAGCACGCCCCCGCCGACGCTGACCCCCCAGCCGGTGCCGCCGACCCGGCCGCCCAGACCGGCCTCGAGGTCGATGCCCGAGCCCGACGAGTTGCTGGTGGTGACCACGATCGACCCGTCCGCGTTGCTGTCCACCTGCGCGCTGTGCGAATCCTGGTCGCCGAACAGGATGACCTTCCGGCCCGTGGTCGTCTGGTCGATGCCCTGGTGGACGGTGCATGCGCTCAGCGCCGGGGGGCCGGAAGGCGTGCCGGACTCGCACTCTCCACCGAACAGCTTGCAGAGCGCGTCCCCGATTCTGCTGGACGCCGTGTCCATGACGGGTGAGCTGACCAGAACCCCGACCACCACGGCCGCCACCAACAGCACGGCGCCGTACTCCGCGGCGCTCGCCCCACGGTCGGCGACGCGGCCAAAACCCCTGGTGCGCTGCAACATGAGGGAAGCGTGGCCGCGCTTCCGCGGCAGCACGAGGGCCCCCGGACCCAATGTGGCACCCGAGAACAAGGGGCCCCATTCCGGCCCTTTTCCCAGGCTCCTACAGCCGGGTCAAAACACCCCGGGTTTGGGATCCGGCACAATTTGATCTTGAAAAACGTTGCCTCGGTGAGCAAGCGGCGGAAGCCGAAGTCTCGGCCTGTTCCCGGGCGGCTTCCGGCTCGTTCGGCGGTGCCGTCGCCGGGTTGCGGCGAAGTGAGCGCCCGGGTGATTATTGGACTGACCATCCAGCAACGGCAGTGGACGGCCACCGACCCGAGGCGAGGTTTGCATGACCGCTCCTGAACGCCCCGCCCCCGCGCGGCCCGTGCCCGCCAGGACCATGAAGGTGCGCCGTCTGCGGTTCACCTACCCGAAAGGGGCGATGCGCCGCCACTACGCCGACGACGATCTGATCTTGAGCCACGTCGTGGCCGTGCTCTCAGCGACGTTCCCGAGGGGTGAGGACTTCTTCATCCGCTCCGTCCGCGCCTGCTCCGGACAGATCACCGACCCGGAACTGAAGCGGCAGGTCAAGGCGTTCATCGGCCAGGAGGTGGTGCACGGCCGCGAGCACGACACCCTCAACGGGCAACTGCGCAGGATGGGCTACCCCACCCATTGGGTGGACGCCTTCGTCAAGCGCAGCACCGGGCTCGGCCTGCGGCTCATGCCGCCGCGTGCCGCACTCGGCCACACCGCGGCCCTGGAGCACTACACCGCGACGCTCGCCGAGTGCCTGCTCACCGACCCGCGCGCCCAGGCGCTCCTGGGCGACACCGAGGTCCGCAACGTCCTGCTGTGGCACGCCTTGGAGGAGTCGGAGCACAAGTCGGTCGCCTTCGACGTCTACCGTGCCGCCGGCGGCTCGGAGCGCCTGCGCCGCCGCACCATGATCGAGGCGACCGTCGGCCTGTTGGGCGTGACGATCTTCTTCACGATCGTGTCGATGCTCATGGACCCGGCCACCTACAACCCGCGGCGCCTCGCCGCCAGCCTGCGCGCCCTGCGCCACTCGCCGTTCCTGAGCGAGAAGGTCCGCGCCCGCATCCGCGCCTACCAGCGCCCCGGCTTCCACCCCGACGACTTCGATGCCGCCGGCATCCTCACCCGCTGGCGCACCGAACTCTTCGGCCCGGACGGCGCCCTGCTGGACCGCCTCACCTGACAACGGCCTTCGACGACACCCGAACCAGCCCACCGCGAGAACTCCGGAAGCCCAGCCTCCCTTGTCGAGCGGGGCTTGGAGTGGGTTGCATGGACCGACATGAAGGTTGTCGTCACCGGAGGGACCGGAGCACTCGGCGGCCACACCCGTCCCGGAACTCGTAGGGGCCGGTCACTCTGTGTCGGCCCTGGCGCGCACAGCGAGCAGATGCCCGCCCAGGCACGCCGACACGTCGGTCTGGTACTGGGGTCTCCTCAGAACTACCCGTTTTCGATCCACGGAGCCGGGACGCCGGCCGGCTATGGCTACCGGTCGTACCGTCCGGCGCGAATGTCACGCGCCAGGGCACCGAATGCCGCCCGCCCGAACGCCAGCTTCGGCCCCTCCGGGTCCTTCGAATCTCTCACAGCCACGACCGACGCGACTCCGGCAACCTCAACGCAGTTGTCCCCTTCGGAGTCGCTGTACGTGCTCTTGCGCCAGTCTCTGGATGACAGGTCGGGGGTGCTCACGTGCCCTCCATGATGGTCCGTATCAGTGCAGCGGATTCCGTTGCCGACAACGCCTCAGATCTTGCCACATTGAACAGGACGGTGAGGTTCTGGACCGCTGTTACGTCAGTGAGCATCTGACCATTTCGGCCGGTGCCCTCAATGTACGCGACGTCTGCTGACCTTTCGAGGGTGAGGATCTGGAATCCAGTCGGCTGAAAGACATACGCACACGCCGGAAGTACTTGGATGGAGATGTTTGGCAATTCAGCCAACTCCAACAGCCGCTTGCACTGTCCAAGACGAACCTCTGATGGGACGTCACAGAGAGCAGACTCTCGAATCAACAGGAACACCATGGGCGCATTGGGAGCCGTCAGCACCGCCTGCCGCTCCATGCGGATCGCGACGAGCTCATCGAGCTTGTCCCTCTGTAGCCCATGGCTGAACACCAATCGGGCGTACTCCTCGGTCTGAAACAGACCAGTGATTAGCACAGGCTCGTAGACGCTGATCTGTGCCGCCTCCTTCTCGGCATTGATCAACGGCATGAACCCAGTAGGGATCAGCCCACGCTTCCGCGCCTCCTGGTGCTTCTCCCACGTGCGGCGAAACATGCCGCCGGTCTGGAAATAGGTGTCCAGGTCGTCGGAGAGGCCCTCGGACGGAGGCTTCTCGAAGGTCTCAACCTTGGCGATTCACTGCGGCGTGCAGCCCAACACGGCCGCGAGTTTGTTCCGGGAGAGGCCAGACGCCTCACGTCGTGCCCGCAGTTCGTTGACGAACATCTCCTGATAGGCGGAGGGGCTGTTGTCACGCGAGGGTGCCATCGGGTGTCTCCCGGGTGTCGGCCCGCTTGTTCGGGGGTGTCACCTGTCTTGTTCGGATGCTCGTCGGGGGGTGAGCGGTTCGTAGCTCACAGTAACCCTCCCCTGCCAGGCTCGTCCTCGAAAAGCCGAACCATTCGCAGGGACCCCGCCCGTGAACGATCAAGAACGCGAACGTCTGCAGGACCAGTACCCGAGCTGGCACATTCGCCGGCCGCCGACGATGGAATGTCTCATAGCCACGCGCCTCGGCCGTCCGCTTACGCAGCGGGAAATCTATTACGGCCTCTGCGCGACCATCGTCGAGGACAGTTACGAGTTGCTCGGCGAGGCCCTCGCCGGCCAGCGTAAGATCGAGGAAACCTTGTGATCTTTGTGCTGGCGATCACCGGTGCCTCGCTCGTGGCCGTCCTCTCGGTGTGGATGCTGATCCTTTTCATCAGCATGGCCCTCGCCGACTCCGGCTACGTCGGTAAACACCGCTGATCTCCCGGAGCGGCTGCCGCGCACGGCGCCTGCGTGCCCCGATCATGCGCCGGACGCCGAACGGTTCCCTCCCCTGGGCCGGCAGCCGCTCCGGGTCCATTCTCGATCGGCCGTCTGACGCGAAGCCGCAAGCCTGATAGCCCCGCGTCGGCAGCCATTTGGATCTTGGCTGGTGACTTCGGGAGCCGCGATGCGAGGATCACGCGGCCTGGGCCCACGGTGGCGGTCGGCTGATCATTGCGGGCATTCCCGTCCCGGACGGACGGAGGCGGTAGACGTAGCGTCCGTCCCGCCCCTGTTCGATGTCCAACCGATCGGGGTGGGTGTGCTTGAACTGGTTGTGCCAGCGACACGCCAGGGCCAGTTGGTCGATGTCCGTCGACGAGCCCAGCACCCAGCCCCGGACGTGGTCAACCTCGCACGAGGTGCCCGGAACTTCGCAGCCATGGACCGCACAGGTCGGATAGAGCGTCTCCAGCACCTGCCGCTGGGGGCCGGTGGCGAAGCGGACTCGTCTTCCCAAGTAGAGCGGGATGCTTCCGCGTCCCAGCAGCAGCGGGGAAACACCGGCGTTGAGAGCGATGCGGCGGGCATGTGCGGCGGGAACGGGGGTGCCGTCGGTGAGGTGACCGGGCGTGGTCCCGCCGGTGAGGGTGTCCAGGTCGCAGATGACGGTGACCTTGGTGGCCCGGTGCCCATCGGCCAAGACGCCCGTCAGCGCCGCCGCCGTCCGCTCGGACAGGTCGCGGCGGTCGTCGGTCCCGGCGGGCTTGGCCAGCGGCCCGAGCGTCCCCTCCCAGACTGCGGCGTCCTCTGCGTTCAGCCATCCCTTGATGTACCGACCACCGTCCAGAGAACGCGTCGAGTCGACCCAGGACCGCTCATAGCCGCGCCGGGAGTCGTCATCGGGAGTCTCGGTGCCGTCGCGTTCGGTGATCACATCGCGGATCCGGCTCCCGAAGGAGGCCACCTTCCCGGCAGAGAAGTCCTGGTCGACCATGCCGAGCAGGATCTCTTCCGCCGCCCGGCAATCGTCGTCATCCAGCCTGGCGACCGCTACCGCGATGGTGGCGGCATACCCGAAGGACAGGGCGCCGGTGCTCCACCGTCCGGTGACGTCGGTCAGGCGGTGCCGCTGCCGGGCCAGGGTAAGCCGTTCCTTGGCGCGGGCATCGCGCATGCCGAGCCGGTTGCGCAGCCATGACTGGGTGGAAGGGAAACCCCACCGCTGCGCCTCACGGCCGGCGTCCACGACGGAGATGAATCCGGCCAAGGCCGCCTCGGTCATGTCACCGGCGGCCGACAGGGTCTCCGCGAGATCCAGGCACGCGGCCGGGGACTCGGGTGCCGCACGCCGGGCGAGTTCGGCGGCGACCTTCGACAGGACGTCCACCAATTCTGAGGTGGAGGCCCGATCAACCCAGCTCTCCGTCGAACACATGTTTGAATGCTATCGCACCGCCCCCGAAGCAGCCACCACGATAAGCCTCGTGAGGGTTAGATTACTGTCACCCAAACAGACAACAAAAGCGTCCAAAACTCCCATTCAGGCATCTAAGAGGCCACGCAGATCGAGGTGGCGGGAGACCTCGGCAGCAGAACGAGCACGGGTCTTGGTGATCATGGAGTTGCGACACTCTGTGATCATCGAGGAGACCCGTGCCCGCGCTGCCATCATGGCTGACTGAGCCGCTCTGGGACCAGTTCGCGGCCCCGCTGCCCGAGCGGCCGGTGTACCACCCGGACCATCCGCTCGGCTGTCACCGTCAGCGGATCGGCGACCGGATCATCTTCGACAAGCTGCTGCAACTGCTGCGCTTCGGCTGTTCTTACGAAAGCCCCCGCGGCGAGGTCGCCGGACGCTCACCGGTCGACCGCGGCAAACAGGGCCTGAACGCTCGGGTATGACGGACGGATACGGCATTCCCTTGGGCCGCGTCCTGGCCGGCGCCAACCGCCACGACTCCCCCTGCTCGCCCCCCACCCCGGACCGCCTTGTCGAACGCACCCACGCCTGGCAGAACGCCTTTCACCGCAGGGAGTAGTTCCTTCGTAGGGATATCTGAGCTGCTGTGGCTGTGGGCGCTTTGGTTGGCCGGTCAGCGCTTGAGGTGGGCCGGTGTTGCCGTGAGGCGAAGCGCGATGGCTGTCGCAGCGGGTGGGCTTGTAGGTCTGTTCAGCTGAGGTTGGTGTGCCGAGCCCTTGGACGGGGGGTTGCGAACGGTCGGGTCAGGTCAGAATCTTGTTCAGGGTGATGGACCACCAACTGTCGGGCACTTCGAGCGCCGGGGAATCCTGTGCCGTCAGGCGTGACCGGGCTTCCTCGGCCAGCGCCCGGCGTTCCTCACCGTCCGCGTTGCTGCTCTTTGTCTGGTAGACGCCGCACTGGTAGAGGAACTCGATGAAGTCATGGACCGAGCTGTTGATGGTCTCCATTCGCGGGTCACCCTCGGCGAGGGCGAACATCCCGACGAACCAGTTGCGAAAGTCGAGGAAGTACCGCACGTGCTCATCATCGCCGGCACCACCGATCACGAGGAGTCTGGCCGTGGTCACCGGCAAGGTAGTCATGGACGGAGAAGGTCTGCGGCTCGCCCTTCACCCAAGTGTTGAAAATGGGTGAAACCTGTTTGGGGAGGCCGACATCAGCGAGCACCCGCGCGGCGTCCGGATCCACTCCCACCTGGCGAAGCTGATCGTAATCCGCCGATGTGACGTTGGCCTGGCCAAACGTCCTGACAAGATCAAAATACGAGACCATCTTCCGTCCTCACCCGTCCTGGCTCGTTGCACGTCTGGCGATCTGGCGATCTGGCGGTGTCCGCCCGAAACGGCATCACCGGGATTCAAGATCACATTATTGAACAGATCGTCGCTGGCGGTAGCAACTTCCTCAGGGATCGCGTTGACGCCGCCACCGCCGACCAACTGCTGGCCACCACCAAGCCCCTCGCGCCGCGCATGGCCGGCCGCCTGGTCGAGGCGGTCAAGGCCGCGCTGGACGCCCAGACCGTCGTCGTCCCCGGCACCACCGCGGCCGCGACCGTTCTGCCACACCTCGCCCGGTCGCTGCGATCGGTCCATGACCAGCGCAAACAGGTCGCCACCGAAGTGGAGGAGATCCTCGATACGCACCCTCTCGCCAAGGTCCTGATCTCGATGCCCGGCCTCGGGATCAGGACCAGCGCACGAATCCTGCTGGAGATCGGCGACATCTCCGCCTCCCCCACCCCCGGCCACCTGGCCGCCTACGCAGGCCTGGCCCCCGTCACCCGCCGCTCCGGCTCCTCCATCAAAGGCGAACACCCACCCAAAGGCGGCAACAAGAACCTCAAACGAGCCATGTTCCTGTCCGCGTTCGCCTCGCTCTCCGACCCGCTGAGCAGGGCGTACTACAACCGGAAAGAGAGCCGAGGGCAAGAAACACAACGCCGCCCTCATCTGCCTGGCCCGCCGCCGCTCCGACGTCATCTTCGCCATGCTCCGCGACAAACAGCCTTACCAACCCTCACGCACACCGGCGCCATTCAGTGGTGAGGATGCCGACTGCGACCAATACCGCCGCACCCTGCGTCAGATCGCCATCAAAGAGAGACAACGACGAGCCGAGTGGGAGAAGACGTATCCGGCGAGGCGACGGCAGGAGCAGAAGCAACTAAGTGAACTCCCATCAGGTGAGTACACGCGGCTCATGCGGCAGGGACAGCTCCCGCTGCCCGGGTTGCGGGAGGAGTTCTTCGCAGGCAGCACCTACGCGGTTGTCAGATCCGACGGCAGCGAGCCGAGGTGCCATCGCCAGCCCGATCGGCATGCCTCCTGAGCGTGGGGCCTCCGCCCAGGGCGGCGTCTCCTCCTGACCCGGCGGCCACTTGGTGATCGAGGCCGAGCTGCGCCCCAGGCCGACGTCTCGGCGGCCCCCACCCGGACGAAGTCGTCAGGCCTCGGGGATGTAAGCCATGCTCCGCGACAAACAGCCCTACCAGCCCTCACGCACACCGGCGCCCCAGGCCGCTTGACGAATCCCATAGGGACACATTGCTCCGAGCGCCAGGTCAACGTCATCGATGCCTTCTTCGATCTCGCCGACACGATCATCACCGTGCGCAGCCTGATCCGACGGGCATGGACCACCTGCCGCGGGGACGAACGCCCGACCCGCAGACCATGACCGCACGCGGATCCGCGTGACTCTCACAATGACATCTACAACGGAAATTCCCAGAGGTGGACTGAGTCGCAGTGGGCAGTACTGATGATCATGGGGCGGCTGTCGAGATAGGCCACCCGCAGCCCGAGCACCTCGCTGATGTGCCCCCGGAGCGACTGGCCCAGCAACCGGTGCTCGGCCAGGTCCCACACGCAGATGGTCCCGTCCATCGCCCCGGTGACGGCGAACGGACGACCGTAAACGGTGCCGGCGGTCAAGCAGCTGATTTCGTCCCCGGGCACGGTGAGGGGTTCGCCCCACTCGTTGGATTCGGGGTCTCCCAGCACGAGGCTTTGCCCTCCCGCTGCGAGGACCTGTATACGACCGTCCACCGAGGCCAGGGCGAACTCGGTGGACGTCTCGTCTAGGTCGTCGAATTCGGCGAGGTGCCGCTCTTCCTCGATATCCCACACGAGCACGCCACCGTCCCGGCCACCGGCCACCACGACCGGCCGGCCCGCCAACAGTCCCGCCGCGGCAGCGCTACTGGCGCGCGACTTGCATTCCAGTTCCTCAATGTTCACAAGAGAGTCGTAAGGCGAAGGCCGCTCCGGCTCTGTCACGGAATCGTCCTCGTCGTCCTCGTCTTCAAGGTCGCCATCGTCGTCATGCCGGTCCCCCGGCTCGGCAACGGACGGATCCCACAACTCCACGCCCCACGTGCCGGTGAATCCCACGAGCAACCTCGAGCGGTCACCGAAGTCGGCCCTGACCACCGAGGACGTACCGCCCTCTTGTGCGCTCAGCCGTACCTTGCCCGTTTCCAGGTCCCACATGGCGAAGCCTTGGTGGTCACCTCCACCACCGATCACGATCCGACCGTCCACCACCGCGGCACCGATCGAAGTGAGCTCCGTATACGGGAATTCCTCGTCCGGAATGTCGAGCTCGTACTGTGTCCAGCGATGGCTGGCGGGATCCCAGGTGCACGCAAGCCGGTCTCTGTCGGGGCTGCCGACGAGGATCAGCCGACCGTCGAGGGTGACAAGGTCGAAATCGATGATGTGGTGGGGGGACGGAGGCTGACTGGAGAGCAAGGAGGAGTGAACCGACATACCGACACCCTGCCAGCCCCCTCTGACGCTCGGCTCGCCAACGGTCTGCTCGGCACACCGGTACGGGCGGCGTCAAGCCGCCTATCCGCGCGAGTTCTCAGAACAATGCCCGCCAGAAAGGTGAAAGCGCGCCAACGGCTTCGAGCCCTTCCGACCTGCTCGGGCCGGGCAACGAACTCGTCCACTGTCAAGCGCGGCAAGGGCACCGAGCCGTTCAGCCACAGTTCGGCCAGGCGCTCATCTCCGCCGAGGCGCTCTGCTCGTTCCGTGGCCGATACCGGTCCGCTCCCGCTGACTGCCGCACCTACGTCGTGGTGGCGGGTGCGTACCGCGGGCGCCCGCTGGGCCGGTACACCTGGACCGTCACGCCGTTCGAGGTGACTCGCGAGTCGACCAGGTCGAGTGCCGTGTCCGGGCCGGCGTCGGGGAACAGCCGCGTGCCCTGGCCGACGACCACGGGATAGGTGAGCAGGATGATCTCGTCGACGAGCCGGTGGTCGAACAGCCGGCGGACCAGGTCGCCGCTGCCGTGCACCTGCAGTTCGCCCCCCGGCTTGGCCTTCAGTTCGCGGATGGCGGCCACGACGTCACCGGACAGGACGGTCGTGTCCGCCCATTGCGGGTCGGTGAGCGTCGTCGATGCCACGTACTTGGGCCGCGCGTTCAACGCCACGGAGATCGGGTTGTCGCCCTGATCGGCCCCCCAGGAGCCGGTTCCCCAGGAGTCGGCGAAGATCTCGTAGGTCTTCCGGCCGAACAGGAAGGCGTCGGCGCGCTGGTAGACCCGGCCGAGGAACGTCTCGGCCTCGTCGTCGAACAGCGGCAAGGCCCATCCGCCGCGCTCGAACCCGCCCCGAAGGTCCTCGTCCGCCCCGCCGAGTCCCTGCATCACTCCGTCGACGGAGATGTTCGTGATGGTCGTCAGTTTCATGGTCGCGGCTCCGTTCTCGCTGGGTATCGCCGTCGTCCGGTCCGACGTGACCGCGGCGCCGGTCCCACCGGTCGCAGCAGAGTCCGTCCGGCCGAACCTCCTGTGGTTGAGCCGCCCTCGTGGGCGGCCTCTCACTCCTGCTACGAACGGCTCGGCCCGAATTCGACACCGCCCCCGGATGTTTCCAAGACCATGAAAACTTTCACAACCTTCTGGACCGTGTTCGCGTTCTGAGTCAGCCTGTGGGCCTTGACGCCTACGGAGGAGTGCACCCATGTGGCGAACCTTGGCTCGCGCATCGCTGATCGCATCGGTGGCGGCGGTGACGGCGGTGTTGCCGGTGTCGGTGGCGTCCGCGTCGACCCCACAGGAACCCTGGGACTGCCCGGACGCTTCGCTGTGCGGATGGTCGGAGGCCGGGTTCATGGGCAAGGTCACGACGTTCCGGCCGGGAGGCGGATGCTTCGACTCGCCGTTCCCACTGCGGTCCGTCGCCAACACCTTCGGGGGCGGCGTGGGCTACCCCGTCGTCCTGCTGGTGTATTCGGGCCAGAACTGCACGGGCAAGCCGCTCGGCTCGGTGACGCGTGGACAGGCACTCCCGTCCCTGCCCGCCGACGGCCTCAGCGTCATGTCCGCTTGGTGAGACCGCCCGCAGTCGTGATCATGGCGGGGTCGGCCGGGTGCGGCGGCTTGGCACGGAAGCCGCCGCCGGCCTCACCCGGTGAACCCGGCTGCCGGGGCTCACACAGGCCACGTGCTGACATGGCACTGCGAGCGTGTCTAACCCTGGAGTCTTCTGTCGGTTGCGACGACCTCAAGGTCGATCTCGCCTTCGCCGTAGGCTCGAAGCAGGCGCCGGACGGCGGTACTGAAGGCCACCCCATCCTGCTCGGCAGCACGTCTTTGTGCGGCATCGTGCTCGGTGCCCCGGTGCAACCAGAACTGACGGGTCTGGGCGAACGGCCTGCCCGTACGACCCGGCGGACCCGAGGGTGGCGACCCCAGTCCCACCAGTCCGGCGCCGTACGCACGGGTGAGGGACTGCACCACCCACTGCATCGTCACCCGCTCCCGGCGTGCGCGCTCCATCGCCGGGGCGTACTCCCGCTCGGTGTCGACGGCGATCGGGTAGCGGTGCCGGCCGAGGCTGTCGACGAGCCGGCCGTCCGGGTCCTTGCGGCGCCCCCCGGACGGCATCTCAATAGCCGGCATGCTCGGGATGGCACGACAGAAGGAACGCGAGCATCCGAGTCGCATCTCGTTCGAGGTAGAAGCGGACCATCTCGGTGTTGAACTCCTGCCGCCGAGCCGCCGGAACACTGATGGCATCGATTCCGTGCATCATCAGATGGCCGTTCATCATGGCTCGCCCGGTCCGTATGTTCCCGTCGAAGTAGAACTGCCGCAGCGCGGCGAAGAGAAAGTAGGCCATGGCCTGTGCGGCGACATCAGCGAGCTCTTCTTTCAGCCACGCCACTCCCTCTGCGTGGAGGGCCCGCAAGTTCGCGCCACCGGGTTCGGTCTCGGGGGGCATGTACCGGCCGTGCTCCCCAAGGCTCACGCCGGGCGTGAGCATGATCGTCCCCTCACCCCTGAAGGCACCGGATTCCAGTGCCTCATCGCGCGCGATGATCCCATGCAGACGGTCCGAGGTCGCCTTGTCCAGGACGAATTCACCGTCGGCGACAAGATCCAGCAACTCGTGTGACGAATCGGCCAGAGCGAGGACCTGACGCTCATCGTTGATCTTTCGGCCACCGACGGTCACCCCCTCCATGAGGGTCTGCACCTCCGGATACGTGAAGGGGTTGCACTCCAGTTGGGCTGCGTCCCACACGAACTCGGGCAATGACCGGCGGTATCGCCAGAGGGCTCGCTCCCGCGAGTGCGCCGTCAGCGCACCGAGTGAATCATCAATGTCTTCGTGATTCCACGCAAAGCCCAACGGACTTTCCACAGCGCCCCTGACCATGACCGACTACCGGTACACCGTACCAACGGACCTTACTGGGGCTGAGTCAAGCGGATGTGGCCGTAGGGGTTGAAGAACAGGTCGTCCTCGTCGTAGCGGGTGCAGGGGCCGGTGCGGAGGATGTGGCGGGGGGCGTCCTCGGTCACGCGGAAGCCGGCGCCGTCCTCGATCTCCTGGGCGCGGGGGTCCGTCAGCAGGTAGATCGCCAGCGCGTCCAGGTGCAGGACCAGGTCGGGTACGCCGTCCTCGGTCAGTTGCTCCCCGGCGACCTCGATCTCCACCTCGGGCGCGCCGAGCAGGTGCATGCCGCAGCTGTAGAGGACCTCGCCGTCGTAGATGGGACGCTTCACCCAGGCGGCCGTGAGCGCGGCGGCGAGGTCCTCGTCCTTGGCGTCGGACGCCTGGTCGTTCAGGCTCAGCCAGCGGTCCCGGCCGTGCGTGATGCCGCTGCTCTCGTTCTTCACCGCGGCGGCACCGGCGCGCAGCAGTGCGGCCGTCGCCGCCAGCAGTCTCCGCGAGGTGTCGGCCGCCAGGTCCCGGGTCATCGGCGCGGACAGCAGGTAGCCGACGGTGTCGTGGGACTCCACCGCATCCCAGTCCGCCTCGTCGAACGACGCCGCCGCCTGGCAGGCCTCGAACGCCTCCGGCATGCGGGGGTCGGGGGCGGCCTCGGAGTACTCGTGGTCGAGGACGAATCCGCCGAAGCCGGCGGCGATCCGTTCCATCTCCGCGAGGCGGAGACCGGAGCCGAGAACGCACAGGACATGGCGAGGGGTCACTTCACTCATCCCGGAACCGTATCGATCATGATCGGCTCCCTGCGCCGGTTCTCCTGCAGCTCCCTGGTCATGAAGACGCTGTGAGGGTCGGGCTTGTAGTCCCCGAACGGCTCGCAGTACTCGAATCCGAACTTCTGGTAGAGCCTCCTGGCCGGCGCGAAGAACTCCGCCGACCCGGTTTCCAGGCTCAGCCGGGTGAGGCCCATCAGGGCCGCCTGCGTCAGGATGTGCTCCAGGAGGAGCGACGCTATTCCGCTCCGCTTCCGAGCGGTGGCCGTGCGCATGGACTTCAGCTCGGCGTGGGTCGCGTCCAGCCGCTGGAGCGCGCCGCAGCCCACCACGGCGTCACCGTCCATGATCGACCAGAACGTGACCTCCGGCCTGCGGAGACCGTCGAGATCGAGGGCGTGCTTGCTCTCCAGCGGCGTGATGGCCCGCATCTCCCGGACGTGCTCGTCCAGGAACTCGGCGATCCGGGGACCGGAGAGGTCATCGACTACGACTTTCATCACCCGGCCAAAACTACCGGCTGTCACCGGCGCCCGTCCGGGTTGACCTCGACCGAGGTTGAGGGCGCAGGCTTGTGGTGAGGGGCCTGGACCGGCCGCCGCGCGGACGCCGTACCATCCCAGTTCTGCCATCAGGCATGGCAGTCGGCCTGATGTGTGGTGGTATGTCGCAGGCTGGTCAATCGAGGCGGGGGTGTGCGCGCTGTTTCGGCGGGAGCTGGGGCGGTGGTCGAAGCCGTGGGGGACGGCGCTGCTGGAGCGCTTCCACCATCCGGCGCAGGTCGTCGTCACCGGGTTCGTGGTCACGATCCTCACGGGCACGCTGCTGCTGTCGCTGCCCGTGGCCGCGACGGACGCCGGTTCGACCTCCTTCACGGACGCGCTGTTCACCGCCACGTCGGCGGTGTGCGTCACCGGTCTGGTCGTCCACGATGTCGGTGCGCACTGGTCGACGTTCGGCGAGCTCGTCATTCTGGGGCTGGCCCAGGTGGGCGGGCTGGGGTTGATGACGCTGGCGACCCTCTTCGCGATTCTGCTGTCGGGGCGGCTGGGGCTCCGGGCACGGATGGCGGCCCAGGTGGAGACGAAGACGCTGCGGATGGCCGATGTGCGACGTGTCGTCCGGCGGGTGGTCGTCTTCAGCCTGGCGAGCGAGGCCGTGGTGGCGGTGGTGCTCACCGGGCGGCTGCTCATCGGTTACGGTGAGCCGCCCGGCCGCGCCGCCTACCTGGGCGTGTTCCACGCGGTCTCGGCGTTCAACAACGCCGGGTTCGCGCTGTGGCCCGACGGCCTCGTCCGGTTCGCGGGCGATCCGTGGATCATCCTGACGGTCTGCGCGGCGGTCATCGTCGGCGGGCTCGGCTTCCCGGTGGTGTTCGAGCTGGCCCGGCAGTGGCGGCGGCCGCGGGGCTGGTCGATGCTCACGCGCGTCACGGTGGCCGCCACGGTGGTGCTGCTGGTGGGCGGAACGCTGATGCTGTCGGCGGCCGAATGGAACAACCCCGGCACTCTGGGCGCGCTGCCCAGGTCCGACCGGATGCAGTCGGGTTTCATGATGGCGGTGATGCCGCGCAGCGGCGGCCTCAACAGCGTCGACACCTCGCAGATGCGCCCCGAGAGCTGGCTGGTCACCGACGTTCTGATGTTCATCGGCGGCGGCAGCGCCGGAACGGCCGGGGGCATCAAGGTCACCACGTTCGGGCTGCTGGGTTTCGTGCTGTGGGCCGAGATGCGCGGCGAGGCTCGCGTGAACGTGGGCCACCGCAGGCTGCCGGACGGCACCCAGCGCCAGGCGATCTCGATCGTGCTGCTGGGCATCGGCATGGTCACCGCCGGGACGTTCGTCCTGCTCGCGATGACGTCCCATACGCTGGACCGCGTGCTGTTCGAGGTCGTGTCGGCGTTCGGTACCGTGGGTCTGTCCACGGGAATCACCGCCGAGCTGCCGCCCGCCGGGCACCTGCTCCTGGTCGCGCTGATGTTCGTCGGCCGCATCGGCCCCCTCACCTTCGCCACCGCGCTCGCGCTCCGCGAGCGCACCCGCCGCTACGAACTGCCCGAGGAGAGACCCATCGTTGGCTGAGAACCTCCCCGTCGTGGTGATCGGCATGGGCCGGTTCGGCTCCGCGCTCGCCCTGGAACTGGCCCGGCGCGGCACCGAGGTGCTCGCCATCGACAACCGCCCGAAGATCGTCCAGGGACTGTCGGGGCGGCTGACCCACATCATCGCCGCCGACGCCACCGACATCGACACGCTCCGTGAACTCGGGGTCGACGAGTTCTACCGGGCCGTGGTCGCCATCGGCGGCGACCTGGAGGCCAGCATCCTGACGACCTCGCTTCTGGCGGAGCTGGAGATCGACAACATTTGGGCCAAGGCCGTCACCCACCAGCACAAACGCATCCTGGAACGGATCGGGGCCCATCACATCGTGCTCCCGGAGCACGACATGGGCGAACGCGTCGCCCACCTGGTCAGCGGCCGCATGCTCGACTACATCGAAGTGGACCAGGACTTCGCCCTGGTCAAGGCCCACCCGCCGAAGGAGCTCGTCGGCGTCCCCCTGGGGGAGACGCGCCTGCGGTCCAAGCACGGCGTGACGGTCGTGTCCGTGAAGCCGGTCGGCGAGCAGTTCACCTACGCCACGCAGGACACCATCCTGCAGTACGGCGACGTCATCCTGGTCGCCGGTCCCATCGACAAGGTCGAACGCCTCGCCGAACGCTCCTGAACACATCCGCACACCCCGACGGGCGCGCAGACGTGACCGGCGGCCACGAACACCGGCGATTCCATGCTCGGTATCATCGGTGATACCACCCGTCCCGCGTGGAGGAGTATCCAGATGGCCTTCGCAGCACGTCTTCCCGCCGATCTGGACGCATGGCTCGACGAGGTGGCCTCGGCCGAACACCAGTCCAAGAACGCGATTCTGATCACCGCGTTGGAGGAGTACCGGCAGCGCGACGCATGAGCGTGCGCTACCTGACGGCCGAAGAGATCATCTCGATCGGCCGCCGGATCGTGGACAAGAACCTCAACGTGCGGGACTTCGGGCTGGTCGCGTCCGCTCGAGCCGCTCATTCAGGCCACCGTTTGAGTTGAACGGGCCGCCCGTGCGGGCGGCCCGGACCGCTCCGGCCGCCGCGCGGGGTCAGACGCCGAGGGAGCGGCCGATGATCTCCTTCATGATCTCGGTGGTGCCGCCGAAGATGGTCTGGATGCGGGCGTCCTGGTAGGCCTTGGCGATGGGGTACTCGGTCATGTAGCCGTAGCCGCCGTGGAGCTGGACGCAGCGGTCGACGACCCGCTTGAGCAGCTCGGTGTTCCAGTACTTGAGCATCGCCGCCTCTTCGGCGGACAGCTCGCCCCTGCTCTCCTTGAGGATGCAGTCGTCGGTGAAGGCGCGGGTGACCGTCAGCTCCGTCTTCATCTCGGCGAGGGTGAAGCGGTTGTGCTGGAACTTGCCGATCGGGCGGCCGAACGCCTCGCGGGTCTTGCAGTACTCGAGGGTCTGCTCGAACGCGACCTCGGCGCCCGCCTGGGCGGTGGCGCCGATGGACAGGCGCTCGCGGGCGAGGTTCTGCATCAGGTAGATGAAGCCCATGCCCTCCTCGCCGAGGAGGTTCTCCTTGGGGACGCGGACGTTGTCGAAGAACAGCTCGGCGGTGTCCTGGGCGTGCATGCCGACCTTGTCGAGGTTGCGGCCGCGTTCGAAGCCGTCCATGCCGCGCTCGACGGCGAGGAGGCTGACGCCCCTGGCGCCGGCGGACGGGTCGGTCTTGGCGACGACGATGACGAGGTCGGCGAGGATGCCGTTGGAGATGAAGGTCTTCGAGCCGTTCAGGACGTAGTGGTCGCCGTCCTTGACCGCGGTGGTCTTGATGCCCTGAAGGTCGGAGCCGGCGGCGGGCTCGGTCATCGCGATACCGGTGATGATCTCGCCGGAGCAGTAGCCGGGGAACCAGCGGGCCTTCTGCTCGTCGTTGCAGAGCTGGCGCAGGTAACCGCCGTTGATGTCGTTGTGGACGGCGAAGCCGGGGCCGTGCACACCGGCCTTCGCCAGCTCCTCGTTGAAGATCACGTAGTAGCGGTAGTCGGAGTTGCCGCCGCCGCCGAACTCCTCGGGCATGTCGATGCCGAGCAGGCCCGCCCGTCCGGCGGCCAGCCACACCTCGCGCGAGACGATCCCGTCCTTCTCCCACTGCTCGTGGTGCGGGGCCGCCTCTTTCTCGATGAAGGAGCGCACCATGTCGCGGAACGCCTCGTGCTCGTCGGTGTAGATTTCCCGTCCCATCCGGCGGTCTCCCTCAGTAAGTGTCCGCTGATACAAGATTAATGTAACACTGGCACTGTCACATAGAGGGAGGCGGGATGGAACTCACCGTCGACGAGCTGGCCTCACGCGCCGGGGTCACCGTCCGGACCGTGCGGTTCTACGCCGGGCGCGGCCTGCTCCCGCCCCCGAAGCTGCGCGGCAGGACGGGCCTGTACGGCGCCGACCATCTGGCGCGGCTGGAACTCGTCCGGGAGCTGCAGTCGCTCGGGCTCACGCTGGCCTCGATCGAGAAGCACCTGCAGCGGATCCCGCTGGACGCTCCGGCCGAGGACCTCGCGCTGCAGCGTGCGCTGCTGTCCCCGTGGGCACCGGAACGCCCCGAAGACCTCGGCCGGCACGATCTGGACCGGCGGGCCGGACGCCACCTCGACGACGACGTGCTCAAGCGGCTGGAGGCCCTGGGCGTCGTCGAACTCGTCTCCGAGGACATCGTGCGGGTCCTCAGCCCGGCGCTGCTCGGCATCAGCGCCGAACTGGCCGCGCTGCCGATGCCGCTGGACACGCTGGTCGCCTCGCACGAGGCCGTCGACCGCCACACGACCGCGCTGGCCGCCGAGCTCCAGCGGGTCTTCCAGGACACCGTCGTCCGGCCCTACCGGGAAGGCGGGCGCGCGCCGCACGAGCGGGAACGGCTGATGGAGATGACCGGGAAACTGAAACCCCTGATGATCCAGTCGCTGGTCACGTCGTTCCAGCGGGCGGTCGACAAGGCCATCCGGCAGTCGGTTCCGGACTGAACGCTCAGGCGTCCTTCCACTCCCGCTTCTGGTACTCGACCAGGCGGGGGTGGACGAGCGTGTTGACCTCCACGTCGCGGCTCCGGCGGTCCTTGGGAAAGACCGTCGACGCCTGGAGGAGCGCCTCGTCGAGGAAGCGGAGGTCCGGGACGTCCGGCGCCATCTCCAGCGCCGGGGGCCTGCCGGTCGGGGACGCCATGACGTACCCCCAGTCACCGAAGCTCGGCACGTCCACGTGGTACGGGACCGTCGCGAGACCGGCGGCGGCGATGGACTTCTCGATGCTCCAGAACGACATCGGCGCGAAGTACGGCGAACCCGACTGGACGACCATCCGGCCGCCCGGCGCGAGGATCCGCTTCACCATGCCGTAGAACTCGACGGAGTACAGCTTGGCGGTGGCGACGTCGTCCGGGTCGGGCATGTCGACGATGACCGTGTCGAACCGCTCGTTCAGGCCGCGCAGCCACGAGAACGCGTCGGCCGTGACGGTCGTGACGCGGGGGTCCTCGAACGAGTGCTCGTTGAGGGACGCGAGGGGCGCGTAGGTGCGGGCCAGCTTCAGCACCTCCGGGTCCAGCTCGACGAGCGTCGCGCTCCGGACGCTCTTGTAGCGCAGCACCTCGCGCAGCGCGAGACCGTCGCCGCCGCCCAGGATGAGGACCCGGCCGTGCGGGCCGGACATGATCGGGTGGACGAGCGACTCGTGGTACCGGTACTCGTCCACGGAGGAGAACTGGAGGTCCCCGTTCAGGAACAGCCGCACGTCGGGACGGCCCGACAGCGAGACCTGCCGGGTGACGACGATCTCCTGGTACGGGGTCCGCTCGGTCAGCACGATCGGGTCCCGGTACAGGACCTGGCGGGCGGAGATCTCGAACTCGTCGGCCAGGGCGTAGGTGCCGCCGAGCACCAGCAGCACGGCCGCCATGCCCGTCCAGAGCGCGGCCTTCATGCCGCGGCCGACCTCGCGGCGGAACAGCCACAGCACCACCGCCATCCCGGCCACCACGTTGACCGCGCCGACCAGCAGCGCGCCCCTGATGTGCCCGAAGAGCGGCAGCAGGAAGAACGGGAAGGCGAGCCCGCCGATCAGCGCGCCCACGTAGTCGGCGGCGAACAGGTCGGCGACCGCGGCCCCCGCCTCCTGCCGCCTGATCCGCTGCAGCAGCGTCATCAGCAGCGGCAGCTCCGCGCCGATCAGCGCCCCGACCAGGAACGCGACCACGATCAGCGCCGGGTTGTACAGGCTGAGCCATGCGAACGCCGCGTACAGCGCCAGCACCGACAGCCCGCCGATCAGGGCCAGCGCGCCCTCCACGATCGCGAACGCCGCCACCGGCCAGCGCCGCAGCGGCTTGGCGAGCAGCGACCCGACGCCCATCGCGAAGACCATGACCGACAGCACGATCGACGCCTGGGTGACCGAGTTGCCCATCAGGTAGCTGCCGAGGGCCACCAGCGCCAGCTCGTACACCAGCCCGCAGGCGGCGCAGGTGAACACGGCCGCGAGCACCATGGCGCGCGCGATGCGCGCCGGGATGCTCAGCGGAGCCGGGGTCGCCTCCATGGCGTGCTCCGGCTCCGCCTTCACGGCCGTGTCCTCCGTCATGAGCTCCGGCTCCGCAGGTTCCGCACGGCACCGACCGTGAGCACCACGATCGCCACGGCGAGCAGCCCGATCCCGATCACCGTCCAGACGGCGCGGGCGGTGATGGTGGACTCCGCCAGCCTGTCGTTCGGGGGCGCCTGCGCCGCCCGCGAGGTCTCCGCGGGGACCGGCGGGGCGAGGCCCTCGTCCGCGACGAGCATCGGCAGCGCGCCGATGGCGTCCCGGAGCCTGGCGGTCCCGTACTCGCCGTCGATGTCGTCCTCACCGACCTGTCCGAGGCGGCGCTCGAACGTGGCCTCCCGGAAGCGCTCGTCGAAACTGCTCTTGATCTCGAACCGGCCGAACGAATACTCGCCGTACGACTCCGAGTAGCTGTAGCGGGCTTCGAGGATCACCCACTTGGGGCACTGGCCGGGGGTCTGTCGCGGGTCTTTGCCCGGGCCGAGGTTGGAGCCGAACTCGACTCCCGGCCCGTCCAGCTGGTTCAGGTCGTACTCGATCTCCCCCTGCGAGGAGAAGTGCCCATCCCCCGTGGGGACGGGCGCGGGGGCGGAGACGGGGGCGGGGGCCTGCTTCGGGGGGTGGGGACGGAACGTTCCGGGATAGGACGGCGTCACAGGCTTGATCTCGCGGTTCCGGCCGGAGTCGATCACCCAGCCGTAGCAGATGCCCTGCGCGTCGGCCGCCGTGGAGAGCTGCTCGACGAGCCGTCCCGTCTGCTGCGGCCCGAAGACGGGCGCGTCCTTCGCCGCCTTCTTCTCGAAGACGCCCTCGTCGTACAGGGACCACAGGATCCCGCCGACGATGAGGAGGGCGAACACCGTGACGCAGCCCCATCCCTGCACCTGCTGCTGCCGCTTGGAGGCCGGACTCGTGGAAGCCGGACTCGCGGAGGCCGGCTTCGCGTTCCCGCCCGCGCCGCTCCGGGCCGGGCGGTTCGACGGGCCTCCTTTGCCGTCACCCTTGGTCATTTGCCTCCACCTCCGGGGCCGCCGCCGCGGAAGGACGACGCCTTGCCGCCGGGCCCGCCCCAGGTCCCGCCGACGACGGAGTAGTAGCGGGCGTATCCGCGTGCGGGCTTGTCGAGGGTGATCCGGGAGCCGCCGGCGGCGGGCAGGATCCCGACGACCGCGTCGTGGTAGCGCAGGTAGATGCCATTGGGGGTGTAGACGCGTTCGTCCGTCTTGTGTTTTTCGGTGATCTCCTGGGCCACCGCCAGGGGCTTCTTCGACGACGTGTAGGTGCCGTCCGCCACCTTCCGGTAGTCCTTGGGGATGTCGCCGCGGGGTGAGGTCCTCCCCGCGAACATCGCGATCAGCAGGATCATCACGCCGAACGCGGCCAGCAGCCCCGCCCAGGTCAGCGATCCCTTCATGCTGCGGCGCCTCGTACTCAGGAGACCGCTCCGGCGACGATCGCGGCGACGCCGAGGTCGGCGGCGGCGACCACCCAGCCGGCCGGATGGATCTGCTTCCCGGTGCCGTCCGCGTCGACGAGCGTCGCGCCGAGCTTGCCGGGCGTCATCACGTCCAGCAGCAGGAACGCGATGACCATCAGCACGATGCCGATGCCGCCGAAGACCGCGGTGTCGATCAGGCCGGCGCTCAGGTCGCTGTCACTGGTGACGATCGCGGTGGTGACGATCACGCCGACGCTGAACAGCTTGACCGCCAGCAGCAGCGCGGCGCCCTTGTTCGCCTCGGTCCAGATCTGCTTGCCGAGCCTGCCGGGGGTGGTCACCTCCACCACCAGGTAGCCGAGCGCCATCAGGGCGATGCCGACGGCGCCGTAGGCGAAGGTGGCGCCGATCTCTTGCAGGATGTCGTCGTTCATCTATTGCTCCTCATTTACCCGACCCTGGTCCGCCGCCGCGGAACGACGCGACGCCGCTGCTGGTCCATCCGTTGCTGCCCGGGCTCCGCCAGATTCCGCCGACATGGGAGTGGTAGCGGCTGTAGCCGCGGCGGGGGCTGTCGACGGTGATCCGGCTGCCCGACCCGCTGGGCAGGACGCCGACGACCAGCTTCGGATACTGCAGGAATATGCCGCCCGCCGAGCCCCTCGTCGCCAGGTTGTTCACCCGGTCGATCGGCCTGAACTTGCGGCTGATCTCCGAGGCGACCGCCTGCGGAGCCTTCGGGGACCGGTAGGTGTCCGGCCCGGCCTTGCTGTACTTGTCGGCGATCCAGTCCCGGTTCGAGGTGCCGCAGCCCCCCAGCGCCGGGACGATCAGAACGGCGGCGAACACGCCGCCGATCATCCGGTGTCCTCTGTTCACGATGGTCTCACCAACCGGCTCCGTGTCATCACGATCTCCCGGGTCTGCGGGTAGGCGTGCCACGTCCGCCAGCCGATCCCGCCGTCCTCCAATGCGTGGTTCTCCAGTGCGAGTGCGGTGACGGCGTGCCGTGAGCCGGGGAAGGCGCCGGTCAGCGCGTCACCGCGGTCCGCAAGCCGTGCGCAGACCGCCTCGACGGCACGGCCGAACGCCGTGTCGTCGCTGTGGGTGGCCGTCGTCGCGGCGAATTCGTAGGCCCAGCCGGGCATGCTGGTGCTCGCGCGTCCGGGCAGCGGCTCGGCGTCGCCGGGCAGGCACGCCACCGTCTCGCTGAGCGGCCCGGCGATGACCTGGTGGGACGCGCCGAGCAGCCGGAACTCCACGGTCACGCCCGCACGCTCGACGGGCAGGACGGCGAGGGCTTCCAGGGGCGCCAGCCCGAGCGCGAACGAGAGCGCGTCGGCGCGCGCGTCCGCGTAGGGGGTGCGGAGGGAGGCTCGCAACGTCAGGCACCGCCGCCCGGGTAGATCGTCATCGACCCGGTCGGGACGCGTTCGCCGAGGCCCGCCTCCCACTGCCCGCCGCCGTACTGCTCGAACGACAGGTACTTCCCGCGCGGGCCCTCGTAGTCGACGTACTCGACCCGTCCCTGGACGCCGACGCCGGTCGTGCCCTCGCTGGTGTAGTCGGCCGTCCCGTGCTCGTCGCGGCGGTACTCGACGCCGTCCACGACGAGGGTCCGTTCACTGGGCGTCATGTCGCCGATGTCGTGTTCGGTCCACCAGACGACCTCGAGGTCGGGGTCCTCCTCGACGGAGATCCACACCTTGGCGCCCTCGATGGTGTCGGCGTCCAGCAGATGCTCGCTCCAGGTGAAGCCGCCCTCGCGCAGCCGCACCGAACCGCGCACGAAGTAGCGGACGCCGAGATACTCGACCATGTCCCCCGCCTTCAGCGTCCGCGGATCGCCCGCCACCTGGTCCTCGGCGGCGAACGGGTCGCGCGGGGGCGGCGGGGCGGCGGGGGCGGGGGGCTGCCGGCGCCGCAGCAGGACGAAGATCAACACGATCAGGGCGATCAGGATCAGCACGAGCAGGATCACTATCGCCGTTCCGCTCACGGACACCTCCTATGTTTCGTGCACACCCGGTCGCAGACCTGCGGATCCTACCGACTGCGGCCTTCCAGGCCCATACCGTGTTCAGACGTATCAAACGAGTGGTCGGTTGCACGCGAAAAACAACGAAACGGCACACAAACGACGCCGGCCCGCGCCGAAGGGTTTGCCGGGCGTCAGAGGCGGCCGACGGCGGCGGCGACACGCTCGTCGGTGGCGGTGAACGCGACCCTGATGTGCCGCGCCCCGGCGGGGCCGTAGAACTCGCCGGGCCCGACGAGGATGCCGAGGGACGCCAGATGCGCGACGGTGTCCCAGCACGGCTCGTCCCGCGTGGCCCACAGGTACAGGGACGCCTCGGAATGGTCGACGCGGAAACCGTGCCCCTCGAACGCGGCGCGCAGCGCGGCACGGCGCCGCGCGTACCTCTCCCGCTGCTCGTCCACGTGCGCGTCGTCGTCGAACGCGACCGCCATCGCCGCCTGCACCGGGCCGGGGACGATCATCCCCGCGTGCTTGCGGACCTCCAGCAGCCGTTTGACCAGCGCGATGTCGCCCGTGACGAACCCCGCACGGTAGCCCGCCATGTTGGAGCGCTTGGACAGGGAGTTGACGGCGAGCAGCCCCTCGTGGGACCCCCCGCACACGTCCGGATGCAGGACCGAGATCGGCGGCCTGTCCTCGTCCCAGCCGAACTCCAGGTAGCACTCGTCGCTGACGACGACGGCGCCGCGGCCGCGCGCCCACGCGACGACCTTGCGCAGATGCTCGGCGGGCAGCACCTTGCCGGTCGGGTTGGACGGCGAGTTCACCCACACGATCTTGGGTGAGACCGGGCCGAGGGACAGCAGCCCGTCCGTCGCGACGGGCGTCGCGCCGGCCAGCCGGGCGCCCACGTCGTACGTCGGGTAGGCCAGCTCCGGGAAGACGACCCGGTCGCCGGGACCGGCGCCGAGCAGCGTCGGCAGCCAGGCCACCAGTTCCTTGGTGCCGATGACGGGGAGCACCGCGTCGGGGTCGGCGCCCGACACGCCGGCGCGGCGCCGCAGCCACCCGGCGACCGACTCGCGCAGCCGCGGCGTCCCGTAGGTCTGCGGATATCCGGGCGCGTCCGCCGCGGCGGCCAGCGCCGCCCGGATCGGCTCGGGCGTGGGGTCCACCGGCGTCCCGACCGACAGGTCGGCGATGCCGTCCGCGTGCGCCAGCGCCCGCTCCTTGTACGGCGCGAGCCGGTCCCACGGAAAGTCCGGCAGCGTGAACACGTCCCACCCCTCAACTGGAGACCCTCGGGTCACTCGGAAACCCGCGGGGCCGCGGCCCTCCACCAACGTGGGAGGCCACGGCCCCGAAATCGGCGCAGGCCGCCCCGGGAACCGCGCCCCGCGGGGGCGCATCCCGGCGCCGCGCGCCGCCCGTCAGTCGTCGTGGCTCTGCGGAGGCAACGCGGCGACGATCGGGTGGTCCTTGTCGATCTTCCCGACCTTGGACGCTCCGCCCGGCGACCCGAGGTCGTCGAAGAACTCCACGTTGGCCTTGTAGAAGTCCTTCCACTGCTCAGGCGTGTCGTCCTCGTAGTAGATCGCCTCAACCGGGCAAACCGGCTCACACGCACCGCAGTCGACGCACTCATCCGGGTGGATGTAGAGCATGCGCTTGCCCTCGTAGATGCAGTCGACCGGGCACTCCTCGATGCATGCCTTGTCGAGCAGATCCACGCAGGGCTGCGCGATGACGTAGGTCACGTCAGTGACTCCTCTCGGTTTTCCGGCCCCGCCGCACGTCACGGCTCACCGCAAGCTCGCTGTGAATAGTATGGCCACCACGGCGCCATCGATTCGACAGCGGGGGTCCCTCATGTCAGGCCGATTCGGCGCGCGCCTGGTGGTCACCATCAGTGGCGCGGACGTGGGGCAGCGGATCTCGCTGCGCCGTCGTCTGCCAACGGGAGAGTACAGCGACGTGGTCGGCGTGCTCGAATCCTGGTCCGGCGGAACGCTCGCGGTGCGCCGCCGCACCGGCGAACTGGTCGAAGTCCCCGAGGAGACCATGGTCGCGGCCAAGGTCGTCCCGCCGCAGCCTCCCCCGCGCCGCAGGCCCCGCAGCACCTGATCGCGCGTTTCAGCGGGTGGGCCAGTCGGGGACGGCGGCCGGGAGGTCCTTGCTGACGCGCATCGGGAAGACCGCGTCGCGCTTCTCCAGGAAGGCCGAGACGCCCTCGACGGCGTCGGCGGCGCCGCCGAGGGCGGCCATGAGGTGGGAGTCGGCGACGTGGGCGTCCCACGGGGACGGGGCGGACAGGCCCGACCACATGAGCCGCCGGATGGTCGCGACGGAGACCGCGGAGGTGTTGTCGGCGATCTCGCGGGCCAGGGCGTAGGCGGCGGGCAGGAGTTCGCCGGGGGCGAGGACGCGGGAGACGAGACGTCCGTCGAGGGCCTCCTGGGCGCCGAAGACGCGGCCGGTCGCGGCCCACTCCATGGCCTGGGCGATGCCGACGAGGCGGGGCAGGAACCAGCTGGACGCGGCCTCGGTGACGATGCCGCGGCGGGCGAACACGAACCCGAACCTGGCGTTCTCGCTGGCGAGCCGGACGTCCATCGGGAGGGTCATGGTGACGCCGACGCCGACGGCGGCGCCGTTGAAGGCTCCGATGACGGGCTTGAGGCAGCGGGCGATGCGGAGCGCGACCGTGCCGCCGCCGTCGCGCGGGGTGCCGTCCTCGAAGACGTCGTTCTCCCCGGCGAACATGTCCTTGGTCTTGTCCTTGTCGAAGGTGTCGCCGCCTCCGCTCAGGTCGGCGCCGGCGCAGAACGCGCGTCCCGCGCCCGTCACCACGACCGCGCGCACGTCGTCGTCGGCGTCGATCCTGTCGAAGACGTCCAGCATCTCGTTGCGCATGGTGAACGTGTAGGCGTTCATCTTCTGCGGACGGTTCAGCGTGACGGTGGCGATCCCGTCCCGAACCTCGTACTCGATCTCTGTGTACGTCACCTGCGAACCCTTCTCCGACCCGGCTGGACAGAATCAGATTCTAGGAACACGCGGCGGGCGCGCCTCGCGGCAGGTGCGGCCTCGGTCAGGTACGGGCCTCGATCAGGTGCGGGCCTCGGTCAGGTGCGGGCCTCGGGGAACAGGCGGAGCAGGACGTCCCGGCGCCAGTCCCCGGGATCGCGGCCGGGCGGCGGGACGGCGACCAGCGCACCGTCGGCGGCGAGTGTGAGACTGATCTCTACTCCGGGGCCGAGGGTGACGCTCGCGGGAATCTCCCCGGCCGCCGCGAGACGCTGCGCCAGTGCGGCGAGGACGCGCGCCCAGCCCTGCCCGAGATAGGGCGGGAGCCCTTCCACACGAAGCTCCGGCAGCCCCCCGGCGGACAGGCCGGAGGTGCGCAGGGCCAGGCCGTCGGGCCCCTCGGATCCAGCGATCCGCACCTCGGACGTGACGTCCACCATCACGAACGCCGCCTCCCCGCTCGCCATTGTCCGATAAATTATGACAGTGAATTGGGCCGTGACGACGTACGACTCCGCTTTCGGGTACGTCTCCGCGCACGGTGCGCCCCTGGTCGACCTACTCGATCCGCAGCCCGGCGAGCGGGTCATCGACCTCGGGTGCGGCACCGGGACGTTCAGCGCGGAGATCGCAGAGCGGGGCGCCGAGGTGCTGGGCATCGACGGCAGCCCCGACATGGTTGCGCAGGCGACCGCGTTGAACCCCGGGCTGTCGTTCATCGTCGGCGACGCGCACGACTTCACCGTCGGCGAGTCCTTCGACGCGATCGCCTCCAACGCCGCACTGCACTGGATGAACCGCGACCCCGACGCCGTGATCGGACGCGTGCACGCCGCACTGCGTCCCGGCGGGCGTTTCGTCGCCGAGCTGGGCGGCGCCGGGAACTGCGCGGAGCTGATCGCCGCGATGCAGACCGCCTGGCGCGTGTTCGGCCTCGGCGAACCCGAGCTGCCCTGGTACTTCCCGACCCCCGCCGAGTACGCGGCCAAGCTTGAGGAGGCCGGGTTCACGCTGCGGCTGCTGGAGCACGCCGACCGGCCGACCCGGATGACCGAGGGCCCGAACGGCGCCGCCGACTGGATCCGCGCGTACGCGGCGCGAGCGCTGTCGGACGTCCCGCCGGAGCTGGTCGACCCGCTGCTCGACCGGGTGAACGACCTGGCCGCTCCGGCGCTGCGCCGCGAGTCGGGGTGGGTCGCCGACTATGTGCGGCTGCGGTTCGCGGCCGTCCGCAAGGCCGACAGCGCCACACCGCTGCCGACCGGGCCGTTCCCCTCCGACCCGCAGCTCTGACCCGCCGCGCCGTCCCGGCGCGCTGACGCCGCCGAGCGACCCGCCGCCGTGGCGTGGGGCGGCCCGGCCTAGGGTTGGGGCATGCTCCGGCTGTACGACCCTCGCACCGGGCGGACGGAACCGCTGCCCGCCGGCCGCGGCCTGCGCGTCCAGGTGCTGGACGGCGCCGGGCGCCGCGTCCTGGTGGTGACCGACCTGCTGCGCCGCGTCGCGGAACGGGCGGGGCGGCGTGTCCGGGTCGTGAGCACCCCGTCCCTCCCGCAGGGCGGCGACTGGTCCGACTACAACATCGCGCCGTTCGAGGTGCTCGACTCCCCGATCGCGGACGCCGACGTCCAGGTGTCCGCCGGCGGCGGCGCGGGCGGGGACGTGCTCAGCCTGGCCGTGCCGCGTGAGACCGGGGAGTGGGCGTCCGCGGACCCGCTGTCGGTGCGGCTCGCGATGCTGGAGGTCCCCTACCGGGAGCCGCTGGAGCTGACGGAGGCGACGCTCGCGCGGGCCGCCGAACGGCTGGGACGCTGGCGCGGCGCGGTCGCCGAGTGGGCGACGGCCCCGGGCCGGCCGATGAGCCGCGAGTACGCGACGGAGGCGCAGGCCGCCCTCGCGGACGACCTGGACAGCCCCGCCGCGCTCGCCGTCCTCGACCGCCTCGGCGCCGACACGGACGTGCCGCCGGGCGCGAAGCTGGAGACGTTCATCCACCTGGACCTCGTCCTGGCGCTCGGGCTGGTGTCCGCGATCGGCACCGCCTGACGCCCGGTCAGGTGTACCGCACCTCGGTGATACGGGCGGTCCTGCCATTCGGGCGGCAGCGAACGATGCGGATACGGGGTCCGCGCCGCGTAGGTCACGTTGCCGTCCGGGCCGCCCAGCCCGACACGCCTCGCCCCGTCACGACACGCGCCCTCCATGCGTCCGGTCGCCCCCGATGGCACCTTTCCGGCAGATTAACCGCACGGATCGACATATTGCGGAGTGACCCGGGCGTTCGCGACGCTCGGGGGAGGCTAAGTTCCTATGTCGTGTCGACCGCCGCACCCCAGTCGCCGATCCCGGCGATCACCGAACCGCCGACCCCCCGGCGCCGCCGCCGTGTCCGCGCACTGATGGCGACGGCCGTCGCCCTCATCGTGCTGCTGTGCACGGTCGTCGGCGGAATCGGCTGGTACTTCGCGGGCGTCGCCATCGAGGTCGACCACGCGGCCGAGTACCCGCTCACCATCATCGACGCGGGCGGCGGCACGGTCACACTGCCCCGGGACGCGGCGACGGAACGTCCGGGCACGTGGGCACTCGTCTGGAAGGGCGGGCGCGCACTGCTCGGGCCGGTCGTCAGCCGGGACGGTGAGCGGGTCGTGCGGAAGGTCTCGTCCGTCGTCGAAGGCTCCCTGGCGAAGGGCGTTCCCGCGGCCATCGACCACTGGATGTACGACGGCGACCCGAAGACGGCGCTCGGACTGCCGTTCCAGGACGTCACCTACCCGTCCAAGGTCGGTCCGATGCCCGCGTGGCTGCTGCCGGGGACATCCCCCAAGAGCACATGGGTCATCGGCGTCCACGGGCGGAACGCGGACAAGGCCGAGACGTTCCGCGCGATGCGCGCCGTCCACGCGGCGGGGCTGCCGATGATGTCCATCGCGTACCGGAACGACGTGGGGGCGCCGTCGTCCGGCGACCGCAAGAACCATCTCGGCGACACAGAATGGCAGGACGTCGTCTCCGCCATGGGCTACGCACGCGCGCACGGCGCGACGGGCGTCGTCCTGTACGGGTGGTCCATGGGCGGCGCGATGGTCATGGCGACCCTGCGGAAGGATCCGTCGTTCGTCCGCGGGGTCGTGCTCGACTCCCCCGTCCTGGACTGGAACGCCACCCTCGACAAGCAAGGCGCCGCCCGCGACCTGCCCGGCTTCATCACCGGCGTGGCCAAACACGTCCTGGAGTGGCGCATCGGCATCGACCTGACCGAGTTCGACCACCGCCGGTACGCACCGAACCTGCGGACACCCGTCCTGCTCTTCACCGCCGCCGACGACGCCACCGTCGCCAACGGCCCCGCCTACACCTTCGCCGCGACGGCCCCGCCCGGCATGGTCACGCACATCACCACTCCGGGCGACCACACCGAATCGTGGAACATCGACCCCGCCGCCTATGAACGCGCCCTCGGCACCTTCCTCAAGAAGGTGGGTTAGCAGACGTCCAGAAGGTGGGTCAGCGGACCTCAAGAAGCGCCTTGCCGACGGTGGAGCGTGACTGGATCGCGGCGTGCGCGTCGGCCGCGCCGTCGAGCGGGAACCGCTGCCCGATCACCGGCCGCAGCCTCCCGGCGGCCGCCTCCGCCAGGGCGGTCCGAGTGAACTCCCGCAACTCCTCGGGGGTGGCCGTGGCCCGGACGAGCGTCACCCCCCGCGCCGCCGCGTCATCCTCCTGGATGTTCGCCCACTCGCCGCTCGCCAGGCCGAAGCTGACCATCCGTCCACCGGTTCGCAGGAGGGTGAACGCCTCGCGCGCCACGTCGCCGCCGACTCCGTCGAGCACGATGTCCACCTGCCCGACCTTCTCCGTCCAGCCGGGTTCCCGGTAGTCGGCGGCCTCGTCCGCGCCCAGCCGCATCGGCAGCTCCGCCTTGTGCGAGCCGCCGGCCGCCGCCACGACCGTCGTCCCGGCCGCCTTCGCCAGCTGGACGAGCAGCGTCCCGACGCCACCGGCCGCCGCCTCGACCAGGACCCGTTCGCCGGGCTTCGGCTCCACCGCCCTGAGCATCATCACCGCCGTGCGCCCGTCCGCCAGCAGCGCAACCGCCTCGTCAAGCGCCACACCGTCCGGCACCTCCAGGATTCCCGCCGCGTCCACCGCGACCATTTCCGCGTAGGCGCCGGTGCCGCCGGTGGCACTCACGACCCGGCGTCCGACCAGTCCCCCGTCGGCCCCCGGACCGACCGCCGCCACCGTGCCACCGACCCCGTTGCCGAGGATGACCGGCGGCTCCTTCATCGGGAACGGGGCGGCGCCCGCCCGCATCTGCGTCTCCACGAACGTGATGTTGACGAACTCGACCGCGATCAGCACCTGCCCGGCGGCGGGGACCGGGTCGGGCGCCTCCCCCGGCACCAGCTTCTCCGGCCCCCCGAACTCCCTCAACCACACGGCACGCATACGGAACCCCTCCGATCACATCGTTCACCCGCAGCCTGCTACCTCGACCATGGTTGAGGTCAAGTCGTTCGCAACGAATCGCTTTTCTCGCCCCACAGACCTCTGTAAGCTTTCGCGCGTATTCCGCCCCGTTGTCGGCTGCCGCTCAGGGATGGCGATGCGCGCCCGGTTGGTACGTTCCTCCCCGCAGGGGTCCCGCCGCGCCACCACCATGCCGGTCGTCGCGCTGGCCCTGACACTGTGCGCGGCCGCCGGGTGCGGCTCGTCCGGCTCGTCCGGCAACGGCGAACTGGCCCCCAACGGCACCATCGACGGCGGCGCCGCCGCCCCCGCGCCCACCGCCGTCGCACCTTCCGCCATCCCCACGGCGCAACTCTTCGAGACGGTCCTCCAGCGCTACCGCGCCTACCAGGCCGCCTACAAGAAGGCGTACGAGACCAACGACCCGTCCGAACTCACCACGGTCGCCATGGATCCCCTGCTTACCGAGATCACCGAACAGATAGAGGCGACCAAGGCCAAGGGCGAAGTCTGGCGCTACACCAGCACGTTCAACCCCCGCGTGTACGCCCGGTCCAAGGACAGCACGAAGGTCTACGTCGCCGACTGCATCCGGACACTCGTCGGCTACCGCTACTCCGCCGAAACCGGTGAACGTCTCGGCGGCGGCCCCGGCGGGACCCACCTCTTCCGGACGACACTCCAGTACGACTCGGGCGTCTGGAAGGCCGCCGCCAGCGTCCGGGAAAAGAAATGCTGACCGCCGGCAGGGAAGGACACACGATGCGTCCCCATTCCCGTAACCACCACCGTCTGACCTCCACCGCGATCTTCGCGGCGGCGCTGCTGGCCCCGGCATTCATCGCCCTGCCAGCTCAGGCCGATGAATGCAAGAGCGGCAACCCGTTCGACTGCAAGTACTTCGAAAGAGGCAGCGGCTCCGGCGGACAGGGCGGATCGTCCGGCGGCGGAAGCTCGGGCCCCGTGGAGCCACCCGACCCAGTGGGCCTGACCGAGAACGAGGACGTGGGATTCGTCCCCATCGATGGGGATCCGGCGCCGGCCGCACCGACCACGCTCGACTGGGTGGCGGCGGCCGAGAGTTCCGCCAGACTCCCAGCGCCCATCGTGCACACCGCACCGAACGGCAAGACCTACGTCAGGATGCGGACGTCCCTCTGGGTGGACGGCTTCGAGGTGGTGAGAACGGACCCGATCGGTGGCGGCGGGCAGTCGATCCAGGCCACGGCGAATCCCGTTTCCGTCACCTGGAACATGGGCGAGGCACAGAAGAAATGCGAGGACGCGGGAAGCAAAGAAGGCAAGAGCTGTAACTACACCTACAAGCGGTCGTCGGCTGGGCAACCCGCAGGCGCTTACCAGATCACCGCGACCATCACGTGGGATCTCACCTGGACCTGCGAAGGAGCGGCCTGCGACGCCCCGGGGGGCGACCTGGGGCCTGAGAGCGTGACGTCCCAGCCCACGCCGCTCGTCGTGAGTGAGATCCAGACCAACACGGGCCAATGACGTCGCGCGAATACCCCGTAGCCGGGTTCGTCGAGCTGGCGGAGTTAGGGGCCGGGGCACAGGGCAAGGTCGTGCTCGCGCGGCATGAATCCGGCGGCGGGCCAGTGGCGATCAAGTACCTGGCCGTCGATCTGCTCGGGAACACCGAAGCGCGGAACACCTTCCGCACCGAGGCGGAGATGCTCAAGCGGGTCGTCAATCCGCATGTGGCCCGGCTGCTGGACTATTTGGAGTCGCCCTGGGGAGCGGCGATCGTCCTGGAGGCGGTCGCCGGACGTCCGCTCCGCAAGGTCCTGGACGAACACGACGGGCCCTTAACGCCAGAGGCCGCGTTGACGACGTTGAAGGGCTCACTGCTCGGGTTAGCGGCGGCGCACGCGGTCGGAGTCGTACACCGCGATTACAAGCCCGCGAACGTACTCGTCCAAGACGACGGACAAAGCAAGCTGATCGACTTCGGGGTGGCGGTACTCACCGGGCAGGGCGGCCGGGCAGGCACCCCGGTTTACATGGCGCCGGAACAGTGGGCGGGCGAACCCGCCACTCCCGCGACTGACCTTTACGCAGCAACCTGCGTCTTCATGGAATGCGTCAGTGGCAACAAGCCCTTCCAGGGGACGACCCTGGAAGCACTAAAGAACGGGCACACTCAAACTCCGCCACCACTTGAACTGGTTCCCGACCCGCTGCGTCCGCTCATCGAGCGCGGGATGGCCAAGAGCCCGGCCGACCGGTTCTGGAATGCCCACGAGTTCGTCAGCGAACTGGAAGCCATCGCCGTCCAGTCGTACGGACCCGACTGGGAACGGCGTGGACTCCTCACGCTCGGAGCCGTCGCCGCAGCCGTGGCGACCACGATCCCACTGGCGGCGCTCGGAGGTGCGCTACTCGCCCCCGGTGCGTCGTCCACAGCTGCGGGCGCGGTCACTTCCGGTATGACGGCGCCCGGCTCAATGGTTTACGCGCAGGGCACCGCGACAGCGGACTTCATGGCCAAGACCGGTACGTCCGCGTCCAAGGGCTTCATGGCCAAGGTCGGCGGGACGAAGGGGGCCGCGGCCATCGGGGGCGTTGGGGTCGGGGCTGTGATCGCCGCCTGGGTGCTCTGGCCTTCGGGGCCGGGTGTCGGCGGAGAGAGCCGCGGCGGGATCCACGCCTACTTCACCCGCCCGGGGGTGCTGACCGGGCAACCCAACATGCCCGCGTCCGAGACCCCCTACATGGACTTGATCATGACGGTCACTCCGGCCAGGGTGAAGCCCGGGACTGACCTACGCTTGGTCCAGCAGTTCCGAGCCCGGACGCCCGCCGGCGCGAAGTATCTTCCCGGCGGCCGACGCCAGTGTTTCGGTGAGGACACGAAACGAACTGACGTCGTGGGGAACTACGGGTTCGGGTGGTACGACACCGAAGCCCCGTCCGACGGGACCTATCTGGCGTTCTACCGTGTTCCCCCGGCGAAGCCGAAGCAGCTCCCAACTGGACCCGGCGCCGTCTTCATCCCAGCGAAGAGCAAGAAGAGCGGCGATGCGCAACCCTACATAGAGGCGGAATGCGCGTTCCGGAGCAAGTGGACCCAGAGCTCCACACTCAAGGTGCCGGGCCCGGATGTTCTGGCACCAGGGACCTACCTGGTCTCGATGATCGCTCCGTTGCAGATCACCGGTAAGAGAGAAGGCGTCTCCCAGGAGGCGATGGGCACAGTCAACGAAGGGTCCGCCCCGATCGTCGAAGTACTGGACGGCTGAGGAATGAGCAGGAGTTTCGCACCAAAGCCCACGCCGCTCGCCGTGGGCGAGATCGGTGTTGAGCGGATCGAGGTTGGCCATCTGCACTCTCCCCGACTCGTCACCGTGATCTTGCACGGTGACGGACGCGGACCCTGCGGGCGGCCAGGTCGGGTGGGAATGGGGGTTCGCCGTTCATCGCCGCTTCCAGTTGTTCCGGTGACGACGCCCAGATGAGGAGGCGGCCCGAGGAGCGCCACGTGCCCCCGTCCACCGATATGGCCCAGGCGGGGTGCCGCTTCCGGAGTCGGGCCAGTACATCGGGCTCGTTCACGAGGTGCTGTCGGGCAGCAGGGCCCACACTGCCTTTCCGCCGCCCCCGACCGGCTGGGCGCCCCACTCCTTGACCAGCGCGCCCATCATCGCCAGGCCGCGTCCGCCCTCGCTCAACAGCCTGAGTTGGCTCAATTGGTTAGTGCGTGGCGCGTGGGGTGTTCAGGGCGTCGAGGATCTTGCGTTGGCGGGTGGTGACGGCGGGCGGGAAGGTC
>NZ_JBICUS010000018.1:0-149595 GCF_043198455.1 Spirillospora sp. NPDC048824 | reverse complement strand
GCCCGCGACCCGCAACGCACCGTCACACTGCTCCAGACCACATGAACGACAACCCCAGGTCACACCCTCTTTTTTACGACTTTGCCGGGTCCCTGGGGCAGGGGGTCTGCTGGTTCGGCTGGCGGTTCGCCGCTGTCGTCGTCGGTACCGCCGGGTGCCTCAGCGGTTGGGGGCTGTGCTTCGGGCTCGCGCTCGTCGCCTCCCCGGTTCTCGCTCTGCGGTGGGGCTTCTCTGTCGCCATCGGCGGTCTGGGCGTCTTGGAAGATGGCTCGCAGTTGTTCTGCGTTTTGGAGTTGTGCTTCGCGGGCGCGGGCCAGGCTTTCCAGGCGGGAGAACGGCCTGGGAGGGGCTTCGTAGTCGGTGGAGAGGGAGTTTGGCTGCTGAGGTGCTTCGGGGTCGTCAATCTTGTCGTCCGCGCTGCTACCGCTGTCCTGGGGGCGCGGTTCCTTGGTGCGGTCGTCCTGGTCTTTCGCCCCTCCGGCTTCGGGTAGACCGGTCCCGGGTCCACGGTTGTCGTTGACCCGCTCCCCCTCGTCCTCGCGCGGGTCCTCGGCCTTGGCTTGGCCGGGTTTCTCCGCTTCCGGGCCGCCGTTGCCGGCCTCAGCGGGGTCGGCTGTGTCATCGGGTTCTTCGGTCAACTGGATGCCGACGTAGGTCTTGTCGGCCTCTGGATCCTTCTTGGTGTCCGACTTGGCTTCGATCGAGCGGTCCCCGAGGGTCTGCTGCTTGTCGCCGGTCGGATCGGCCGGCGACTGGTCGCGAGTGCCCTGCGGGGGGACCTTGTCGGCGGTCTCGGGGCCTCTGCCCGGCCCACGGGGGTGATCCACGCCCACGCTCGCAATCCTTCGACAGGGGGAAGGCGAAACGCCCGACCGGACGGCTCGCCGGGCGTGTCCGTGACGTGCGGGGTCTACGCCGGATCACACCGGCCTCTACATAACCGCGCGCGTGGGGAGTTTGCACGTGCGCGATGCCGAGGCCGCAGCGCCCGCATGCGTTTGACGTTGCATCCCCATTAAAAGCCTTGATGTAGCCCGGTCTGCCGACCGCCGCTCAGGTCGATTCCGCGCCCGATACGGCCATCCCCCAGCGTCCAGTGGGGCCGTGACAAGCGGGCTTCAGGAAGAGCGAATGTCCTTCACGTTCTGCACCCTTACTCCCTTTCGGTCACCGGCCAACCCCGGCAGATGGGTGGCGTCGGCGGTCAAGATCAGCACATCAGGTTGTTGCCCCGCCGCCTCCGCACGATGGGCGTACATGTGAGCCGTCGCGGCGACCAAGGCGTCAACAACCTCCGTGGAGTCGAACCCTGCGTCACCGATCAGCTTCCCGGCGGCGCGTGCAAGGTCCTCAGTGACAGGCTCAACGACGGTCCTGGTGCTGGACAGCACATGGTTCAGTTTCGTGTCCCGGTCGGAGCCACGCAAGATCTCCGTCAGCACGACGCTGGACGTGACCAAGCGTGCCTGCTTGCGCAGCGCAGCCGCGAAGAAGATCGCAACGTCGCGGTCCGTGGCGGCCTTGTTGATGGCGTCGTTGTCGAGTACCAGAACCCCGCCGAGCCTCGCAGCTCGACGGCCTCGCACGGTGCTCACTGATCTTGCGCGGACGGCCAAGCGGCGAGGGCGGCCTGGATCTCGTCCTCACTGAACGGTCCGTGCCGATCTTCCAGCTCGTCAACGAACTCGGCGAGGGCGTCGAGTTGGAGCTTGGCCGCGATCGCCTCATCAACGTAGGCAGAATCGGAGAGGCCCAGCTTGCGGGCCTGTTCGCGGATCTCAGCCTTGCGGCCCCGGCGGATGGTCGCCGACAACTTCTCGGTCGCACCCGGACCGCCCGCGGGCTTACGAACCTTCGCGGCCTTGCCGCGCTTCGCGACACGGAGGGGCTGCTTGACGGGAGTCTGCTTAGCATCCACAACTCAATCATACCAATGGTAGGAGTGAGCTGCCCTCGGTGAGGGAATGAGATCTCGCATGCGCGCACCAGGACCCCTACGGCGGCATGCTCGTGACCATGGTGCAGGGATCCGCGCGCCAGGCTACGGATCACCCTGATCAAGCGGCGGACCAGGCGGGGCCTGCTTCCGACTGATGGCGCTTGCGGTCATCGCGTCGGCCGCGTCGGCCGCGTTGATCAGGTTTCCTCGCTGATGCCGCCGAGTCGTTCGACGTCCTCGGCTGGGATACCGGTCCGGAGGGAGACGCTTGTCGAGCGTGGCCTGACGCGTCTTCACGCGGCAGGATGCCAGATAGGCGCGCACAGCCCTCACCCGCCGTCGTCCTTCTTGAACGCCATGAGGAAGGCGGCGCCTTCAGTGAGCAACCCGCCTGTGTCCATGTCCTCTTTTGCGGCACGCCGGTCCGCTTCACCTGGGACTTTGACAGCGGCCACACGATCACCTCCACCACTGGTATTCCGATAGACGATGCCGGTAGGCACGGAAAATGGGATCGAGGGGGACCCTCGCGCATTGTGTCAACCCGTCAGTGACGCAACCGCAGCCGATCTGCCGCAACTGGCCGTCACCGTGCCGCACCCGTCGTCGCCGGGCATCACAGCCTCATACCCTTCCCCTGGGACTGAGTATCATCCTGGTTCATTTTCGAATCTTCGTGATCATGTTGCGACCGCCCTCAGCGGAGATCGACACGGCGGCCCCAACGCCGGAGGCCCGGCTCCCGCCGGGGAACCGGACCTTCAGTCGCAGACGTCTTTTCAATTCGCTTCTGCCCGAGCGGTAGAGGTAGGTCAGCGGTGACTATGCAGTAGCTGACCCCACACGGATCACCTGCAGGGAAACTCTCTCGTCCGGGCGTCTGGTTCAGGATGCGCTGAGGGTGTTGCACTGCTCAGGGGCGGCCGTGATCGTCCGGACGAGGAAGCCCGTTGACGGGCTTGATCGCGCTCTGGGCGTGTTGGCGGCTTCGCCGAGCCTGGACGATCCAAGCTTCATCGCGAGTACCTCCTCCGGGGACGGCTCAAGCGGGAAGTTCGGTGACGCCGAGGGAGAAGTTCCAGCCGCCCACCCCGTGACGTGCGAGGCCCATGGTGAGCACACCCGCTCCTTCCAGCCAGTGCGCCATGTCCAGGCCGCCGACGTCCATCGGACGCATCCCGAGGCTCTTGATGAACGCCTCCACGGCCGCCTTGGCCTGCGTATCGTCGCCAGCGATGAAAACGTCGGGCCGGCCCTGCTCCAGGACATGACGGAAAATGGTGTTGAATCCCTTCACCACGCTGGCACTGGCCGGGGCCGCCTTTGCGGCTTTCTGCGCGATCGAGGTGACCCCGGGGTGGGCCAGACCGTCGGCCGTGGCGTTGAAGGGGTTGCTGATATCAATAATGACCTTGCCCGCGAGGGCGTCTCCGTAGTGGGCGACGACCGGAACGACATTGTCGGACAACAGGGCCGCGATGACGATGTCGCCGGCCGGAACGGCACCCCACTCTCCCGTCGTGGCGCCGCCGCCGAGAGCCTTGGCCAGGTCAGCGGCCTTGTCGTGATCGCGGCCCATGACCTCGACGGTGTTGCCGCCGGCCACCGCCAGCGCGCCGATCGTACGGGCCATGTTCCCGGTGCCGATGATGCTGATGCTGCTCATGAAGTGCCTCTTCCTTGTTCTCGAAATATCGCTTTGATTCGTGGTGCCGAGTCACGCCGCTCCGCATTCGAGGCTCAGTTCCTCGGCCCTGACGACTGCCTTTTTTCGCGAGTGTGTGGCGTATACCGGTGTGTTCGTTCAGATCACCGTGGTGCCGCCGTCGGTGGTCAGTTCCAGTCCGTTCACGTAGCTTGAGTCGTCCGAGGCGAGGAACAGCGCGACCGTGGCGATCTCCTCGGGGCGGCCCATCTCGCGCCGCGGGATCAGGGACTCGAACTGCTTCTTGGTCTCCCCGTCGAACAGCTCCTCCTGCTTGGCCGTGGCGACCTGGCCGGGGGTGAGCACGTTCACCCGGAGCCGCCGGTCCCTCAGCTCGTTCAGCCACACACGGGCCCACGCCTGCTGGACGGCCTTGCTCCCCGCATACACACTCCACCCGGGGAAGCCCCTCAGCGAAGCGTTCGACCCGGTCATGAAGATCGAGCCACCGTCGTTGAGCAGCGGCAGCGCCTTCTGCACCGTGAACAACGTGCCGCGCGCGTTCAGCCAGAACGCACGGTCGAACTGCTCCTCGGTGATCTCACCGAGTTCGCCCTGCTCCCCCGTCCCGGCACTCGCCCACAGCACGTCGATCGAGCCCTTCTCCCGCCTGACCGTCTCGTACAAACGGTCCAGGTCGGCCAGGTCGGACGCGTCACCCTGCACGGCGGTCACGTTCCGGCCGATCACCTTCACCGCCTCATCCAGCGCCTCCTGCCGCCGGCCGGTGATGAAGACGTGTGCCCCCTCCTCAACGAACAGCTTCGCGCCGGCCAGCGCCATGCCGGTCGACGCGCCCGTGATCACCGCCACCTTGCCATCGAGCTTTCCCATAACCACTCACTCTCTGGTAAACCGATCTGTGTACGTAACGTATCCGCCCATCGACGGGAGCGCAAGCTATGTAAACCGAGCGGTACCGAACTGAGGTACGATGCAGGCATGACGAAGTTGGAGAAGGGCCCCCAAGGCCGGCGTCGCGGCAGGGGCGCGCGCGAGCGCATTCTCAGCGCGTCACAGCAGCTGTTTCGGACTCAGGGCATCAACCGCACCGGTATGAACGAGCTCTGCGCAGTGGCCCAGGTCTCCAAGCGCACGGCCTACCAGCACTTCACCTGCAAGGACGAGCTGGTCGTCGAATACCTGCGCCGGTTCGATCCCGGCCTCATGGCCGCGGTGTTCGACCGCACCGACCTCACACCCCGCGAACGGCTCCTCGCCGCCTTCGAGATGCCCACGTCCGGCCCAGACGAGCTCACGCCCCTTTGCCCCTACATCGCGGCTACCGTCGAAATGCACGACCCCCGACACCCCGCGTCCGAATACGCCCGCGAATACAAGCTCGCCATCGCCGCGCGGCTCGCCGAAACGGCCCGCGAAGCCGGCGCCACCGACCCCGAACAGCTCGGCGAACAACTGGCGCTGCTCCTCGATGGCGCCTCGGCCCGCACCCGAGTCCTCAACGCCGAGTCCTTCCCCACCGCCGCCGCCATCGCCACCGTCCTCATCGACAACGCCCTCTCCGTGACGGGTGGGGAGCAGGAAGACGTAAAGGCAACGGACGGGTAGTGGCCCCACTTCCTTCGGGCTATCCCGCAAGGGTGTAGCGCTTCGTGCCTCACTGAGTCAGATCAGGTGTAGTCCGGCTGTGGCCTACGCCTGATCCGCACCGGGGCGAAACGTAACAATGTGAGCGTGGAGTCCCTCAAGTGGCTTCGCCGGTGAGGCGGCGGCTCATCAAGTCGATCGCGGCTACGTGGATCATGGTTCGGGAGCTGGCGGACGGCGTGGGCGGTGCCGGACGTCAAGAAACCCCTGGTAGGACGGTTGATCTCTCACAACCCCCGTCCCCACCAGAGGCCTCACATGCTTTTGTACCGTGCTTCGCTGCCGTTGCCGCGTCAGACCTGGCCTACGCCACCGGGGTGGTGCGCCGCCACCGCCGGGCCGTTGGGAGCAAGGGCCGGTGCCTGCACCCGGGCAAGCAGGCCCTGATGACCCTGGCCTACCTGCGCAAGGTGTCGGGACGCTCAGTGGTTTTTCATGATCTTGTGAATCGATATATCCGGCCAGGGCGGCCGACGTAGTACCGCTGCGGTCGCCAGTCCCGCGGCGACGAGCCCGATCAGCCCGCCCAGCAGCGCGATCCGGGTCCCGTCTACTGCTGGTGTCCAGGACGCCCTGCCTTCGTGGACGACGAAGACGCCGAGCGGCGTGGCCCGCGGGCATCTGCCGCCGGTGACCTGGGCGACCGGAATCACCGTGGCGCCATCGGGCCTGTCGTATGGCTCGCCGAAGACCCGTTGCGCGCCCTCGCCACCTCGCAGCCATTCCAATTGTTTCCCTGTTTCCATTTGGCCTCCCCCGGCCCGCTCCCGACGCCTCAGGTTCCACGACTGATGGCGCCGGCGCGCACATTATGACCGCACTCGGCCAGGTGCTACACAGTCCCCGGAGACTTCCAAGCTCTGCGAAGCCAGCCGTCCGGAGACACGGACCGCTCACGTGCACGATCCCGAACGGCCGAGTCGGCCTGGGGGAGGGAGGCGGGGGATGACGGCGGCTACGCCGCTCCCTGCCGCCTCCACCAGTCCGTCTCAACCGTCCAGCTCTCGGGTTGTTCCCACCTCGCGACGCGATCAAGGACGGCTTGCGGTAGCCGTACCGAGTGCTCGCGGACGTAGTGCCCGAGCCCCTCCGGCCACAGATACTTGCCGTCCAGCAGCTCAAGGCTCCCGACAGACTCACCGCAGATGCGACACGTGGACTTGCCAGCGGCGGCCCAGGGAGCGCGCCGGCCTTGGTCCAGATAGTCCGCGACCCGTTCACGCTCGGCACTGTCCCATGAGGGATCTACCCACCGGTGAGGGTCCGGCCAGCGGGGCTCTCGTTCGCTCCACCAGTAGCCGATCAGGGTGAGCGTGAAGCAATCGTCGTCCATTCGGACAGGGTGCCAGGATCCGCCCGTTCGCGAACACGCGTGGGTGACCGCGTGCCCGATCGCGCCTGAGTCACCAGCGCTCGTCCAGATGAGCCAGCATGGCGCGGAAGCGGCGAGCATCGCGCCGAGGTAGAACGTGGGCGGCCGCCTCCAAGTAGGACCGCACCTCCCATGGATCGGTGCAGCACTCCCAGAAGCCGCAGCCCTCGTATCGCGTGTCCTAGAGCCGGTGGTGGGGATCATTCAGGACTGCTCCCCAGAGTCGGAGTGTGGCCGGTGGCGTCGAAGGCGTCGCGGACGAACGGCACGAGGCCGAGTCTGCGGCGGTAGGCGCGCAGGATCTCGGGTTTGGTGGTGTCGTCGATCTCACAGGCTGACGACCGGCGGCGGGACGTGATCCCCCACAAGCGCATGTCCTGGGGGCAAAGAAGCGGTCAGCGGCGGCGTGCGGAGTGCGTCATGGGGTAGTCCGGCTGCGTCACAGGGGAGGAATGATGATCAACACACTGCACAAATGGGGCGTGCGGTCCAATCTGATGTACACGGCGGGCATCGCCTCGATCGGGCTCGCGTTCACCTCGTGGATCGCGTCCAACCGGCTGGAGGCCGCGGGCCTGGACCGCGCTGACAGGTGGGGCATCTTCATCGGCGAGTGGGCACCGACGTTCTTCGCGATGGGGGTCGCTCTGCGCATGGAGGAGACGCGGGAGCAGGCCATGGAGGCATCCGGACAACGGGCCGACATGGAGGACCGGGTCGGCGGCTACGCGATGCGATAGCCGCGGGCCGGCCGCGGATCATTTCGGCCGGGCTCGCCGGGTAGCCGTTACCGGGTTGCGGCGCGGAGCCGGGCGATCGGCGGAGGGGGGCTGTGGTGGGCGTCAGAGTCGACGGAGTGCGGACCCACGCGTTCGAGGTCTCCACCGATGGGCCCGGCGGGGCCGAGGAGGACGGCACGCTCCGGTGGAACTCCACGACCGTGATCCTCGTGGAGGTGCAGGCCGAGGGGCATACCGGGATCGGCTATACCTACGGGGACGTCTCGGTCGCCGCGTTCGTGGAGTCGACGCTGGCGTCCATCGTCCGGGGCGGTGACGCGCTCACGCCGGCGGTGGCCTGGCATCGCATGTTCGCCGGGATCCGGAACGCCGGACGTCCCGGTGCCGGGGCGATGGCGGTGTCCGCCGTCGACATCGCGCTGTGGGACCTCAAGGCGCGGATCCTCGGCCTCCCGCTCGTCCAGGTGCTGCCGGCCTTCCACGACCGGGTGCCCGTCTACGGCAGCGGGGGGTTCACGAACTACTCCCTGGAGCGGCTCACCAGCCAGCTCGCCGGCTGGGTCGAGCAGGGCATCGGGCGGGTGAAGCTGAAGACGTCCCGCAGGCCCGGGGACGATCCGCGGCGGCTGACGGCCGTCCGGGAGGCGATCGGGCCCGGGCCGGAGCTGTTCGCCGACGCCAACGGGGCCCTGACCCGCAAGGAGGCCCTGTACTGGGCGCGGCGGTTCGCCGAGGAGTGGGACGTCCGCTGGTTCGAGGAACCGGTCTCCTCCGACGACCCCGCGGGGTTGCGGCTGGTGCGCGACCAGGGGCCAGGGGGTCTGGACGTGGCGGCCGGGGAGTACGGATTCGTCCTGAAGGACTTCGCCGAGCTGCTCGACGGGCCCGCCGTGGACTGCCTGCAGGCCGACGTCACCCGCTGCGGCGGGATCACGGGGCTTCTCCAGGTGGCGGGGCTCGCGTCGGTTCAGCAGATCGACCTGTCGGCGCACTGCGCGCCGGCGGTCTCCGCGCATGCGTTCTGCGCGGTGAAGCGGCTCCGGCACCTTGAGTACTTCCACGACCACGTTCGCGTGGAGCGTCTGCTTTTCGACGGGATCCTCGAACCCGGGACGGCATGCTCGTGCCCGGCACCGACCGTCCAGGGCTGGGCCTCCAGGTCAGGTGGGACGATGCGGAGCCGTATCGCGTGTACGGCGACCGTCCGCCCCGGACGTGACGGATGCGGCCGGCAGCAGCCGCGGGGCGATGGCGGCTCCCAGTGTCGCCGCCGCGGCGGCCGCCGTGACGACGAGCCAGGCGCCCGGCCCCAGCGGGGTGCAGCCGAAGAACCCGCTGAGGCCCGGTATCTCGACGACGGCGAACAGCGCGCCCGCCGAGACCGCACAGGTGGCCATGACGAGGGGGCTGTGCCTGCGTGCGATGAGGGTCTGGCCGAGCTGGGCGCCGACCAGAGCCGCCAGAGCCATCGTGGACGCCCTGCGGCGCCCCCCGGGGATCAGGCCGGGCAGCCTGCCGGCCTGCCAGGAGACCAGGGCGGCGGCCGCGGTGGCGGTGCCGCGCACGGCGAGCGCGGACCGCATGTCGTGGCCGCTGAAGCCGTGGACGGGCGCCCCGCCGAGCGGCTCCGCGTCGTCGGCCCCGTGGCCGGCGGGTGTGAGCGCCACGGCCAGCGCGGGGAGCATGTCGGTGAGCATGTTCACGACGAGCAGCTGCCGGGTGCTGAGCGGGGCGTCCCCGCTCAGGGCCGTCCCGAGGATGGTGAAGGACACCTCCCCCGCGTTGCCGCCGACGAGGATGGCGGCGGCGTCGCGGACGCTGTGCCACAGGGCACGGCCTTCGCGGAGCGCGTCCAGGATCAGCGCGTTGTCCGGTGCCGTGAGGACGAGGTCGGCCGCGGTGCGGGCCGCGCCGGAGCCGCGTCCGGCGACCGCGATGCCGACGTCGGCGCGGCGGATCGCGGCGGCGTCGTTGACGCCGTCGCCCGTCATCGCGACCACCCGGCCGGACCTGCGCAGGTCCTTCACGATGCGCACCTTCTGAGCCGGGGAGACACGGGCGAAGACGGCGGCGCGCTGGACGGCCCGGCGCCGTTCGCCGGCGGTCATGGCGTCGAGCTCGGTTCCGGTGAGGACCCGGTCGGCGTCGGGGATGCCGAGCTCGGCGGCGACGGCCCCGGCGGTGGCCGGATGGTCACCGGTGATCATGGTGGTGCGCACTCCCGCGGCGCACAGCCGCCGCACCGCGTCCTCGGCGGTGGGACGCGGCGTGTCGGCGATGCCGACGAAACCCAGCAGGGTCAGACCCTCGACGTGGCCGGCGATCTCGCCGTGCACCCGGCCCGGGTCGGGGGCCTCGGCGACGGCGAGGACGCGCAGGCCCTGCCCGGCCAGGCGCCGGACGATCGCGGCGGCGGCGCGGCGGCGGGCCGCGGTGAGCGGCTCGTCCCGGTCGGCGGCGTCGCCGGGGACATGGATCCGGGCGCACCGGGCCAGGACCACCTCGGGGGCGCCCTTGACCGCGATGACCGGCCGGCCGCCGTCGCGTCCGAGTGAGGCGGAGAACCCGCGGGTGGCCTCGAAGGGCAGTTCCTCGTCCAGGGTCCACCGGGTGTCCGGCGGCAGATCGCCGGCGGACTCCAGCACGGCCCGGTCGGTGGCGTGCGCGACCCGCCTGCCGTGCGGCGGCGGGCAGGCCCGCGCGGCGACCCGGAGGATGCGCCGCCCGCCGGCGCCGGTGAGCGGGAGCGGCCGTGCCGGGCCGGCGGCCCGGACCAGGCGGAGCCTGCCCTCGGTGAGGGTGCCGGTCTTGTCGAAGCACAGGGTGTCGACGCGGCCCAGCGCTTCGAGCGCGCGGGTGGAGCGGACCAGCACGCCGAGGCGCGACAGCCGCCGTGCCGCCGCGAGCTGCGACAGGGTGGCGACCAGGGGCAGTCCTTCGGGGACGGCGGCCACGGCGACGGCGATGCCCGATTCGAGGGCGCGGTGCAGCGGCAGGCCGCGCAGCATGCCCAGCGCGGTGACGGACGCGCCGCCGAGGAGGGTGGCGGGGAGGGCCTGGTGGGTGAGTTCGGCGAGATGCGCCTGCATGCTGGACGAGGCGTCCGCCGCCCCGGCCAGGGCCGCGGCCCGGCCGGTCTCGGTGGCCTCGGCGGTGGCGACGACGAGGGCGACCGCGCCGCCGGCGACGACGGTGGTGCCCTCGTAGACCATGCAGTACCGGTCGGCCGGGTCGGCGCCCGGCGCCGGCTCGATGCTCTTGCCGACGGGCACCGACTCCCCGGTGAGCGTCGCCTCGTCCACCTCCAGCGACTCCGCCCACAGCAGCCGGGCGTCCGCCGGCACGACGTCCTCGGGGCGCAAGTGGATCACATCGCCGATCCGCAGGCGGCCGGCCGGGAGCTGCTCGGTGGCGGCGGACCGCAGATACGCGAACGCGTCCGGGTCCCCGGCGCCGGGCCGCGGGGGGCGGGCTGCGCCGTCCCGCGGGGGGCGGGCGGCGCCGTCCCGCAGGCGGCGGGCGGCGACCTGCTGTCCCAGGAGCAGTTCGCCCAGGACGCGCTCCGCCCGCATCCGCTGCACGCCCCCGATGACGGCGTTGCCCGTCATGACCCCGGTGACCAGCAGCGCGTCCACGCTCGACCCCACCACGGCGGACGCCGCCGCGCCGAGCGCGAGCACGGGGGTCAGCGGATCGTCGAGTTCCTGCCGCACCGCCGCCGCCAGGCGCAGGCCCGCCCCGACCGGCCGGACCACCGTCCATTGCAGGGGCGGCACCGCCGCCAGCCCGGCGCGGACGGCGGCGGCACGCGAACCCGGGCCCCGCGTCCCGGTTTCGCCGGGCGCGGGTTCGGCGGCGGTGCGGTACAACCGCCCGAAGACCTCCTCGGCGGTGAGGGCGTGCCAGGCGTCGCGGACGACCGGCGGCGGCAGCGGCCGGTGGTCCAGCCGCCGGGCGCTGACCGCGTTGGCCAGCATCGCCATCATGCCCGCCACGTGCACCGGCGGGAGGTCGCGCCAGTACGCGATCCCGCGGCGCCGGGGCCGTCCCCCGGCGAGCAGGAGCGCGCCGAGCGCCGACGCGCTCAGGGACAGCTCCGCGGCGCGGTCACTGGCGCGCCTCGCCGGCCGGACCGCCGTCAGCAACCGCCACGCCTCACCGAGTCCCGGGCCGCACACCAGGTCGGCGCGCCAGTCGGCCGACCCGTCGCCGCACAGCACGCTCACTCCGACGTCGGCCGCGTCCAGCGCCCGGTCCTGCCCGCGGGCGATCACCAGGACCCCGTTGCCCTCGCGCTGCAGGGCGCGCACGGAGTCCGCCAGGTCACGGGCGGCCACCGGGGAGTCGTCGCCCCAGGCCACAAGCTCCCTCGTGCTGGCGTGCTCGGTCAGGACGACCACGTCGGCCGCCTCGTGCGCCGCCGCCAGCAGCGCCTCGGCCAGCGGATCGAGCGAGCAGCCCACCTGCACATGGCCGCACCGCCGGTCTTGTCCGTCCAGCAGGTCCAGTGCGGTGCCCGGCGGGTCGGCGGGACCACCGTCCGCCGTCCTGACCAGGCGCCATTCCGGCGCCGTGTCCGGGTCGCCGCCCTCGCCGCCGGACCGCCCGGCCTGCCACGGGCCGGGCCCGGCCAGGTCTCCGGCGCCGAGGCCGGCGAGCAGCGTGCCGGCCACGCGCCACACGCCCGCGTCGTCCAGGCCGTCGCCGGTGGCGTCCGCCGACAGCAGCCGCGGCCGCCCCGCGCACAGCACCGCGGAGTCGATCACCACCGCGCCGACCCGGTCGAGCCGGCGCAGCGCGGCCGGGTCCAGCACCACCGCGCCGCGGCCGGCGAGGTCGTGCGCCAGCACCGCGGCGAACGCCTCCCGGCCGTGCCGCGCCGCCTTGGGCATGGTCGCCAGCAGCAGGTCGGCGGCGCGGGACGCGTCCCCCGTGGCCGCCATGACGCCGGATCCGCCCAGCAGATGTCCGAGCGCCGTGCGGTTCCCGGTCTTCTCCACCGGGCCGTCCGGCAGGGGGCACGGCCGCCGGACCCGGGTCCCGCACTCCTGCGGCTGCCGCCCGGCCACCGCGAGATGCGGCTCGCGGCGCCGCCACGCCTCGCGGCGCGCCCCGATCTCGTAGAGCTGGAACACCCGGTGCACGGCGTCCGAGGCCAGCGGGGCCACGCCCTGCCCGGCCCCCTGGACGACGGCGTTGGCGGCCCCGAGCAGGGCATCGGTGCGCGGCCCGCCGAGCCGCCGCTCCAGCGCCGTCCGCACCCGCGGCGTCGAGTCCACCAGCGACACCGCCGCCCGCACCGGGCTCGGCATCGGCGGAAGGGCCAGCAGCCTGGCCGCCGTGGCGGCGGCCGACCCCACGCAGTCCGCCGCGAGGGCGGACACGGCCGCCGCCCACGCCATCTCGTCGTCGGGGCGGCACGCGTGCGCGTCCTCGTCGAACCGGGCGGCGCCGTGCGCCTTCTCCACGTCCTGGACCGCCGCCACCAGGGTGCTCAGGGCCACGTCGGGTTCCGCGTACGCCACCAGGATGTGGCCGGTGACCGCGTTCACCTCGGCCCAGTCCACGCCGTCCAGCCGCTGCAGCGCCCCCGTCAGGGCCCGCACGTACCGCCGGTGCGGCCGCCCGCCGCCCGACAGGCCGTTCACCTGGATGTGAGCATGTCCGCCGTGCGCCCACACGCGCCGCCGGGGGCCTCCGGCGGCCAGGGCGGCGAGCGCGCCCGCGGCCCGGGAGGCGCCGTGCGCGCCCTCGTCCACGGCCTTGCGCACGGGCCGCACGGGCCGGGCCCGCACTCCCGCCTTCGCTCCTCGTACGGCCAGCGTGGACGCCGTATCCGCCGCGGCGACCGGCACGCTCAGCACCGTCCTGGCCAGGGACGCCCCCCGAATCGCCACCGCCCGCTCCTCCTGACCGCGGATGCCCGCCCCACCGACGAACGCCGGTTACCCGCGGCTACGCTGCGTAAACAGCGGTGGTCGCGGTGGGGACGGCGGGGAGCACGGCGTGGGGACGGCGGCACCGGTGGCCGTTAGAGCGGGGCGTCGCCGGGTAGCAGCGCGATGTCGGCATAGCCGGTGATCCGCCGGGACCATGGGGGGCAGAGATGACCACGCCTGAAGAGAACGCGCCGAAAACAGAGGACACGGACCAGGTCGTGATGAAGCCGGGTGGTGACCGGGGTCGCGACCCCGAGCAGGAACCCAGGCCGCGGCCTGACGATCGCACGGAGCTCGGCGCCGAACTCGAAGAGAAGCTGTCGGAGAAGGGGCTCTCCCGCGACGACTTCTCGGAGTCTTGAACACGATCAAGGGGCGCCCGGCGGGGGGCGCCCCTTGGGTCGGTGCGGTTACTTGACGAAGGGGAACCGCTTGACCAGGCGGGTCTCGCCCCACCAGCGGCCCAGGCCCAGGGTGTCACCGGCGCTGACCAGGGCCAGCCCGACGATGACGATCGCGTAGATCAGGTGGTCGTCCATGAACGGGTTGTTCGCCGGGGGCAGGACCGCCGTCCACATCATCACCAGCAGCGCCGTGCCGGCCACCGCGGCCAGCCGCATCCCGATGCCCAGGATGAGGGCGGCGCCGATGCCGGCCAGGCCCAGCATGAACAGCCAGTCCGCCCACACCGCCCCCGCGATGTCGTTGTAGAACCCCGCGAACGGGCCCTCAGGGCTGTTGGCCAGGAACCCCTCGGTGGGGCTGCCGCCGTCGACCCACGCCTTGGCGGCGGGGGTCTCGTGGCCCAGACCGAACATCTTGTCCAGGAACGCCCACGCGAACACCCAGCCCAGCGCCAGCCGCGCAGCCGCCCACACATACCGCGCCGCAGGCGACTCGGTCAGCGGCCCGGTGGCCATCACCCGCACCAGCGTCCGGTGCCCCTGGTGGTTCGTGTGCACCTTGTGCTCGGAGACTGCCATCGCCGTCTCACCTTCCATCACATCGCCGTTTCGCTTCACCTATGACTCAACCGCGGGCGGCGGGCGGGCCGTAGGTACGTTCGGCGCATGATCGGCGGGACGAAGGTCCCCTCTATGCGGGCTTCAGGGGGACGCGCCAGACGAGGACGGTGCCGCCGCCGGGACGGTCCCGGGTGGTGCAGTCGCCGCCCAGTCCCCCGGCGCGGTCGGACATGTTGCGCAGGCCACTGCGGCGGCCGCCCTGGGGGATGCCGACGCCGTCGTCCTCGACGCGGAGGGTCAGGTCCTCGTCGCCGACGTCGATCACCACCATGGTCTCGGTGGCGCGGGCGTGCCGGGCCACGTTCGAGAGGGCCTCCCGGACGACGGCCAGAAGATGGTCGCCGGTCTCGTCGTCGACGGCGGTGTCCAGGAGGCCGTCCAGCCGGACCGAGGGCGCGAAGCCGAGCTGTTCGGCGGCCGCGTCGACCAGGGCGTGGACGCGGCTGCGCAGCGACTCCTCGTCGGCGGGGGTCTGCAGCGCGAAGATGGACGAGCGGATCTGCCGGATCGTGTCGTCCAGGTCGTCCACCGCCCGCTGGACCCGGACGGCCACCTCCCGCTTCTGTGTGATCTTGCCCACGGCCATCAGCGTCATCGCGGTGGCGAAGAGCCGCTGGATGACGGTGTCGTGCAGGTCCTTGGCGATCCGGTCGCGGTCCTCCAGCAGTGCGAGCCGCTCGGTGTCGCGGCGCCGGTCGCCCAGTTCCAGCGCCACCGCCGCCTGCCCCGCGAACGTCTCCAGCAGCCGCTGGGTGCCCTCGGTGAACACCGCGCCGCCCGGCGGGTTGATCACCGAGATCACGCCGCGCGCGGAGGCCCCGAGGCCGAGCGGGACCGCCACCACCGGGCCGGCCGCCGGTTCGCCGTCCGGGGCGTCGTCCTCGCGGGCGGCCTCGGCGCCGGCCAGCCGCAGCGCCGCGCCCTCGGCGAACACCCTCCCGATGACCGAATGATCACGGGGGATGTGCAGCCCCTGGAGCCGGTCGGCGCCGTCGCCGTCCGCGGCCTCGAACACGAAGCCCTGCCCGTCCTCGTCGGCCAGCGCCACGGTGCCGAGCGCGGCGCCGGCGATCTGCCGGGCCCGCTCGGCGACCAGCGCGGTCACCTGATGCGTGCCGACGCCGGACAGGAGCGCGGTCGAGATCTCCGCCGACGCCTCCAGCCACCGCTCCCGCCGCCGGGTCTCCTCGTACAGCCGGGCGTTCTCGATCGCGACGCCCGCCGCGGTGGCCAGCGCGGTCACCACGATCTGGTCCTCCTCCTCGAACTCGCCGCCGCCGGCCTTCTCGGTGAGGTACAGGTTCCCGAACACCTCGTCCCGCACCCGGATCGGGACTCCCAGGAACGTCCGCATCGGCGGGTGGCCGGGCGGGAACCCGTAGGACTCGGCGTGCTCGCTCAGGTCCGGGAGCCGCAGCGGGCGCGGGTCCTTGATCAGCAGCCCGAGGATGCCGTGGCCGTGCGGCCACGGGCCGATCTCGGTGATCTCCTCGTCGCCGACGCCGGTGGTGACGAACCGGACCAGCCGCTCGCCGTCGTCGCCGATCACCCCGAGGGCGCCGTAGCGGGCGTCGACCAGGGTCGTGGCGGCCTCGATGATCCGGTGCAGCACCGTCTCCAGCTCCAGGTCGCTGCCGATGGAGACCACCGCCTCCAGCAGCGCGTGCACCCGGTCGCGGGTGGCGCGGGCCGTCTCCAGCCGCGCCTGCAGTTCGGTCAGCAGATCGTCCAGCTGAAGCTGGGGCAGAATCAGCCTCGCCCGATCATCTTCGAAACGAGATTCGTCGGCCACACCGCCAGTATCCCCGCATCTGCCGGAGAGCGTCAGCCGGGACCTAGGTCCTTCCGGTCGCGGGACGTCCCGCTGCTGTGTCGCGGCACGCGCGGCGGGTACCGTCTGATCCGTCACCACCGAGCAGAGAGAAGAGCCGATGACTGACCCGGGGAACGCGGAGCCGATCAGGGTGTTCCTGGTGGACGACCACGAGGTCGTGCGCCGCGGGGTGGCGGCGCTGCTCTCGGCCGAGGACGACATCGAGATCGCCGGTGAGGCCGGCAACGCCTCCCAGGCCCTGGCCCGCATCCCCGCGTCCCGGCCGGACGTGGCCGTCCTCGACGTCCGGCTTCCGGACGGCGACGGCGTGAGCGTCTGCCGGGAACTGCGGTCACAGATGCCGGACCTGGCGTGCCTGATGCTCACCTCCTACGACGACGAGGACGCCCTCTTCGAGGCGGTGATGGCCGGGGCCGCCGGCTACGTCCTCAAGCAGATCCACGGATCGGACCTGGTCGGCGCCGTCCGTACCGTCGCCACCGGCCAGTCCCTGCTCGACCCCCGCTCGACCGCCCGCATGCTGCAGCGGCTGCGCGACCGGCAGGAGAAGAAGGACCCGCTGAAGGGCCTGACCGAGCAGGAACGCCACATCCTGGAGCTCATCGGCGAGGGCCTGACGAACCGGCAGATCGGCGAACGCCTGTTCCTCGCGGAGAAGACGGTCAAGAACTACATCTCCAACCTGTTCTCCAAGCTCGGAATGAGCCGCCGGACCCAGGCCGCCGCCCTCGCCGCCCAGCTCAAGGCGGATGCCGCGAAGTCCAAGGGCCTGCGGGACTGATGCCTTCCGAGGCCGTTCACGGGGACCTTCGTCCCTGACGGCCCGTCACCCGCCCCGGAAGCCTGGAGGCATGCACCTCGATCACAGCGGTCTGGAGATCCTCGACCGGGACGAATGCCTGGCCCTGCTCGCCCGCACGGCCGTCGGCCGGATCGTGTTCACGCATCAGGCGCTCCCCGCTGTCCAGCCGGTGAACTTCGCGTTCAACGGCACCGACATCGTGATCAGGACGTCCGGCGCCTCGCGGCTCGCGACCGCCGCCACCGGCACGATCGTCGCTTTCGAGGTCGACGAGTTCGACACCGGCGCCCGGACGGGCTGGTCCGTCGTCGCGATCGGCCCCGCCCGCCATGTCACCGCCCCGGACGAGCTGCGCGTCCTCGAACGCCTCCCGCTGGAGACCTGGGCCGCCGGCGAACGCGACCACTACATCTGCCTGCGTCCCGAGCTCATCACCGGCCGCCGGATCCCGGCCGCGGGACCTTCGTCCGCAGATCGAGGGCCAACGGCCCTCCTTGCGCGGGGCACCGGCTGATTCGCTGTCCTTGGTCACCTCGTCCAGGGAGATGCTGATGAGCACGCAGTTCGCGGAACGCCCCACCACGTCCGGCGAGGTCGCCGAGGCTCCCCGCAAACCCGTCCCGGTGCCGCGGCTGACGGCCGCCGCCCGGCGCGGCTGGCGCGATCTGGCGACGCCCTCGGAGCCGGGAAGGCCCTACGACCCCGACATGGTGCGGGACCTGCCCGCACCCGCCCGGCGCTGGCTGAACCACGCCATCCGGGCCGGGACACCGCTCCGCGGCGCGGCGCTGCTGGAGATGCGGGGACGGATCCGGCTCGGCGCCTGGTGGCCCTCGTTCCACGCCACGCAGATCCTCAGCCCGCCGTCCGGTTTCGTCTGGGCGGCGACCGCGCACGCCGCCGGCCTCACGGTCCGGGGGTACGACCGGTACAGCGGCGGGAAGGGCGAGATGCGGTGGCGGCTGATGGGCGCCGTCCCCGTCATGTCGGCCAAGGGACCCGACATCTCGCTCAGCGCGGCCGGGCGGCTGGCGAGCGAGTTCGTCTTCGTCCCGGCGGTGGCGCTTTCGCCGGCGGTCCGCTGGGAACCGGTCGACGACCAGCGCGCACGCGCCCACGTGGCCATCGCCGGACGGGACCACGCCGTCACGCTGACGGTGGCGCCGGACGGGGCGCTCAGGGTGGTCTCGCTCCCCCGCTGGGGCAGCCCCGGGAACGGCCCGTTCAGAGAGCACCCGTTCTCCGTCATCGTCGAAGAGGAGGCCGCCTTCGGCGGATACACCATCCCCTCCACAGTTAGCGCGGGCTGGTCCTGGGGAAGTGAGCGACAGCCGGCCGGTGAATTCATCCGGTTCACCCTGGACCGCGCCGACCATTTCTGAACGCGACCGAGACCCTGGAGGTCATACCGATGAACGCCGCCGTGAGCGAGACCCACATCGGCGTGGTCTTCTTCGTGGGCGACCGGGCCTACAAGCTCAAGAAACCGGTGGACGTGGGATTCCTCGACTTCAGCACGCGGGAGCTGCGCGAGAGGGCATGCCATGAGGAGGTCCGGCTCAACCGGCGTTTCGCGCCGGACGTCTACCTCGGTGTCTCCGACGTGCACGCGCCGGGCGGCGGCGAGGTCTGCGACCACCTGGTCGTGATGCGGCGGATGCCGGCGGACCGCCGCCTGTCCACCCTGGTGGAGGCCGGCGCGCCGGTCGAGGACGCGCTCCGCGACACCGCCCGCATCCTGGCGGCCTGGCACGCCGAGGCACCGCGCGGACCGCAGATCGCCGCCCAGGGCACCCGCGACGCCGTCCGGGGCCGCTGGAACGACAGCTTCGACCAGGTGCGCCCCTTCCACGACCGAGCCGTCGACGGCGCGGCGGCCACCGAGGTCGAGGAACTCACGACCGCCTTCCTCGCCGGCCGCGAGGCGCTGTTCGACGCGCGCATCGCCGACGGCCGGGTGGTCGACGGCCACGGCGACCTGCTGGCCGGCGACATCTTCTGCCTGGACGACGGGCCGCGCCTCCTCGACTGCCTGGAATTCGACCCGACGCTGCGCAGCCTGGACGGCCTCGACGACGCGTCGTTCCTCGCCATGGACCTCGAACGTCTCGGCGCACCCGGACTCGCCGAACGCTTCATCGACTCGTACGCGGGTTTCGCGGCCGACCCGGCGCCGCCCTCGCTGCGCCACCACTACGTCGCGTACCGGGCGTTCGTCCGCGCCAAGGTCGCGTGCCTGCGCTACGGCCAGGGCGTCCCGGAGGCCGCCGACGAGGCGCACGCCTACACCGACGTCGCACTGCGTCATCTGCGCGCGGGGAAGGTCGATCTGATCCTGGTGGGCGGGCTCCCCGGCACGGGCAAGACGTCCCTCGCCGGCGCGCTGGCCGACCGGCTCGGCTGCTCACTGCTCAGTACCGACCGCGTCCGCAAGGAACTCGCCGGCCTCCCGCCCGAGGACTCCGCCGCCGCCGCTTACGGCACCGGGATCTACACCCCGGAGTGGAGCAGGCGCACCTACCGCGAGCTGGCCGGACGCGCGGCGAGCCTGCTCCGGCTCGGTGAGACCGTCATCCTGGACGCGTCCTGGTCCGCGAAGGAGGAACGGGATCTGATCGCCGCCGTGGCCGAACGCGAGCATGCGCATCTGATGTCCCTCCGCTGCGAGGCCCCCGAATCCGTCGCCACCGAACGCATGCGGGTCCGCGCCCGCTCGCGGGGCATCTCCGACGCCGACGCCGGCATCGCCGCGGCCATGCGGGCGGACGCGGCCCCGTGGCCCGAGTCGGTCGCGGTCGACACCGGCGGAACGGTGGAGAACGCCGTCGGACAGGCCCTCGCCGCCGTCCGGCCGGCGGGCGCCGAACACCTCTGGCACCGCCGCCCGCTCCTGTCCCCCGGCTGACTTGCGGTGCAACGCCGATGACTGGAGGATTCACCGATGCGGGTGATCTCGGAGACGCACCTCGGCGCCGTCCTGTCCGGTCTGCCGGGCCGGCCGCGGGTGGTGGCCGGCGGCAACTTCGCCACGCCGGGGCGTGCGCTGGCCGTCCTGGACGAGGCGCTCGCGGAGTACCGGCTGTTCATGCTGAACGCCCAGGGCGAGCTGCCCGACCGCGACGGGGTGGAACTGGAGACCCCGTTCGTCGGCGCCGGGATGCGCGGCCGGGACGGCCTGCGGTACTACCCCTCGCGGCTGTCGCTGGTGCCCAACCTGCTCAAGGAGCTGCTGCCGCCGGACGTGGTGGTGATGCAGACGTCCATGCCCGCGGGCGGGACGGTCTCGCTCGGCATCGAGGTGAACATCCTGCCCGCCGCGATCGAGGCCGTCCGGGAACGCGGCGGCCTGGTGATCGCCCAGCTGAACCCGCGGATGCCCTACACCTACGGCGACTCCGTCCTGGCCCTGGAGGACGTCGACTACGCCATCGAGACGGACGAGCCGCTCGCCACACCCGTACCGCGGCCCCCCGGTGACGTCGCGCGGGAGATCGGGCAGCGGGTCGCGCGGCTCGTCCCCGAGGCGGCGACGCTGCAGCTCGGCATCGGCGGCATACCCGACGCGGTGCTGGCCTCGCTGCTGGACCGCCGGGGCCTCGGGGTGTGGTCGGAGATGTTCAGCGACGGCGTCCTGGCCCTGGAGAAGGCCGGCGCGCTCGACACCGCCACGCCCATCACCTCCTCGTTCGCCTTCGGCAGCCGCGAACTGTACGACTGGGCCGACCGCAACGAACGCGTCCGGATGCTGCGCACCGAGAAGACCAACGACCCCGGCCTGATCGCCCGCAGGCCACGCCTGGTCTCCGTGAACTCCGCCCTCCAGGTCGATCTGTACGCCCAGGCCAACGCCAGCCGCGTGCGCGGGGTCATCTACTCCGGGTTCGGCGGCCAGACCGACTTCGTCGTCGGCGCCCTGCACTCCCCCGGCGGACGCGCCGTCATCGCGCTGCCGTCCTGGCATCCCCGCGCGGACGTCTCCACCGTCATACCGTGCCTGGCCGGTCCGGTCACCTCGTTCCAGCACAGCTACATCGTCAGCGAACAGGGCACCGCCGCCGTCTGGGGCCGCGACGCCGCGTCCCAGGCCCAGCAGATCGTGGACGAGGTCGCCCACCCCTCCGTACGCGACGAACTGCGCGAAGAAGGCCGCAGGCTCGGTTTCCCGCTGCGCTGATCCGGCCCGTTCGCACGCCTTTGGTCCCCTCCTTGAGGGACCTTCGTCCCTGTGGCGGCGCACCGGCGACCGGGGAGCCTGTCGTTACAGCGTCTGCACGTGGGAGGAACGCCATGCCCCACCCGTTCGCCACACACGTCGGGGTCCGGCGCCTGGTGTCCGCGGCCATCGCGGCACCGTCGGTGCACAACACCCAGCCCTGGCGGTTCCGGCTCGTCGACACGGCGGTGCTGGAACTGCACGCCGACCCGGACCGAAGGCTGGACGTCATCGACCCGCGTGGCCGGGCCCTGTTCATCAGCTGCGGTGCGGCGCTGCTCAACCTGCGGCTGGCGATCCGTATGACCGGCCACAAGCCCCACGTCCAACCCATCCCGGACGCCGTGGACAGCCCCACGCTGCTGGCGTCCGTCCAGGCCATGGACGCGCCCATGCCCACGATCGGCCAGTCCGAGCTGTACGCGACGATCCCGCACCGGCGCACCAACCGGAGCCCGTTCAGCAAACGCCTGGTCCCGCGGCTGGTCCGCGAGGAGCTGATGGCCGCCGCGCGGGCCGAGGGGGTTGCCCTGAGCCTGCCGGGGCCGCAGGCCACGGCGTATCTGCTCAGCCTCGTCGCGGCGGCGGACGGGAAACTGGCCGCCGACGCCGGCTACCTCGCCGAACTGGCCCGCTGGACACCGGACCGCACCCGCGGCGACGGCGTCCCCTGGTACGCGTACGGGCCGCGGCCGAGCGGGCGCGGCGTCCCGCTGCGGGACTTCGGCCTCGCCGGGCCGGGGTCCGGGCGGCCGGTCGACGACTTCGCCGCCCGCCCCCAGCTCGGCGTCCTGCTCACCAAGGGCGACGGCCCCGCGGACTGGCTGCGGGCCGGGCAGGGCCTGCAGCGGGTGCTGCTGACCGCCACGCGGCACGGGGTGGCGACCTCGATGCTGTGCCAGCCCCTCGACATGCTGGCCGCGGACCGGTCGGACCCGGCCGCCGAACGGCCGCCCGGCCACATCCAGGCGATCATCCGGTTCGGGTACGGGCCACCGGTTCCCGGCACGCCACGCCGGCCGTTCCCCGAGGTGCTGACCCGGTCGGCGACGGCGCGGAGCCGGCATGCCTGAGCCCCGCATCATCCAGGGCGGCATGGGCGCGGGAGTGTCGGGATGGCGGCTGGCGCGCGCCGTGGCCGCGACCGGGCAGCTCGGCGTGGTCTCCGGGGTGGCGCTGGACGCGCTGCTGGCGCGCGGGCTCCAGGCCGGGGACCCGGGAGGCGACCTGCGCCGCGCGCTCGGCCACTTCCCCGTCCCGGAGGTGGCCGAGCGGATCCTGCGGCGCTACTTCGTCCCCGGCGGGATCGAGCCCGGCCGCCCCTTCCGCCCGGTGCCGAGGCTCGGGCTGCGGCCGAACAGGAGCCGGGACGAGCTGATCGCCGCCGGCAACTTCGCCGAGGTGTGGCTCGCCAGGCAGGGGCACGACGGCCAGGTCGGGATCAACTACCTGGAGAAGATCCAGATCGCGACCCCGCCCGCCGTCTTCGGCGCGATGCTGGCCGGGGTCGACTACGTCCTGATGGGGGCCGGCATCCCGAGCGAGATCCCCGTGCTGATGGACGCGCTGGCCGCCCTGCATCCCGCGCATCTGACGGTGACGGTCGCCGGCGCGGACACCGGCCGCACCATCGAGTTCGACCCGGTGTCACTGGCCGGGCCGGGGACGCCGATGGCGCGCCCGTGCCGGCCGCGCCTGCTGGCCATCGTCTCCTCGTCCGTCCTGGCCATGTACCTGAACCGGTCGCCGGTCACGCGGCCGGACGGGTTCGTCGTGGAGACGCCGGTCGCGGGCGGGCACAGCGCGCCGCCCCGCGGGCGGATGCGCCTCGACGACGACGGCGAGCCCGTCTACGGCCCGCGCGACCACGTCGACCTGGCCAAGGTGGCCGCGCTCGGGCTGCCGTTCTGGGTGGCCGGCGGCTACGCCAGGCCCGGCGCACTGGCCGGGGCCCGCGCCCTGGGCGCCACCGGGATCCAGGCCGGCAGCATCTTCGCGCTGTGCCGGGAGTCCGGCCTGGAGCCCGGGCTGCGGCGGCGGCTCGTCCGGCAGGCGATGGACGGCGACCTGCGGGTGCGCAACGACCCGCGGGCCTCACCGGCCGGGTTCCCGTTCAAGGTCGCGCCGCTGCCGGAGACCCTCTCCGACGACGACGTCTACGAGAAGCGGCCCAGGCTGTGCGACCTGGGCTACCTGCGGACGCCCTACCTCAAGGCGAACGGAGCGGTCGGCTACCGCTGCGCCGCCGAGCCCGTCGACGACTACGTCCGCAAGGGAGGGGCCGCCGAGGACACCGACGGCCGCCGCTGCCTGTGCAACGCGCTCGTCACCAACGTCGGGCTCGGCCAGCACCGGGCGGACGGCTACGTCGAGCCGCCCCTGCTGACCCTCGGCCAGGACCTCGGGTTCCTGCCCGGCCTCCTCCACGCGGACGGGGAGTACTCCGCCGCCGACGCCGTCGACTACCTGATGAAGCCATGACACAGATCCGCGTTCCCCGCCATGACCCCGCCGACCGGCCGTTCATCGTGATCTGGGAGGCGACGCGGGCGTGCCCGCTGGCGTGCCGGCACTGCCGCGCCGAGGCCCTGCCCGACCGGAACCCGGAGGAACTCACCACCGCCGAGGCGTGCGACCTGATGGCGCAGGTCGCCGCGTTCGGGACGCCGCCGCCGCTGTTCGTCATCACCGGAGGCGACCCGTTCCAGCGGCCGGACCTGTTCGACCTGGTCCGGCACGGTACGCGGCTCGGCCTGCCGGTCTCGGTCTCCCCGTCGGGCACACCGACGCTGACCAGGGCGAACCTCGCCGGGCTGAGGGAGGCGGGCGCGCGGGCCATCTCCCTGAGCCTGGACGGTTCGTCCGCGCGGATCCACGACGACTTCCGCGCCACCCGGGGCGTGTACGGCTGGACGCTGGACGCCTGGCGCGCCGCCCATGACCTGGGGCTCAAGGTGCAGATCAACACGACCGTCTCCGGGCACAACCTGACCGATCTGGCGGAGGTCGTCCGGGTGGTCCACGCGATGAAGGCGCTGACCTGGAGCGCGTTCCTGCTCGTTCCGACCGGCCGGGGCCGGCTGCTTCCCGGGCTCGATCCGCACCAGGTCGAGGACGTGCTCAACTTCGTGTACGACGCCGGGGCGTTCGTCCCTGCCCGCACGACCGAGGCGCACCACTTCCGCCGCGTCGTCCTCCAGCGGGAGATCCTGCGGCGGCACGGGGACGACCATGTGGCCGTGCTGGGGCTGGGGCCGCTCTACCGGGAGCTGCGGGAGCGGCTGGCCGAACTGGACCTGCCGGTGCGGCGGGCCCGCCGTCCGCCCATGGACGTCGGCTCCGCGCGCGGGTTCGTGTTCGTGTCGCATCTGGGGGCCGTGCATCCCAGCGGGTTCCTGCCGGCCGCCGCGGGCGACGTCCGCCGGGAGAGGCTCACCGACGTGTACCGGACCTCTCCGCTGTTCGCCGGATTGCGCGATCCCGGCAACCTGACCGGAAGGTGCGGTGCCTGCGAGTTCAAGGCGGTCTGCGGCGGTTCGCGCTCGCGCGCCCTGGCCCTGTCGGGGGACCCGTACGCGGAGGAGCCGTGGTGCTCCTACCGGCCGGGGACGTTCCCCTACCAGGATGAGCTCGCCGCCGCCCTCCACTGACCCGGAATGTTTGCGTTAACCGACTGAACTGTTAACGATCTGCGGGACAGGTACGCGTTACAGCTGGTCAAAGCCGTACAGATCGAACGCTTGCGGGGCGGCGCTTCTCAGGTGTTGACGCACGTCGTGATAACGCTAACAATCGGGTGGCGAGTTGGGTCACGGTTGTGACGCGGCGCACACAGGCCTCTTGACATGGCAGTGTGACCGGTAACAGCCTGTCCTGCGACCACCGGCAGCCACCCCGAGGTGAGACGTGAAGCGTAGGAAGCTCGTCAGCCTGGCACTGGGCCTTGGGCTCACGCTCGGCATGACCGCATGCGGGTCGAGTGAGAAGACCATCGACAAGGAGAAGGCCGAGCAGACGTCGGCGAAGGGCGCCCTGGTCGGCGTCACGATGCCGACCCGCTCGTCCGAGCGCTGGATCCACGACGGCGACAATCTCAAGAAGCAGCTCGAGCAGCTCGGCTACAAGGTCGACCTGCAGTACGCCGAGAACGACATCCCCACCCAGGCCAACCAGATCGACAACCAGATCACCAAGGGCGCCCGGCTGCTGATCATCGCCTCGATCGACGGCACCGCGATAACGACGCAGCTGCAGAAGGCGGCCGACAACGACATCCCGGTCATCGCCTACGACCGGCTGATCCGCAACTCCCCGAACGTCGACTACTACGCCACCTTCGACAACTACAAGGTCGGCGTGCAGCAGGCGACGTCGCTGCTGGTCGGGCTCGGCCTGAAGAAGCCGGACGGGTCCGAGGGCACCGCGAAGGGGCCGTTCGACATCGAGCTGTTCGCCGGCTCGCCCGACGACAACAACGCCACGTTCTTCTACAACGGCGCGATGGACACCCTGAAGCCGTACATCGACAAGAAGACCCTCGTCGTCAAGAGCGGCCAGACGGACTTCAAGACCATCGCGACGCTGCGCTGGGACCCGGGACGCGCGCAGAAGCGCATGGAGGACCTCCTCACCCGCGAGTACGGCGGCGGAACGAAGATCCAGGGCGTCCTGTCCCCCTATGACGGCCTGTCGATCGGGATCCTGTCGGCGCTGAAGTCCAGCGGCTACGGGACCGAGGGGCAGCCGTACCCGATCGTGACCGGCCAGGACGCCGAGGTCGCCTCGGTCAAGTCGATCATCGCGGGCGAGCAGTACTCGACGATCTACAAGGACACGCGGCAGCTCGCCTCGGTCACGGTGAAGATGGCCGACGCCGTGCTGAAGGGCGGGAAGCCGGAGGTCAACAACACCAAGGACTACGACAACGGCGTGAAGGTCGTGCCGTCCTACCTGCTCAACCCGGTGATCGTGAACAAGGACAACTACAGGAAACAGCTCATCGACACCGGCTACTACACCGAGGACCAGCTGAAGTAACGCGCCGGGGGCAGGCGCCCGCGGGCCCGGAGCCCGCGGGCGCCGCCGACCCCGAGGAGGACCATGACCGACGCGATACTGCGGATGCGCGGCATCACCAAGACCTTCCCCGCGGTGAAGGCGCTGGAGGACGTCAACCTGGAGGTCCGCAGGGGCGAGATCCACGCGATCTGCGGCGAGAACGGGGCCGGCAAGTCGACGCTGATGAAGGTGCTGTCCGGCGTCCACCCGCACGGCGACTACAGCGGGGACATCGAGTTCGAGGGCGAGCCGTGCCGGTTCTCCGGCATCCGCGACAGCGAGCGGCGCGGCATCGTCATCATCCACCAGGAGCTGGCGCTCAGCCCCTACCTGTCGATCGCCGAGAACATCTACCTCGGCAACGAGCGCCGCGGGCGGTTCGGGCTCATCGACTGGAACCGGACGAACGCCGAGGCGGCGGAGCTGCTCGACCGGGTCGGGCTGCGGGAGAACCCGGTGACGCCGGCGATGGACCTCGGCGTCGGCAAGCAGCAGCTCGTCGAGATCGCGAAGGCGCTGTCGAAGCGGGTGCGGCTGCTGATCCTGGACGAGCCGACCGCCGCGCTGAACGACTCCGACTCCGAGCATCTGCTGGATCTGCTGCGCGGCCTGCGCGACGAGGGCATCACCTGCGTGATCATCTCGCACAAGCTGAACGAGATCCGCGCCATCGCCGACTCCACGACGATCCTGCGCGACGGCCGGACGATCGAGACGCTCGACATGCGCGGCGACGTGTCCGAGGACCGCATCATCTCCGGCATGGTCGGCCGCGACCTGGACCACCGCTTCCCCGACCGCGTCCCCGACATCGGCGGCGAGGTGCTGCGGATCGAGGACTGGACCGTCCACTCCCCCACCCAGCACGGCCGCGTCGTCGTGGACGGCGCCGGGCTGACGCTGCGCCGCGGCGAGATCGTCGGGCTCGCGGGCCTGATGGGCGCGGGCCGGACGGAGCTGGCGATGAGCGTGTTCGGCCGCAGCTACGGCATCGGGATCACCGGACGGGTCTACAAGAACGGCGAGGAGATCACGCTCCGGACGGTCACCGACGCGATCCGGCACGGGCTCGCCTACGCCACCGAGGACCGCAAGACCTACGGCCTCAACCTCATCGAGGACATCCGGCGCAACATCTCGGCGGCGGGTCTGCGCGGCCTCGCCAAGGCGGGCTGGGTGGACGACAACCGCGAGTACGAGGTCGCCGAGCGGTACCGCAAGGAGATGAACATCAAGGCGCCGAGCGTGCTGACCCCGGCGGGGCAGCTCAGCGGCGGCAACCAGCAGAAGGTCGTCCTGTCGAAGTGGATGTTCACCGACGCCGACGTCCTGATCCTGGACGAGCCGACCCGCGGCATCGACGTGGGCGCCAAGTACGAGATCTATTCGATCATCAACCGGATGGCCGACCAGGGCCGGGCGGTGCTGGTGATCTCGTCCGAGCTGCCGGAGCTGATCGGAATCTGCGACCGCGTCTACGCGATGGCCGAGGGCCGGATCACCGGTGAGGTGCGCCGCGCGGACGCGACGCCCGAGCGGCTGATGCAGTACATGACCCAGACCGAGGAGACCACAGCATGAGCAGCGTGGCGCCGGCCGACCAGGCCGTGACCCCGCCGCCCGCCGAGCGGCCGAAGGCGGGCCGGACCCTGCCCGTCAACCTCCGGCAGAGCGGTATCTACATCGCGTTCGGGCTGATCGTCGCGCTGTTCGCGGTGCTCACCGACGGACAGCTGCTGTCCCCGCAGAACATCTCCAACATCATCGTCCAGAACTCCTACATCCTGATCCTGTCCATCGGGATGATCCTGATCATCATCGGCGGGCACATCGACCTGTCGGTCGGCTCGGTGGTGGCGGTGACGGGCGCCATCGCGGCCGTGCTGATGGTCGAGCACAACGTGCCGTGGCCGGTGGCGGTCGTGCTGACGCTCCTGGCGGGCGCCGCGATCGGGGCGTGGCAGGGGTACTGGATCGCCTACTTCGGGATCCCGGCGTTCATCGTGACGCTCGCCGGGATGCTGGTGTTCCGCGCGCTGACCCTGACCGTCCTGGGCAACAAGGGCATCGGCCCGTTCCCGGACGAGGTGCGGACGATCGCCAACGGCTTCCTGTCCGGCTACCTCGGCAACATCGGGCTCGGCCCGCTCGGCGGCGCGGACCTGTTCACGCTGCTGATCGCGCTGGTGCTGGTCGCCGGGTACGTCGGGTTCGGCTGGCGGAACCGGCAGGGGCGCATCGGGTACGGGCAGAAGGTCGAGCCGTTCACCGTGTTCGTGATGAAGAACGCCCTCGCCGTCGTGGTCGTGATGTTCATGGCCGTGCAGCTGGCGCGGTTCAAGAACATGCCGTGGGTGCTCGTCCTGCTGGGCGTGCTCGTGCTCGGCTCCACGCTGGTGATGAACCGGGCCGTGTTCGGCCGGCACGTCTACGCGCTCGGCGGCAACCTCCTCGCGGCCCAGCTGTCGGGCATCAAGGTCAAGTCGGTGTCGTTCTGGCTGTTCGTCAACATGGGCGTGCTGTCGGCCATCGCCGGGATCGTGTTCGCCGGGCGGCTGAACCAGGCGGGCCCGACCGCCGGGAACATGTTCGAGCTGGACGCGATCGCGGCGGCGTTCATCGGCGGCGCGGCCGTGCAGGGCGGCGTCGGCAAGGTGATCGGCGCGATCACGGGCGGCCTGATCATGGGCGTGATCAACAACGGGATGTCGCTGCTCGGCGCGCCGAGCGAGCGGGTCATGCTGATCAAGGGCCTGGTGCTGCTGGCTGCGGTCGCGTTCGACATCTGGGCCAAGCGCCGCAGCGGGACGGCCCGCTGACCGGGCGGCCCCGGCGGAGGACGCCCCCGCGGGGCGACCCGATAGATTCGGGAGCGACATGACCGCCACGCCACCACCGGCCCGGCCCGGGCTCCGCGACGTCGCACGGATCGCCGGGGTGTCCCACCAGACCGTGTCCCGGGTGTTCAAGAACCATCCGATGGTCAGCCCGAAGACCCGGGACCGGGTGCTGGCCGCCGCGGCGCAGCTGGACTTCCGGCCGAACGCGGCGGCGCGGGCCCTGGCGACCGGGCGGTCCCGCACGCTCGGCGTCGTCAGCTTCGACACGGCGCTGTTCGGACCGGCGTCGATCATCGCGGCGATCGAGCGGAACGCCCGCGCCGCCGAGTTCTTCACCAGCGTCGCGAGCCTGGAGTCGCCGGGGCACGGCGCGGTCGCGGGGGCGGTGGACCGGTTCCGCGACCAGGGCGTGGACGGCATCATCATGATCCCCGGGCATGTCCCGCCGGACGAGGCCCTGCGGCACCTGCCGGACGATCTGCCGACCGTCCTGCTCGGGCCGGAGGCCACCGTCGCGACCGTGTCGGCCGACCACTACCTCGCGCCACGGGAGGCGGTCCGGTACCTGCTGGAGCTCGGGCACCGGACCGTCCACCACCTGCCGGGCCCGGCGAACTGGTGGGAGGCGAACGAGCGCACGAGAGGCTGGCGGGACGGGCTCGCGGAGGCGGGCGCGGACGTCCCCGGCTGCGCGCCCGGCGACTGGAGCGCCCGGTCCGGCTACGAGCGCGGCCGGCTCCTGGCCGCCGACCCCGGCGTCACGGCCGTGTTCGCGGCCAACGACCAGATCGCGCTCGGGCTGCTGTGGGCGATCCACGAGAGCGGCCGCCGGGTACCGGACGACGTCAGCGTCATCGGCTTCGACGACATCCCGGAGGCGGCGTTCCTCACCCCGCCGCTCACGACCGTCCGGCAGGACTTCACCGCCCTGGGCCGGCACTGCGTGGAGCTTCTGATCGGGCAGCTGACCGGGCCGGGCACGGCAGTGGACGCGCCGCCCCAGGTCCCGAGCCAGCTGATCATTCGCCGCAGCACCGCCCCCGCCGCCCGCTAGAACCACCTTCACCTGCGGCGTGGCGCCCTTGAGGTCCGCTCATGAGGGCGACATGCCGCAGGTCAACGGAGGGAGCGGAGGCGATGCATGATCTCGCCGTCTCCGAAGCGGTCGTGGAGCGTGCGGTAGATCTCGTAGAGGGAGTCGTAGGCGTCCGCGCGGGCCTTGTTCGGGGTGTAGGCGGACGGGACGCGTCGGCCCATCGCCGCGGCGGCGGACGTGATGTCGGGGTAGGCGCCGGCGGCGACGGCGGCGTGCACGGCGGAGCCCAGGGCCGGGCCCTGGGACGAGCCGATCAGCGACAGCGGGCGGCGCAGGACGTCGGCGTAGACCTGCATGAGGAAGCGGTTCTTCATCAGGCCGCCCGCGACGACGAACTCCTCGACGGGCACGCCGGACGCCTCGAACGTCTCCACGATCATGCGGGCGCCGAACGCGGTGGCCTCGATGAGGGCGCGGTAGACGTCCTCGGGCCGGGTGGCGAGCGTCTGGCCGACGACCATGCCGGACAGGTCGTGGTCGACGAGGACGGAGCGGTTGCCGTTGTGCCAGTCGAGCGCGACGAGGCCGTGCCGTCCGACCGGCTGCTCCTCGGCGAGGGCGGTCAGGTGCTCGTGCACGGTCAGCCCGGCGGCGGCCGCCGCCTGGTTGTAGTGGGCGGGAACGCAGTTGTCGACGAACCAGGCGAAGATGTCGCCGACGCCGGACTGGCCCGCCTCGTAGCCCCACAGGCCGGGGACGATGCCGTCCGCGACGACGCCGCACATGCCGGGGACCTCGGCGAGCAGGCCGGACGACATGACGTGGCAGGTCGACGTGCCCATGATCGCGACCATCTGGCCGGGGCGGACGGCGTCGGCCGCGGCGGCGGTGACGTGGGCGTCGACGTTGCCGACGGCGACCGCGATGCCTTCGGGGAGGCCCGTCCAGGCGGCGGCCCGCGCGGTCAGGGTTCCGGCGAGGCCGCCGAGGGGGGCCAGGTCGTGGCCGAGTTTGTCGGGGAAGTCCGCGAAATCCGGGTGGAGGGCGGCCAGGAACTCGCGGGACGGGTACCGGCCGTCCTGGTGGATGCCCTTGTAACCGGCCGTGCAGATGTTCCGCGATTCCTGGCCGGTCAGCTGCCAGACGATCCAGTCGGCCGCCTCGATCCAGCGTTCGGCCAGGCCGTAGAGCTCGGGGTCGTGCTCCAGCAGCTGCAGGGCCTTCGCGAACTCCCACTCGGAGGAGATCTTGCCGCCGTAGCGGCGCAGCCAGGGTTCGCCGCGCTCGGCGGCGAGGGCGTTGATCCGGTCGGCCTGCGGCTGCGCCGAGTGGTGTTTCCAGAGTTTCGGCCAGGCGTGCGGCCGTTCCGGGTGCAGGTCGGACAGGGGCGTCCCGGCGGCGGTCGCCGGCAGGACCGTGCAGGCGGTGAAGTCCGTGCCGATGCCGATGACCTGGGATGGCGACACGTCCGCGACGGCCAGCGCCTTCGGGACGGCGGACCGCAGCACGTCCAGCCAGTCCCGGGGCGCCTGCAGGGCCCAGTCGGGATCGAGGCCGCCGCCGTCCGGCAGGGCCTCGTCGATCACTCCGTGGTCGTACTCGTGCACGCCGTCGCCGACCTCGGCGCCGTCCCGGACGCGGACGAGCACCGCCCGGCCTGACAACGTGCCGAAGTCGACACCGACGACGTACCGCTCTTCCGCGCTCATGGGCTCCTCCTCGTCACGGACGTGATCCTTACAGGCCCCTGGCCAAGCGGTGGTACGCCTGGTTCCAGCGGATCTCCTTCGTGAACTGGCGCAGCGTGGTGCCGGCGTCGATGGTGAGCAGTTCCACCCCGGCCATCTCGGCGAGATCGTCCAGCTCGTCCGCGCCGAGCGCCGCCGACAGGACGGTGTGGTGCGGCGCCCCTGCGGTCAGCCAGGCCTCGGTGGACGTGCGCAGGTCCGGCAGCGGACGCCACACCGCGCGGGCGACCGGCAGCATCGGCAGCGGCTCCGGCGGCGCGACGACCTCGATCTCGTTGGCGACCAGGCGGAACCGGTCGCCCATGTCGGCGAGCCCGGCGACGACGGCCGGGCCCGGCTCGGCGTCGAAGACCAGCCGGACGGGGTCCTCGCGCCCGCCGATGCCCAGCGGATGGATCTCCAGCGAGGGGCGCCCGGCGGCGATGGACGGGCAGACCTCCAGCATGTGCGCGCCGAGGATCAGCTCGTTGCCGGGTTCGAGGTGGTAGGTGTAGTCCTCCATGAAGGACGTGCCTCCGGGCAGGCCGGCGGCCGCGGCCTTCAGCGTCCGCAGCAGCGTCGCGGTCTTCCAGTCGCCCTCGCCGCCGAAGCCGTAGCCGTCGGCCATGAGCCGCTGGACGGCGAGGCCGGGGAGCTGCCGGAGCCCCCCGAGGTCCTCGAAGTTCGTCGTGAACGCCTTGAAGCCGCCGTCGTCGAGGAACGCCCGCAGGCCGAGCTCGATCCGCGCGCCGTAGCGGAGGGAGTCGTGGCGTTCGCCGGCGGGACGCAGTTCCGGGACGATGTCGTAGAGGTCGTCGTACTCCTTGACGAGTTCGGTGACGTCGTCGTCCGGGACGGCGTCCACGACCTCGACCAGGTCGTTCACGCCGTAGGTGTTGACGGAGACGCCGAACCGCAGCTGGGCCTCGACCTTGTCGCCCTCGGTGACGGCGACGTCCCGCATGTTGTCGCCGAAGCGGGCCAGCTTCAGCCGCCGCAGCTCGTGCAGGCCCGCCGCCGCCCGCGCCCACCCGGAGACGCGGACCCCGACCGACGGGTCGGAGACGTGCCCGGCGACGGTCTTGCGGGCGACGCCGAGCCGCGACTGGACGTATCCGAACTCGCGGTCGCCGTGGGCCGCCTGGTTCAGGTTCATGAAGTCCATGTCGATCGAATGCCAGGGCAGCCCGACGTTCGCCTGAGTGTGCAGGTGCAGCAGCGGCTTGGTCAGCACGTCCAGCCCGGCGATCCACATCTTCGCCGGGGAGAAGGTGTGCATCCACGCGATCAGGCCGATGCAGGAGTCGTCGGCGCCGGCGTCCAGGCACGTCCGGCGGATGGCGTCCGCGCCGGTGAGGACGGGCAGCCACCTCACGGTGACCGGCAGCGCGTCCCCGAGCCGCGCGGCGATCGCCGCGGACTGCTCGGCGACCTGCCGGAGGGTGTCCTCGCCGTACAGGCCCTGGCTGCCGGTGAGGAACCAGATCTCGCGGTTCGGAAAGCTCATGGTCGGCCCCTCTGCCCGTAGACGTTCTGGTAGCGGTCGTACAGCCGGTCGATGTCGCCTGCGTCCATCGGGAGCGGTTCGCCGATCTGGCGCGCCAGGTGGACGGTCCGGGCGACGTCCTCGCACATCACGGCCGCCTTGACCGCGGCGCGGGCGTCGGCGCCGATCGTGAAGACGCCGTGGTTGCGCATCAGCACGGCGGGGCTGCGGTGGCCGGCGAGGGTCTCGACGATGCCGCGGCCGATGTCGTCGCCTCCGATGAGCGCGAACGGGCCGACGGGGATCTCGCCGCCGAACTCGTCGGCCATCGCGGTCAGCACGCACGGGATCGGCTCGTCCCGCGCCGCCCACGCGGTCGCGTAGGTCGAGTGGGTGTGCACAACGCCGCCGACGTCCGGGCGGTGCCGGTACACGTAGGCGTGGGCGAACACGTCGCTGGACGGCTTGAGCGCCGGCTCGCCGGCCGGCTTGCCCTCCAGGTCGCACAGCACCATCGCGTCGGGGGTGAGCCGCTCGTACGGCACGCCGCTCGGCTTGATCAGGAAGGTGTCGGCGTCGACGCGCGCCGACACGTTCCCGGCCGTCCACACGACCAGCCCGCCCTCGACGAGGAGCTGGTGCAGGACGGCCAGCTCCGTGCGGAGCGCGGCGGTCCCGCCGGCTGGCTCTGGCATCTCGGCTCCGTTCTGTTAGCGCTAACATCATGTGGCGTGACGAAGGACTGGGCTCGCGGGAACGGGACGGGGGCTAGGTCCGGCGGCGGACCCCGGTGCTCTCCCGGACGACGAGTTCCGGTTCGACGACCCGGCGCGACCCCTGCTCCAGGGGCCCGCCGATCCGGTCGAGCAGCAGGTCGAAGGCCCGCCGCCCCACCTCGGCGAAGTTCTGCCGGACGGTGGTGAGCGGCGGCGGGAAGTAGGCGGCCTCCGGGACGTCGTCGAAGCCGACGACGCTGACGTCGCCGGGCACGTCCCGGCCGGCCTCGCGCAGGGCGCGCAGCAGGCCGAGCGCCATCGCGTCGTTGGCGGCGAAGACGGCGGTGACCTCGGGGTCGGCGGCGATCCGCCGGCCGTACTCGTAGCCGGACCGGGCGCTCCAGTCGCCGGCGGGCGACGCCGGGACCTCGCGTCCCGCGGCCTCCAGCGCGGTGCGCCAGCCGTCGACCCGCCCGATCGCGTCCACCCAGTCGGCCGGGCCGGCCAGGTGCAGGACGGTCTCGTGCCCGAGGCTGAGCAGGTGCCGCACGGCGCGTTCGGCACCGGCCCGGTGGTCGACCGCGACGACGGGGAACGGCACGTCCGCGCCCGCGCCGACCGCGACGAGCGGGGTGCTGGACGGCAGTTCCTTCAGGCCCTCCGCCGCCGACTCGTGCGGCGCCACGACCATGATCCCGTCCACCGACTGGGCGCGCAGCCGCTCCACGCCCTCGCCGATCGAGCGGCGGTTCAGGGAGCTCAGGCTGACGATGCTGACGTTGTAGTCGTGCTCGCGGGCGACCTGCTCGATGCTGAACAGCGTGGACGCCGGGCCGTACAGCGTGGTGTCGAAGCTGACCACGCCGAGGACGCCGGACCTGCCGGTGGCCAGCACCCGCGCCGCCGAGTTCGGCCGGTAGTCCAGGGCCCGCACCGCCGCCATCACCCGGGCGCGGGTCTGCGGCCGCACCTTCTCGGGCGAGTTCAGCACCCGCGACACGGTCATCGCCGAGACGCCGGCCATCGCGGCCACGTCCTCCATCACCGCCAGCCGCCGGCCGTCGGCCGTCTCCGGTGATTCGGCGGCCACATCGCCTCCCCGCGCCTTTTGTACCGCTACACGCGAATGTTTGCGCTAACTAACCCGGATGTCAACACCGCCGCGCAGCAACCGCTCCCCGCTCACCAGTAACCTTCGGCTTACCGACGAGCGGAGGAGAGCTTCTATGGGCGAGTTGAGTGCGGCGGAGACCACGCGGGCCGTCGACCAGATCATCCATGACATCGGGGCGAAGTGGATGCTCGACAAGGCGACGTGGGCGCACGGGAAGAAGAACGGGTTCGACAACCCCTTCGCGCACTACTTCGCCGGGCGCTGCGGGGTGCTGGGCGACGTCGACGCCGACGTCGTGACCGCCGCGCTGGGCTGGTTCGCGCCGGGACTCGTCCGGCCCATGTGGGAGGAGGGCGTCGCGGTCGCCGGGGCGCGCGAGGCGGCACGGCGGTACGCGCTCGCGTGCGCGGACTGGGGCCGGGAGCACGTCCCGGACGACCCGCGCCTCTGCGAACTGGCCGAACAGGTGGTGCGGGCGGCCGAGGGGTCGGGACTGCCGCTGTTCTGCGGGTGGCGGGCCGAACCCCTCCCCGAGGACGGGCCGGCGCGCCTGACGCACGTGCTCCACCTCCTGCGGGAATGGCGCGGCGCGCTGCACCTCGTCGCGACGACCGCGGCCGGGCTCGCCCCTCTTGAGGCCGTCCTCGCCGCGAACCCGCCCGAGCGGGCCCAGTTCCTCGGCTGGCAGGGCGACTTCCCGGACTGCGACGCCCTCAAGCCGCAGCGCGCGGAGGCCGAGGAGATGACCGACAGGCTCACCGCCGCCGTGTACGAGCGCGCCCTGTCGCCGTCCGAACGCGCCGAGTTCGCGGAACTGGTCGGCAAAGCGGGGACGGCCGTCCTCGGCTGAGCCGTTCCCCGAGGTACGGCGGCGAGGCCGTGTTTCACGGGCGAGGCGGCGGGTAGGTGGAGGCCGCGCCGAGGTGAGAAGGGCGGTGTGACGTGGGCGTTCACAGATGGATCGGGTCATGGCCCGTCTACCGCCAGTTCGCCGGCGACGATCCGCTGGGCCGGGGGGCGGCCGCCAAGAGCGCGGGCACCGAACGGCTCGAAGCGAGGGTGAGCACCGCCGACAAGGTCGTGAAATCCGTCTGCCCGTACTGCGCGGTCGGCTGCGGGCAGGACGTGTACGTCCAGGACGGCAAGGTCACCCAGATCGAGGGCGACCCGGATTCACCGGTCAGCCGGGGGCGGCTGTGCCCGAAGGGCGCGGCGAGCCTCCAGCTGACCACCGGGTCGGCCCGCGAACACCAGGTCCTCTACCGGCGCCCGCACGGCACGGACTGGGAGCGGCTCGACCTCGGCACGGCGATGGACATGATCGCCGACCGGGTGATCGAGGCGCGCCGGCACGGCTGGCAGTGGGAGAGCGACGACGGGCTGCGGGTGCGGCGGACGCTGGGCATCGCGAGCCTCGGCGGCGCCACGCTCGACAACGAGGAGAACTACCTGATCAAGAAGCTGTTCACCGCGCTCGGCGCGGTACAGATCGAGAATCAGGCGCGTGTTTGACACTCCTCCACCGTTCCCGGTCTGGGAACCTCGTTCGGACGCGGCGGCGCGACCAGCTTCCAGCAGGATCTGCAGAACGCGGACTGCATCGTCATCCAGGGCTCGAACATGGCCGAGTGCCATCCGGTCGGGTTCCAGTGGGTGATGGAGGCGAAGGCGCGCGGCGCCAAGCTGATCCACGTCGACCCGCGGTACACGCGGACGAGCGCTCTCGCGGACGCGCACGTCCCGCTGCGCGCGGGCAGTGACATCGCGTTCCTCGGCGGGATCGTCAACTACGTCCTGCAGAACGAGAAGTACTTCCGCGACTACGTCGTCTCCTACACCAACGCGTCGACGATCCTGACAGAGGACTTCCGCGACACCGAGGACCTGGACGGGGTCTTCTCCGGCCTGGACCGGGAGGGGCGCAGCTACGACCACACGACGTGGCAGTACGAGGGCATGCAGGTCCAGTCGGCCGCCGGGCAGCGCGACCTGCAGTACGAGGACCGCATCCGGGCCGTCGCGGAGGCGGGACGCGGTGAGGCGCACGGGTCCGGCGGCGCGGCGATCGGCGAGGGCCACCCCGAGCGGGACCCGTCGCTGGAGCACCCGAGGTGCGTGTTCCAGGTGCTCAGGCGGCACTACGAGCGGTACACGCCGGAGATGGTCGAGCGGATCTGCGGCGTCCCGCGGGACCAGTTCCTCAAGGTGTGCGAGATGGTCGCCGACAACTCCGGCCGTGACCGGACGACCGCGTTCGCCTACGCGGTCGGGTGGACGCAGCACACGGTCGGCGTCCAGTACATCCGGACGGCGGCCATCCTGCAGAGCCTGCTCGGCAACATCGGGCGTCCGGGCGGCGGCATCATGGCGCTGCGCGGGCACGCGTCCATCCAGGGCTCGACGGACATCCCGACGCTGTTCAACCTGCTTCCCGGGTACATCCCGATGCCGCACGCGCACACGAACCTGGATCTGGAGTCGTTCGTCCAGGGCGAGTCGGCGCGCAAGGGCTTCTGGGGCAACATGCGCGCCTACATGGTCAGCCTGCTGAAGTCGTACTGGGGCAACGCGGCGACGGAGGACAACGAGTACTGCTTCGACTATCTGCCGCGCCTGACCGGGTCGCACAGCACGTACGAGACGGCGATGGCGCAGATCGACGGGGTGTGCAAGGGCTACTTCCTGATGGGCGAGAACCCGGCCGTCGGGTCGGCGAACGCCAAGGTCCAGCGGCTCGGGATGGCGAACCTGGACTGGCTCGTCGTCCGCGACTTCTCGCAGATCGAGTCGGCGACCTGGTGGAAGGACGGCCCGGAGATCGAGACCGGCGAGATGCGCACCGAGGACATCGGCACCGAGGTGTTCTTCCTGCCCGCCGCGACGCACACCGAGAAGGACGGCAGCTTCACCAACACGCAGCGGATGCTGCAGTGGCACCACCAGGCCGTGGAGCCGGCCGGGGACGCGCGCAGCGACCTGTGGTTCATGTACCACCTGGGCCGGATCATCCGGGAGAAGCTCGCCGGCTCGTCCGACGAGATGGACCGCCCGGTTCTCGACCTGACGTGGGACTACCCGACGCATGGCGACCTAGACGAGCCGGACGCCGAGGCGGTTCTCGCGGAGATCAACGGCTACGACGGTGACGGGAACCCGCTGTCGTCCTACACGCAGCTCAAGGGCGACGGGTCCACCTCGTGCGGCTGCTGGATCTACTGCGGCTGCTACGCGGACGGCGTCAACCAGACGGCGCGCCGCAAGCCGGGCCGGGACCAGAGCTGGGTGGCGCCCGAGTGGGGGTGGGCGTGGCCGATGAACCGCCGCATCATCTACAACCGGGCGTCCGCCGACCCGGAGGGCAACCCGTGGAGCGAACGCAAGGCGCTCGTGTGGTGGGACGCCGAGCAGGGCGAGTGGACGGGCCACGACGTGCCCGACTTCGTCGCCGACCGCCCGCCGGACTACGAGCCGCCGGATGACGCGACCGGCCCGGACGCGCTCGCCGGCACCGACCCGTTCATCATGCAGGCGGACGGCAAGGCGTGGCTGTACGTCCCGGCCGGGCTGATGGACGGCCCGCTGCCGACGCACTACGAGCCGCAGGAGTCGCCGTTCACGAATCCGCTGTACAAGCAGCAGCGCAATCCCGTCCGGCATCTGCTGCCGCCGCATCCCGACAACCGGTCGGCGCCGAGCGGCGACGCGCCGGGCGCGGACGTGTACCCGTTCGTGGCGACGACGTACCGGCTCACCGAGCATCACACGGCGGGCGGGATGTCGCGGTGGCAGCCGTACCTGGCCGAGCTCCAGCCGGAGTTCTTCTGCGAGATCTCGCCTGAGCTGGCGGCGAAGCGGGGACTGGAGCACGGCGGCTGGGCGACGATCGTCAGCCCGCGCGCCGTCGTGGAGGCGCGGGTCATGGTGACCGGGCGGATGCAGCCCCTCACCGTGGACGGGCGGACCCTGCACCAGGTCGGCCTGCCCTACCACTGGGGCCCGAACGGCTACACCACGGGCGACGCGGCGAACGAGCTGCTGCATCTCGTCCTCGACCCGAACACGCACATCCAGGAGGCGAAGGCCCTGTCGTGCGACATCCGCCCGGGCCGCCGCCCTCGCGGCCCCGCGGCGGCGGCCCTGGTCCGCGAGTACCGGGACCGGGCCGGCATCACCGGCGACACCGGAACCGAGGTCTGACCGGACGACGGTCACCGCGGCATGCCGCCCCTGTCGGCGGTGCCATGGGGGCGGCACGCCTCAGGTCAGCGGACGATCAGCGGGTGGGCGGCGGCGGGGATCAGTTCGCCGATGACGGGGGCGCCGGGGATCTCGCCGGCGATGAGGAGGCCGCCGGACGTCTGGGCGTCGGCGAGGAGGAGGCGTTCCTCCTCGCCCGCATCGCCGAAGTCGGTGTGCGGGGCGACCCAGTCGAGGTTGCGGCGGGTGCCGCCGCTGACGTATCCGGCGCGGGCGGACTCGCGGGCGCCGTCCAGGTAGGGGACGGCGGCGGCGTCGACCACGGCGGTGACGCCGGACGCGCGGGCCATCTTGTAAAGGTGGCCGAGGAGCCCGAAGCCGGTCACGTCGGTGGCGCAGACGGCCCCGGCGTCCAGTGCGGCGGCGGACGCGGCCGCGTTCAGCCCGACCATGGCGGCGACGGCGTGCTCGAAGACCTCGCCGGTCGCCTTGTGCCGGTTGTTCAGGATCCCGATGCCGAGCGGCTTGGTGAGGGTGAGCGGCACGCCGGGCCTGCCGGCGTCGTTGCGCAGGAGGCGGGCCGGGTCGGCGACTCCGGTGACGGCCATGCCGTACTTGGGTTCCGGGTCGTCCACGCTGTGGCCGCCGCCGACGTGGCAGCCCGCCCGGGACGCGACGTCGAGGCCGCCGCGCAGCACCTCCCGTGCCAGTTCGAACGGCAGGACGGCGCGGGGCCAGGCGAGCAGGTTCACCGCGACGAGGGGACGGCCGCCGACCGCGTACACGTCCGACAGCGCGTTCGCGGCGGCGATCCTGCCCCAGTCGTACGGGTCGTCGACGACGGGGGTGAAGAAGTCCGCGGTGGCGACGGCGGCCAGGCGGCCCGGGGAGCCGGGGACGCGGACGACCGCCGCGTCGTCGCCGGTTTCGAGGCCGACGATCAGCTCTCCGTTCGGGGACGCGGGGACTGCCCCCAGGCCCGCGAGGACGTCTTCCAGTTCACCCGGCGGGATCTTGCAGGCGCAGCCTCCGCCGTGCGCGTACCCGGTCAGCCTCTTCGTCATCTCAGGCTGGGGCGTGGCAGGCTGGTTCGTGGCAGGCTGGGTCGTCTCGGCCTGGGTCATGTCGTCCTTCCTGTGCAGCGCCGGCGGAGGTCGTCCACGCGGACCGTGTAGCCCCGCTCGTCCAGGTGCTCCAGCAGCGGGACGGCGACGCGGCGGGTGGTGCCGAGGGCGCGGCGCGCCTCGCTCAGCGTGAACGTGTCGCCGAGCTCCGCGAGCAGCGCGGCGGCGCGGGCGTCGTCGCCGGGCAGCAGGACGATCCCGTCGCCGATTCTGAGGAGCGCGCCGGCCCCGGCCGCGGCGGCGAGCATCTTCGGGGTGAGGCCCAGTTCGGCGAGGCGGTTCGCGTCGGGGGCCCGGAACGGGGTCTCGGCCAGCTCGCGGCGGACGGCGTCGACGGCCGCCCGGACGGCCGGGGGCAGCTCGGGCACGGTCGCCCGGCCGTAGATCCGCCCGTCGCGCTGCCGCAGCCCGGCCGCGAGCGCGTCCAGGAGCGCGCGGTCGGGCAGGCCGAGGGCCCTTCGGGCGGCTTCGGCGGGCATCCCGGGGTCGGCCGGGTCGGCGGCGGCGTGCTCCTCGACGACCGCGACGAGACGCTTGCGCAGTTCGTCCCAGAGGCCGGGGTCGGCGACCCAGTCACCGGCGACGGGCTCGCTGGAGACGGGGACGCCCATCGCGATCAGGTCCGTCCGCCTGATCAGGCCGCGGCGGCGCAGCTCGGCGGCGCCGTCCGGGCGCCCGGTCAGGGAGGCCAGCTCCCGTGCCCGGGCCGCCGCCGCGCCCCGCCTGGTGAACGGCTCGGGGCGGACGTCCAGCACCGTGACCCCGGCGGGGACGCGGTGGCGTCCGGGGTCGCGCAGCAGGGCGATGTCTCCGACCCGCAGCGGCAGCGGCCGCCGCAGCGAGATCCGGGCGGTGTCGTCGCCGAGCGGGCGGACGTGCACCGGCACCGCCGCCGACCCCACGTGGAGGACCAGCTCGCGCGGCAGGTCCCGGGCCGGGTCGCCGCGCAGCCGCACGTCGATGACGTCGGCGCCGAGCCAGCGTCCCGGCGCCAGCAGGGCGTCGCCCCGGCCGATGTCCCCCGTGCCGCCGTGCACGTTGACGGCGACGCGGGCGACGGCGCCGACCGTCTCCCGGTCCTCCTTGAGACTTTGCAGCCCGCGCACGCGGACGAGCCCGCCGCCGGCGGCGAGCCGGTCCCCGACGCGGATCGTCCCGGCGCCGAGCGTCCCGGTCACGACGGTGCCCCGGCCCCGGATGGTGAAGACCCGGTCGACCCAGAGCCGGACATCGGCCTCGCCGTCGGGGGGCGGCAGCGACCCGGTGAGCCGCTCCAGCGCGTCCCGCAGCCCGTCGACGCCCTCGCCCGTGGCGCCGCTGACCGTGACCGCCTCGACCTTGCCGAGCGAGGTGGCCGCGATGCGGGCGAGCGCGTCGTCCCGCACCCGGTTCGCCGCCGCCTCGCCGGTGAGGTCGCGGCGCGTCACGACGAGGAGGCCGTGCCGGACGCCGAGCGCGTCCAGGACCGCCAGGTGCTCCTCCGACTGCCGCTGCCAGCCCTGATCGGCCGCGACCACGAACATGACGCCGGGGACGGGCCCGACCCCCGCCAGCATCGTCGCGACGAGGCGCTCATGCCCGGGGACGTCCACGAACGCGATCCGCCCGCCGCCGGGGAGCGTCGTCCAGGCGAAGCCGAGGTCGATCGTCAGGCCCCGCCGCCGCTCCTCCTCCAGCCGGTCGGGCTCCATCCCGGTGAGGGCGCGGACGAGCGTGGACTTGCCGTGATCCACGTGGCCCGCGGTGGCGATGACGTGCGTCATCGCGCCGCCGCCCGCACCGCCCCGGCGATCTCGTCGTCCTGACCCGGCGGCACCGAGCGCAGGTCGAGCAGGCAGCGCCCATCCTCGACGCGTCCCATCACCGCCGGTGCCGCCCGCCGCAGCCGCGCCGCGTACCCGCCGGGCAGCGACACCGCCGCGCTCGGCAGGACGACGCCGGGCGCGCCGCCGCCCCCGACCGCCGCCTCGCTCTCGACGTCCATCGCGTCCACGCCCTCGTCCCGCAGTCGTGCGGCGAGCCGCCCGGCCCGCTCCCGCAGCGCCGCCGCGTCCGCGTGCAGGGCCGCGTCCGTCGGGGTGCGCGGGCCGCGGACGGTGGCCTCCAGCGCGGCGAGCGTCAGCTTGCCCACCCGCAGCGCCCGCGCCAGCGAATGGCGGGCCAGCCGCCGCACCAGGTCGTCCCGTCCGAGGACGAGCCCGCACTGCGGCCCGCCGAGCAGCTTGTCGCCGCTGGCCGTGACCAGGTGCGCGCCCGCCTTGAGCATCGAGGCCGCGTCGGGTTCGTCCGGAAGGAGCGGCTCGTGCGCGAGCAGCCCGGAGCCGATGTCGGCGACGACCGGCACACCGAGCCCGGTCAGTTCGGCGACGTCGGCGCCCTGCGTGAAACCCGTCATGCGGAAGTTCGACGGATGCACCTTGAGGATGAAGCCGGTCTCGTCCCCGACCGCCGCCGCGTAGTCGTCCGGCGTGGTCCGGTTGGTCGTGCCGACCTCCCGCAGCCGCGCGCCCGTGGCCGCGAGCAGTTCGGGGATGCGGAACCCGTCCCCGATCTCCACCATCTCGCCGCGGCTGATCACGATCTCCCCGTCCCCCGCGAGGGCGGTCGCGGCGAGCACGAGCGCCGCCGCCCCGTTGTTGACGACGTGCGCCGCCTCCGCCTGCGGCACCCGCTCCAGCAGCGCGGCCAGCACCGACCGTCCCCGCCTCGCCCGCTTGCCGGTCCTTAGGTCCAGCTCGACGTCGGTGGCCCGCGACGCCACGGCCACCGCGTCCCGCGCGGCGTCCGACAGCGGCGCCCGCCCCAGGTTGGTGTGCAGCAGGACGCCGGTCGCGTTGATCACGGGACGCAGCCCGGACGCGGTCGCCGGCAACGCCTCCACCGCCGCATCGGCCACCGCGTCCGGCGGGATCTCCCCCGCCCTCGCCCGCCTCTGGGCCGCGACGAGGGCCGCCTTCACGACCCCGCGGCCGAGCCGTTCCTCCGCCCGCGCGAGCCGCGGATCGCAGAGCAGCACATCCGTCCGCGCGATCCGCCGCCGCCCGTCCCCGGCGGGCACCGCTTCATGATCCATCGCCCGACCTCCGCTGCGCCGGTACCCGTCAGCCCGCACCCGAAACGACCAGCGGACTGAACGCGTCCCTCGGGCCGTGGCCGTTCCGGGGGTGCCGGGTGGGTTTATCACCGAAGTGAGTGTCGCGGGGGGCGGGATGTGCCTAGCCTGGCGGCCCAGGCGTCCACTCCGGAGGTGACTCTTGACCGAGGTGCATGTGAAATCCTCCGGGGACGAGCTGTCGGCCCAGCCGTGGAGGGACGTCCCCCGCGAAGAGGCGGAGTGGATGCGGCCGCACCTTGCGGCATTGGCCGACATCATGGTCGAGGGGGTGCTGCGGCACGTTCCCGAGTACGCCCGGCCCGACGATCCCGTCTACATCGATGCGATGCGGATCGCGGCGGAGCGGGGCATGGGGCACTTCGTCCAGATGATCGCCGATCCGGACGCGTCCTGGCAGGAAGTGCACCAGGTCTTCTTCGACATCGGGTACGGGGAGGCGGTCGAGGGACGCTCGCTGGAGCATCTGCAGAACGCGCTTCGGATCGCGTCCCGGACGGCCTGGCGGTACCTGTCGCGGGAGGCCGATCGGCTGAGGAAGCCGCGCGAGCTGGCGATCTCGCTGACCGAGGTGAACTTCGCGTACCTGGATCTGCTGGCGTCCGCCGCCGCGCAGGGCTACGCGCGTGCCCGGGAGAAGGCGGCGGGCGAGCGGGAGCAGCGCCGCGGCCGGCTGCTGAGCCTGCTGCTGTCCGACCCGCCCGCACCGAAGGACATCGTCGCCGAGCAGGCGAACCTGGCCGGCTGGGCGCTGCCGGAGCGGCTGGCGGTGATCGTGCTGACCCCGCGTCCCGGCAGTGGCGGGGAGGGCCCGGCGGGGCTGCCGCCGGGACTGCTCAGCGGCCTCGACCGGGGGCGGCCGTGCCTGGTGATGCCGGACCCGGACCGCCCGGGCGGGTCCGACCGGCTCACCGCGACCCTCGGCGGGTGGACGGGCGCGGTCGGGCCGTCGGTGCCGGCGGACCAGGCGGGCATCTCCCTGCACTGGGCGCACCGGACGCTCGACCTGATGGCCGCCGGGCGGCTCGGGCACGCACCGGCCCCGGGTCCCCGGGTGAACGGGAGCGCGCGGCGGACCGGCGTCCTCGTCCACGCGGACCGGCACATGCCGGACCTGCTGCTGCAGGAGGGCTGGACGCTCGCCGAGGCGGCGGCGCGGCGCAGGCTGACGCCGCTCACCGCGCTCGGCCCGCACCGCGGCGGCCGGCTGGCGGTCACGATGCTGGAGTGCCTCAAGCACGGCTTCAACGCGACCGACGCCGCGGAGGCGCTGAGCGTGCACCCGCAGACGGTCCGGTACCGGCTCGCGCAGCTCCACGAGATCTTCGACTACGACATCGAGGACCCGGCGCTGCGGCTGGAGCTGATGCTGCTGCTTCCCGTCTGGCTGCGGGACGCCGGCGAGGAGGCGTGAGCCCGGGTCACTCGGTCCTGGCGGGCACCTCCGTGGTCGGCAGCGTCTCGTCGAGGTAGGCGAGACGGCAGGCGGACCGCGCGATCTTCCCGCTGCTGGTGCGGAGCAGGCCGCCGGGCTCGATCAGCACGAAGTCGTGGACGCGCAGGTCATGCTGCTGTTTCACGGCCGTCCGCACCGACTGCGCGACCTCGTCCGGGTCGAGCAGCGCGATCGGCACCCGCCGGTTCCGCTCGGCGATGACGACGAGGCCCTCGGTCTCGCCGGTGTCGGTGGGCACGTCGACGGACACGGCGCAGGTGTACTCGGGGCGGATGGCCTTGTGGGCGCCCGAGACGGTGAACTCGATGTCCTGCGGGTAGTGGTTGCGGCCGTCGATGATGACCAGGTCCTTGATCCGGCCGGTGACGAACAGCTCGCCCCGGTGCAGGACGCCGAGGTCGCCGGTGCGCAGCCACGGCCCGGCGGGCAGGTCGCCCGGGTCGTTGAGCCGTGCCTGGAAGGTCTCCCTGGTGGCCTCCGGGCGCCCCCAGTAGCCGGCGGCGACGTTCGGGCCGTGCACCCAGATCTCGCCGACCTCCCCGTCCGGGAGCCGGTTGCCGGTCTCGGAGTCGACGATGACGGCGTGCTGGCCGTAGGACGTCCCGCAGGCGATCAGCTGGATCGCGCCGGGCGCGTCGGCGGCGCACGGCTCGGCGGCGCCGCGGCGGAGCCGCTCGTGGTCGAACGCCTGGCGCGTCGGTTCCCGGAAACGCGACGACGCCGACACGTAGACGGTCGCCTCGGCCAGGCCGTAGGCGCACACCTGCGCCTCGGGCTTCAGCCCGCAGTCCTTGAACGCCTCGTAGAACCCGCTGAGCGTGCTCTCCCGGATCGGCTCGGCGCCGTTCATGAAGACCTGCACGCCGCTGAGGTCGAGGCCCTTCTTCTCCTCCTCGGTGACCTGCGCGGTGAGGTACTCGTAGGCGAAGTTCGGGCCGCCGGTGAACGCGTGGCTCTGCGCGCTGAGCAGCTCCAGCCAGCGGACGGGACGCATGATGAACGCGACCGGGTCCATGATCACGCCGGGGTTGCCGTACACGAGCGGCAGCGCGACGGTGGTGACCAGGCCCATGTCGTGGAACACCGGCAGCCAGTTCACGCCTGACGACTCGCGCGGGATGCCCTCGAACGTCCGCCACAGCTGCTCGGCGTTCGTCGCGAAGTTGCCGTGCGTGATGATCACCCCGGCGGGGGTGCGGGTCGAACCGGAGGTGTACTGCAGGTAGGCGACGTCGTCCGGGTCGATCGGCTCGGGCGTCCAGTCGAGCGTCCCGTCCACCTGGTCCGCGACGATGATCTCGGCGGGTTCGCCGACGCTGTTGTCCGCCAGGAACGCCCTGACGTGCGGCAGCGACGCGCTCGTGGTGATCACGACGTCGGGTTCGGCGTCCTGGTAGACGGCCAGGAGCCGGTCGCCGTGGCCGGGCAGGTCCGGCGAGAACAGCGGGACGCCGATGACGCGGGCGTACATCGCGCCGAGGAACCCGGTGACGTAGTGGAGGTCCTGCGGGGCGAGCAGCGCCACCCGCCGCCCCGGCTCGGTGGCGCGGCGGATCGCGGCGGCGATGGAGCGGGCGCGCCTGTCCAGTTCGCCCCAGGTGACGTGGAGGGCGACGCCGTCCGGGTCCTTCATGTAGTCCATGAACGTGTAGGCGCGGTCGTCGGGGAAGTCCTTGGCGAACCGGGACAGCCGCTCGATGAGGGGCGTCCGGTCGAGGGCGGGCAGTTCGGTCATGCTTCGTGGCTCCTGTACGGGGAGGCGGGTCAGGAGGAGACGGGGTCCGCGGCGGCGTCCGGGGCGGTCCCGTCGCGGAGGCCGCGCCCGCGGGGGACGCGGCGGGAGGCGAGGCGCTCGTGGTCGGGCCAGCGCACGTCCCAGACCCAGCCGAGCCTCTCGAAGATCCAGATGACGCGGGCGCTGATGTCGATCTGCCCCTTGAGGACGCCGTGCCGGGCGCACGTCGGGTCCGCGTGGTGCAGGTTGTGCCAGGACTCGCCGAACGACGGGATCGCCAGCCACCACACGTTGCGGGCCTTGTCGCGGGTCTTGAAGTCCTCCCTGCCGAACACGTGGCAGATCGAGTTGATCGAGAACGTGACGTGCTCGCCGGCGAACACCCGCATCAGGCCGCCCCAGAACAGCGCGGTGAGGGCGCCGTGCCAGGAGAGGGTGAGCAGCGCGCCGAGCCCCATCGGGACGAGGAACGTGGAGAGGACGATCACGGCGTAGACCGGGTCGAGGGACAGGAACCGGATGTCCTTGTCCCTGAGCAGGTCCGGTGCGTACTTGCTGCGGGACGTCCTGTCCTTGCTGAACAGCCAGCCCATGTGCGCGTGGTACAGCCCCTTGGTGAGACCCCACACGCCCGGCCCGTACGCCCACGGCGAGTGCGGATCGCCCTCCTGGTCGGAGTACTTGTGGTGGCGGCGGTGGTCGGCGACCCACCGGACGACCGATCCCTGCATCGCCTGCCCGCCCAGGATGGCGAACGCGATCCGCAGCCACCGCTTGGCCTTGAAGCCGCCGTGGGTGAAGTGCCGGTGGTAGCCGACCGTGATCCCGATCGCGTTGAGCGGATAGAGGAAGGCGAAGATGGCCACGTCCGTCCAGCCGAGCCCCCAGCCCCAGAGGAAGGGGACGGCCGCCAGTACCCCGATGATCGGCGCGACCACGAACACCACGACCGCGATGCGCTCTGGCAGCGGGACGGTACCGGAGATGTCCGGCTGCGGGGTTCGGCTGCCGGCGTCGGCGACACCCGCTGTCATGTACGGCTCCTTAGATGTTCGGTTGCGGGGAGGCCCCGGCACGGGGTCCGGGCCACCGGTCGTCCCGGCGGCCCGGCCCGCGGGCGGGGGTATCGGTCAGCAGTTGCCCTCGGCGGGCTTGCCTGCGAACCGGTCACCGAGGAAGTTCGTCACGTCCCCGGCCGCACCCCAGTCGGTGCTCAGGTGCTCGGTCGGGTAGTTGTTCTTCCACGTCGTGTTGATGCCGGCGTCGCAGTAGCGCTGCCGCGTGGCGTCCTCGGTCTCGTGCGGGATGATCTCCTCCAGCCAGCCCCGGTACTGGAACACCGGGAAGCCGATCTTGTACTTGGCGTCCGAGGAGGGGGTGCCGATGCCGACGCCGAGGCGCTGCCGGTCGACGAGCTCGCCCCACGTCACGCCGCCGGGGCCCTTCAGCGCGTAGATCTGCTCCAGCGTCAGCCCGTCGTCGGAGAAGTTCTCGACCTTCGCGCCGAGGAACACCGCGAGCGTCCCGAACAGGCAGTGGGATTTCACGTCCCGGATGGCCTTCTCGCCCGTGTCGTTCATCAGCTCGGTGAACGGCATCTCCGGGTAGGCGGCGTTCAGCCCGACGAGCGCGTCGGCGAGGAAGCCCGCGAACAGGCTGCCGTTCAGCTGCTTCGCCGTCACCTTCAGGTCGCCGGGCACGCCGCCCGCCGCCGCGCCGACCACGTTCAGCTCCGGGGCGTAGGACGCGGCGAGCTGCGCGCCCCACAGCGCGGCGGCGCCGCCCTCGGAGTAGCCGGAGATGCCGACGTCGCCGTCCGCCTTGAGCGTCCCGCCCGGGATCCCGCGGGACGCCCGGACGGCGTCCAGCAGCGCGTGCCCGGCGTTGGCGCCCACCATGTACGTGTGGACCTGCCCGTTCAGGTACCCGACGCCGTCGGTCGCGGCGACCGCGTAGCCGGCGTGCAGGAACAGCTGCAGGTTCCCGCCCTCGTACATGTCGACGTACTGTCCGGCGAGCTGCCTGGAGAACGCGCACTGGAGGCCGGAGCCGAGCGTTCCGGGGTTGAACGCGACGGTCGGGCGGGATCCGTCTCCCGTCCAGGGGGCGTCGGGGATCGCGACCGTCCCCGTCACCACGTTCTTTGCGCCCTTGGCGTCCGTCGAGACGTACCGGACCTTCCACGCCTGCATCGGGACGTCGCCCGGGATGTTCGTCAGCTTCACCGGCCGGCAGGCGAGCAGGTCACCCGGGTTTCCCGGCACCGCGGCGGGCGGCGCCGCGTAGATCTCGGCGTCGGTGGCGTCACAGCCCGGCGGTGCCGCGTCCCGGGGTGCGGCGATCGCCTGCGGCGCGGCGACCGCGGGCACGGCGAGCGCCGCGCTCACGACCGCGGTGGTGAACAGGCTACGAAGACGCATTCTCGCTCCGGGGTGGGCCGGGGATCCGAATGCTGACGACTGTGTCCCACCGGCCTGACGCGCGGAATGAAGTCTCCTCACATGCTCGGGCGCCGTTATTAGCAACGAACTCAATAACCGGGCGGTGCGGCCGGTCTCCTAACGTCGTCGGCATGAGCGAGTCATCTCAGCGCGCGAGGGACGCCCGCGGCGCCCGTCCGCCCCTGGTCGGACGGCACCTGGCACTGGTGTTCGCGGCGACCTTCACGAGCCTGGCCGGAGTCTTCCTGCTGCTGTCGGTCGTCCCGATGTACGCGGTGGACGGCGGGGCGGGCCGCGCCGGCGCGGGCGTCGCGACGGGCTCGCTGATGCTGACGACGGTGCTCGCCGAACTGGCCCTCCCCCGCCTGCTCATCCGGTTCGGGTACGTGCCGGTTCTCGCGGCCGGCCTGCTGCTTCTCGGCCTTCCGCCGCTCGCGCTGCTCGCCTCGTCGGACATGGCGACGATCATCGTGGTGAGCCTGGTGCGCGGCGTCGGCTTCGGAGTCGCCGTGGTGGTACCGAACGCGCTGGTGGCCGCGCTCGCCCCCGCGGCGCGCCGGGGCGAGGCACTCGGCGTCTTCGGGCTCACCACCGGGCTGCCGGCGGTGCTCGCGCTCCCGCTCGGGGTGTGGCTCGCCGGACAGGTCGGCTACCCGGCCGTGTTCATCGCGGCCTCGGTGGTCTCGCTCGCCGCCCTGGCCGCGCTGCCCGGCCTGCCGCGCCACCTCGCGTCCACGTCCGGGCGGCGGAGCTTCGGGATCGTGGCGGGGCTGCGGTCGCCGGGGCTGGTGCGTCCGGCGGTCGCGTTCGCCGCGACCGCGATGGCGGCGGGCGTGCTGATCACGTTCCTGCCGGAGGCGGTACCGGCCGGGGGCGTCGCGGCGGCGGCGCTGTTCGTCCAGCCGGCCGCCACGACGTTCACCCGCTGGCGGGCGGGACGCGCCGGGGACCGGCACGGCGCCGCGCGCCTGCTGGCGCCCGCCGTCATCCTCTCGGCGGCCGGGATCGCGCTGCTGGTCCTCGTACCGGCCCCGGCCGCCGTGTTCGCCTCGATGATCCTGTTCGGCGCCGGGTTCGGGGTGACGCAGAACGCGAGCCTGGCGTTGATGTACGAACGGGCGCCCGCCTCCGGTTACGGGACGGTCAGCGCGCTCTGGAACATCGGCTACGACGGCGGCATGGGCATCGGCGGCGTCGCGTTCGGCGTCGCCGCCGCCCACACCGGCTACCCGGCCGCCTTCGCCGTGACCGCCGCCGTGATCTTCCTCACCGTGCCGCTGGCCGTCCGGCGCCGCACCCGCCGGCCACGGCGTCGCGGCCCGGCGCCCTAGCCGTGGGCGGGACGCGGGGGTTCGCCCGACCGGGCCGGGCGGGTCGGGCGGCTGGTGTCCGTGTGGCGCGGGACGGTGTCCGGTGAGCGCGAGATGGTCTCGGCCGCGCGGGCGGGCTCGGCGCGCCGGCCGGGGCCGTCGTCGGCGTCCGCCCCGGCGTCCGCGGGCAGGAGGCCGGACGTCTCCAGGTAGTTGCGGCCCCGGGGCGTGAGGTCCCACGCGTTCTGCCGCCACTCCTTGCGGCGCCACACGACGCCCGCCGACAGCAGCTTGCGGCCCACGCGGCTGATCTCGGTCTCGTCGGTGCCGAGTTCGGCGGCGAGCTGCCGGTTGGACATCCCCTGGCGGCGGGACACGGCGAGCATGAAACGAGCGGCGTGGCCGTCGGGCTGCAGCGCGAGCTGGAGGCCGGACGGGAGCCGCTTCAGCGCCCAGTGGACGACGTCGATCAGACCGAGGATGCGGCCGCGCTGCTCGCGCTGCGGGCCGTCCAGGGCGCCGACGTCCAGGTAGTGGCGGTGCAGCCACTGCAGCCCGTCCTGGCATTCGACCAGGGCGGGCTCGTCCGCGCTCAGCGACGCGTCGGTGATGAGCATGCCGAGCGCGCTGAAGTGGCCGTCGCTGATGATCTTGGCGTGTTCCATCGCGTCGATGAGGCGCCGGACCTCCGTCCGGCGGTCACGGACGGAGTCGGTCGTTGCGCTCATGGTCACACTCCCGGGTCGACGGGCACCGCCGGACAGATCCAGAGTGCGGCTTTGCCAAGTGAATGTCAAGTGATGCGGATCCAGGTTCTGTAGCGGAGGACACTGAATGCGGAGTGCGGGGGAGTTAGCATCGATCCACCACCCGTAACCGTGCGTGTCAATCCCCCGGGGGCGCTTATGACGGATCAGTTGGCTGCAGCCGTGTATCCGGCCGAACCAGCTGATCTCTTCGTCCAGCTCTACGACTCGATGCCGGACGACGCCTTCCGGAGCTGGACGGCCACGCGCTGGTACGCCGAGGAGCGGGTGCGGCGCAAGGCCGGGGAGATCGCCGACGGCGTGCTGGAGCGCGGTGTCCTCGATCCCGCCGAGACCGCGCGGATCGTCGCCATGCGCGGCGACCTCGGGCGGTTCACGATCCTGCTCGGACTCGACATCGCGCTGGCCCACGCGAGCCCGTACGCGCCGTACCACGACGCTCCCGCGCTGGCCGGGGTCCTGGTCAACTACCTGACCGAGGGGAGGCTGAACGGCCCGGCGACGACGGGCGCGCTGCTGCCCAGGTGCGCGTTCCCCGGCCGGCCGCGCGGGATGCGGTCCAAGGAGGAGTTCTTCGGCGTCCACCGCGTCTCCCAGGCGGAGTGGGAGCGGATCGACCACACCGTCCTGCCCGCGGTGAACGACCCGCACTTCAGCCGGGACGAACCTGTCACGGTCGGCTGTGCGCCGGTCCTGGAGACGTTCGACGACCTGGACATCGAGTTCGAGGAACAGAACGGGATGACCGTCTACCGGCTGTGCCCGATGGACTCGTCCGGGATCCGCAGCCGCATCAAGGCGATCGTCCGGCGGCTGGACGAGTCCGGCGCGCAGCTCGCCGTGATGCCGGAGGCGTCGCTGTCGGACGCGCTGCTGGAGCACTGGAAGGAGGTCGCGTTCGACACCGCCGGACGCGACCGGGACCACCGTCCGCTGCGGTTCCTGCTGCTCGGCAGCGGCCCGCTCGGCGGCGAGGACCCGCCGCCGAACCGCGCCGTCCTCCTGGACCGCTGGACGGGCCAGGAGCTCCTCGTCCAGGACAAGCTGGCGGGCTTCACGCTCGACCCGGGGCAGATGAAGCTGTGGCGGCTGCCGGACGCGCCGCCCGGCGGCACGGCCGTGGAGTACGCCCGGCCCGGCACGCGGATCGGCGTGCTCGACTCCTCGCTCGGCCGGCTCGCGGTGCTGATCTGCGAGGACCTCGGCCGGTCGACCGGCTGGGAACGCGAGCTGCAGGCGTGCGGGGTGTCGCATCTGCTCGTCCCGATCTTCTCCAAGCCGATCCTGGAGCACCGCTGGGAGGACCAGGGCGCCGAGCGGCAGGTCGTGGGCCTCGGGAGCTGGGTGGCGGTGTCCAACAGCCTCGCGATCGGCGCCGCCATCCCCGACGAGGACCTGCCCGGCCCCCGCTACACGTGCCTGGTCGCCGGCCCGAAGAGCCTGGACCGCACCGCCTACGTGACCGAGCGGCAGTTCGGCGTCGCGCGCACGGGCGCCGAACTCGGCCGGCTGCCGACGTCCGAGCTGCCCCGCGTGTTCCCCGGCGCCGCCTATGACGCCTGGCATCCCCACTGGCAGGACGCGAAGTAGATCAGAGGCAGGCCGGTGGCGGGGTCATTCGACGGTGAAGGGCTCCGGGGCGGCGACGGGACCGGCCGGGGTGATCACCACCGGCGGGCCCGTGGTGGCGCCCGGCGGGACGGCCGTCCGGATGAGGGTGTCCGCCGCGTCGGAGATGCGCGACTCGGCGGCGCCGAAGCGGACGGCGGTCACGGAGCCGAGGCCGGTGCCGTGGACGGCGACGGTGGTGCCGACCGGGCCGCTCGCGGGCTCGACCACGGTGATCCGGGCCGCGAGCACCTGGTCGCGGCCGGGCGGCGCGTAGGCGAGCAGGGTGGAGAAGACGCTGCGGAGCTTCTCCGACGTCTCGCGGGAGAACAGCCCGACGAGCGCCGCGATGGCGGTGACGCCGTACGGGTTGATGTCGGACGCGCCGCCCGCCGGCGAGGTCAGGCCGCCGCGCAGCACGAGGTAGACGATCAGCCCGAGCAGCGCCCCGACGAACGGCAGCAGCAGGTACATCACCAGCCAGCTCCGGCGCAGCGCGCGGTTGCCGACGTACCAGTAGAACGACCGCAGGACGTGCACGACCGAGCCGAGTGCGCCGGCCGCCATGACGATCACGAACAGGCTCGTCTCGCGGGACAGCGTGGGCGACCACCCGAGCAGCTCGACGGTCGTGGTCCGCGCGGGGATCTCGGTGCGGCCGTCGGGGGAGACCTTCGGGGCGGGCGGCCACACCTGGATGAGGACGATCACCAGCACGGCGGTGAGGACGAGGAGGACGACGGCGGCGGCGACGATGTCGCGGGTGCGGGCGTACTCGGATCCGACCGGCGACTCGGTCACGGCTCTCCTTCTGCGCGATGCCTTCTGCGGAGACTATCGAGGGCGGGCCGGACGGTGTTTCGTCATGGCCCGGCCATGGGACACCCTCGATTCCGACAATCCATTGCAAATTGATGGAGTCTTCATTAACGGTTCGGGGATCGGGAAAGCCGCGGCTCTAGTCTCCGGCCATGCGCCGAACAGCAGCAGCACTCGCGACCGTCCTGACCGCCGGGCTCGCCGGCGGCGTCCAGACGGCCGCGGCGGCGGAGCCGTCCACCTGCGGCACCCCCGCCGACCACCAGATCGCCGAGGTCCAGGGCAGCGGCGGCACCAGCCCCGTCAGCGGGCGGACCGTCCGCGTCGAGGGCGTCGTCACCGCGGACTTCCAGCGGTCCGACCAGCTCAAAGGCTTCTTCATCCAGGACCCCACCCCCGACACGGACCCGAGGACCTCCGACGGTCTGTTCGTCTACTCGGCCGCGGAGGTCGCGGAGGGCGACCGCGTCCTCGTGACCGGCAAGGCCGTCGAGTACAACGGGCTCACCGAACTGTCGCCGGTGTCGGCCGTGGACGTGTGCGGGAAGGGCCGCGTCGCCCCGTCCCGCGTCCGGCTCCCGCTGGCGGACGGAGCGGAACCGGAGCGGTACGAGGGAATGCTGCTGCGGTTCGGGCAGCGGCTCACCGCGACCGAGACCTACACGCTCGGGCGGTACGGCGAGGTGACCGTGGCGGCCGGCGGCCGCCTCTTCCAGCCGACCGACGGGCACGGCTCCACCCAGGCGGAGACCGACGCGCGGAAACTCCTCGTCGATGACGGGTCGAACGTCCAGAACCCGGACACGATCCCGTACACCGACCCGCGCGTCCTGCGGATCGGCGACTCGGCGCACGGGCTGACCGGCGTCCTCGGCTACGGATTCGGCGAATACCGCCTGCAGCCGACCAGGAAGGCACATTTCGCGAACACCAACCGGCGGCCGGGCAGGCCCCGGCACGTCGGCGGCAACGTGCGCGTCGCCGCCTTCAACGCCCTCAACTGGTTCACGACGCTGGGCGAGCGCGGCGCGGACACGGCGGAGGAGCAGGAGCGGCAGCTCACCAAGCTGATCGCCGCGCTCAGGGGGCTGGACGCCGACGCCGTCGGGCTCATGGAGGTCGAGAACAACGGCGACACCGCCGTGAAGGCCCTGGTCGACCGGCTCAACCAGGCCGCCGGCGCCGGGACGTACACGTGGGTGAAGCACCCCCACCCCGGGACGGACGCGATCCAGGTCGCGCTCATCTACAAGCCGGCGAAGGTCGCGCCGGTCGGTGCGCCGCGGTCGTCGCAGGACCCCGTCTTCGACCGCCCGCCGCTCGTGCAGACCTTCAGGCCCGCCTCGGGCAGGACGCCGTTCACGATGATCGTGAACCACTTCAAGTCGAAGGGCTGCAGCGGCGCCGACGGCCCCGACGAGGACCAGGGCGACGGCCAGGGCTGCTACAACGCCCGCCGCGTCGCCCAGGCCGAGGCGATCGGCGAGATCGCGGACGGGTCGCAGAACCCGCTCGTCATCGGCGACCTCAACTCCTACGCGGCCGAGGACCCGGTCGAGGTGCTGACCGGCGGCGGTCTCGTCAGCCAGACCAAGCGGTTCGTCCGCCCCGACCGGCGGTACAGCTACGTGTTCGACGGGCAGTCGGGCGAACTCGACCACGCCCTCGCCGGGAAGTCCCTGTCGCAGCAGGTGACCGGTACGACGATCTGGCACGTCAACAGCGACGAGCCGGTGTTCCTGGACTACAACACCGAATTCAACCCGCCCGGGTTCTACCGGCCGGACGCGTTCCGCTCGTCCGACCACGACCCCATCCTGCTGGGGCTGCGGCTGCGCTGACCCTGGTATTGGGCCGGCCGTCCAAAAAGTGGCGGCCGGCCCCTCGCGCGCACCGATCACGAATCGTATGATCCGTGTCACACCTCTAGTGATCGGTGCGCTCCATGACCGAAGCAGTCTCCGCCGCCTCCGTCCCCGCCACCGCCTCCCGTCCCGCGTTCGGCATCGGCCCGGACGGGACCTACACCAGAACCGGGCAGGCCGCCGCGTTCGTCCTCGGCGTCCTCACGATGTTCGCGTTCCTGCCGCTCATGGTGGTGGCCGCCCTCCTGTACACCAAGGCCGAAACCGTGTTCCCCGAAGATCCCGCGCGGGCCCGCACACTGGTGAACTGGTCGTGGATCAGCATCACCGTCCCCGTCGCGATCGCCGTCGTCGCCGTCCCCGTCCTCATGACCCTGGCGGGCTGAGCGGGAAGAGGACGGATGCCCGGCGGGTTAGGGCACGTTATGAGCGTGCCCTTCTCCGTCCTCGACCTCGCGCCCGTCGTCAGCGGCTCCACGTCCGGCCAGGCGCTGCGCAACACCCTCGACCTGGCCCGGCACACCGAGCGGCTCGGCTTCCACCGGTACTGGCTGGCCGAGCATCATGCGATGCCCGGGATCGCCAGCTCCGCGACCGCCGTGCTGATCGGGCAGGTCGCGGCGGCGACGTCGGCGATGCGGGTCGGGTCCGGCGGGGTCATGCTGCCGAACCACGCGCCGATGGTGGTCGCCGAGCAGTTCGGGACGCTGGAGGCGCTGTACCCGGGGCGCATCGACCTCGGCCTCGGCCGCGCCCCCGGCACCGACCAGGCCACCGCGCGGGCGCTGCGGCGCTCCCCGGACGCCCTGTCGGTGGACGACTTCCCCGAGCAGGTCATCGAGCTGCGCTCCTACTTCGGCGCGGACAGCAAGGTGACGCCCGCCGCCGGGAACGAGCCGCCGGTCTGGCTGCTCGGGTCCAGCGGCTACAGCGCCCGGCTCGCCGGGCTGCTGGGGCTGCCGTTCGCGTTCGCGCACCACTTCAGCGCCGAGAACACCGTCCCCGCGCTGAAGCTGTACCGCGACTCGTTCCGTCCCGGCGCGCTGGACGAGCCGTACTCGATGATCGGCGTCTCGGTCACCGCCGCGGAGTCCGACGAGCGGGCCCACGAGCTGGCGCAGCCTCAGGCGCTGGGGTTCCTGCGGCTGCGGCAGGGCCGTCCGGGGCCGCTGCCGACCCCCGAGGAGACCGCGTCCCACCCGTACACGCCGCTGGAACGTCAGATGATCGACTCGCGGCTGGCGGACCAGGTGGTGGGCGGCCCGGAGACCGTCCAGAAGGAGATGGACGCGCTGATCGAGCGGACGGCCGCGGACGAGGTCATGGTCGTCACACAGGTCTTCGACCACGGCGACCGGCTGCGCTCCTACGACATCCTCGCCGGCCTGTACGGCGCGTCCCTCCAACCGCGCTGACCCGCCCCCGGCGGGGCGGATGATGACGGGCCGGCCTCCCCGGCGGGAGGCCGGCCCGTTCCGGTGGCGGGCGGCCCGGCCCGGCCGTCAACCCGCGAAAGCCTCGTCGAGGACGTCGAGTCCCTCGGTGAGGAGGTCCTCGGAGATCACGAGCGGTGGCAGGAAGCGCAGCACGTTCCCGTACGTCCCGGTGGTCAGGACGAGCAGGCCCCGCTCGTGGCAGCGGCGTGCCACCTGCGCGGTCGCGTCGGGGTCGGGGTCCTTGGTACCCGGCCGCACCAGCTCCACCGCGATCATCGCGCCGCGTCCGCGCACGTCCCCGATCGCCGGGTGCCGCTCCGCGAGCGCCCTGAGCCGAGGCAGCATGATCTCGCCGATGCGGCGGGCGCGCTGGGTGAGCTTGCCGTCCTCGATCTCCTCCAGGACGGCGAGCGCCGCCTCGCAGGCGAGGGGGTTGCCGCCGTAGGTGCCGCCGAGGCCGCCGGCGTGCACCTTGTCCATGATGTCGGCGCGTCCGGTGACGGCGGCGAGCGGCAGCCCCCCGGCGATGCCCTTCGCGGTGGCGACGAGGTCGGGGACGATCCCCTCGTGCTCGCAGGCGAACATGTCGCCCGTCCGGGCGAAGCCCGTCTGCACCTCGTCGGCGATGAACAGGATGCCGTTGGCGCGGCAGAACTCGGCGATCGCGGGCAGGAACCCCGGCGCGGGCTCGATGAACCCGCCCTCGCCCTGGATCGGCTCGATCAGCACCGCCGCGACGTTCGTCGCGCCGATCTGCTTGGTGATCTGGTCGACGGCCTGCGCGGCGGCCTCGGGCCCGCAGTCGTCCGGGCCGGTCGGCCAGCGGTACGGGTAGGCGGCCGGCGCCCGGTACACCTCGGGCGCGTACGGGCCGAACCCGTGCTTGTACGGCATGTTCTTCGCGGTCAGCGTCATCGTCAGCAGCGTCCGGCCGTGGTAGCCGTGGTCGAACACCACGACCGCCTGCCGGCCCGTCGCGTACCGGGCGATCTTGACCGCGTTCTCCACGGCCTCGGCGCCGCTGTTGACCAGGAACGACCGCTTCTCGTGGTCGCCGGGCGTGATCCGGTTGAGGTTCTCGCACACCTCGACGTACGACTCGTACGGCGCGACCATGAAGCAGGTGTGGGTGAACCGGTCCGCCTGCGCCTTCACCCGGGCGGCGACCCGCGGGTTGGCGTTGCCGACGCCGGTGACCGCGATGCCCGAGCCGAAGTCGATCAGCGAGTTGCCGTCCGCGTCGACGACCACCCCGCCGTCCGCGTCGGTCACGTACACCGGGAGCACGCTGCCGACACCCGGCGGCACCGCCGCGACGCGGCGCTTCTGCAGCTCCCGGGAGCGCGGGCCGGGGATCTCGGTCACGACGCGGCGTTCCTGCGGCAGGCGGCTCGAACCGCCGAAATCCTCGCTGGTCATGGCCTGAACATAAGCCGGGCGCCGCCTACCATGAACCGTACGGGGCGGCGAAATGCGCCCCGCGAGATGGACACTTTGCACAAGGATTGCGATGCCGCCCACTCTGGCCTCCGTGGCCGCGCTCCCCCAGCTCGGCCTGCGGCCGCTCACCGGCCCGCTCCCCGACATGACCGTCGTGTGGGTCGCGGTCAGCGAACTGGAGGACCCGACCCCGTTCCTCGAGGGCGGTGAACTCGTCCTCACCACCGGCATGCGGCTGACGCCGGCGAACGCCGCCGGCTATGTGTCCCGGCTGGTCGGACGCGGTGTCGCCGGGCTCGGGTTCGCGATCGGCGTCATCCACGAGACCGTCCCGGACGAGCTGCTCGCGGCGGCACGCGACCAGGGGCTCGTCCTGCTGGAGGTGCCGCGCCCCACCCCGTTCATCGCCATCGGCAAGGCGGTGTCCCGGATGCTGGCCGCCGAATGGTACGAGGACGTGACCCGCGCGTTCCAGGCCCAGCGGGAACTGAGCCGCGCCGCGCTCACCGGGCCGGGCGCGCTGGTCACCCGGCTGGGCAGGCTGCTCGGCGGCTGGGCGCTGCTGCTCGACCCGTCCGGAACCGTCCAGCACGCCGAACCCGCCACCGCCGCCGGCCGCGCCGAGGCGCTGTCGCCCGAGCTGGCCCGCCTCCGCAGGCCTCCGAGGTCGCGGAGCGCGGACGTCCCGTCCGCGAGCATGGCGCTCTCGCTGCCGGGCGAGCACATCGTCGTGCAGCGGATCGGGCTGGGCGGGCGGCCGCGCGGATTCCTCGCCGTCGGAACCGGGACGCCGCTCCCCCATGTCGCGCACACGATCGTCGGGGCGGCCGTCGCGCTGCTGACCCTGCAGTCGGAGACGCCGCGCACCGGCCGCGACCTGCGGGCCTCACTCGCGGCGCTGCTGCTGGGACGTCCGGGCGACGGCCCGGCGGTGCCGCGCGGGCCGGTCCGGGTGCTGGCCTGCGCGGGCGGCGCCGCCGTGCTGGACGTCCTGGAGTCCGATCCCGCCGGAGGACGGTGCCTGGCGCTGCCCCTGGACGGGTACATCGCCGTCATCGTCCCGGACGAGGTGGGCGGGACGATCGAGTCGTTGCTCGCGGGCACCGGCCCGATCGGCGTCAGCGACGCGGCCTCCGGCGAACTGGCGGGCGCGCTGCGGCAGGCCGGGGAGGCTCTGGCGGCGGCCGTGCGGTCGGGGCGGGACGTCCTGCACCACTCCGCGCTCCCCGGCCAGGGCGTCCTCGGGCTGATCGACCCGGAACTGGCGCATGCCTTCGCCGACACACTCCTGGCACCGCTGCGCGACGAAGATCTGGTCGGCACCGTCCGGGCCTATGTGGCGGCCAACGGGCAGGGCGAAGCGGCGGCTCGGGCGCTCGGCGTGCACCGGCACACACTGCGGTCGCGGATGCGCAAGGCCGCCGAGGTTCTGGGAGCCGACCCCGACGACCCGGCCGTCCGCGCCGAACTGTGGATCGCGCTCGCCGTCACGTCCACTCAAGACGACGGGATTGGACAGAATGGCGACTCGCATTCGGCCGCGCCGTAGGTAGCGTGAACGCATGAACGTGACCCCATTCTGGCTGGCCGGCCGGCCCGAGACCGGTGACGGTGAGCTGACCGTTACGCATCCCTACGACGGCCGCGTGGTCGGGAAGGCGGCCGTGCCGACGCCGGCGCAGGTGGAGGAGGCGATCGCGGCCGCGGACGCCCTCCGCAGGGACGCCGCCGCGCTGCCGCTGCACGTGCGGGCCGAGGCGCTCGCGCACGTGTCCGCGCGGATCGCCGAACGCGCCGAGGAGATCGCCCGCCTGATCACCGGCGAGAACGGCAAGCCGCTGCTGTGGGCGCGCGGCGAGGTGACCCGCGCGATCTCCACGTTCCGGTTCGCCGCCGAGGAGGCCCGCCGCTTCAGCGCCACCACGCAGCGGCTCGACACCGACCCCGCCGCCGAGGGCCGGATGGCCTACATCACCCGCGTCCCGAGGGGCCCGGTGCTCGGCATCTCGCCGTTCAACTTCCCGCTGAACCTCGCCGCCCACAAGATCGCCCCGGCGATCGCGGCGGGCACCCCGATCGTCCTCAAGCCCGCCCCGGCGACGCCGCTGTCGGCGCTGCTGCTGGGAGAACTCCTCGCCGAGACCGGCCTGCCCGCCGGGATGTTCTCGATCCTGCCCGTGCCGAACGACCGGGCGTCCGCGCTCGTCGACGACCCGCGGCTGCCGATCGTGTCGTTCACCGGGTCCGTCCCCGTCGGCTGGGCAATCAACGATCAGGCGCCCCGCAAGCACGTCACCCTCGAACTCGGCGGCAACGGCGCGGCCGTCGTCCTCCCGGACGCCGACCTCGACTGGGCCGCCAAGCGCATCGGGCTGTTCTCCAACTACCAGGCCGGGCAGAGCTGCATCGCCGTCCAGCGCGTCTACGTCGACCGCTCCGTGTACGACGAGTTCGTGCCGAAGCTCGTCGACACCGTCGCCTCCCTCGTCACCGGCGACCCGTGGGACGACAAGACCCAGGTCGGCCCGCTCGTCAGCCAGGACGCCGCCGAACGCGTCGAGTCCTGGGTGGACGAGGCCGTCTCGGCGGGCGCCAGGATCCTGACCGGCGGCACCCGCGAAGGCGCCGCCTACGCCCCGACCGTCCTCGCCGGCGTCCCCGCCGGCACCAAGATCTCCAGCGAGGAGGTCTTCGGGCCGGTCATGTTCGTCCAGCCGGTGGACGGCGTCGACGAGGCGTTCGACCTCGTCAACGACTCCAAGTTCGGCCTCCAGGCCGGCGTCTTCACCCGCAACCTCGACATCGCGTTCCGTGCCCACCGCGAACTCGACGTCGGCGGCGTGGTGATCGGCGACGTCCCGTCCTACCGCGCCGACCAGATGCCGTACGGCGGCGTGAAGGACTCCGGCGTCGGCCGCGAGGGCCTCCAGTCGGCGATGGCCGACTACACCGAGGAAAAAGTCATGGTCTTCACGGGCCTGCCCCTCTGACCTGGTCTGCACACGGGCCCGGCCTCACCAGGGGCCGGGCCCGTGTGCTCACTGCGGCGGGTCAGGGCTTGGCGTTCAGGGCCAGGGCGGTGCGCAGCGCGCCCGCCGCCTCCGACATCGCCTCCTGGAACCGTCCGCCCAGCGGCCACATGTTCGCGAACCCGTGGATGAGGTCCTCCTGCCGTCGCAGAGCGACCCGCACCCCGGCCTTCTCGAGCCGCTTCGCGAACTCCTCCCCCTCGTCGCGCAGCGGGTCGAACCCGGCGGTCACGAGGTAGGTCGGCGGGAACCCGGCCAGATCGTCGGCCAGCAGCGGCGACGCGGCGGGCTCCTTCCGGCGCTCCTCAGGGCAGTAGTGGTCGCTGAACCACGTCATGTCGGCGTCGGTGAGGTAGAACCCGTCCGCGAACAGCTCCCGCGAACGCCGCCGGCCCGTCAGGTCGGTCGCCGGGTAGAACAGCAGCGCGAAGTCCGGCTTGCGTTCCGCGAGGAGCCCCACGACCGCCGCGAGATTGCCGCCCGCGCTGTCCCCGCCGACCGCGACGGCCCCGGCGTCGGCGCCCAGCTCCGCGGCGTTCTTCACCGCGTACTCGTAGGCGGTCATGGCATCGTCCGCCGCCGCCGGATACCGGTGCTCGGGGGCGAGCCGGTACCCCACCGACAGGACCCGGACCTCGGCGTGCACGGCGAGATACCGGCACACCGTGTCGTGCGTCTCGATGTCGCCGATGACCCAGCCGCCGCCGTGGTAGAAGACGAGCAGTGGCGACCCGTCCGCGAGCCCCTTGGGGGTGTAGAGCCGCCCCGCGATGGCGTCCGGGATCGTCACCTCGCGGGTCTTCACCGGACGCGCGGGCACCCGGCCCATGAGCACCTTCGCCCGCGCGAGCCCGTCGCGCGACTTCTCCACCGTGTCCGCCGTCAGGTTCCTGCCTTCCAGCCGCGACATCAGGATCAGCAGCTGCGCGTCCAGCGCCAGCTCCTGCCCGTCCCGCCTCACCGGTGCTCCCACGATCAGCCGCTTGACCGGCGCCGGCAACGCGAACACGCCACGGAGTACGGCGCCCGCCGCCGCGGGGGGAACCATCTCGGTCAACTGCGCCATGCGATCCTCCAAGCCCAGGGGGTTGCGCCAACCGTACTCTCCGGTAGCCCCTGTGTCCGGCCGGCGGCCGTTGCGCCGTCCCCACCATTCACCTTGCCGGACCATTCACCACCAGGTCGGACGGCGTTGAGCCGGCCCATTGCACACAACCGCGGCGGCCGGGGTTTGCGCGGACGGACCAGATCATGAGATAGTCTGAATGGACCGCCTGGTCCACTGTCACAATGAATGGCATTATATCTTGATCGACACTTCCAAGAATGTAGAAAAATATGGCGTTTCTGCGTAGTCGGCAACTCGCTCAGCGTCCATTGTTCATACGATTTTCGGGGGTCATCCAATGACGGTGCGAGACGTCCGGACTGTGGCTAAGGTCATGGGACGGCGAACGACGCTGCGCTATTTGATGATAGGCGTCGGAGCAAGTGTCCTCGCAGCCTGTAACGGCGATGGGGCCGGCGGCGAAGCCCACGGTGGCGGCGATACCGGCCGGGGCGGCAGGACCGGGGACGATCGTACCGGTCCGAGCGGAAGCGGCGCGAGATCGAACGGTCCCGCAGCGAAAGCGGTGGCCGCGTTCGTCCGGGGTGAATGGAAGATCCAGGTGACCATGGCAGGCGGCGATCAGATCAGCGGGACGGCACGGGTCGACGAGTCGACGTGGAGACTCCGTGTCGAGCAACGCGACGAAACCCCGATGGGAGGGTGGGCGCTGATAGACGGGAAACTGCACATCCACGTTGGCGAGTTCTTCGGAGGAGGGCAGGCAGTGGTGCACGGCGTACCGGCGAAGGTGCCCTCAGAAACGGCTCGCGTGTTCTCGTGGCAGCCGCCCACCGGACCCTCTGGGTCCTCCGGGGAGAGCCTGAAGGTCACCCGCTCCAATGGCACCGTCCGCATCGTGCACACCGAAGGCGGCAGCCGCACGACGATCGTCTGCACCCGCGCCTAGACCGTCAATGGGGAAGCCGTGCGGCTCAGTGGTCGCCGGTCGTCCGGGAACGTTCGCCGGGTACGCGACAAGCGACGCCCGTGTCCCCTGCCGGGGACGTCTCCGGAGTCAGGTGGCGGCTCGAACCAAGCGCGTGCGGCGCCGGTAGTAGGCGACGGTGACGGCGGCGAGCAGCGGCCCCCACAGCACCAGCGGCGCGTAGGCGACGACGCCGAGCACACCCTTCCAGTCATGGAAACCGATGGGGGCGTCGTTCTCCAGCGGGCGCCCCTGGATCGTCTCCTGGAAGACCACGCAGTTCACGACGGTGACCGTCCACAGCACCGTGAGGATCGCGGCGCCGACGGCGGCGGGGATCACGGCGGCCATGGTCGGGACGCGGCGGCCGCGCAGGCCCGGTATCCAGCGGGGGAACACCTCGCCCCAGCGGGCTATCAACCCGATCGCGGTGAAGGCCACCAGCTCCGACACGATCGAGAGCAGCACCACGTACACCTCAAGGGGCACCCAGGACGGAAGGTCGCCGTTCGTGTCCCCCTGCCTCAGGCGACCGCTGACGATCGGAAGATGGAAGGTGAAGGCCGCGATCCGCCACAGCCCGGAAGGCAGCACGGTGAACGGGACGGCCAGCGCGGCGATCCGCGCCCAGCGGGGAACACCCGCAACAGGTTCGTGTGCGGCGGCCCACATGGCTCGCAGCCACCCGGCCGGAGCCGCCGGCGTACTCAGAACGGTCATCGCTGCCTCTCTCGGAAAGTCTGACGATTCCAAGGTCACAGCCGTGACCGGCCATCCGGATCACCCGTCGGCACCATCCGCCTCCCCCGCACGGGGGACCGGTGCCGCGCACGGGTACCAGTGCCCCGCCGGACGACGACCGGGGCTATGCAGGTTTGCGGAACAGGAGGTGGCCTGCCGGGAAGCGTTCCAGGTCGGTCGGTTCCCGGACGAGGCGGGCGGCTTCGTTCAGGCCGGCGTCGCGGAGCAGGGCGGCGAGCCGGTCGGGCGGCCAGCGGTAGGCGAGGGTGACCTTGTGATCGAAGGACCGCGGTACGTCGCCGTCGCATGCCTGGAAGGCGAGCAGGAGGTGCCCGCCCGGGGCCAGGACGCGGTGATCAGCGCGCGGCCCAGCGGAAGGGCGTCGAGAACGTCGCGGAAGGTGTCGGCGTAGAGGGCGGCGACGGCGTCGTAGGCCGTCCGGGTGACGGGGTCGGTCATGTGGGCGGACGATAGCGGGCCTGGCGGGCGGCGGGTCCGCCGGGGACCAGGCCGGAGAGTCCTCGTTCCACGGCGGCCGCGGCGCGGCGGCAGAACGGTTCGGGCTCGTCCGCCGCGTCCGGGTGCTCGGGGACGAGTTCGTCCGCCAGGCCGTCGCGCAGGAGGTCCGCCGAGCGGACGCCCTGCGCCGCCGCCATCTCGTGCGCCCGTGCGACGGTCCGGTGGACGATCAGCGACGCGCCCTCGGGCGGGAGCGGGGAGAGCCAGGCATGGGCGGCGGCGAGCACCCGGTCGGTGGGCAGCAGCGCCAGCGCCGCCCCGCCCGTGCCCTCGCCCAGCAGCAGGCACAGCGTCGGCGCGGGAAGGGTGATCAGGTCGGCCAGGCAGCGGGCGATCTCGCCGGCGAGGCCGCCCTCCTCCGCCTCGGCGGACAGGACGGCGCCGGGCGTGTCGACCACGGTGACCAGCGGCAGGGCCAGCTCGGCGGCCAGGCTCATCCCGCGCCGGGCAACGCGGAGGCCGGCCGGGCCAAGGGGGTGGCCGGTGCGCTGGCTGCTCCGATCCTGGCCCACGACGACGCAAGGGGCCGCGCCGAATCGGGCCAGGGCGAGCAGCAGGCCCGGGTCGGCCTCTCCCTGGCCGGTGCCCGACAGAGGGGTCACGTCCGTCGCGCCGTACCGGAGTAGTTCGCGGACGCCTGGACGGTCGGGGCGGCGGGACCGTTCGATCGACTCCCATGCCGTCACCTCTCGGACGACCCCCACGGGAGCCTGGGCCGAGGCAGACACGGGCGGGCTTCCGCATAGGACGTTCAACGCCTGGGACGCCACCTCGCCCAGGTCGTCGATGTCCATCACGGCGTCCAGGAGTCCCTTGGCGGCAAGGTTCTCCGCGATTTGAACGCCGCTGGGGAACGGCTCCCCGTACAGCCCCTCGTAAACGCGCGGCCCCAGGAAACCGATCAGCGCGCCGGGTTCGGCGGCCGTCATATGACCGAGCGACCCCCACGAGGCGAACACCCCGCCCGTCGTGGGGTGCCGCAGATAGACGAGGTAGGGCAGCCCGGCGGCACGGTGGGCCATGACGGCGGCGGTGATGCGGGCCATCTGGACGAACGCGGCCGTCCCCTCCTGCATGCGGGTGCCGCCGGACGACGGCGCGGCGAGCAGCGGAAGGCCCTCGGCGGTGGCGCGTTCGACGGCGGCGACGATCCGGTCGGCGGTCGCGAGGCCGATCGAACCGGCGAGGAAGCGGAACTCGGACACGACGAACGCGACGCGGCGGCCGCGCAGCCGGCCCTCCCCGGTGACGACGGCCTCGTCGCATCCGCTGCGTTCGCGGGCGGCGGCGAGTTCCCTCCCGTAGGGGGACGCGGGGCCGGGCAGCCCGGCGGGAGGGGTGTCCCAGCACGTCCAGCCATCCTCGTCCAGCACGCGGCGCAGCAGCTCGCGCGCACCGACTCGTTCAGTCACGCGCCCATCATGACCTCGGCGGCAGGCCGGCCGGTGCGCGGGGGTGGACACTGGTGGGACCCGGCAGAAGGGAACCCACGTTGTCCGACGAGATCCACTTCATGTCCGCCCGTGATCTCGCCCGGCGTATCCGCGACCGCGAGTTGTCGGCGCGCGAGGTCGTCCGGGCGCATCTCGACCAGATCGAACGGACGAACCCGCAGGTCAACGCCGTGGTCACGCTGGTCGCGGAGGAGGCGATGCGGCAGGCGCACGACGCCGACGAACGACTGGCGGCCGGGGCCCGGCCCGGACCGCTGCACGGCCTGCCCGTCGCGCACAAGGACACCCACGCCACGCGGGGCATCCGCACCACGTCCGGGTCGCCGATCTTCGCCGATCATGTTCCGGACACCGACGAGCTGGTCATCGAGCGGATGCGGGCCGCCGGGGTGATCACGCTCGGCAAGACGAACGTGCCGGAGTTCGCCGCCGGGTCGCACACGTTCAACCCGGTGTTCGGCCTCACCCGCAACCCCTACGACCCGTCCCGGTCGGCGGGCGGCAGCAGCGGCGGGGCGGCGGCCGCGCTGGCGTGCGGGATGCACCCGCTGGCGGACGGCAGCGACATGGGCGGGTCGCTGCGCAACCCCGCGTCGTTCTGCAACGTCGTCGGGTTCCGCCCGTCCCCGGGGCGGGTGCCGTCATGGCCGGTGCCGGCGGGCTGGTCGACGCTGGGCGTGCAGGGCCCGATGGCCCGCGAGGTCGCGGACGTGGCGCTGCTGCTGTCGGTGCTCGCCGGGCCCGACCCGCGCAGCCCGATCGCGCTGGAGACGCCCGGTTCGGCGTTCGCCGGGCCGCTCGGCCGGGACGTCGCCGGGCTGCGCGTCGCCTGGTCCCCCGACCTCGGCGGAGCGGTGCCCGTCGACCCGGCCGTCACCGGCGTCCTCGAACCGGCCGTCAAGGTGTTCGAAGAGCTCGGCTGCGCGGTGGAGGAGGCGTGCCCCGACCTGTCCGGCGCGGACGAGGTCTTCCGGACGCTGCGCGCCTGGCACTGGGACATCGCGCTCCGCCCCCTCCTGGACGAGCGCCGCGCCGACGTCAAACCGTCCCTCGCGCAGAACATCGACGCCGGGCGCTCGCTGACCGGCGCCGACATCGGGCGGGCGGAGGTGCTGCACACGGCTCTGTTCCACCGGGTCCGGAAATTCTTCGGGCGGTTCGACGTGCTGCTCCTGCCGGTCAGCCAGGTGCCGCCGTTCGACGCCGGGATCGAGTACCCGGACGAGGTCGCCGGGGAGCCGATGCCCGACTACCTGGAGTGGATGCGGTCGTGCTTCCTCGTCTCGGCGACCGGCTGCCCCGCGCTGTCGGTGCCCGCCGGGTTCACCGGGGACGGGCTGCCGGTGGGGCTGCAGATCGTCGGCCCGCATCACGCGGACCTCGCCGTCCTCCAGGCCGGGCACGCGTTCGAGCAGGCGACCCGGCACGCGGCCCGCCGTCCGCCCGCGACGTGACCGCGGCTCGTCCGGTGACCCACGCCCCCCCGTGACTACGGCACCGGCCGGGGGATGCGCAGGACGAGGCGCCCGCCCTTGTCGCTGTCCGCGGCGATGAGCGTCCCGCCGTGCGCGCGGGCGATGTCGCGGGAGATCGTCAGCCCGAGGCCGGTGCCGCCGGGGTCGCTCGCGCGGCCCTCGGCGAGCCGGTGGAAACGCCGGAAGATGCGCTCGCGGTCCTCGGGCGCGATCCCGGCACCGTCGTCACGGACCTCCATGACGGCGTCCGGCCCGGCCGTGGTCACGGTCACCCGGATCCGTGACTCCGCGTGCCGCTCGGCGTTGTCGAGCAGGTTCGTCAGCAGCCTGGCCATGTGGTGGGGCGTGACCCGCACCATGATCCCCTCGTCCACGGCGATCTCGACGGGGACGCGCCGTGCACGCCGTGCCGTCTCCGCGCGGACCATTTCGCCGAGGTCGATCAGTTGCCGCGCGACCTGTACGCCCGCGCCTAGCTTGGCCAGGATCAGCAGGTCGCTCACGATGCCCTGGAGCCGGTCGGCGTCGGCGAGCGCCGCCCGCGCCACCGCCGGCCAGTCCTCGTCCTCGGGATGTTCCAGCGCCACCTCCAGCTCGGCCCGCAGTCCGGTGAGCGGGCTGCGCAGCTCGTGTGAGACGTCCGCGACGAAGGCGCGCTGGCGGGTGAAGAACTCCTCCAGCCTGCCCAGCGTCACGTTCACCGATTCGGCCAGCTCGGACACCTCGTCGACCGGATCGGGGACGGTCACGCGGCGGTCCAGGGCGCGCCCGGTGATGTCGGCGAGTTCGGCGCTCATCGTCCGCACCGGCCGCAGCGCCCGCCGCACCGACAGCGACACGATCCAGCCGGCCGCGGCGGTGCCGAGGACCACCACCGCTACGAGCATGCCGATGAACAGGCCCTGGTAGCGGATGAACACGGTGATCGGTGCGCCGGCGTGCACGATCCGCCGGCCGTCCGGAGTCTGAATCCGTTCGGTGACCAGGTAGACCGGGCCCTTTCCCTGGATGTCGATGGTCCGGTAGACGGGTTCGTCCACCACGCGCGGCGCCGGCACCTCCAGCGGGCCGTGCCCGCGCAGCGACTCACTGGACGCGAGGATGCCGCCCTTCTCGGTCACCACCTGGAGAACGTTGAAGTCGGTGTTCTGGACGGGAACCGTGCCCCGCGGATCGCTTGTGCGGACGAGCGTGGCGAGTTCCGCGACGGCGGCGCCGGCCCTGTCATGCAGTCCCTGGTACACCGTGGCACGGACGGTCTGGTAGAAGAGGACGACGCCGATCACGAGCAGCAGGGCGACGACCAGGGTCGCCGCGGCGGTCACGCGGGTCCGCACCGACCAGCACGACGGCGACATCAGGTCCCCGATGTTCCGCACCCCGGCGCCCTCCCCCCTTTCCGCTCGCCTGCGGCGGCCGGCGCCGCGTCGTGTCCCAGCGCCTGGGGGTGAACGCAGAACTGGTTGTTACCAGACCATTGCCCTGCGAAACATCACTACATACCGGACAGATGCCCGCGCGGCCACACCTCCCACCCCTGAGGGCGCCGGCCACGCGGGCATCTTCTCCGGTGCCGCCAGCCGCCCACCACCCGCGCGCCGAGGAGGTTCCATCGGGGGCCGGGCCTGCTGCCGAACCACCTCCACCCTGCACTTCTCCGGTGCACGGGGCGCTACATCGACGTGACGATCACGTTTCCGCACTTCCTGGAAGAACGCGCCATAATCCGCCGCCGATCGGGGATAGGCGGACAGGAGAGAAGCGAGGGAGCCGCGAACACCCCATGGACGGAGACATCAGGCCGCTGGAACCCGCCGACCCCCGCGAGGTCGGCGGGCACACACTGCTGGGCCGCCTCGGCTCGGGCGGCATGGGGATGGTCTATCTCGGCACCGACCCCGACTCCGGCGGCCGGGTCGCGGTGAAGACCATCCATCCGCACCTGGCGGGCGACCCGTCCTACCGGCGGCGTTTCAAGGACGAGGCGTACCTCGCGAGCCGCGTCGCCTCGTTCTGCACCGCGCGGGTCCTCGCGCACGGCGAGGAGGACGGCCGTCCCTACCTCGTCACCGAGTACGTGGGCGGCATCTCGCTGCACAACCGGCTCGTCGGCGACGGGCCGCTGCCGGCCGCCGACCTGCACGGCGTCGCCGTCGGCGTCGCGTCGGCGCTCGCGGCGATCCACGCGGCCGGGCTCGTGCACCGCGACGTCAAACCCGCCAACGTGATGCTCACCCTGTCCGGGTGCCGCGTCATCGACTTCGGCATCGCGCGCAGCCAGGACTCCTGCGGCGCGACCGCCGCCACCGGCCAGGTCCTCGGCACCCCCGGGTGGATGGCGCCGGAGGTGCTCATCGGCGGTCCCGCGACGCCCGCGGCCGACGTCTTCGCCTGGGGCTGCCTCATCGCCCACGCGGGGACGGGACGGATGCCGATCGGCGGCGATCCCGCGACGCTCCGCACCGCCACCGAGGATCCCGACCTGTCGGGACTGCCGGAATCGCTGGTCGCGGCCGTCCGGTCCGCACTGGCCAAGAACCCGGCCGAACGTCCGACCGCGTCCGACCTGCTGCTCACGCTCGTCGAGCAGCAGGAGCCGCATGCCGGTGAGCGGCTCGGCCCGCGCACGGCCGCGGCGCCCTCGGCGGCGGGCGCGCCGGCTCCCGCCGCGCCTCGTCCGGCCCGGCGGTACGTCCAGGAGGAGACCGACACCAAAGCGTTCACGCCGATCGGTGTGGCGGGTGCCAGGTCGTCCACGCGGACCCGGCTGCTGGCGGGCGCCGGCGCCGCCGCGGGCACCATACTGGTCGGCGCCATCATCGTCGGGCTGACACAGGGCAAGAGCGACCCGCAGCCATCGCCGACGACACCGGCCCCGTCGACACCGACGGTCTCCCCCACCACGACGAAGCGTGCGGGCTTCATCAAACCGGCACCGCCCAGACAGCCGGTGAAGTCGCACAAACCGAAGCACAAACCGAAGCACAAGGCGAAACACGAAAAGCAGAGAGGCCGGCACAGGCGCCCCTAGCGATCCTGCGCCGGGGTGTCCGCCCGGACGGTCAGGTGCGCCAGATCAGGACGAGGGCGCAGTCGTCGTCGCGGGCCGCCGCCATCGTCTCCACCAGTTCTTTCGCGCCGCTGCCGAACCCCTGCGGGACGAGCCGCTCCGCCTCGCCGAGGAGCCGGTCAATGCCGGTGTCGAGGTCACTGCCCGGCGACTCCACCAGCCCGTCGGTGTACAGCAGCAGCGCGTCGCCCGGCCGCAGCAGCCCGTGTTCGGGGATGCAGCGCAGATCGGGCACGACCCCCAGCACCACGCCCTTGGCGGGGCTGACCTGCCAGGCGCCGCTTCCCGCGTCGAACTGCACGGCCGGCGGGTGCCCCGCCGACTCGACCGTGTACTCCCCCGACTTCAGATCGACGACGACGTGCACGGCCGTGACGAATCCCTCGTCCCACCGCTGGCGATGCAGGTAATCGTTGCACGCGGGCAGGAAACGCTCTGGCTGGATCGATCCAAGAAGCCCGCCGAACGCGCCCGACAGCATCAGTGCGCGGGTTCCGGCGTCGGTGCCCTTCCCCGAGACGTCGACCAGCGCGACCTCCAGTGTGTCGCCGTCGCACGCCGACACCACGAAGTCGCCGCCGAACGACGACCCGCCGGCCTGCAGCAGCACGACCTGGGAGTCCCAGCCGTCCGGCAGCTCGGGCATCTCCCCCTGGCGTTTCAGCCGGTCGCGCAGCTCCAGCAGCATCGAGTCGCCGCGCAGGCCCTGCACGCCGAGCTGCTGGCGCGTCCGCGCGAGGGTGAGCGCGAGCACCGCGGTGATCGTCAGCGTGGCGATCATCCCGATGCCGATCGCGGGGACGTCGGCCCAGGCGTTGTAGGCCACCATCGCGACCACGACGCCGAGCAGCGCGACCAGGCTCCGCACCCTCAGCAGCAGCCCGCCGCCGAGCACGATCAGCACCAGCACCCCGGAGGGGGCCAGGCCGCGCGTGTCCTTCGCCGTCGCGATTCCGATCCCGATCGCCAGGACCGCCAGGGCCGCGAACACGTACCGCTCCCTGGTCAGCTTCCCCCGGCGCAGCCACCGGTACAGCACCACGAGCACCGGGATACGGCGCAGCACGGCGCGCACTCTCGGCGGAAGGAGGTGCACCAGTCGTTGAAGCATGACTCCGGCACTGTATCGAGCAATCACCCCGACAGGTCGGTATCCGGCCCACCGGTGACTATTTGCAACGCTCCAGCTACCGTTTCTCCGGGTAGATGGTGCGGAACGGGCAGGTGGACCAGGAGAGGCGGCGGCACGTGGGACAGCAGGGAATGCGCATCACGGTGGACGCGGCGATGCGGGCACGGGACGTCTCACGTCCGCGGACCGAAGGCGAGGAGGCGCCGGCCGCCGGCGCGGGAACGGGCCCCGGCTCCGGTAGGCCCGCCGAGCCCGCCAAGCGGACGAAGGCCGCCAAGAACGAGCGGCGCCGCCTCGGCAAACGCGGCGGTGCCCGCAAACCCCCGGCGAACGGCCTCTGACCGGCCCGCCACCGGGCCGATTCGCCGCCGGGTCAGTTCCCGCCCGGCAGCGGCGGGAGCTCACCCGTCCGCTCGTAGTCGCCGAGCATCTCGATCCGGCGGGTGTGGCGCGGCTCCTTGGAGTACGCCGTCTCGATGAACAGCTCCACGAACCGGGTCGCGGACGCCAGGTCGTGCTGCCGTGCGCCAAGGCTGATGACGTTCGCGTCGTTGTGCTCGCGGGCGAGGGCGGCGGTGTCCTCGCTCCAGACGAGCGCGGCGCGCACGCCCTTGACCTTGTTGGCCGCGATCACCTCGCCGTTGCCGGATCCGCCGATCACGACGCCCAGCGTCCCCGGCTCCGCGGCCGTCCGCTCGGCGGCCCTCAGGACGAACGGCGGGTAGTCGTCGACGGCGTCGTACTCGAACGCGCCGCAGTCGACGGCCTCATGACCGTTCGCATCCAGCCAGGAGACCAGGTGCTCCTTCAGTTCGAAGCCGGCATGGTCGGATCCAAGAAACACGCGCATGAAGCCGATTCTCGCAGGCACCGGGGGGCCGTGCGCGCGGGGGTGGCCGGTCAGTCGTCGTCGCGCCTGCGGTCGACGATCGTCCGGTCCGCCAGGTTCAGGTCGTCGTCCTCGGTGGCGTCCTCGGGCACCTGCGTCTCGGGCGCGTCCGGTTCCTCGGCGTCGTCCGCGGGGCGCTCGGGCTCAGGTTCGGCCGGCTCAGGCTCAGGCTCGGCCGGCTCCGGCTCCGGCTCGACGGGCGGCTGCGGCGGGACGGGCGGCGCGCCGAACTGCTGCGGGGCGGGCGCCCCGGGCTGCTGCGGAGCGGGTGCGGCGCCCCACGGGGGCTGCTGCTGCGGCTGGCCCTGCGGCGGGATATAGGGAACCGCTGACGGGTGCGGTTGCATCGGCTGCTGCGGTACTCCCTGTTGCGGTGCTCCTTGCTGCGGCACTCCCTGCTGGGGCATCCCCTGCGGAGGCATCTGCTGTTGCGGCATTGGCTGTTGCGGCATCTGCGCGCCCGGCTGCTGTGCGGCGTAGGCCTGCGGGGCGTACGGCTGATGCGCACCATAGGGCTGCTGTGCGCCGTAGGGCTGCTGCTGAGCCCGGTCGCGCGGACGGGTGAGCAGGAAGCCGCCGAGCGCGCCGAGGCCCGCGATCCAGCCGAACATGAAGCCGAAGCTCGCGCCGTTGCCGATCATGCTCCAGATGGTGCGGCTCAGCATGGGGCCGGGAACGTCGATCGTCCAGCCCACCAGGGCGCCGCCGATGAGGCCCGCCACCCCGCCCGCGACGGTGGTGGCCCACCAGCCGGTGATGACCGCGCCGAGCACACCCTGGCGCGGTTCGATCGTCCTGGCCCCGGCGAAGACCATCAGCGCGAGCAGGGCGAGGAACAGCAGGAAGGAGAAGTCGACGGCGAGCAGGTAGCTCCAGTCGCCCACCCCCGGCGTAAGCCGCCACTGGGGGAACTGGAACGCACCCACCAGCGGCCCAATGCCCGTGTGGAAATCGAAGTCGCTCTTCCGAGTCGCGTCGACGATCCATTGGTTGTTGAACAGCAACGCGAGAAGGGCGATGGGCGCTATCGCGCCCCCCGCCATGACCACCATCCGCCGCATCGTCATGGCGCGCAAGGGTAGTGGCGATCGGTGCCCGCCGGTAGGCCCCGCGCTACACCCGGTAGGCGGCCGGGAAGCGGAATCCGGGGTCGACCTGTTCCTCCAGGTTCTCTCCCGCCGCCCTGCTCGCCCAGCTCCGTGCGTTCTTGACGTGGAACTCGACGGCGAGCCGCTGGAACTCGTCCCAGTCCTTGACGCGCGCGTCCACTTCGGCGCGCATCCGGTCGAGGGCGGCGACGTTGCCGTCCTCCAGGACGACGCCGTCCCGGCCCTGCTCCAGCGCCCGGACGGCGGCGGACTGCCCGATCCAGGTCAGCAGGTCGCCGCCGACGTGCTCGCGCAGGTAGGCGACGTCGGCGTCGGACTGCACCTTGTTGCCGACGACGCGGATGGCGACGTCGTAGTCGCGGGCGTACTCGGTGTACTGCCGGTACACGCCGACGCCCTTGCGGGTGGGTTCGGCGACCAGGAACATCAGGTCGAAGCGCGTGAACAGTCCGGACGCGAAGGTGTCCGCGCCGGCGGTCATGTCGACGACGACGTACTCGCCCGGCGCGTCCACCAGATGGTTGAGGTAGAGCTCGACCGCGCCGGTCTTGGAGTGGTAGCAGGCCACGCCGAGGTCGTCGTCGTTGAACGGGCCGGTGGCGAGGAGCGTGATACCGGCCCCACCCGTTTCGCCGCCCGCCCCCACCTCCTGCCCGGCGTTGTGGACGGGGTCGTCGCCGCGGAACCGCAGCAGCCGCGAACCCGTCCCGGCCGGGGTGGTCTTGACCATCGCGGACGCGGAGGAGATGCGGGGGTTGTCGCCGCGCAGATGCTCCTTGATCTCGGGGATCCGGTCGCCCAGTGCGGGGATCTTCGCCGCGCGGTCCTCGTCCAGGCCGAGCGCGACCCCGAGGTGCTGGTTGATGTCGGCGTCGATGGCCACCACCGGCAGCCCGCGCGCGGCCAGGTGCCGGACGAACAGCGACGAGAGGGTGGTCTTGCCGCTGCCGCCCTTGCCGACGAACGCAACCTTCACGATTACCCCATTTCGGATATGAAAACCGTTACCAGTGTCGGGCAATCGAGTCTGGTGGAGGGGACGGGCGGGAGGCAAGCTGAACGGCCGAAGACCACCGAATCGGCCGGACCGGCGGACGGCCCGGCGGACGGCTCAGCGGACGGCGGCCGCCGGGTCGAACCCGAAGGGCAGTTCCAGGCGGTGCGCGGCCAGCAGATCGGCGTCCATGAGCAGGTCCCGGGTGGGGCGGTCGGCCGTGATGACTCCGCCGGACAGGATCACCGACCGCGGGCACAACTCGGCCGCGTACGGGAGGTCGTGGGTCACCATCAGGACCGTCACGTCCAGGCTCAGCAGGATCTCCGCCAGTTCGCGGCGGCTCGCCGGGTCCAGGTTCGACGACGGCTCGTCCAGCACGAGGATCTCCGGCTCCATCGCCAGGACCGTCGCGACGGCGACGCGGCGGCGCTGCCCGAAACTGAGGTGCTGCGGCGGCCGGTCGGCGACGTCCAGCATGCCGACGCGGGCCAGCGCGTCCCGCACCCTGCGGTCCAGTTCGGCGCCGCGCATCCCGAGGTTGGCCGGGCCGAACGCGACGTCCTCGCGGACGGTCGGCATGAACAACTGGTCGTCGGGGTCCTGGAAGACGATGCCGACACGGCGGCGGATCTCCCTCAGCGTCTTCTTGTCGCCCGGTTCGACCGCGAGCCCGCCGACCCCGACCTCGCCGAGGCCGCCGTGCAGGATGCCGTTCAGGTGCAGCACGAGCGTCGTCTTCCCGGCGCCGTTCGGCCCGAGCAGCGCGACCCTCTCACCACGCGCGATCGTGAGGTCGACGCCGTAGAGGGCCTGCGTGCCGTCGGGGTAGGCGTAGGCGAGGCCCTTCACTTCCAGCGATGGCGTCATGACGCGATCCAAGCAGCCAGCGCGACCAGGGCCGCGGCCGAGGGCAGCGCGGCGGCGGCCGTCCACTGCGCGGCCGTCGCGCCCACGTCGTGCACGACGGGCATGCGGCCGTCGTAGCCGCGGCTCATCATCGCCAGATGGACGCGTTCGCCCCTCTCGTAGGAGCGCAGGAACAGCGCGCCGACCGATTTGGCGAGCACGCCCGTGGCGCGGACGCCGCGCGCCTCGAAGCCCCGGGAGGCCCGCGCCACCTTCATCCGTCCCAGCTCGGCCGTGACGACGTCGACGTACCGGAGCATGAACGTGGCGATCTGCGTGAGGAGCGACGGCATCCGCAGCCGCTCGATGCCGAGGAGCAGCAGCCGCGGCTCCGTCGTCGCGGCGAGCAGGATGGACGCGACCACGCCGAGGGTTCCCTTGGCGAGGATGTTCCAGGCGTCCCACATCCCGCCCTCGCTCACCCGCAGGCCCAGCAGGGCGATCCTCTCGCCCTCGGCGACGAACGGCAGGAGGATCGCGAACGCGACGAACGGGACCTCGATCACGGTCCGCCGCGCGACCGTCCGGAACGGGACGCGGGCGATGAGCGCGACGGCCGCGAGGAGCAGCGCGTACGCGCCGAACGCCCACATCCGTTCCCGGGGCGTGGCGACGACCAGCAGCACGAACGCCAGCACGGCGACGATCTTGGTCTGCGGCGGCAGCCGGTGCACCGGCGACGCGCCCGGCACGTACAGCCGGTGCGCGTGTCCGGCGCCCACTACCCCTGCCCGGACGTTCCGGCCGGCGCCTTCTCGTCCGGCCCCTCCCGGTCCGGTGCCTTCCGGCCGGGCGCCGGGCCGGGGCCGCGCCGCCGGACGGCCCAGAACAGCCCGCCGCCGACGAGAAGGACGGCCCCGACGCCGATCACGCCGGACAGCCCGGCCGAGACCCACTCGTTGCCGACGCCCTTCACCCCGTAGTCGCCGAGCGGGGAGTCCTTGAGCGCGTGGTCCTTCTCCTCGGCGCTGATGCCCTCCTGTTCGGCGACCTTCTCCAGCCCGTCCGGGCTGCCGCTGGCGTAGTAGCTGACGAGCCCCGCGAGGACGAGGGAGACCAGCAGGAACCCGACGAAGAAACGCTTGGCGGCCATCTGCCTCCTCCTCAGGCCTGGGACGGGGTGGGCTGGGCGGTGCGCAGCTCGACCGGCTTCATCAGGCCGCGCGCCCCGTACACGAGGTCGGGCCGGACGGCGAGCACGCTCGACACGGTCACGGCGGTGATCAGCGCCTCGCCGATGCCGATCAGCACGTGCACGCCGAGCATCGCGGCGGCGACCTTGCCGATCGACACGTCCGCCGTCCCGCCGACCGCGTAGATCAGCGTGAACGCGAAGGCGGACGCGGGCACCGACACGAGCGCCGCCGCGAACGACGCCCCGCCCGCCGACGCCCGCGTCTTGGGCAGCACGCGCAAGAGCAGCCGGAAGACGGCGTAGCCCACCACGACGGTGACCAGCGCCATCAGGATGATGTTGACGCCGAGCGCGCTGAGGCCTCCGTCCGCGAACAGCAGCGCCTGCAGGAACAAGACGACCGAGACGGCCAGCACTCCGGTGTAGGGCCCGACGAGTACGGCCGCGAGCGCCCCGCCCAGCAGGTGGCCGCTCGTCCCGGCGGCGACCGGGAAGTTGAGCATCTGCGCGGCGAACACGAACGCCGCCGTCAGTCCCGCGAGGGGTGCGGTCCGGTCGTCGAGCTCGCGCCGCGCGCCGCGCAGCGCGATCCCGACGCCCGCCACCGCGACCGCACCCGCCGCGATCGACACCGGCGCGTCGATGAAACCATCCGGTACGTGCACTCCGAACTCACCGTCCAACCTGTTCTAGCGATGGGACCAGTGTGACGGCACATCAGCAGTAGTTGCAACATGGTCGCAATAGCAAGCGATGTGTGGCTCGGGGGTGACGGACGGGTCAGTCGAAGATCGGGTCGCGGGTGCGGCTGCGCTTCAGCTCGAAGAAACCGTCCGTGGCCGCGACGGCCAGCACGCCGTCGAAGAGCTTGACGGCCGCCTCGCCCCGCGGGGCCGGCGACACCACCGGGCCGAAGAACGCGTTGCCCTCGACCTCGATCACCGGGGTGCCGACCTCCTGGCCGACGCGGTCGATGCCGTCCTTGTGCGAGGCCCGCAACGCCTCGTCGTAGTCGGTGGACTCGGCGGCGTCGGCGAGCGCCGGGTCGAGACCCGCCGCGGTCAGCGCCTCCTCGAAGAAGGGACGGCCGAACTCCTGCTTGCCGTGGTGGCGGCGCGTGCCCAACTCGGTATAGAGCCTTCCGAGCACCTCCGGCCCGTACTTCTGCTCGGCGGCGATGCACACGCGCACTGGGCCCCAGGCGTCCTTGAGGCCCTGCCGGTACTCCTCCGGTACGTCCTTGTCCTCATTGAGGACGGACAGGCTCATCACGTGCCAGCGCACCTCGATCGGGCGCAGCTTCTCCACTTCAAGAATCCATCGGGAGGTCATCCAGGCCCAAGGGCACAGGGGGTCGAACCAGAAGTCCACGGGGGTGAGATCGTCCTTGGCCAACGTCGTCTCCTACAGCGCGATACGGGATGCCTTAAGGCGACAACCGGGGCGCGCCCGTCCCGATTCCCGCCCGCGTGAAGGTTTCCAATGACCGTGGCGTACGGGCCGGATCGCCCTGTGATTGGTAGACATGAGGGCACCAAGCGATTGAGCCGACCAAGGAGTTCATGTGGCAGGCAACCTCACGCGCGACGAGGCGCGGGAACGGGCCCGGCTGCTCACCGTCGAGTCGTACGCGGTCGAGCTGGATCTGACGACGGGTGAGGAACGTTTCGCGTCCACCACGGTGACCCGGTTCGGCAGTGCCGAGACGGGCGCCTCCACCTTCGTCGACCTGCACGGCGCCGTCGTGCGGGAGGCGACGCTGAACGGGAAGGCCCTGGACCCCTCGTCCTATGACCCCGAGAAGGGACGGCTGCCGCTGCCGGACCTGGCCGCGGAGAACGAACTCCGTGTCGTGGCCGACTGCGCGTACTCGCGTTCGGGTGAGGGCCTGCACCGGTTCGTGGACCCCGTCGACGACAGCGTCTACCTGTACTCGCAGTTCGAGACCGCCGACGCGCACCGCATGTACACCTGCTTCGACCAGCCCGACCTGAAGGCGACCTTCGAGCTGACCGTGCACGCGCCGGAGGACTGGGAGGTCGTCACCAACGAGTCGGCCGACTCCGCGTCCGGCGGGGTGTGGCACTTCCCGCCGACACCGCAGATCTCCACCTACATCACCGCGCTCATCGCCGGGCCGTACCACGTCGTCCGGGACGAGTACCGCCGCGACGACGGCACCGTCATCCCCCTCGGCGTGTACTGCCGGGCGTCGCTGGCAGAGCACCTCGACGCCCCCGCGATCGTGGACGTCACCCGGCAGGGCTTCGGCTACTTCGAGAAGGTCTTCGGCCGCGAGTACCCGTTCGGCAAGTACGACCAGCTGTTCGTGCCCGAGTTCAACGCGGGCGCGATGGAGAACGCGGGCGCCGTCACGTTCCTGGAGGACTACGTCTTCCGGTCGCGGGTCACCGACGCCGCCTACGAGCGGCGCGCCGAGACGATCCTGCACGAGATGGCGCACATGTGGTTCGGCGACCTGGTCACCATGCGCTGGTGGGACGACCTGTGGCTGAACGAGTCGTTCGCCACGTACATGAGCGTCCTGTGCATGTCCGAGGCCACCAAGTGGAAGGGCGCGTGGACGACGTTCGCGAACCTGGAGAAGGCGTGGGCGTACCGGCAGGACCAGCTGCCGTCCACCCACCCGATCTCCGCCGACATCCCCGACATCCGCGCCGTCGAGGTCAACTTCGACGGGATCACCTACGCCAAGGGCGCGTCCGTCCTCAAGCAGCTCGTCGCCTACGTCGGTCTCGACAACTTCCTGGAGGGCGTGCGGCGCTACTTCGACCGGCACGCGTGGGGCAACACCGTCCTGACCGACCTGCTGGGCGCGCTGGAGGAGACGTCCGGGCGCGACCTGGCGTCGTGGTCGAAGGAGTGGCTGGAGACCGCGGGCGTCAACACGATGCGGCCCGAGTACGAGGTGGACGCCGGCGGCGACTTCGCGTCGTTCGCCGTCCTGCAGGAGGCCAAGGCCGACTACCCGACGCTGCGCTCGCATCGTCTCGCCATCGGGCTGTACGACAGGACCGCCGGCGGCCTCGTCCGGCGGGAGCGCGTCGAGCTGGACGTGGTCGGCGCCCGGACGGAGGTTCCGCAGCTCGTCGGAAAGAAGCGGCCCGACCTGGTCCTGGTCAACGACGACGACCTCGCCTTCGCCAAGATCCGGCTGGACGAGCACTCGCAGCGAACGCTGATCGAGAGCATCGGCGACATCAAGGAGAGCCTGCCGCGCGCGCTGTGCTGGTCGGCGGCGTGGGACATGACCCGCGACGCCGAGATGGCCACCCGCGACTATGTCCGTCTCGTCGCGAAGGGCATCCGCGGCGTCACCGACATCTCGGTCACGCAGACGCTGCTGCGGCAGGCCCGCCTCGCCGTCCAGCAGTACGCCGACCCGGCGTGGCGCACGGACGGCCAGGCGCTCTTGGCCGACACGCTGTCGGACCTGGCCCGCGAGGCCGAGCCGGGCTCCGACCTCCAGCTCGCCTACACGCAGGCGTTCGCCGCGTCCGCCGTCTCCGGCGACCACCTGGCGTTCGTCCAGGCCCTGCTGGACGGCTCCGAGGTCCTCGACGGCCTCACCGTCGACACCGACCTGCGCTGGTCCCTGCTCCGCCGCCTCGTCGTCACCGGCAAGGCGGGCGAGGCCGAGATCGACGCCGAGCACGAGCGGGACCGCACCGCCGCCGGCGAACGGCACGCGGCCGGCTGCAAGGCCGCGATCCCGTCCGCGGACGCCAAGTCCGCCGCGTGGGAGCGGGTCGTGTCGGGGGACCTCCCCAACGCCGTCTACCGGGCGACGCTCGGCGGGTTCGTGGAGCCCGACCAGGCCGACCTGCTGGTGCCCTACGTCGACCGGTACTTCGCCGAGGTCGGGCGCATCTGGAAGGAGTGGAGCAGCGACATGTCCCAGACGTTCGCGGAGGTCGCCTACCCCTTCCTGGTGATCGAGCAGTCGACGCTCGACCGCACCGAGGCGTACCTGTCCGACGAGAAGCCCCCGCCGGCGCTCGCCCGGCTCCTGTCGGAGGGACGCGACGGCGTCGCCCGCGCCCTGCGCGCCCGCGCGAAGGACGCCGCGGCCACCTGACCCCGGCCGTGTGCACCTGCCCGCCGGGCCGGGCCACGTGCGCCGCGTCCACCTGACCCCGGCACCTGGGCGCGGCCACGTGAACGGGTCTGATTGAGCCTGTCCCCGACCCCCGTGACCATGGGATCGTTACATGGTCACGGGGAGGGGATCGCGTGGAGACGGTGCGGGACGTCCTGACGGCGCTTGCCCGGCGGTACGCGTTCGGGGACCTGGCCGCGCTCGTCGCGCGGGACCGTCTCGTCCCGGACGGCCGCGCGGGCGCCGTCGCCGCCCTCTGCGCGTTCGGGCAGCGCGTCCTGGACCTGGACGCCGAGGACTTCGGCATGCCCGAGGACGCCGGCGAGGTCCCCCACGACCTGCTCGACCGCGCCCGCGCGAGCCGGATGCCGCAGGCGCCCCGGGAACGTCCCCGCGGCGCCCTCGCCAGCCTCCGCCCCGCCTACTCCCTCCTGCTCGAGGTCATCGCGATCCGCTGGCACCGCCGCGACATGGCCGCACTCGTCGCCGCCGTCCACATCGCGAGCGAGTACCTCCCGATGCTCGCGTGGGAGCCGGTCCTCGGACACGCCGGAGACCCCGCCCGCATCGGCGCGTCCGTGGAGGGCGAGGGCAGCCGCTTCGGCGTCCCCGTCGAACCCGGGTCGGCCCGCATGTGCGACCACACCCGGCCGGAACGCTCCGCGTGCGAACGCACCCTGCGCGTCTCCAAGGAGCCGCCGCCCGGCTGGCGCGCCTATCTCGACCGCCAGCACAGCCAGGTCGCCTCCGCCCTGGGCGACTGCGCCGCCCGCTGCCGGACCCCCTGCACGGTCATGACCCGCCTGGACGACCTCGTCCGCACCGACCTCACCGACCGCTGCAGACTCGCCTCCGACTTCACCGACGGCGCGCTCGTGAAACTCCGCCACGCCGCGCCGGTCGGTCACGGCTTCGGGGTCCCGTCCCCGGAGGAGGTCCAGGCGGCCTGGACCCGGGCCCGCAGGTCCCTGTCCAGACACCCCCTCGGCAAGACGGCCTTCGCCAACGCCGAGGACGACCGCTACCCTCTCCCGGGCCTCCCCGGCCTGTTCTCCGCCATCGCCGCGACCCCCCTGAGCCCCGACACCCTCCTCCACGACGTGACGACGAGGATCACGACGACGCTCTCCTGAAGAGCTTCAGGGCGTCGTGGGCCCGGAGGTCGTCCAGGAAGACGGGGCGGCCTTCGGGGCCGGACAGGGGGACTCGCCAGTTCGGGTACTCGTTCGTGGTGCCCGGCTGGTTCTGGGTGCGGCGTTCGCCGACGGCGTCGGCGAGGGAGATGCCCGTGAGGCGGGCGGGGGTGCGGGCCAGGAAGGCGTGCAGGGCCGTCACGATCTCGTCGTCGTGGTCCGCCGAGTCCGCGTCCAGAGCCCTCATGATCTCGGCCGGCGGGGTGGGCAGCAGGTTTTCGGCGTGCAGGACGGCCAGCCAGTCCGCGAGCCGGCGGCGATGGTCGTCCTCCTCGCCGGCGCGGGGCCGGGTGAGGAGGCCGAGGCGGTCGCGGAGGGCTATGTGGTCGCCGTGGACGAAGCCGGTGATCGGCGGCATGTCGTGCGTGCCGACGGTGGCGAGGGAGAGTTCGCGCCACCGGTCGGGGGGCTTGGGACGTCCCGCCGCGTCACGCTCGAACCACAGGAGGGACGTGCCGAGGACGCCGCGGTCGGCCAGGTCGTCGCGGAACCCGGGTTCCACGGTGCCGAGGTCCTCGCCGACGACCACGGCGCCCGCGCGTTCGGCCTCCCATGTCAGGCAGCCGAGGAGGGCGTCGCGGTCATAGCGGACGTAGGTGCCGTCCGCCGGTGAGCCGCCCTCGGGCACCCACCACAGGCGCGACACCTGCATGGCGTGGTCGAGGCGCAGCCCGCCGCCGCGCCGGAACGCCGTGGCCAGCATCTCGCGGAACGGGACGTAGGCGGCTTCGGCGAGACGGTGCGGATGCCAGGGCGGCTGGCCCCAGTCCTGGCCGCGCTGGTTGAACTCGTCGGGGGGCGCGCCGACGCTCATGCCGGGAGCGAACAGGTCGCGGTGGATCCAGGCGTCCGCGCTGCCGTGCGCGACGCCGACCGCCAGGTCGTGGACGATCCCGACCGGCATCCCGGCGTCGCGGGCCGTCCGCTGCGCCGCCGTGAGCTGGCCGTCCAGCCGCCACTGCAGCCAGGCGTGGAAGTCGACGCGGCCGGCGAGGCGGGCGGCCTCGTCCGCGACGGCCGGGCCCCCCGCGTCCTGGAGACCGGCGGGCCAGCGGCGCCAGTCCGGGCCGTGCTTCTCCGTCAGCGCGCACCAGGTGGCGAACGAGGTGAGGGCCGCCCCCTCGCGGTCGCGGAACCCGTCGTAGTCGCGCTGCGCCTCCGTGCCGCGCGGGAGCCGGTGGAGGGCTTCGAGGGCCTGCAGTTTGGCCGTCCACACCGCGTCGCGGTCCAGGGCGGCGTCGTCCGCGCGGAGCGGCGCCGCGAGGGCGGACAGGCGTTCACGGTCCTCGGACGGAAGGGCCGCGAATTCGGGGAGATCCTCGACGCGCAGGTAGATCGGCGCGGCGAACCGGCGGCTCATCGGCGAGTACGGGGACGGGTTCACCGGCGGGACGGGCTCGGTGGCGTGCAGCGGATTGATCAGCGTGAAGCCGGCGCCCAGCTCGCGGGCGCTCCAGGACGCGAGGTCCGCCAGGTCGCGCAGGTCGCCGAGACCCCAGGACGCGCGGGAGCGCACGGAGTACAGCTGGGCGGTGAACCCCCACAGTCGGCCGGGCGGGTTCAGCCGGCGGGGCGCGACCAGCAGCGGCGCGGTCTCCGGCCCGGCGCGGAGGCGGTGCCAGCCGGGCGGAAGATCCGCCGTCGCGGGCACGGTCTCGCCGGACGCGAGTTCGACGGCCACGTCGCGCAGGTCCGCCGGCAGGCCGTCCCCGCGGCGCACGACGACGACCGGCGGCAGCCTGCGTCCCGGCTTCCCGGCGCGTTCCAGCTCCGCCCGGACGGCGGCGGGGGACGACGCGTCCACCCCCAGCGCCGCCAGGACGGACACCAGGGTGCCGGGCGAGACCGCCGCCTCCCGTCCACGCCAGTCGGTGTAGCCGGCCGCGACACCGTGCCGTCCGGCCAGCGTGATCAGCTCATCGTCACCCACGCCTGCACCATGCCCGGTGCGGGCGTGCTCACGCCGTCCAGATCGCGGGCTTGCGGCCGATCCACGGGCGGGCCTCTTCGAGCTGCGCGGACAGCGAGATCAGCGTGCCCTCGGCGCCGAGACGCCCCGCGAGCATGATCCCGATCGGCAGGCCGGACGTCTCCTCCCGCGGGGACGAGCCTCCGGCGGCCGCATCCGATGTCCAGTGCAGCGGGATGCTCACCGCCGGCTGCCCGGAGATGTTGTACGGCGCGGTGAAGGGGGTGAACTTCTTCTGCCGCGCGAAGTTCTCGGCGGGCTCCTGGTCGTGGAAGTACCCGACCGGGGCGGGCGGCTGCGCCAGCGTCGGATGCAGGATCGCGTCGAACTCGTCCATCACCGGGAACGCCGCGCGCAGCGCCCCCTGCAGCGCCGCGTGCGCCTGGAAGATCTGCGGCGCCGTCGTGGCCTCGCCGCGCGCCCGCAGCCAGCGCGTCAGAGGCTGGAGGAGGTGCTCGCTCTCGTCCGCGACGGGCGTGATCGTCGCCATGACGCCCCACAGCATCTCGAAGTGCGGGACGAGTTCGGGGCCGAGCACCCGCGGCAGTTCGACGACCTCGTGCCCCAGTTCCTCCAGCAGTTCGGACGCCGCCTCGTATGCGGCGACGCAGTCGGGATGCACCTCGGCGCCCGGCACGGCCGGCTCCATGCTCCGCGCGATCCGCAGCCTGCCCGGCGGGCGTTCGGCGTACGAGGCGAACGTGCCCCCGGCGGGCGGCGCCGCGTACAGGTCGCCGGGCATGTGGCCCGCCATCACGTCCAGCAGAAGGGCCGCGTCGCGGACGGTCCGGGCGATGGGCCCGTTCGTGGACAGCCCGAACAGGTCCGGGATGACCGGCCCCTGCGAGACCCGTCCCCGGGTCGGTTTGATCCCGAAGAGCCCGCACGCGCTGCTGGGGATCCGGATCGAGCCGCCGCCGTCGCTGCCCTGCGCGATCGGCGCGAGGCCGGACGCGACCGCGGCTGCGGCGCCGCCGCTGGACCCGCCCGCCGACCGGGAAAGGTCCCACGGTGTGCGCGCCGGCGGCGCGACGGCGCCCTCGGTGTAGCACGGCAGGCCGAACTCGGGCGTCGTCGTCTTGCCGAGGAGCACCGATCCCGCCTGCCGCAGCAGCGTCACGACGTTGTCGTCCGCGAACCCGGTCAGGTCGGAGTAGACGCCCGACCCGAGGGTCGCACGGACGCCGTCGACCATGTTCAGGTCCTTGACGGGGACCGGGACGCCGAGCAGCGGCGGCAGGTCCGCCGGGTCCGCGGCGTCCAGCACGGCCTTCTCCGCCTGCCGCGCCTCCTCGCGGGCGCGTTCGGCGGTGACCGTCACGTAGGCCCCGACCTGCTCGTTCAGTCGTTCGATGCGGGCCAGATAGTGGTCGGCGAGTTCGACCGGAGATACTTCCCTGGTGCGGACGGCCGCAGCCATCCGGGTGGCGCTGAGGTCATGGGTTTGTGTCACAAAACGGAACGCTAGACGCCGTGTGCGCGGGCATCAAAGAGGGCAGGGACGACTGCAGCGGCAGAAGGAGAAGAATATCCACGTACCCACCCGTCACGGCAGTGAATCACCTACGGATGGCGACAAAACTATTAACCCTGCATGACTAGTCGCCAACCGTCCGGATGATTACTCTGCGCACGGAGGATCATGCCCCCAATGGGAAAGGAATACGGAGCGTCACTCATGGCGATCATGGAGCGGGGCAACACGCAGGGGGCCAGGGGCCATCCCCGGGCCCAGTCGGACGCAACGGGGTCGGAGGAAACGCGTGAGCACCACCACCAGGCTCCGGTGAAGGAGCGTCCCGAGGAGAGCACCGCCGCCGCGATGCTCGCCGATCCCAAGATCCGCCGCTGGCTGTGGCCGGCCGGCGTCGCCGCCGCCGCCGGCGCCGCCGCCTGGGTCCTGACCTCCTGGCGGCTCGGCGTCACCGTCGCGGTCCTGGTGATCGTCGGGGACGTCGTCCAGCGGTCGCGCAAGAGCTCCACCGTCGCCGCCTGGCAGAAGTCCTCGGCCGCCGAACGGCGCACCGAGAAGCAGCTGAAGTCCCTCCAGCGCAACGGGTACCTCGTGCTCCACGCACGCGCCGTGCCCCGCGACGACGAGGGCGTCAGCGACGGGCGCATCGACCACCTGGTGATCGGGCCGAGCGGCGTCTACGCCATCGACTCCGAGAAATGGGACAAGCGCCTCCCCGTGCGCACCATGTCCCACCTCAAGCTCTTCCACGGCCCCTTCAACAAGAAGGATCGCCTGGACGAGGCGCGCTGGGAGGCCCAGATGGCGAGCAGCATCCTCGCCGAGCGCGTCGGCTTCGAGGTGCCGGTGCAGCCCTCGGTGGCGATCTACGGGCCGTCCATCCCGTGGAAGGTCATGCGGGTCCGCGACGTCGACGTCTACGCGGGCAACCGGGCGCGCGCGTACCTGCGCCGCCGTCCGAAGATCCTGACCGACGGCGACGTCCAGCGCATCTTCCAGGCGGCGGAGAAGGCCCTGCCGCCGAAGTACCCCGACTAGCACGTGGGGGCGGCCCTCTTCACCGGGCCGCCCTGGCTCAACGACGAGCCCGAGCCGGGACGCACGCGTCCCGGCTTTCTTCATGCCCCCGCACCGGTTGGTAGCATCGGGGGCACACAGGCCGGCCCGCGCGCGACCTCCGCTGAGCCGGCGGCAGCGCCGCGATCCGCCGCTGCGAGCACGTACATCGCTCCCACACCGCGGGATCGCCCACGTCACGTCAACCGTTGGAGAGGTCACACATGCCACCGCTCAGGTCACGCACGGTCACCCATGGCAGGAACATGGCGGGCGCCCGCGCGCTCATGCGGGCCAGCGGCGTGGAACGCGAGGACTTCGGCAAGCCCATCGTCGCGGTGGCCAACAGCTACACCCAGTTCGTGCCCGGCCACGTCCACCTGAACGAGGTCGGCACGGTCGTCGCCGGCGCCGTCCGCGAGGCCGGCGGCGTCCCCCGCGAGTTCAACACCATCGCCGTGGACGACGGCATCGCCATGGGCCACGACGGCATGCTGTACTCGCTGCCGTCCCGCGAAGTGATCGCCGACGCGATCGAGTACATGGTCAACGCGCACTGCGCCGACGCCCTCATCTGCGTCTCCAACTGCGACAAGATCACCCCGGGGATGCTGCTGGCCGCGCTGCGCCTCAACATCCCGGCCGTGTTCGTCTCCGGCGGCCCGATGGAGGCCGGCAAGCCCGTCGAGGGCGTCATGGGCGGCAACAAGCTCGACCTCATCGACCCCATCATCGCGTCCGCCGACGGCTCGGTCGCCGAGGACACGCTCCTCGAAATGGAGGAGAGCGCCTGCCCGACCTGCGGGTCCTGCTCCGGTATGTTCACCGCCAACTCGATGAACTGCCTCACCGAGGCGATCGGGCTGGCGCTGCCCGGCAACGGCACCGTCCTCGCCACCCACACCGCCCGCCGCCGCCTCTACGAGGACGCCGGCCGCACGGTCGTGGACGTCGCCCGCCGCTACTACGAGAACGACGACGACAGCGTCCTGCCGCTGAACATCGCCACCCGCGAGGCGTTCGCGAACGCCATGGTCCTGGACGTCGCCATGGGCGGCTCCACCAACACGATCCTGCATCTGCTCGCCGCCGCGACCGAGGCCGGCGTGGACTTCGGCCTGTCCGACATCGACGAGCTGTCCCGCCGCGTCCCCTGCATCTGCAAGCTGGCCCCGGCCACCGGCAAGTACCACGTCGAGGACTGCCACCGCGCCGGCGGCGTCCCCGCCCTCCTCGGCGAACTGAACCGCGGCGGCCTCCTGCACCGCTCCGCCCACTCGGTCCACTCCGCGTCCATGGACGAGTTCGTCGCCAAATGGGACGTCGGCTCCCCCGACGTCCTGCCCGAGGCCGTCGAGATGTACCACGCGGCGCCGGGCGGCGTGCGCAGCACCTCCGCGTTCTCGCAAAGCGCGCGCTGGGAGTCCCTCGACCTCGACCGCGAGGACGGCTGCATCCGCTCCGTCGAGCACGCCTACACCGCCGACGGTGGCCTCGCCGTCCTGCGCGGCAACATCGCCCCCGACGGCGCGATCGTCAAGACCGCCGGCGTCGAAGAGGACCTGTGGACGTTCACCGGCCCCGCGGTCGTCTTCGAGTCGCAGGACGACGCCGTCGAGGGCATCCTCGGCGACAAGGTCAAGGCCGGTGACGTCGTCGTGATCCGCTACGAGGGCCCGAAGGGCGGCCCCGGCATGCAGGAGATGCTGTACCCGACGAGCTTCCTCAAGGGCCGCGGGCTCGGCAAGGCGTGCGCGCTGATCACCGACGGCCGCTTCTCCGGCGGCACGTCCGGCCTGTCGATCGGGCACGCCTCCCCTGAGGCGGCGGGCGGCGGCATCATCGCCCTCGTCGAGGACGGCGACCGCATCGTGATCGACATCCCGAACCGGGTCCTCGAACTCGACGTCCCGTCCGACGAGCTGGACATCCGGCGCGAGAAGCTCCTCGCCGACCTCGGCGGGTACCGTCCCCGCGACCGGCACCGCCCGGTCAGCGCCGCCCTGCGCGCCTACGCCGCCATGGCCACCTCCGCCTCCACGGGCGCGGCCCGCGACGTCGGCCAGCTCGACCGCCCGAACGGCTGAGCATTACCCGCCAGGTAATCGCTTTCGTTCCGCATCGCGGGCCAGAGTGGACTCACCGGCCGGGGCCTACCGGCTCCGGCCGCGCCATTCTCGAAGGAGACCGTGATGACCGCCTACGCCCTCGCCCACCTGCGCCCCCCGGCACCGCTCCACGACGACGTCTTCATCTACATGGAGCGCATCCAGGCGAGCCTGGACCCGTTCGGCGGCCGCTTCCTCGTCCACGGCAGCGACCCCGAGGTGATGGAAGGGCCCGTGGACGGAAGCTACGTCCTGGTCGAGTTCCCCGACATCGACAAGGCCCGCGCCTGGTACGAGTCGGACGCCTACCAGGCGATCCTGCCCATGCGCACCGACAACATGGAGGGCACCGCCGTCCTCCTGCACGGCGTCGCCGACGACTACGACGCCGCCGCGACCGCGAAGTTCGTCCGCGCGGCCCAGACCGCCTGACGCGGCGGCACCGTCACGAAGGAAACTAGGAGCAGCAGCCTCCGCCGCAGCAACCGCCGCCCCCGGCGCTCGGCGGGGGCGAGGGGGCGCCGCCTCCGGAGGTGCCGGTGACGGCGACCGTGGACAGGAGCTTGACCGTGTCGTCGTGGCCGTCCGGGCACGAAGCCGGATCGGACGCGTTGATCATCGGACGGGTGACCTCGAAGGTCGACCCACAGGCGCGGCAGCGGTAGTCATAGCGAGGCACGCCCCAAGGATACGCGTCTCACGCGGCGGGTTCGGTGACGTACGGGGCCCATTGGGGGTCGCCGTCGTGGACCAGCCCGATGAGGCGCCAGTGGGCGCCCCGGGGGACGGCGGGGGTGATGGTGAGCGTCCAGCCGAGTTCGGAGAGCAGGCGGTCTGCTTTGCGGTGGTTGCAGGTCATGCAGGACGCGACGCAGTTCTCCCACACGTGCTTGCCACCGCGGCTGCGGGGGTGGACGTGGTCGATGGTCTCGGCGCGCCGGCCGCAGTAGACGCAGCGGAAGTTGTCGCGGCGCATGAGGGCGGCGCGGGTGAGGGGGACGCGGGTGCGGAAGGGGATGCGCACGTAGCGGCGGAGCCGGATGACGGACGGGACGTCGATCGACATCGTGGCCGAGTGCAGGGCCGCGCCCGAGGTGTCGTGGTGGACGATCTCCGCCTTCTCGCGAAGCACGAGGCAGACCGCCCGCCGGAGCGGGAGCGTGGTGAGTGGTTCGTACGTCGCGTTCAGGAGGAGGACCTGTCGCATCAGACGCCCTCCGCCGGGCCGTGCCGGTGATTCGCCTCGGCGGGCGCGGCGGAACGCGCCTCGAACCGAGGCCCGATTATGTTCTCCGGTTCCTGCGCTCTCGCCATGAGGACCTCCCCAGGGGCGAACCGACCAGAATCAGTGTGGCGTCTCAGGGAGGCCGTCCGCTACCCCAATAATCCCCCTTCGAGCGGCCGATCGAACACGAACACGCGTTCGCGGCGGGTCGCGGTATGCGGGACGGGCAGTCCGGAACGGCCAATACAGTGCAACTCATGACGCCGTATCCGTCCGCGAAGCGCCAGGACATCGTCGACGACATCCACGGTCACCGGGTCGCCGACCCGTACCGCTGGCTTGAGGACGCCGGAAGCGACGAGACCCGGGAGTGGCTCGCCGCGCAGGACAAGCTGTTCCACAAGGTCGCGGACGCCCTGCCGGGGCGGGAGACGCTGCGGCGGCGGCTCGGGGAGCTGCTCGGCGCGGGCAGTGTCGGCGCCCCCGTCTGGCGGGGCGAGCGGTGCTTCTTCACCCGGCGCGCCGCCGACCAGGAGCATCCGGTGCTCTACACGGTCGATCCCGGCGGTTCCGAGCGCGTCCTCGTCGACCCGATGGCCCTCGACCAGGACGGGACGACGACGCTGGACGGGTGGCAGCCCGACAAGGAGGGACGCCGGCTGGCCTACAAGATCTCGACCGGCGGGGACGAGGAGTCGCTGCTGTACGTCATGGACGTCGCGACGGGCGAGCGGGTGGAGGGGCCGATCGACCGGGCGCGGTACTCGTCGGTGGCGTGGCTGCCGGGCGGCGAGGCGTACTACTACGCGCGGCGGCTGCACGCGCGGGACGTCCCGGCGGGCGAGGAGCAGTACCACCGGCGCGTCTACCTGCACCGGGTCGGCACCGAACCCGACACCGACGATGTGCTGATCTTCGGCGCCGGGATGGACAAGACCAACTACTACGGGGCCGGCGTCAGCCGCGACGGGCGCTGGCTGACGATCTCGTCGTCGCAGGGCACGGCGCCGCGCAACGACCTGTGGATCGCCGACCTGTCCGCGTCGCCGCCCGGCGCCCCCGAGCTGCGCGTCGTGCAGGAGGGTGTGGACGCCGGCACCGGCCTGCACGTGGGACGCGACGGCCGCGCCTACATCTTCACCGACCGTGACGCACCGCGGTCCCGTCTCTGCGTGACCGACCCCGCCGACCCGTCGCCTGAGACGTGGCGGGACCTCGTCCCGCAGGACCCCGAGGCCGTCCTCACCGACTTCGCGATCCTGGACGACCTGGACAGGCCCGTCCTGCTCGCCGGCTGGACGCGGCACGCGATCAGCGAGATCACCGTCCACGACCTGGAGACCGGGGAGCGGCTCGGGTCCGTCCCGACGCCGGGACTGGGGTCGATCGGCGGGATCGTCGAGCGGCCGGAGGGCGGGCACGAGGCATGGTTCGGGTACACCGACAACGTCACTCCGTCGTCGGTCATGCGCTACGACGCGCGGACGGGCGAGACCACGCTGTGGGCGTCCGCCCCGGGGACGGTCGACGTTCCCGATGTCGAGACACGCCAGGTCACCTACACCTCCCGGGACGGGACCGAGGTACGGATGCTGGTGGCGTCCCGTCCGGGCCTCTCCGGGCCGCGCCCGGCGATCCTGTACGGGTACGGCGGCTTCAACATCTCGCTGACGCCGTCGTACTCGGCGAGCATCCTCGCCTGGGTGGAGGCGGGCGGCGTCTACGCGGTCGCGAACCTGCGCGGCGGCTCCGAGGAGGGCGAGGAGTGGCACCGCGCCGGGATGCGCGAGCGCAAGCAGAACGTCTTCGACGACTTCCACGCCGCCGCCGGGAAACTCGTCGACGACGGATTGACCACGCCGTCGCAGCTCGCGATCTCCGGCGGCTCGAACGGGGGGCTGCTCGTGGGCGCCGCGCTCACCCAGCGTCCCGACCTGTACCGGGCTGTGGTGTGCTCGGCGCCGCTGCTGGACATGGTCCGGTACGAGAGCTTCGGACTGGGGCAGACGTGGAACGACGAGTACGGAACGGCCGATGACCCCGAGGAGTTCGGCTGGCTCATCGGCTACTCCCCGTACCATCACGTCCACGCCGGCACCGCGTACCCGGCCGTGCTGTTCACGACGTTCGGCAGCGACACCCGCGTGGATCCGCTGCACGCCCGCAAGCTCTGCGCCGCGTTGCAGCACGCGACCGCATCGGACGCACCGGTCCTGCTCCGCAACGAGGCGGAGGTCGGGCACGCCGCCCGCTCGGTGAGCCGCTCCGTCGACCTGATGGCCGACACGCTCGCCTTCATGGCCGCGCAGACCGGCCTCGGCCTTCCCGCCGCGGGCACGGGGCCGGGGCGCGGCGATGAATTGACGAGTGGTCTAATACGAGGGTGAGCAAGTCGACCGTGCGCGGCGCGTCAGCCGTGGAACGCGTGCTCGGGCTGCTGAGGGATCCGCCCGCGGAGCCGGACACGTCCGCCGGCCACCTCGACCTGCTCGGTCCCGGCGCGCAGCCGTCGCCGTCCCTCGCCCAGTCGGCGATGGAGTCGACGTTCCTGCCGCAGATCTACGAGCACGTGTGGCGGCCCGTCGGGTTCAACCTGGCCAAAGGCTGGCCGTTCGGCCCGGACACCGCCGCCGAGCACGCGATGGCCCGCGACTGGCTCGGGCTCTCCCACCCCGGCTACGCGGCCCGGCCACCCGCGACCGTCCTGGACGTGGCGTGCGGACCCGGCAACGTCACCCGCGCACTCGCCGAAGGCGTCGGGCGGGGCGGACTCGTCGTCGGGCTCGACACGTCCCAGACCATGCTCGCCCGCGCCGTGGAGGACACCGCGGACGGCGACGTCTGCTACGTCCGCGGCGACGCCGTCGACCTCCCGTTCCGGGACGGGACGTTCGACGCCGTCTGCTGCTTCGGCGCGCTGTACCTGTTCGACGACCCCTGGACGGCCCTGGACGGCATGACCCGCGTCCTCAAACCCGGCGGCCGGCTCATCATCCTCACCTCGCGGCGCCCCGTCCCGCTGACCGCGGCCCGCATCGGCGGGGAGCTCATCCGCCGCGCCACCGGTCTCACCGTCTTCGGCGACCGCGAGATCACCAGGGCCCTCTCCGAGAGGGGCTTCACCGCCGTCCGGCAGCACCGCTACCCGCTGATGCAGGTGGTCGGAGGCAGCCGCGGCCACCCCCTCCCCTAGTCGACGACCGGGGATGACGCTACGCTCCCACCAGAACGCGCACGGGAACACTCCCGTGCGACATCGCCCCCTCCTGGGGTTGGGAAGCCTCCAGGAGGGGGTTTGGTGTTCGAGCCCAACCCCGGGCCGCGCGGCCTCGCGGCGGACCGCGCCTCCGGCGCGAGGCCCCGCGGCCCGGGTGTCTTCAGCGGAGCGGCTTCTCTATGTAGATGTTGACGATGCCGCCGATCGCCTCCCGGCGCGTCTCCGTCCAGCCGAACTTGCGGTAGAGCTCGAGCGCCGGGGCCTGCAGTTCGGTCGTGTCGCCGCGCAGGACGCGGTAGCCGAGCTCCTTGGCACGTTCCTCCAGGGCCTGGACGACGGCGGCGCCGTAGCCGCGGCGCTGGACGGCGGGCAGGACGCGCAGGCGGACCATCTCGACGGCGTCGAGGACCGGGTTGCCGGGCGCGTATCCGCCGAACGCGCGGGCGCGGCCGCCGGGGACGAGGTCGGCGCGGCGCAGGCCGCCCATGGCGACGATCCCGCCGTCGAGTTCGCCGACGATGAACTCGCCGTCGTTGCGGAGGTAGATGTCCTCCATCCGGAAGAAGTCGTGGTCGTAGTAGACGCCGTCGCCGGGACGCAGGCCGACCTGGGCCAGGCCTTCGCGGTGCAGCGCGAGGACGATGCCGTGGTCGGCGGCGTGGTAGCGGCGCAGCCTGAGCTCTCCGAAGCTCCAGACCGGCGGCTCGTCCTGGATCCGGACGAGAGTGTGGGCGGGGTGGTCCTGCCAGGGGGTGTTGTCGGGCATGCCGCGTCAGACCTGCTCGGACGGGGAGACGGACGGGCGCTCCTGCGCCGGGCTGGTGACCCAGGGGCCGGCGAGCGCCTCGTAGAAGTCCTTCAGCGCCGGTATCTCGCCGTGCTTGGCGGCGACGGCCGCGCCGATCTGGCGGGCGCGGTGCACGAGGATGTCGGACCGGTGGTCGGACGGCAGTTCGAGGATGGCCTCCCGCCCGGCCACGAGCGCGCCGTCGGGGTTGCCGGCGTGGAACTTGCACATGGCCCGGTCGAGGCGCACGAGGGTCAGGTCGACGCGGTCGGTGGGCGAGTAGAGGGTGAGGGCGTGGCTCAGCACCTCGTCGCCGTGCTTGTGGTCGCCGAGGCTGGTGAACGTGTCGCCCTCGTAGAAGGCCATCTGCCGGTCGGTGAACCCGTACACCAGGTCGCTGGTGTCGGCCTTGGAGAGCTGGTCGAACACCGAGCGTCCGCGGACGAGGGCGCGGCGGGCGCTGGGGGCGGCGTCGCCGCGTCCCCGCATCGCGAGCATGCCGAGCGCACGCGCCTCCACGGCGGGCGCCATGGCACCGGCGACGCCGGGCGTGCGGCCGGCGAGGTCTTGTGCCTTGCGGGCCAGGTGGAGGGCCTCGCGGGGATCGCCGTAGTACATCGGCACCAGGGACTCACGGACGGTCACCCAGGCGCGCAGCTGCCGGTCGCCGGTCTCGTCGGCGGCGGTGCGCGCGGTACGGAAGAACGAGCGGGCCAGCCGGTGGTCACCCAGGTTGATCATGATCAGGCCGGAGAGCCCGGACAGCTGGGCCGCGATCCGGCACAGGCGTTCCTGCAGCTCGACCGGCTGGCGTTTGTCGCACATGCGGCGCACCTCGCTGAAGTCCAGCAGGACGTCGCAGAGCATCCGGAGGGACGGGGTCGCCTGGTACTGCTGGCCGTAGCCGTAGGTCGTCTCCTCCCACTGGTCCAGCATGGTCGGCGAGACGGTCGCGCCCACGAGTGTGTCGTCCATCTTGCGGCGCAGGTTGTCGACTGCCCCAAGGAACTGACCGTCGAGCGCCACGCCCGCTCCGGCCAGCAGCTGCAGCAGGGTCCTACGAAGCACGATGTCCTCCTCTCCCACATCAATGGTCAGGGGGCCGTCGGCGCGGTCCGGGCCCCGTAGGTCGTTGACGGTTGCCCAGGGACGTTCGTCGGCCCTGGGGATGATCGCCCCGACGAGCGCGTCGGGGTCGGGTGCCGGGCGCCGGTCGGGTTGCCGCGGCTGCGGGACGCTCGCCGCCCCGGGGCGGCCCGCGTGACCGCGGCCGCAGATGCAGGGACCCTGGTAGTCGAGGGCGTCGGGTTCCACCCGGTAGACGGCGCAGAGATAGTGCAGATACTCGGGGCCGGGTCTCTTGTAGCCGCTCTCATAGGCGGACAGCAGCGTCTCCCCGAGGCGGGGCGCGGGTTTGCCGTCGACCTCGTAGAGCGCCTTGACCTGCGCCACGATGTCGGACAGCGCGACACCGTGGGCCAGGCGGTGCGCCTTGACCCTGCTGGTGCCGAACAGCGGTCCGCACTGCTCGTGGATCTCCTGCGCGATCTCGACCGGACCGTGTCCCCGCCCCAGAGCGCGCGCACGGATCCGGCGAGCCACGTCCGTTTCTTTCCGAGGGGGGTCCGACATCCTCCGGCCTCCTCCCGTCGTGCCGGGACGCCGCTCTCCCGGGGGAGAGGGCGATCGTCCCCGCCACGGCGACCGGTCACTTCACTTGATGGCCACGACAGATAATCTTCCGCGCACGCAGCGTAACCCTCGCCACGGGGGCGGCCAAGCGATTCCACAGAAGAAGCGGCGGTCAGGGCACCTCCCGCCTCCCCGGGGTAGAGATTCTTCCTCCACAGGGGTGCAGGCTTCCCCTGAGGTGGGGGAATTCGGTACCGGACGCCACGCCCCGTCACTTGACCCGCACCCGTGAGAGTTGCAATTCTCGCCGCGAGTGACCGAACGGATTCACAGAGTCGATCAAAGACAGCCGTCAAAGCCGGTGCTCGCCCGTGGAGCCGGCGCTCTCCAACGGAGGGGGTGTGAAGGTGGTCAGCGACAGACGCGTCGGCTACCTCGAGGAGCTGGAGCACGAACTCGACACTCAGGGCCTCGTCGCCCGCGTCGTCAGGACCCGTTCGGGGCCGGCGTTCCTGCGGGTGGTGAACCCGGAGGCCGCGAGCCTCGCGGAGGACGTCACGTGCGCCCCGGCCCCGGAGACCACGGACCACTACTTCTGGTGGTCCTGGGGGGAGCGCATGCACCGCGTCGACGACGTGGGAGGCGCCGCGATGAAGCTGGCGCACGTCCTGCAGCCCCGGGACGCTCTGACATGACGCTCTGAGAACCCGGGCGCCCCCGAGACCGAGCGTGTCCCGCGAGGCCGTGGCCAGGACGGCGCGGCAGCCGCGGACCCCGCGGGACACGCTCGCCCGATCAGCCCCTCCCCGGCCGGGCCGGGACACGTCGCCAGCGGTAGTACGAACCGGTCGGAACCGTCCCCTACGATCAGGCTCGTACCCGCCGCGGGTCCACGGCGAGGTGTCCAGGCACCACTCACGACGGCCGGGGAGGGTCTGCCGCCATGTCACTCGCCGTCGAACCGTTGCTGCCGTGGGCCCAGGACGGCTCCCCCGAGGCCGCCTGCCGCGACCGGACGCCCACCGCCTCGTGCCGGCTCGTCTGGAACATCTCGCACAACACCGACTTCACCCGGTTCTACTCGACCTGGCTCGACGGTCCCCTCACCACCCTTTTCTGGATCATCGTCACCCTGGTGGCCGCGCTGATCGTGAAGAGCATCGCGCACCGCATGATCACCAAGGTCACGCTGCGGATGGCCGAGGGCACGATGTCGGAGCGGGTCAGGGAGCGTTCCCGGACGGTCTTCGAGGGCAACCCGGCCCTGCTCAACAAGCGGCGGGCCCAGCGCGCCCAGACGCTGGGCTCGGTGCTGCGCTCGATCGCGTCCGTGCTGATCATGGGGACGGCGGCGTTCAGCGTGCTCGGCTCGCTCGGCCTCAACCTCGCGCCCATCCTGGCCAGCGCGAGCGTCATCGGCGTCGCGGTCGGGTTCGGCGCGCAGAACATCGTCAAGGACCTCCTCGCCGGGCTGTTCATGCTGCTGGAGGACCAGTACGGCGTCGGCGACTACATCGATGTGGGCACCGCCAAGGGGACGGTCGAGGCCGTCACGCTGCGCGTCACCCGGATGCGCGACATGGACGGCGTCGTCTGGTACGTCCCGAACGGTGAGATCAAGAAGGTCGGGAACGAGTCGCAGAACTGGGGCCGTGCCGTCCTGGACATCCCGGTCGACATCCACGAGGAGACCGAGCGGGTCAAGGAGATTCTGCAGACCACCGCCGACACGATGGTCGCCGACGCGCCCTGGAGCGACCTCGTCCTGGAGGAGCCCGCCGTGTGGGGTGTGCAGGCGCTCGCCGGGGACGCCGTGGTCATCCGCGTCGTGCTGAAGACGGCCCCGGGCAGGCAGGGCGACGTCGCCCGCGAACTGCGCGAGCGGGTCAAGCGGGCGTTCGACGAGGCGGGCGTCACGGTCGCCACCCCCGCCCCCTGATCGATCAAGATCGGGACCGGGGCCCGCAACGGCGCGCGTCTCGCATAGGGTGGGGAAGCTATGGCTGAACAGGTGACCTTCTATGAGGCGGTCGGCGGCGAGGAGACCTTCCACCGGCTGGTGCACCGCTTCTACCAGGGTGTCGCGGACGACCCCGACCTTCGCGCCCTCTATCCCGAGGAGGACCTCGGCCCCGCCGAGGAGAGGCTGCGGCTTTTCCTGATCCAGTACTGGGGCGGCCCCAACACCTACAGTCAGCGGCGCGGGCATCCCCGGCTGCGGATGAGGCACGTGCCGTTCGTCATCGACGAGGCCCAGCGGGACGCCTGGCTCCGGCACATGCGGGTGGCGGTGGAGGATCTGGGGCTTCCCGAGCCGCTGGAGCGGCAGCTGTGGAACTACTTCACCATGGCCGCGCAAAGCTTGGTGAACGCCCCGACATAACAGGGTAGATCGGCCTGTATGACGCGAATCCCGTGGTGGCGCAACGCCGTCGTGTACGAGGTCTACGTCCGCAGCTTCGCCGACTCCGGCGGAACCGGTGAGGGCGACCTCCAGGGGATCCGCTCCCGCCTCGGGTACCTGCGCGACCTCGGCGTGGACGCGCTCTGGCTCACGCCGTTCTACACCTCCCCGCTGGCGGACGGCGGCTACGACGTCGCCGACTACCGGGACGTGGACCCGCGGTTCGGCACGCTGGACGACTTCGACGACCTCGTCGCGGACGTGCACGCGCACGGCCTGCGGCTGATCGTCGACATCGTCCCGAACCACTCGTCGGACCGGCATCCCTGGTTCCAGGAGGCGCTCGCCGCACCGCCCGGGTCATTCGAGCGTTCCCGCTACATCTTCCGCGCGGGCAGGGAAGGGGAACGTCCCGGTGAGGAGTGGCCGCCGAACGACTGGCCGTCGGCGTTCGGCGGCCCCGCCTGGACGCGGGTGGACGACGGCGAGTGGTACCTGCACCTCTACGCGCGCGAGCAGCCGGACTTCAACTGGCGCAACCCGGAAGTGCAGCGCGAGTTCGAGGAGATCCTGCGGTTCTGGCTCGACCGCGGCGTGGACGGCTTCCGCATCGACGTGGCGGCCGGCCTGTTCAAGGACGCGTCGTTCCGCGACCTCGGCGGGCGGGATCGCCGCGCACCGAACGGTCCCATCTACAGCCGCCCCGAAGTCCACGACGTGTACCGGCGGTGGCGGCAGATCATCGACGAGTACGACGGCGACCGCATGGCCATAGGCGAGGTGTGGACGGACGGGCCCGCCGACCTCGCGCTCTACCTGCGTCCAGACGAACTGCACCAGGTCTTCCAGTTCGACCTGCAGCTCGCCTCGTGGTCGGCCACGGCGTTCCGCGATGTGGCGACGGCCGCGATGAAGGCCGTCGCGCCCACGGGGGCCGCGCCCACCTGGGTGCTGTCCAGCCACGACTCCGTTCGTCATGTCACCCGGTACGAACAGCCGGAGAGCGTCCCCGGGATCGGCTGGGCCAGAGCCCGTGCGGCGCTGCTGATGCTCCTGGCGCTGCCGGGGTCGGCGTACGTGTACCAGGGGGAGGAACTGGGCCTGCCGGAGGTGACCGACCTGCCCAGCGAGGCCAGGCAGGACCCCATCTGGGAACGCACGAACGGGCGGCTCGCGGGACGCGACGGCTGCCGGGTCACGCTGCCCTGGTCGGGCGACGCCGAACCGTACGGGTTCTCTCCCGGCGGCGTCCGTCCGTGGCTGCCGATGCCGGAACGCTGGGCGTCGCTGACCGCCGAGGCGCAGGCGTCCGACCCGTCCTCCATGCTGGCGTTCTACCGTGAGGCACTGGCGCTGCGCCGCCGCGTGCTGGACGGCCTGCCGGACGACGTGGAGTGGCTCGACTCCCCCGACACGGCCGTCTTCTTCCAGCGGGGCCCGCTCACCTGCACCCTCAACTGCGGAGAGAACCCGGTGCGGCTCCCGCCGGGCACCCTGCTGCTCGCCAGTACCCCGCTCTACGGCGATCTGCTCCCCGGCAACGGGTCCGCCTGGCTTAGCACCGGCTGACCCGGCGCGCGGAAACCCGGCGCGCACGCAAAACCGGGCGGGCGAAACCCCGCGCGTGGAAAACCGGTGGTCGAAACACGACGCGCGGAAACGCGGTGTGCCGGTCCGGGCGAGGGGTCAACGCACGGGCCCGGCACACCGCGAGCCTGACGGAACGGCTCGGTTCCCGCTACAGCGGCGGACGCTGGAGCTGGAGCGGGTCGTCGGCCCTCGGGCCGGACTTGAGCGTCTGCAGGCCGGCGTCGACACCCGCCCAGCGCTTGATGTCGGCGATGGACTTCGCCCTCTGATCGGCGGGCAGCTTGTCGATCAGGCGGCCGCTGTGGTTCGCGCCCTCGGCGACATAGACGGCGGAGTCACGGCTGCCGCGGCCGAGGCGGAACGGCTCGGCGCCCCACGGGTCGTTCGAGCCGTACAGGAACAGCATGTGGTTCGCGTTCCCCCGCACCCAGCGGTCGATGTCGCGCATCGCTCGGCCGCGGTCGAACCGCATCGGGATGTCGCGCGGGACGTAGGTGCGCGGGTGGTAGCTGTCCTCGTACCGCAGCAGGTGGCGCATGTGCTTGAACTTCGGCGACGGCCAGCCGAGCTCCGTGCCCGCCTGGTAGTAGTACGGGACGTAGGGCGTGAGGCCCTGGTCGGTGTAGAACGACAGCCCGGAGATGGAGTCGAGCGTGTCATAGATCTCGTCGTCGGAGGCGTCCACCGGCGGCAGGTCCGCGCAGTCGGACTGCAGGCTGTACTGCCAGAACGCCCACTCGTAGTCCATCACGGAGTTCTCGAACGCCCGGTCCGGGGTGCGCAGGATGTCGAACGTCCAGCCGTTCTTGCCGGCGGCGTCCGTGAAGCGCTTGAGCATCTCGGGGCGGCGCTTGAGGAACTCCCGCGCGAGCGCCTGGAGGTGGCTGCGGCATTCGGGGTCGGTGCCGACCGTCTGGAAGAACCTGTCGTAGGCGCGGTCGTCGTTGTTGCGGTAGTCGTTCGGCGCGACGTAGACGACGCTGCCGTCGACGTCACGCGGGTAGAAGCGCTTGTGGTAGACGGCCGTCATGCCGCCCTTGCTCGCGCCCGTCGAGATCCACTTCCCGTTGTAGATCCTCTTCAGCGCGCGGATGATCCGGTGCTCGTCGGTGGCGGCCTGCCAGATCGTGTCCTTGCGCCAGTCGGTCGGCTCGGGACGGGACGGGCTGAAGTAGCGGTATTCGACGGAGATCTGGTTGCCGTCGACCAGCGCGGTCGGCTCGGAGGTGAACATCACCTCCGGGGTGTGGTAGCCGCTGGTGTAGAGGACCATCGGCCGGTCGGTGGACTTGTGCTGCAGCATGATGCGCTGCTCGAACCATGGTCCTTGAGGGTCGCGATGATCGACCGGCTGCCTGTACTCGAGCCAGAACCAGCGGTGGCCGGGCAGCGTGGAGGTCTTCTCCGTCACCTCCATTCCGGGAATCGCCTTGAGCCGCTCGAGAATGTCGCCCGTCTGGACGGTGCCCGTCCGGGTCGTGCCTGCCGGGAGGGTGCCCGCCTGGGTGGTGACCGCCTGCGCCGCCGTGGCGCCGGCGCCGGTCATTCCCGCGGCGAGCAGCAGTGCCGTCGCTCCTCGTGAGACGCGCCGCATTGTGCCCCTTTCACGTGGGTTCTCCACAATCGCGTCGCGACCCTAGAGCGATACGTCAGCCGGAAACGGAGTGCTGCATCGCTTGTTATCTATCCGTGACGACTCGGTTGCCAACGGGGCAGTCAGGCGGACAACGGTCAGAAGGCACGCAACCACCGGGCGACCTCGGAGAGGGGTGCCGCCGGAGCAGGGCCGCGTCAGGCGGGGGGAGTCAGCGCGACCCCGTCGTCCCAGGGGGCCAGGCGCTCGAAAAGCCGCTCGTCATGCCAGCGCCCGTCCAGGTGAATGTGCCGGCGCGCCGTCCCCACGACCGTGAAGCCGTTGCGTTCCAGCACCTTCTGGGACGCGGAGTTGTCCACCCTCGTGAACGCCTCGACACGGTGCAGCCGGAGCGCACCGAACGCCACGTCCAGCGCCAGCCGCAGCGCCTCGGTCGCGACACCGTGTCCCGCGTGCTCGCGCGCCACCCAGTACCCGACGAAACAGCACTGCAGAGGCCCGCGCAGAACATTGTTGAGCGTGATCCGCCCGGCGATCTCACCGTCGACCAGGATGACGCCCGGCCACATCTCCTCCGTCGCATACGCCTCGACCAGGTCATGCAGATTGTCGAGCTGGCCTTCGACGGTGTAGTAGGAGTCGTCGCGCTCCGGCTCCCAGGGGCGCAGGTAATCGCGGTTTGCCTCGTAGAGCGCGGCGAGTTCCTCAGCGTCCGCCATCTGGACGACCCGCAGCCGCACCCCGGGATGGGCACGGTCCAGCGGGGCGGACGGCCCCGCGAGCGCCGTCATGCCGAGGGCGCCACATAGCGCCCGATGAACTCCCGCTCCTCCGGGGTGAAGCGGCGCAGCCGGTTCGACTCCACATCGAACGCGACGAGCGTCGAGGTCGCCTCCGCGTAGACGTTCTCGTCGTCCCGCACCTCGTAGGCCAGCTTGAACGAGGCCGCGCGCGCCTCGGTCACCCACGTCTCCACCCGGATCGGGTAGACGGTCGGCAGCAGCGGCGTCCGGTAGTCGATCTCATGCCGCGAGATCACCATGCCGCGGACGGGCTCGTCCCCCTTGCGCACCGGGTCGCCGTGGAACATCTCCAGCCGCGCGTCCTCCAGGTAGCCGAGGAACTTCACGTTGTTCACATGGCCTTGGGAGTCGATGTCACCGAACCGGATGTTGAACTCGTAGACGTGCCGGTATTCGGCCGCGGGCAGGTCGGTCTGCTGCATGTCCTCGCCTGGGGGTACGGGGGAAAACCGGATCCGGCTCGATGTTACCCGCAGTAGGTTTCCGCCCCGCCGGGGTCCCCCGGCCGCCCCCGGGCCCCCGGGCGCCCCCGGGCCCCCGGGCGCCCCCCGAACGCTCCCGTCAGCCGCGCACGAGACACGGGCGTTTCGGGTCGAACGTCCAGCCGGGGACCAGGTACTCCATCGCGGCGGCGTCGTCGCGGTCCCCCAGCCCGTGCTCGACGTAGAGCCGGTGCGCGGCCTCGATCCGCTCCTCGTCGACGTCGATGCCCAGGCCGGGCGCCTCGGGCAGCGCGATCCGCCCGTCCACGATGCGCAGCGGATCCCTGGTGAGGCGCTGGCCGTCCTGCCAGATCCAGTGCGTGTCGATCGCGGTGATCTCGCCCGGGGCGGCCGCGGCGACGTGGGTGAACATCGCCAGCGACACGTCGAAATGGTTGTTGGAGTGCGAGCCCCAGGTCAGGCCCCACGCCTGGCACAGCTGCGCCACCCGCACCGAGCCGCGCATCGTCCAGAAGTGCGGGTCGGCGAGCGGGATGTCCACCGCGTCCAGCCGGATCGCGTGGCCGAGTTCCCGCCAGTCGATCGCGATCATGTTGGTGGCGGTGCGCAGGCCGGTGGCGCGGCGGAACTCCGCCATCGTCTCGCGTCCCGAGTAGCCGAGTTCGGCGCCGCACGGGTCCTCGGCGTAGGCGAGGACGCCCTTGAGCTCGTTGCCCAGGCGGACGGCCTCGTCCAGGGACCACGCGCCGTTCGGGTCCAGGTTGATCCGGGCGCCGGGGAAGCGCGCGGCCAGCGCGCGTACGGCGTCTGCCTCCTCGTCGCCCCGGAGCACGCCGCCTTTGAGCTTGAAGTCGGCGAACCCGTACCGCTCCTGCGCCGCCTCCGCCTGCCGGACGATCGCGTCCGGCGTCATGGTCTCCTCGCGCCGGACCCGGAACCAGCCGTCCGCGCCCTCCGGCGGCGGCTCGTACGGAAGGCCGGTCTTGCGGCGGTCGCCGATGTAGAACAGGTAGCCGAGCATCGGGATCGCCCGCCGCTGGACGCCGTCGCCGAGCAGCGCGGCCACCGGGACGCCGAGGAACCGCCCCATCAGGTCCAGCAGTGCCGACTCGATCGCGGTCAGCGCGTGGACGGTGATCCTGGTGTCATGCGTCAGCGGTCCGCGCCCGCCCGCGTCCAGGTGGCCGAACGTGCCGCGGATCGCGTTCAGGATCTCGTCGGACCGTCCAATGGGCCTGCCGACGATCAGTTCACGCGCGTCCTCCAGCGTCCGCCGGATGCCCTCGCCGCCCGGCACCTCGCCGACACCGGTGCCGCCGGACGAGTCGGTGAGCAGCAGCAGGTTCCGCGTGAAGAACGGCCCGTGCGCGCCGCCAAGATTGAGGAGCATGCTGTCGTGTCCCGCGACGGGGACGACGCGCATCCCGGTGACGACCGGCGTGCTCATCGCTGCGCCCCCTGGTAGGCGATCGGACGCTGGAACCGCTCGACGGCCAGGCTCCCCACGGACGTCGTCCGCGAGTCGGACGTCGCCGGGAACGGGCCGCCGTGGACCATCGCATGCCCCACTCTCACCCCGGTGGGCCAGCCGTCCCACACGATCCTTCCGGCCAGGCGCTCCAGGACGGGCAGCAGCCGCGCCGCGGCGTCCCGGTCGCCGGGACCGGCGTGGATCGTCGCGGTCAGCTGCCCCTCCAGGCCGCGCGCCAGCTCCCGCACCTGGTCGAGGTCCGCGCATCGGACGACCAGCGAGCACGCGCCGAAAACCTCCTCCTGGAGGTCGGGACCGAAGTGCTCGGCGTCCACCGCGGCGAGCGCCGCCGCGCCCCCCACGGCCGCCTCGGGTTCCCGTCCACGTGCGAGGATCTCCACGCCCGGACGCCGTTCGAGCCGCGCCACACCGTCGGCGTAGGCGCGCGCGATGCCCGGGGTCAGCATGGGCGCGCCCGGGGTGCCGGCGATCGCCTTCGCGGCCGCGTCCAGGAACGCGTCCAGCTCCGGGCCCCTGACCGCGAAGACCAGCCCGGGATTCGTGCAGAACTGGCCCGCCCCGAGCGTCACGGAACCGACGAACGCGTCGGCCAGCTCGCCGCCACGCGCCGCGAGGACCTCGGGCAGCAGGAACACCGGGTTGACGCTGCTCATCTCCGCGTACACCGGGATCGGCCCGGGCCGGTTCGCCGCCGCCTTCGCGATCGCCAGGCCCGCCGCCCGCGACCCGGTGAACCCGACGGCCTGGACGCGCGGGTCCGTGACGAGCGCGATGCCGAGCGTCGGACCGTCCCCGTAGAGCATCGAGAACACGCCCTCGGGGAGGCCCGCCTCCCGGACGGACTCCGACACGGCCCGGCCGACCAGCTCGCACGTCCCGGGGTGGGCGTCATGCGCCTTCACGATCACCGGGCAGCCCGCCGCGAGCGCCGACGCCGTGTCCCCGCCCGCCACCGAGAACGCCAGCGGGAAGTTGCTCGCCCCGAACACCGCCACCGGGCCCAGCGGCACCTTCCCCTGCCGGATCTCCGGCCCGGCGTCACCGGCGGGATCGACGCTCACGAATGAATCACCAGCGGCGCGGAGGCCGGTGGCGAAGAGCCGGAGCTGGCCGGTGGTGCGGGCGACCTCGCCGGTCACGCGCGGGACGGGGAGCCCGGTCTCCGACGTGGCGCGGGCCACGAGATCGTCGGTGAGTTCGTCCAGCCTGCCCGCGATCGATTCGAGGAACGCGGCGCGGCGCTCGGGGGACGTCGCGCGGTAGACGTCGAAGGCCTCGTCGGCCAAAGCGCAGGCACGGTCCACCTCGGCCTCGCCGCCGTAGCGGTACTCCGGGTCGAGACGTTCACCGGTGCGGGGATCCACGGCACTGATCGCCGCGCCCGTCCCGGCGACGCGCTCGAAGCCGATCACCATGTGTCCGGTGAGCTGCGCCATCGTCCGTCCTCCTCGGTCAGGCGGGGTGGGTCAACCCGGACGATAGGAGACGGAATCGATACCTGTCCAACACGAAATACGCATCGTTCGATGCACGCCTTGTATCACTCGGCTACGGGCGCGAACACGGACGGCCGCGCGGTCGATCGAGGACCGCGCGGCCGTCCGGGAACCCGTTCAGAGGATCAGGATCAGCGGGTGAGCTTGCGGTGCGTCACCCGGTGCGGGCGGGCGGCGTCGGCGCCCAGCCGCTCGATCTTGTTCTTCTCGTAGTCGGCGAAGTTGCCCTCGAACCAGAACCAGTTCGAGCCCTCTTCCCACGCGAGGATGTGCGTGGCGATGCGGTCCAGGAACCACCGGTCGTGCGAGGTGATCACGGCGCAGCCGGGGAACTCCAGGAGGGCGTTCTCCAGGCTGGACAGCGTCTCGGTGTCCAGGTCGTTCGTCGGCTCGTCCAGCAGCAGCACGTTGCCGCCCAGCTTGAGGGTGAGCGCCAGGTTGAGGCGGTTGCGCTCGCCGCCGGACAGGACGCCCGCCGGCTTCTGCTGGTCGGGGCCCTTGAACCCGAACGCCGCGACATAGGCGCGGGACGGCATCTCGACCTGCCCGACGTTGATGTGGTCGAGGCCGTCGGACACGACCTGCCACACCGACTTCTTGGGATCGATGCCGCCGCGGCCCTGGTCGACGTAGGAGACCTTGACGGTTTCGCCGACGCGCAGTTCCCCCGCGTCCGGCTGCTCCTCACCGACGATCATGCGGAACAGGGTGGTCTTGCCGACGCCGTTCGGGCCGATGACGCCGACGATGCCGTTCGGAGGCAGGTTGAACGACAGGTCGTCCATCAGCAGCCGGTCGTCGAAGCCCTTCGTCAGCTTCTCCGCGACGATCACCGTGGTGCCCAGCCGCGGACCCGGCGGAATCTGGATCTCCTCGAAGTCCAGCTTGCGGAACTTGGAGGCCTCGGCGGCCATCTCCTCGTACCGCTCCAGGCGCGCCTTGCTCTTGGTCTGCCGCGCCTTCGGGTTCGACCTGACCCACTCCAGCTCGTCCTCAAGGCGCTTCTTGCGCTTGGCGTCCTTGTTGCCCTCGACCTTCAGCCGGTCGGCCTTCTTCTCCAGGTAGACGGAGTAGTTGCCCTCGTACGGGTAGCAGCGGCCCCGGTCCAGCTCCAGGATCCAGGTGGCCACGTTGTCGAGGAAGTACCGGTCGTGGGTGACGGCCAGGACGGTGCCCTCGTACTTGGCGAGGAACTGCTCCAGCCACTGCACGCTCTCCGCGTCCAGGTGGTTGGTCGGCTCGTCCAGCAGCAGCAGGTCGGGGGCCTCGAGCAGGAGCTTGCACAACGCGACGCGCCGGCGCTCACCACCCGACAGTGTCGTCACCTCGGCGTCGCCCGGTGGGCAGCGCAGCGCGTCCATCGCCTGCTCGAGCTGGCTGTCGAGGTCCCACGCGTTGCGGTGGTCGAGCTTGTCCTGGAGCTTGCCCATCTCCTCCATCAGCTCGTCGGAGTAGTCCGTCGCCATCTTCTCGGCGATCTCGTTGAACCGGTCGAGCATCGCCTTCGTCTCGGCGACGCCCTCCTCCACGTTCCCGAGGACGGTCTTCTCCTCGTTCAGCGGAGGCTCCTGCTGCAGCATGCCGACGGTGAACCCGGGCATGAGGCGCGCGTCGCCGTTGGACGGCTGCTCCAGACCGGCCATCATGCGCAGCAGCGTCGACTTACCGGTGCCGTTCGGCCCCAGGACGCCGATCTTGGCACCCGGAAGGAAGTGCAGGGTGACGTCGTCCAGGACGACCTTGTCGCCATGTGCCTTGCGCACACGCTGCATCGTGTAGATGTACTCGGCCATATCGTCCAGCCTAGAGGGTCACGGGCACCGCTTCGTCGCCCCAGCCCGACGCCGCGCACCCGCCCGCCCGGCCGCCGGGGCGGTGCGGTCAGCCGGGTGCTTTGGGGCCGTCGAGCGCGGGGAGACAGACGCGGTCGCGGCCGGACGACTTGGCCCGGTAGAGCGCCAGGTCGGCGGACGCCAGAAGCTCCAGGAGGTCCTGGCCGTGCGTGCGGAACAGCGCGACGCCCACGGACACCGTGACCGTCACCGTCCCCTCCTCGGCGGGGACCGCGAGCCGGCGGACACGGCCGCGCAGACGCTCGGCGACCCGGCACGCCTCGACGGTGTCGGCGCCCGGCAGGAGCACGACGAACTCCTCGCCGCCGAACCTGCCGACCACGTCGTAGTCGCGCAGCTGGTGGCACAGCGTGCTCGCCACGCCCACCAGCACCTGGTCGCCCATCAGGTGCCCGTGGGTGTCGTTGACCCGTTTGAAGTGGTCGATGTCGATCAGCAGCAGAGCCACGGCGTCATGCGTGCGCTGCGCCCGGGACAACTCGGTGTCGGCCTCCCGCTGCCAGGCCGCCGCGTTGAGCAGGCCCGTCTTGGCGTCCGTCCGCGCCGCCGCCTGCAACTGCTGGTGCATCAGGCTGCGTTGCAGCAGCATCACCGGTGGCAGCGCCAGGAGAAGCAGCCCCAGCGACAGCGCGCTCGTGATCGCCACGATGGTGCCCACGCACAGCTCCACCACGTCCAGGAGCAGGCTCTCCCGCGTCCACAGGACGTCCCGCCAGCGGCTCTCGGGGTTGGCCGCGTGCGCTGCGACCGCGACGATCGCGGTGTTCACCACGGTGAACAGCGCCGCGCACCCCACGGCCGCCGGAATGCCCGGGTACGCCTCGACGACCCACTGCGGCGCCCCCTCCAGCGGCTCGGGCACCACCAGGTGGAACACCATGGACGCGCACGCCCCGGCGATGCCGAACGCGGCGGAGACCAGCGCCCGCCGGTAGATCAGTGTGCGGCGCACCCGGAACTGGAGCAGCGCCTGCAGCGGTATCGGCATCAGCAGCGAGTACACCGGGGGCAGCAGCAGCGCGACCGGCAGCCACCACGCCGACAGCAGGTCGCGCGCGACGCCGGCCGGCATACCGAGCCGCCGGGACGCCTCGATGCACACCGCCCCGCACGCCAGCAGCGCCGCGAACGTCGCGGCGTCGCCGACCCGGAACGGCGTCTCGAACAGCCCCGCGACGGTGAGCCCCAGATGGGCGGCCACGAGCACCGGCACATAGATCACGAGCAGGGACGGACGCCCCAGTCGCGCCCGTCGCCTTGGCCGGTGGGCCAGCTCACCACCGCGGTCCTCGGCGGACGACTGCACTGCCGTCATCCTTCCCCCTTACGCGCATCACCTTCCGTAACACGATAGTTGCAACGTGTGCGGAAGGGGCGTGAAACAGGTACGTTCGGGAACGCATATGCGGGTGGCCGTTCAGACCACCGGCATCAGGGGTCCGCGGATTCGCGGCCCCGGGCACATCCTGGGGGGGATACGACCATGCGCGGCATTTCCTGGATCTGACGCCGCACACCCCGACGGTGCGGGGGCGCCGACCGGCAGCGACCCGATGCCGGCCACGCCCCCGCTCCCAAGAGCCCAGGACCCCAGGCAGAGCCACGCAGGCGACCACTGTTCCCACCCGGACACACGCCGACGCCATCGCCGAACGCGCGCACCCGAACCGCCGGGAGTGACCGTCAGGCGGCCTTGGGTTCCTTGTCCTCTTCCGCAGGAGCCGCCAATGCCCATTCGTCGGCGGCGTCGCGGGCCAGTTGGCGGTCCTCTTCGCTGAGGGGGCCGCCGCGCTGGACGGGGCGGAAGTCGGCGGTGCCGCGCAGGAGGTCGGGGCCGAGGGTGGAGGCCTCGATCTCGGCGGAGAACCGCCACTGGCCGTCGCGCTCGTACTGGCGGATGCGCAGGCGGCCCGTGACCAGGACCGGGGTACCGCGCGGGAACTCGGACGCGTTGACGTTGTCGGCGAGGCTCCGCCAGCAGTTGACGGTCAGGAACAGCGTCTCCACGTCCTGCCATTGGCCGGCCTGCCGGTCGTAGCGGCGGGGCGTGCAGCCGACCCTCAGCGAGAGGAACGGGGTTCCGTTGGGCGTCATGGTGTAGCGGGGCTCGGCGGCGACCCAGCCGGTGATGGTGATGTGCGCCTCGTTCACTGCGTCCTCCGTCGTCTCACGTACGGGTCCGTTCCGCGTACAGGTCAACGGTGGCGCAGCGGGCGCGGGCGGGAGGAGCGGCCGCGGAATTGTGGATAACCCGGCATGGGCCGGTCAGCGTCGGCCGAGGGCCACGTCCACGTTCTCGCGGAAACGGGCGTAGACCTGAAGGTCGTCCTCGATGGGCCCGATCACCTTCTGGTACGCGACGCGCTCGATGCCCACGCGCATGTGGTGCTCCATCCTGTCGCCGTGCTTGGCCGACGACAGGGCCACCAGGTTGCGGCAGGCGGACGCGGTGAGCCAGCCCATGCCGAGCGTGCACACGACCAGGACGGCGACGTACGGGATGAGGCCCGCCTCTCCGATGAGGCCCGGGTTGTCGCCGCCGAGGCCGAGCAGGCCGTAGGCGACGAGGAAGCCGATCCACACGATGCTGAGGGCCGCGACCAGAACGAGGAAGTACTGCCAGGTCTTGACCAGCCACCACCAGCGGGGCACCACGTTGAACGTGGGCAGGGCGTCCTTGAGGGATTCGCCCAGGCCCTCCGGGATCTCCGTGGCGTGCGCGCGGGCGGCGGCGCGGACGGAGCGTCCCCAGTGGGTGGGCAGTTCCTGGGACAGGCCCTCGGTGACGTTCTGGAGCGCGTTGTCCACATCGCCCTGCTGGGCGCCGATCGGGCCGGTGAAGGCGTTGCGGAGTTCCTCGCGCAGTTCGGTGAGGCGCATCCGGCGCAGCGGGTCGGAGCGCAGCCGCGCGACGATGGCGGCGACGGGCCAGCCGACGAAGTCGGCGGCGCGCAGTTCGTAGGCGCTCTCCATGGCCTCCGCGACCGCGGGCGCGCCGGCGGCGTCGGTGAAGGCCTGGACGAGGTCGGCGCGGCGGCCGTCGTCGACGGTGGTGGGCGGCTCGGTGGTGAAGCGGTAGTCGTCGAACCGCTCGGCGACCCTGTCGACGTCGGCGGACAGGCGCTCGGTGCGCGCGCGGCGGGCGGCGACGGTGTCGACGAGGACGTCGCGGAAGCCGTAGGTTCCGTCCTCGGCGACCGCGGAGGTGGTCACGATGCGCGGGTCGGCGAGGCCCTCGGCCTCCAGCAGGCGGCGCAGGTCGGCGACGCAGTCGTCGATCTCGTGCGGGGTGAGCCGGTCGACCTGGTTGAGGACGACGAGGGTGACGCCGGTGTGCCGTGCGAACGGGACGATGTAGTTGCGGTGCAGGGCCGCGTCGGCGTACTTCTGCGGGTCGACGACCCAGACGAGCAGGTCGGCGATGGTGACGAAGCGGTCGACCTCCGCGCGGTGCATCGCCTGGATGGAGTCGTGGTCGGGCAGGTCGATGAGGACGAGGCCCTGAAGGGAACTGTCGGCGCGCTCCAGGTCGAGGGCGCTGGCGCGGGCGTAGCGGTGCCGCTTGTCGACGGCCAGCCAGTCGAGCAGGGGGCCCGCGCCGTCCAGCCCCCAGACGCACGCGTGGGCCTGGGACGTCATGGGGCGGCGCATCCCGGTCGGCGACAGTTCGAGCCCGCAGATGGCGTTGAACAGGGACGACTTGCCGCTGCCGGTGCCGCCGGCGAGGGTGACGACGGTGTGCTCGCCGGACAGCCGCAGCCGCTGCCCGGCCCGGTCCAGCAGCGCGGCGGCGTCGTCCAGGACGGGCTGGTCGAGCCGGCCGATGCCGGCGTGGACGAGGCGGTCGAGCCCGTTGAGCCGGTCGGTCAGCCCGGGCGGGCCGGCGGGTTCGCCGGCGCCGTTCATGTCCGGGGCCGCGATCGGGAACCCGCCGGTGCCGGCCGGCGAGTTCGCGGGGAGGGCCGAGGTTGTCATCGGGCGACCTCGAGGTTGTAGGTGGCCTGGTACAGCTGGACGGGGACGGTCTCGTCGGGGATGCCGGCGGAGTCGAGCACCTGCCCGAACCGGATGGCCTCCTCGTCGAACAGCATCCCGATGCGGCTGCGCAGGTCGGCGCGGGCCTTGGCGCCCATGCCGCGCAGCGACTCGGCGCCGAACAGCGCCTTGAGCAGCCGCTGCGGGACGGCGCTGTTGCCGCCCTCGACGGCCACGTCGGACGTGCCGTACCCGAGCAGGCCGATCGTCAGGACGAGGGAGACCGCCTCGGTGTCGAACGAGACCAGCTTCGCGACCGAGCGCTTGGTGACGCCCTCGGTGCGGATCAGCTCCTGGACGTGGTCCTGCCAGGAGCTGACGGCCCGGGTGACGCGGCGCGACAGCTCCGGGGAGACGTGCCCGAGGTCGGCGCCGGCCCCGGCGATGACCTGGCGTCCGGACGGGTGGTCGCGCCAGCGGGCGACGACCTGTTCGGCGCCGTGCTCGGCGGACGCCATGATCAGTGATTCGAGGCTGCTGCGCAGCGCCGCCTTGAGGGCGCGGACGCGGGCGGGGCTGCGGCGGTTGCGCCGGCCGGCGGAGCGGCCGCGGCGACCGCGCTGGACGTGCAGGGAGCGCAGCAGGTCGCCGGTGCCGGCGAAGTCCTGCCAGCGGGCGAGCACCTCGCCGCGCAGGAGGGAGCCGTTGCGGGTGGCCTCGTCCAGTTCGGCGAGGGCGGTGCCGTAGCCGGCCTCGACCTCCCCGGCCAGCTCGGTGCGCTGCTCGACCTGCGCCTCGACCTGCCGGGCGAGTTCGGGGACGCGGGTGCGGAAGCTGTCCAGGACGGCGGCGAGGGTGTCGCTGATGACGATCTCGCGGTCCTCGGCGTCCTCGGCGACGCCGGTGAGCCAGGCGCGGATGTCCTCGACGGTCTCCTCGGGGAGGCGGCTCTCCTCGATGCGCGTCTCGGGGATGGTGAAGCGGCGGGCGTCGCCGACCTCGTGCTCGTCCAGCATCTCGCCGAAGTGCTCGACGATCTCGGCGCCCTGCGGCCCGGCGCCCTGCGGGACGCGCGACAGCACGACGCCGATGGTGGCGCCGTTCTCCTTGGCGCGCTGGAGCATCTGCCACACCTGGGCGTCGGCGTAGCGCGCCGCGGTGGTGACGCACAGCCACAGGTCGGCGGCGGACATCAGCTTGGTCGCGAACTCGTAGTGGTCCTCGAAGACCGAGTCGAAGTCGGGGCTGTCGAGCAGCGCGAGGCCGGACGGGAGGACGTCGCTGGCGATGATGACCAACTGGTCACCCGCGATGGCGTCGGGCGCCGGGCCGCGGACCCGTCCCATACCGGGCAGCAGCGGCCCCTCCATGAACCACTTCACGTGATCGGGGTGGCACACGAGGATGGGGCTGCTGGTGGTGGGACGCAGCACGCCGGTGGCGCTCACGCGGTCGCCGACGAGCGTGTTGACCAGCGTGGACTTGCCCGCTCCGGTCGACCCGCCGAGCACCACGAGCATCGGCGCGCCGGCGGCCTGGATGCGCGGGAGAACGTAGTCCTCCAGCTGGCCGCGCAGCTCGTCGCGGGCCTCGCGGGCCTCCTCGACGCCCGGGACGTCCAGCAGGAAGTCGAAGGCGCCGAGCTGTTCGCGGAGGCTGGTCAGCGCCCGGGTCAGCTCGCCCTGGCGCACCGTCCCGCCGCCGGGCCTGGCGGCCCGCAGGCCGCGCTTCGGCTTGGCGTCCCCGGCGGCGCCGGTCTCCGGGCCGGCCCGCGTCTCGTCGTCGGCGCCCTTCCCGGACGTCCCCTTCTTCGGCTTCTCCTTGTCGCGCACCTCGTCCTTTTCGCGCGCACGTCGCCCGCGCGCCTCTTCGTCGGGCGCGGCGTCCTCGCCGGGGACCGCGGAGTCCTCGATTCCGCGTCCCGGACCGGCGCCGGCCTCCTCGTCGTGGACCGCGCTTCGCTCTGCCGGGGGTGTCACGGATCCCGTCCCATGTCCGCTCGAATCATGTCGATCTCTCGTGCCACGTTCACCACGTCGCCCACGACCACGATCGCCGGCGGCCGGACTTCACCGGCGGCCATCGCGTCGGCCACCGTACCCAGGGTCGCCGTCAGCGACCTCTGGCCGGGGAGGGTGCCGTCCTGGATCACGGCGACCGGCGTGTCGGACGATCGACCATAGCGCATGAGGGCCGATGCGATGGGCTTCATCCGCTCCACCGCCATGAGCAGGACGATGGTGCCGTTCGTGCGTCCCAGCGCCTCCCAGTCGACGGTCGAGGCCTCATGCCCGGGGGGGACGTGCGCCGAGACCACGTGGAACTCCTGCGCGACGCCCCGGTGGGTGACCGGGATGCCGGCCGCGGACGGGACGGCGACGGCGCTGGTGATGCCGGGAACGACCATGACCGGGACGCCGTGGCGGGCGCAGTGCAGGGCCTCCTCGCCGCCGCGCCCGAACACGAACGGGTCCCCGCCCTTGAGGCGCACGACGAACCGTCCCTCGCGCGCGTGCTCGACCAGGTGTCCGTTGATGATGTCCTGGGTGACCGTCCGCCCGTAGGGGATCTTGGCCGCGTCGATCACCTCGACGTCGGTGGCCAGCTCGTCCAGCAGCCCGCCGGGGGCGAGGCGGTCGGTGACGACGACGTCGGCCATCGCGAGGAGCTGCCGGCCGCGGACGGTGATCAGGCCGGGGTCGCCGGGGCCGCCGCCGACGAGGGCGACTCCGGCGGGCTTGCGCCGGGAGTGCCGCGATTCCAGGGCCCCGTCGCGCAGCCCGGCCACCACCGCGTCGCGGATGCCCGCGGCGCGCCGGGGGTCGCCGCCGAGCAGGACGCCGACGGTCGCGTCGCCCGCGTGCCCGCTCGCGGGCGTCCAGGCGGGCGAGGACTCGGCGTCGTCGGCGCGGACGGCCCAGATGCGCGCGGAGTCCGCCTCCGCGACCACGTCGCCGTTGACCTTCGCGTCGTCGGTGACGGCCTGCACCAGCCAGGCCCCGGCGCAGTCGCCGCGCTCGTACGGGCGCCGGTGCCAGGTGATCTTCCCGCGCTCGGCCAGGCCCTCCAGGGAGGCGGTGACCTCGGGTGAGACCAGCACGACCGAGGCGCCCGCGTCCAGGAGGGCGGGCACACGGCGCTGGGCGACCCGTCCTCCGCCGACGACGAGGACGCGTCGCCCGCCGAGTCGCAGGCCTAGCAGGTACGGGGGCACGTGGGTGAGTCTCTCGATCGGATGTGCGGAGCAGCTTGCGGACGCCGGTTACGGACACGTGTCTTCGTCGAACAAAGGTACTCGGGTTCACCAGTGCATGGAGAGTGCCTCAGCCCGTTCGATAGCCGAGCGTGACTCATTCCGTGATCTTTTGGTGACGACGTCCGGCGTCCTTGCCGCTGACTCCGGCCGAGTCGAACGTGGCGACCTCGTGCAGCACCCGCACCGCGCCCTGGACCAGCGGCAACGCCAGCAGCGCGCCGGTCCCCTCGCCGAGCCGCAGTTCCAGGTCGACGAGCGGGCGCAGGCCCAGCGCGTCGATGGCGGCGGTGTGGCCGGGCTCGGCCGAGCGGTGTCCCGCGACGCACGCCCCGGCGGCCCGGGGGCACATCGCGGCGGCGACCAGGGCGGCGGCCCCGGCGATCACCCCGTCGAGGACGACCGGGACGCGCAGCGACGCCGCGCCGAGGATGAACCCGGCGATCGCGGCGTGCTCCAGCCCTCCGACCGCGGCGAGGACCTCCATGGGGTCGGCGCCGTCTCCGGCGGGCAGGCCGTGCAGGTCCAGGGCCGTCCGGACGACCTCGACCTTGCGGGCGTGGGTGGCGTCGTCGATGCCGGTGCCGCGGCCGGTGACCCGCTCCGGCGGCAGGCCGGTGAACGCGGCGACCAGCGCGGCGGACGCGGTGGTGTTGGCGATGCCCATGTCACCGGTGATCAGGCACCCGGCGCCGGAGGCGGCCAGGTCGCGCGCCACGCCGATGCCGGTCGCCACGGCGCGGCGGGCCTCGTCGGCGGTCATCGCGGGCCCGCGCGTCAGGTCGGCCGTGCCGGGCGCGATCTTGCGGAGGAGCAGCCCGGGTGCCGCGTCGAGGGCGGCGGCCACGCCGATGTCGACGACGGTGACCTCGGCGCCGACCTGGGCGGCGAACGCGTTGACCACGGCGCCGCCCGCCAGGAAGTTGGCCACCATCTGCGCGGTGACCTCCTGCGGCCACGGGGTGACGCCCTGGGCGTGGACGCCGTGGTCGGCGGCGAAAACGGCGACCGCGGCGGGTTCGGGCATCGGCGGCGGGCACTGCCCGGTCAGCCCGGCGAGCCTGACCGACACCTCCTCCAGGACGCCGAGTGACCCGGGCGGCTTGGTGAGACGGGCCTGATGGTCGCGGGCGTCCCGCATGGCGGTCTCGTCCAGCGGCGCGATGGAGGCGATGGTCTGCTCGATCAGGTTCACGGTGTCCTTTCTGGGGCGGCCCTTGCTCAGATGCCCAGTTCGCCGAGCACTTCTAGCAAGGCGTCATTGGACGGCCGGTCGCGTACGGCGATGCGTAGCCAGTCGGGGCCCAGCCCTGGGAATGTGTCGCCTCGCCTGACGGCGTAGCCACGCTGCCTCAGCAGGGCCCTGATACCGAGGGCGTCGGGCACGCTCAGGCACAGGAACGACGCTCGCGCCTCGGGTACGACGTAGAGGCCGCGCGTGCTCAGTTCCGCCGCGAGCCTGTCGCGTTCGGCGCCGAGTTCGGCGGCCCACGCTTCGGCTTCGGCGACCGCCTCCGGTGTGGAGCACGCCTCGACGGCGACGAGCGCGGGCGTGGACACGGCCCAGAGCGGCTGCGCTTCGGTGAGCCGTCCCACCAGGTGGGGATCGGCTAGGACGTACCCGGCGCGCAGCCCGGCGAGCCCCCATGTCTTGGTCAGAGAGCGGATGACCACGACCCCGGTGGGCAGCCGGGAGGCCAGGGACTCCGGTTCGCCGGGGACGCAGTCCATGAACGCCTCGTCGACCACGACCGTCCGGCCGGGTCTGGCCAGCGCGGCGACGGCGTCCGCCGGGTGCAGGACGGAGGTGGGATTGGTCGGGTTGCCGATCACGACGAGGTCCGCGTCGTCGGGGATCAACGGCTGTTGCCGGGGGGTCTGGGGGGTCGTCCCCCCAGAAGTGAACGGCTGTTGCCGGGGGGTCTGGGGGGTCGTCCCCCCAGAAGTGAACGGCTCTTGCCGGGGGGTCTGGGGGGTCGTCCCGCCGGAAAGGGAGACGGGGTCGAGGGTGAAGTCCTTGGTGAGGATCACCCGCTCCACGGCGTGCCCGGCGGCCCTCAGCGCGGCCTCGGGCTCGGTGAACTGCGGATGCACGACCACCGCCCTGCGCGGCGCGAGAACCCGCGCGAGCAGGACGAACGCCTCCGCGGCGCCGGCGGTGAGCAGGACCTCGCCGGCGGACCTGCCGTGCCGCCTCGCGACCGCCCGGCGGGCCGGACGCGGGTCGGGGTAGGCGGCCAGGTCCGCGATGGACGCCCGGAGCCGCTCGGCCAGCCACTCCGGGGGCATGCCGGTCCGGACGTTCACGGCGAAGTCGGCGAGCCCGCCGCCGACCTCCGCGTCCCCGTGATGGCGCAGGTCGACCTCGTCCGACTCGAAGGGGGGCGCGGTCACAGGAACCCCGCCTCGTCGTCCAGGTACAGCAGCGCGTTGACGGCTGCCGCGGCGGCCACGGAACCGCCCTTCTCCGAGACGTTGCTGAGCTGCGGCAGCCCGCTTGCGCGCAGCGCGTCCTTGGCCTCGCAGGCGCCGACGAAGCCCACCGGCATCCCGATGACCAGCGCCGGGCTCACCCGGCGGGCGATGATCTCGGAGATCGCCTCCGGGGAGGAGCCGACCACCCAGACCGCGCCCGGGCCCACGTCGGCGTACGACAGCCGGACCGCGGCGGCCGACCGGGTGATGCCCGCGGCGCGCGCCATCCGGGCGGCCGCCGGGTCGGCGGCGTGGCAGACCGTGTCCCGGGCGGTGATCCCGGCCGCGACCATCCCCTCGTCGGTGACGATCGGCGCGCCGTCGCGCAGCGCGGCCCAGCCCTGCCGGAGGTACTCCTCCCTGGTGACCAGGTCCACCGCGTACTCCAGGTCGGCAGTCGCGTGGATCACCCGCTCGGTCACGGCCCGCCACAGCGGCGGCATCGGGGACAGGTCGACGCGGGACCGCAGGATCTCATACGACCGGACTTCGATCGGGTGGGGTTGACGGACGGTCAACTGCGCCTCCTGCTTCGCTTCCAGGACGGGACAAGGGTTTCACGGCTTGCGGGGGGTCACGCCCCTGGGCCGGATCCGTCCAGGTCGTCCGGCTCGCCGGGAAGGGCGGGGATGGTCTCGATGGGCCGGGAGGTACGGGACGTCCGCCGTCCGGGGACAGGGGTGTCCCGCACGCCCCAGACGACGATCACCGGGTCCCCGGCCGGCCCGGACGGGTTCAGCGGGGTCGCCTGGAGCCGGACGGCGTCGGCCGTGAAGCCCTGCTCGGCCAGGACGTCCAGCGTCTTCTGGGCTTCGTCGGCGGCGGCGACGGCGACGAGGCGGGCGGGCTTGAGGCCGGCGCAGACGCGGACGGCTTCCGGTCCGCCGCGTCCGGTGAGGCCGGGCCCGATGAACACGGCGTCGGGCCTGGGCAGGTGACCGGCGGTGGACCGCACGTCCCCGGACGCCATCGCCACCTTGACGCCGTGCAGCCGGACGTTCTCCCGGATCCGCTCACATGCCGCATGGTCGCGGTCGACGGCGACCACGGCCGCGCCGAAGCGCGCGCATTCGATTCCCACGGAGCCGTCACCGGACTCCACGTCCCACACCATGTCGCCGACTCTCGGGCCGAGCTTGGCCAGGACGAAAGCCCGGACGTCCGGCGGCGGCCCCGGCCCGTCGCCGAATGCGTCCGCGGGCAGCGCCCATCCGGCGGGGGCCGGAGCGGGCCCCGAGATCCAGCTCGTTTCACCCAGTGCGTGACGGTTGTCCAGGACGAGCACCACGACCGGGTCGTTCCAGGGACGAGTGGTGGCCTCAGCCGGCCGGACGTGGACGACGCGCTCCCCGGGCCCGTCCAGGTCCTCGCAGACCACGAACGAACGCGGCGTCACGGGGAACAGCGCGCGCGCCAGTTCCGCCGGTCCCGCGCCAGGCCCGGTCAGTACCGCGACCTTGGGGTGGGCTCGGCACGCGTTCACGGCCTGCCGCAGGTGCCCGTCCCGGGCCGAGACGACCAGCGCGTCGTCCCAGGGCAGCCCCGCATGGGAGAAAGCCCGCGCCACCAGGGGCGCGGCAGGCAGAGCCTCCGGTGCGTGGCCTTGTTCGAGCAGCACACGGAGAATCCCGAAGTGGCCGGGATCGCCGTCCACGACGAGCACGACGTCCTGGTCTGACACGTCGACGCCTTTCAGCGCGCCCGCGAGGTCCTCGGTGACGACCTTGCGGGCGCCGGGCGCCAGTGGGAGACCGTCAAGGCGACCGGGGCCTCCCACGACCACCGCGGCGCTTTCCACAGCCGCCCGGGCCGCATCGGAAAGCGGCGAACCGTCGCGGCCGACAACCGTCAACATCGCCTGAACCCGCCGCCTACCGGGCCATCCGCCCGAACATGCCGACCATGCGCTCACCCGCCGCATCGACCAGAACGACCTGCGCGGCGACCGGGCTGGTGGCCGAGCCGGCGGCCTCGGCTGCGAGCCGCTCCAGCTCACCGGCGGTCCGGCGGCACAGCTCCCGGCCGAACGGGCCTAGCATGCCGGCGGCCTCCCACAGCTCGTAGGCGTGGCGGGCCGCCGGGGCCCCGGCCACCTCGGCGGCCAGCGCGGCGCCTCCGTCCATGTCGACGGTGATCGATTCCAGGACGGCGGCATCGTCCAGGAGGGCGACCTGCTCGCCTATGCCGGCGACCAGGACGACCTGCGCGAGCCCGTCCTTGACCGCCGTGCGCAGCCCGTCCGTGCCGGCCGGGACGAAACACGCGTCCGGCAGCTTCGGCAGCATCCGGCGGGCCGTGTCGCGCACGCCGTCCCCGTACATCACGAGCGTCCTGTCCTCAGCGGTCACCGGCGCCGTCCCTCCTCGTCCTGGGCGACGAGCCTCCCGGAGGAGCCGCCGGAGCGCCGGCGCGGCACGCCGGCGGGCTGCGATCCGGGCCGCGCGTCGGTGGCGACGCGGCTGAACACGACCATGTCCCGGCTGACGCCGCCGGCGTCGCGTTCCGCTCCCCGCGCGACGCCCTCGCGCACGTAGCCGGCCTTCTCGGCGACGCGGATGGACGCGTGGTTGGTGACCATGGCGCGCAGTTCGACGCGGAAGAGCCCGCAGTCGCGCAGCGCCCAGCCGGAGACCAGCGACAGGGCCTCGGTGGCGTGGCCGCGTCCGCGGACGCCCGGACGCATCCCGTAACCGACCTCGCTGGTCAGGTGCTCCCAGTTCACCTTGAACAGCCCGATGGTCCCGAGCAGGTCGCCGGTGTCGCGGTCCGTCGCCGCCAGGTGGATGCCCAGCCCGAACCGCTGCACCTTGTGGACGCCCTCCCGCAGGAACCACGCGATGGGGTCGGCCTCCAGGACGCCAGGGAAATTGGGCGGCAGGAAGTCCTCACCGGCGCGGATCACCTCGATCAGTGCGGGCGCGTCATCGATGCCGAACGGGCGCAGCACGAGCCGTTCACCCTCAAGGCGGACAGTTCTCTCGAAGGCGTTCACGCGCGCTCCCTCCCCGCCTGCACAGCATAGGCTGTCGCGGTGAGTTACCAGCGCCTGTCCCCGGACGAACGGCGGGCCCAGATTCTCGACGTCGCGCGGCGGATGTTCACCGAGCTGCCCTACGCCGAGGTCTCCACCGCCGCGATCGCACGGGAGACCGGAGTCCAGCGCGGCCTGATCCACTACTACTTCGGGACGAAACGAGAACTGTTCCTCAAGGTCGTCCAGGGTCTCACGGCGTCGGCCGCGCTCCAGGTACCGCCGGTGGACGAGCGGATGACGCTGCCCGATGCGATCGAACTGTGCGTGAACCTGTTCCTCGACACGGCGGAGCAGAACGCGACGACGTGGTTCGCGGCGCTGGACGCCGAGGGGTTCGGGCAGGACCCGGAACTGCTGCGCATCGTCAACCGGTTCCGCGACGAGGCGGTCGAGCACATGCTCGCCGTCCTGCGGGTGCCGGAGCCCACCGAGACCCTGCGCGCCGTCCTGCGCACCTACTCGGGGCTGGCGGACGCGGCGACGCGGCAGTGGCTCCAGGAGAAGACGCTCGACCGCGACCAGGTGCACACGCTGCTCGCGCGGTCACTGCTCAATCTGGTGTGCGACATAAGCCCGGCTCTGGAGAAGCACTAGAAGCTCGACGGGCCGGGCGGGAGCGGCGGTCGCCCCTGGCACCGCGAACCAGACGGCTCGACGGGGCTAGGCGGGAGCGGCGGTCGCCCCTGGCACCGCGAACCAGACGGCCTTGCCGCGGACCGGCGGCCCGAGCCTCGACAGCGTCCGCAGCATGCCCCAGCGTTCCCCGGACAGCTCGCGGACGATGCTGAGCCCGCGTCCGCAGTCGCCGGACGTCCACGAATAGCCGGGCAGGGCGGCGTCGGCGAGCGCGTCGAAGACGGCGCACCGCACCTCGCCGGCGTCACCGGAACCCCCGTCACGAGGACCCTTGCCGCGAGGACCCCTGTCACCAGGCGCCCTATCACGAGGACCCCTGTCACCGGCATCTCCGTCACCGGCCTCGGCGTCGCCGGTCTCGCCTCCGGCCACGTAGAGCCACAGCTCGTGGGGGCCGTGCTCGCCGGCGTGCTGGTGCGCGTTCGTCGCGAGCTCGCTGACCATGAGCTGCGCGTCGGCGATCACGTCGCGTGGAACGCCGAGCGAGGCGAGGGCGTCATGCAGGACGCCGCGGGCGTGGCCCGCACATCCGGGCCCGCCCGGGAGGGCCCAGACCCAGCCGGGCCTGGTGCCCGCCGCGGCACGGGCGTTGTCGGTGGCGTCGGCCATGGCGTCGGCCATGGACTGCGCTGTCAGGTCGGCTGGCGTGCTTGTCACGGGTTCCTCCCGCGGTCTACGTGCCCGGGTGCGCCGGCCGGTCCGTCACTGTCGGTCTCCGGTCGGTCACGGAACACAGCGTGTCGTGAGATTCTCACGATCGCAACTGTCTTCACAGAATTGCTCCCCCCTTTCTGCCGGGTTCGTCAATCGCGTTGTGGCGCGCGCCGAGAGTGGTAAGACTCCACTCCCATGACCTACCGCCCCACCGTTCGTGGCCGCCGCCTGGCGCGGGAGCTCCGCAAGCTGCGGGAGGAGCAGGGCCTGACCCTCCAGGAGGTGGCGGACCGGCTCGACTGGTCGCGAGCCACCGTCTCCCGCCTCGAAACCAGCCAGACCCGCCCGAAACCCGGTGACATCGCCGACATCCTCGATCTGTACGGGGTGCCGAGCCCGGACCGCGACGCGCTCATCACCCTCGCCCGGCAGGCCGGCCAGCGCGGCTGGTGGACCGCCTACCAGGACGTCTTCGCCGGCAGCTATGTCGCGCTTGAGGACGAGGCGTCGCACATCCGCACCTGGGATCCCCAGCTCGTCCACGGGCTGCTGCAGACCGAGCAGTACTCCCGCGCCGTGATCACGGCGGGCCGGCTGCTGCCCGCCCAGGAGGACATCGAGCGCCGCATCTCCGCCCGCAAGATCCGCCAGGCCCTGCTCGACCGGGCCGACGCGCCGCGTCTGCAGGTCGTGTTCGACGAGGCGGTCCTGCACCGCCCGATCGGCGGCGGCGAGGTGATGCGGGCGCAGCTGGACGCCCTCGCCACCGCCGCGGCGACCCGCCCAACGGTGTCGATTCAGGTACTTCCGTATACAGCCAAGGAGCATGCGGGCCTAGACGGACGATTCACCATATTGTCGTATCCGGACCCCGCAGACCCAGATATCGCCTATGTAGAGGGCACCATGGGTGACGTTTACCTTGAGAGTGCGGAGGCAATAGCAAAACATAGGGACCGCTTCGATCGCATCGAGGCGGCCGCCCTGTCCACCGAGGAATCCGCGCACCTCATCGCCGAGGCAGCAAGGAGCAGCCCGTGACCAACCCGCAGCGCGAACTCACCTGTGCCCCCTGGCGAAAGTCGTCCCACAGCGGGAGCGGCGACCAGTGCGTCGAGGTGGCGCCACTGTCCGGCGACCTGTGCGCGGTACGCGACTCCAAGGACCCCTCCGGACCGGCGCTGGTGCTGACACCGTCCGCCTGGCGGGGTCTCCTGGTCGCGATCAAGGAGGTCTAGCGACGGTTCGATCCGGGGGCCGCGGCGGGAGGCGCCGCGGCCCCCGGCCCTTCCACGGAACTAGAACGTGTTCTAGTATCGCCTCCGTCGGCAATCGGAGGGGTGCAACGTGACCGCGGAACTCAAGCTCGGCATCAACGTCGGCTACTGGCAGCGCGACGTCGACGACCAGACCGAGACGGTCCTGGCCGCCGAACGGTGCGGCTACGACTCGGTGTTCACCGCCGAGGCGTACGGCTCGGACGCGTTCACCCCGCTGACCTGGTACGCCGCCCGCACGTCCCGGATCAAGCTGGGCACCGCCGTCGTGCAGATCTCCGCCCGCACGCCCGCGGCGACCGCGATGCACGCGCTCACGCTGGACGCCCTCTCGGGCGGGCGGATGATCCTCGGACTCGGCGCGTCCGGCCCGCAGGTCGTCGAGGGCTGGTACGGGCAGCCGTTCCCCAAGCCGCTCGCCCGCACCCGCGAGTACCTCGACATCGTCCGGCAGGTGTGGCGCCGCGAGGCCCCGGTGACCAGCGAGGGCCCGCACTATCCGCTGCCGCTCCCCGGCGGCGCGGGCCTCGGCAAGCCGCTGAAGCCGATCGTCCACCCCGTCCGGCCGGAGATCCCCGTCTACCTGGGCGCCGAGGGGCCGAAGAACGTCGCGCTGTCCACCGAGGTCGCGCAGGGCTGGCTGCCGCTGTTCGTCGACCCGCAGCAGATCGAGCCGGTGTTCGGCGCGTCCCTCGCCGGCCGTCCCGGCGACTTCGAGATCGCCGCGACCGTCACCACGATCGTCACCGACGACCTGGAGTCCGCGCTGCAGTTCGCCAAGATCCCGCTCGCGTTCTACATCGGCGGGATGGGCGCCCGGGACCGCAACTTCCACCTCGACCTGATCGGCCGGCTCGGCTACGCGGAGCAGGCCGCGCGCGTCCAGGAACTCTTCCTCGACGGCCGCCGCGACGAGGCGATCAAGGCCGTGCCGGACGAACTGGCCGACTCGATCTCCCTCCTCGGCCCCATCGGGCGGATCAAGGAGCGGCTCCAGCTCTGGCGGGACAGCCCCGTCACCACCGTGCTGATCGCCGGCGTGCGGGACGAGCCCACACTGCGCGCGATCAAGGACCTGGCCGACTCCTGACGAGATCGATCGCACATCACCGGGCGGAATGGAGGTAGGGGCCCGGGTGCTGCACCAGACAGCACCCAGCCATACACAGACTGGAGATGGACGCACCATGTCCACGCAGGAAGACGCCGCCCGCCTGCTCGTCAGGACCCTTGAGGCGGAGGGCGTCGAATACGTCTTCGGCATTCCCGGCGAGGAGAACATCCACTTCGTCCACGCCCTGAACGACTCCCCGATCCGCTACGTCCTCGTCCGGCACGAGCAGGCCGCCTCGTTCATGGCGGAGATCTACGGGCGGCTCACCGGCAAGGCGGGTGTGGCCTCGGCGACGCTCGGCCCCGGCGCGATCAACCTGCAACTCGGCGTGGCGGACGCCACCACCAACAGCACACCCGTCGTCGCGATCTCCGCACAGGTCGGCCTGGACCGCATCTACAAGGAATCGCACCAGATCGTCGACCTGGTCTCCCTCTTCCGCCCGATCACCAAGTGGTCGGAGCTGGCCCCCAGAGCCGAGGCCCTGCCCGAAATGGTGCGCAAGGCGTTCAAGACCGCACAGACCGAACGTCCCGGTGCCGTCTACCTGGCGATCCCCGAGGACGTCGAGGCCGCCAAGGTCTCCGCCGACCTGAAGCCGCTGCCGGTCAACGTCGTCCGCGCCCAGGAGCCGTCGCCGTCGCAGATCGCCCGCGCCGCCGACGTCCTCGCCGTCGCCCGGCGCCCCGTCGTCCTGGCCGGCCACGGCGCGACCCGTGCCCGCGCGAGCGCCGCGCTGCGGCACTTCTCCGAGCATCTCGGCCTGCCGGTCGCGACGACGTTCAACGGCAAGGGCGTCTTCCCGGACGACCACCGCAACGCCCTCGGCGCCGTCGGCTTCATGCGCCACGACTACGTCAACTTCGGTTTCGACCAGGCGGACGTCCTCATCACGGTGGGGTACGAGCTCCAGGAGTTCGACCCCGTGAAGATCAACCCGAACGCCGACAAGAAGATCATCCACATCCACCAGTTCCCCGCCGAGGTCGACGACCACTACCCGGTCGAGGTCGGCGTCCAGGGCGACATCTCCCGCACCCTGCACGCCCTGGCCGGCAGCGTGCACCGCCGCTTCGACGTCAACGGCACCGGCCGGAGGATCCGCCAGATGCTCCACGACGAGCTGGCGGAGGGCGCCGCCGAGGACGGCCATCCGCTCTCGCCCCGCCGCATCGTCGCCGACGTCCGCGCCGCCATGGGCCGCAACGACATCGTCCTGGCCGACACGGGCGCGGTGAAGATGTGGATGGCGCGCATGTACCCGACCTACGAGCCGAACACCCTGCTGGTCTCCAACGGCCTGTCGTCCATGGGCTTCTCCGTGCCGGGCGCGATCGCCGCGAAGCTCGCCCACCCCGACCGCAGGGTCCTCGCCGCCACGGGCGACGGCGCGTTCCTGATGAACTCCCAGGAACTGGAGACCGCCGTCCGCGAGAACATTCCGATCACGGTGCTGATCTGGGACGACTCCGCCTACGGCCTGATCGAGTGGAAGATGGACCTCGACCTCGGTGAGAGCTCCAACATCAAGTTCGGCAACCCCGACTTCGTCCGGTACGCGGAGAGCTTCGGCGCCCGCGGCCACCGCGTGGAGAGCGCCGCCGAGCTGCTCCCCACCCTCCGCAAGGCCCTCGCCGACGACACGGTCTCCGTGATCACCGTCCCCGTCGACTACTCCCACAACCTCCGGCTGACGGACAAGCTGGGCGATTTGACCGACCCCTTCTAGCGAGCGGTTCGCGCTGCGCGGCGATTGCCGGGCGGATCACCGGGTACGGGCGGCGGGTGACGTCCGGCAAGGGATTCGACGCCGTCCCGTCCACGTTGCGCAACACGGCGGCGGTGGCCGCGTGCCTCCTGGTCATCGTGGCGGCGGTCGGCGTCCTGGTCTACGCCTTCACGAAGGTCGCGTCACTGGTGATGGCGGTGATCGCCGCGCTGCTGCTGACCGCGCTGGTGTCGCCGGTCACGCGCCAGGTGCGGCGGCTGCGCGCCCCCGCCTGGGTCGCCGCGCTCTCCGGCCTGCTCACCGTGCTCATCGCCATCGGCGGGTCCCTCGCGCTGGTCGGCAACCGGATCGCCGGCCAGTGGCAGGAGATGCGCCGGAGCCTGACCGAAGGGCTGCAACGGGCCCAGACCCAGATCGTGAACGCGCTGCCGATCAGCGACCAGCAGCTCGACACCCTGGTCGACGGCGCCGTGCGCGCCCTCCGGCGGTCGTCGCCCGACCCGGTCGCGAGTGCGAGCATGGTGACGAAGGTGGGCGCCTCCGTGCTGATCGCCCTGTTCCTGCTGTTCTTCATGCTGAAGGACGGAAGGAGCATGTGGGAGTGGGCCCTGCGGCTCGCGCCCGAGCGGCGCCGCCCGAAGGTCGACGTCGCGGGACGCGCGGGGTGGCGGGCGCTGGGCCAGTACGTGCACGGGATCATCCTGGTCGCGCTGGCGGACGCCGCCGGCATCGGGCTGGCGCTCGTGCTGATCGGAGTGCCGTTCGCCCTGCCGCTGACGCTGCTGACGTTCATCGCGGCGTTCATCCCCATCATCGGGGCGATCCTCGCGGGCGCCGCCGCGATCCTCATCGCCTTCGTCAGCGGCGGGACGACCGACGCGCTGCTCGTGCTGGCCGCCGTCGTCGCCGTCCAGCAGGCCGAGAGCCACCTGCTGCAGCCGCTGATCATGGGCCGGACGCTGCATCTGCACCCGGTCGTGGTCGTCGTCGCCGTGGCCGCCGGAACGCTCGCGGCGGGCATCGCGGGCGCCATCGTCGCCGTCCCGCTCGTCGCGGTCGTGTACCGCGTCGCGTCCGTGCTGGCGGCCGACGACGAGGAGCCGGAGGCGGACCCCCCGCTCGCGGCGGAGGGGCCGCCCGCCTCACGGTGACGGGCGGCGGCGGATCAGGCGCGGCAGAGGATCTCGCCGTGGGTCACGGAGTACCAGCCGTCTTCGGCGGCCGCCCATTCCTTCCAGCCCTCGTAGACGCGCTGAAGTTCGTCGCGGGTGGCGTGGCCGCCGGCGACGGCGTGGTCGGCGACCGAGGACCTGATCATGCGGCCGCCCCAGGATTCGCTCCACCACTCGCGTTCCCCGGGCGTGGAGTAGCACCAGGCCGAGGAGGAGGCGGTGACGTCGGTGAAGCCGGCGGCGCGGGCCCAGGACACCAGCCGCCGGCCGGCGTCGGGTTCGCCTCCGTTGCCGCGGGCGACCCGGTAGTAGATCGGCAGCCAGGCGTCCATGCCGGGCGGCTCCGGGTACCAGATCATGGCGCCGAAGTCGGCGTCGCGTGCGGCGACGATGCCGCCGGGCCTGGTGACGCGGCGCATCTCGCGCAGGGCCCGGACGGGGTCGGCGACGTGCTGCAGGACCTGGTGGGCGTGGACGACATCGAACGTGCCGTCGGCGTAGTCCAGGGCGTGGACGTCGGCGACGGCGAACTCGACGTTGTCCAGGCCGGCGGTGTTCTCGCGGGCCTCGTCCACGACGTCCTCGGCGGCGTCGGCGGCGACGACACGTCCCGGGGCGACGCGTCCGGCCAGCCCGGCGGTGATCGTGCCCGGGCCGCAGCCCACGTCCAGCACCGCGTTCCCCGGGCGCAGGTGCCCGATCAGGTAGGCGGCGGAGTTCTCGGCCGTGCGCCACCGGTGTGAGCTCAGCACGCTCGCGTGGTGGCCATGGGTGTAGGTCGGGGCCATCGGGATCACCTCTCTGTCCGTGCCCTCACCCTACGATCACTTCTCACATTCTGGGAACTATGTATCAGTATTTGAGACAGCATCACAAAGAAAAAAGGGACCGAGGTCGCTCGGTCCCTTTTTTCGTCGTCGGTCAGGCCGCCACGGCGATGCGTGCGGGCACCGGCCGGGTGGACGGCGTCTGCCGCATGGGCAGTGCCTCCACAGGAGCCAGCGCGGGGGAGGTCTCGGCGTAGGCGTTCAGCGTCGCGTGCGGAAGTTCGGTGAGCCACGGCTCCACGACGGTCCGCTCGGCGGGCCCGTCAAGCCGCGGGTGGGAGAGATGGAACGTGCTGGTCGCTGCTCTCATGCCAACACCCCTTCCTTAGCCCGGTGGGCCGCGCCTTTGCGGAGGCCACCGACTGTCACATACCCCTACGTACGTCATCACAAGCAACTCGGTTCGACTCCTGTTCCCAGGTGTCGCCCGAATCACAAGGCCAACGGTACGGAGCACCTCTGACATTCTCGAACCTTTATTCGACCCCCCGGCCGGGTTCGCAATGCTGACAGAATTCGCCTTGTGGTCATCCGGGTACTGATCGTCGAGAATCAGGACGACGGACACGCGGGGGAAGGACGAGGCACTGGCACCGGAGTCGTTGAACGGGCTGCCCGTGGCGGTCGTGGCCCTCTGGGTGCTGTGCGCCTGCGGATGGGGCATCGTCCTCGCGGGCCTGCGCAGGAGCATCCACGGACCGGCCCGCGGCCCCACGCTGTTCGCGCACACCGCGACGCCCGCGGGGATCGTCCTGACGTTCTCGCTGATCGGCTTCGGATCCCTGTACGGGACGCTCGCGCTGACCGCCGAATGGTGGGCGCTGCTGCTCGTGACCGGCTTCCGCCCGGAACGGCTGCTGTCCACCGGCGGCCTCGGCCGCCTCGCCGCGTGGGCCGCCGTCACCGCCGCCGCGACGCTCGCCGGCGCGCGGCTCGTCTTCCACATCTGAACATCCGGTCCGCGGACCCGAACCCGCCATGGGCCGCGTAAGTCAAACGTACGTAGTATCCAATGCAGCGAACCGCAAAACCCGTCGGAGGTGAATCATGCCGTGTGCGTTGTGCGGCGACATCATCCCGACCGAGGTGGACCGGTGCCCGGCCTGCGGCGCGTGGGCGCGGCGCCGCGACTTCCGCGCCGTCGGCGTCGCCGTCTTCATGCTCCTCGGTTTCAACGCGTTCGTCGCCCTCGGCTCGGGGATCAGCCTCCTGCGCTTCTCCGACCCGCTCCGCTCCGCCACGCACGGGACCTATGACGCGGCGGCCACCGGCAAGGCCCTCGCGCCCTACGCCGACGTGTTCACGATCAGCGCCATCATGGCCGCCGTCACCGGCGTGCTGTACTTCATCTGGCTCTGGCGCGCCTACCGGCAGTCGCCGGGGCCGCACCAGTACCACCGGGCCTGGATCCTCCTCGGCTGGTTCTGCCCCATCGTCAACCTGTGGCTCCCCCCGCGGATGATCTACGAGGTCTGGGTGAACAGTGGCCGGTACCGGACGGCCGAACGCCAGGCCGCCGGGCTCGTCGTCGCCGGCTGGTGGGCCTGCACCCTCCTCGGCGTCGTGCTCGCCTACGCGTTCACCCATGGCAGCGTCGACACCCTCGCCGACGCCCGCTTCGACGTCCACGTCGGCGTCGCCGCAGCCGCCCTCCAGGCTCTCGCCGCCTCCCTCTCCATGGCCACCGTCTTCCAGATCACCAGGCTCCAGATCGCCCCGGGAGAGCTAGCCCGGGGCTGGGCCTGAGCTGCCCTGGCTGGTGTGCCAGAGAGCGGCCCTCGGGGGACGCTTGATGCCCGGTCCGGCGTGGCCGACGTCCGAGTACGGGGACATCGCGAACCCGGTGGGGTGGACGACGCGGTCGCCGACCGGCCGGCCCCGCGGCGCCGGGCCCGCCATGGCGGCGCGGACGGCGTCCGGGCCGCCCCGCCGCCATTCCTCGTGCAGGGTGTTCAGGTCCCAGCAGGCGTAGGCGGTGATCGAGACGGCGCGGGCCCCGGCGCGGCGGACACGGCCGCGGACGACCAGGAGCCAGGAGCCGAAGACGGTGGCGGCGCACCTGTCCTGCACCGACTCGAAGAACGCGAGGTCGATGGGGCCCGTCGCGTCGTCCAGCGTGGCGAAGATGACGCGCTGCCCCGACCTGACCGCCGGGGTCTGTGTGGCGACCTTGACGCCGGCGACCAGGACCTCGCTTCCGCCGGGACGGCCCGGAAGGTCGGCGGCGCGGACGACGCCGAGGCCGGCGAGCAGCCCGTCGTAGAAGGTCATGACGTGCCGGCTGACGTCCATGCCGAGGATGTCCAGTTCCGCCTCGACGACCTCCGCGGGCGTCATCGGAGGGAGTTCGCCCGCCGGGACGTCGTCGGCGAGCTGGATCTCCAGGGCGCCGTCGCCGTCCTCGTGGCCCAGGGGTAGCTGGCCTTCGACGACGGGGGCGCGGGCGGTGGCGCGGTCCAGGGCGCCCACGCGGCAGAGCAGGTCGCGGCGCGCGACGTCGCCGTCGCCGTAGACGCCGTCGAACGCCCCGGCCAGGACGAGGCGCTCGGCGGTCGGGCGGGAGACCCTGGCGCGGCGCCAGAAGTCGGTCAGCGACGCGTAGGGGCGTTCGGCGACGATCGCGGTGATCTCTCCGTCGTTGATGCCCCTGACCTCGCTCAGCGCGACGCGGATCCCGGCCGGGCCGCCCTCGCGGACGGGTTCGACGTGCCAGTCCGGGGCCGAGCGGTTGACGTCCAGGGGGAGGATCGGGACGCCGAAGTGCCGCGCGTCGTCCAGGATGACCCGCTTGGGGTACATGCCGGGATCATGGGTGAGGACGCCCGCGTAGAACGCGGCCGTGTGATGCCGTTTCAGCCAGGCGGACTGGTAGGTGGGCAGCGCGAACGACGCGGCGTGGGCCTTGCAGAAGCCGAACGCGCCGAACGCGGTCAGCGTCCGCCAGACCCGCTCGACGGCCGGCTCGTCATAGCCCCGGGCGAGGGCGCGTTCACGGAACCAGGCGCCGACCACGGCCTGCCCCCGCTCGTGGTTCAGGCTCCGCCGCGCCGCCTCCGCCTTCGACAGGCCGCAGCCGGTCATCACGTCGAACACGCGCAGCACCTGCTCGTGGAAGACGACCACGCCGAGGCTCTCCCGCAGCACCGGCTCAAGGTCGGGATGCGGGTAGGCGGGCTCCCTGGTCCCGGCGCGCGACTCCAGGAACGGCGACACCATGTCGGAGTTGACCGGCCCCGGACGGAACAGCGAGATGTCGATGACCAGGTCGTCCAGGTCGCGCGGCTGGAGCCTGCCGATCAGCTCCCGCTGGCCCGGCGACTCGATCTGGAAGCAGCCGAGCGTCCGGGACGTGCGGACCAGCTCGTACGTCGCGGGATCGTCGCGCGGGACGTCCTCCAGCGCGATCCGCTCCCCCGACACCCGTGCTACTTCTGCCACCGCGTGCGCCATCGCCGACTGCATCCGGACGCCGATGACGTCGAGCTTGAGCAGGCCCATCGTCTCGACGTCGTCCTTGTCGAACTGGCTCATCGGGAAACCCACGGCGGCCTGCTCGATCGGTGTCCGGTCCCGCAGCGTGGGGTTCGACAGCAGGACGCCGCAGGGATGCATGGCGATGTGCCGGGGCAGGCCGTCCAGGCGCTCGGCGATCCGGAACAGCACCTCCAGGCGTCCCGCCGCCAGGTTGCTCTGCCGCAGCTCGGGCAGGTCGTCCAGCGCCGCGCGGATCTGGTTCGCCCTGATCTGCGGGAACGCCTTGGCGATCGCGTCGATCTCCAGCGGCGGGAGCCCGACGGCGTTGCCGACGTCGCGGATCGCGCTGCGCGCCCGGTAGGTCTCCATCATCGACACGCACGCCGTGCTCTCCGCCCCGAACCGGTCGAACAGCGCCTCGTACGCCTCCAGCCTGCGGGCCGACTCCACGTCCAGGTCGATGTCGGGCAGGCCCTCGCGGCTGTCGGCGAGGAAGCGCTCCATCAGCAGGTCGTGCCGCAGCGGGTCGAGGTCGCCGATGCCGAGCAGGTGGTTGACCAGGCTGCCGGCGCCGGAGCCGCGGATCGCGCAGCGGATGCCGCGCGACCTGATCAGCGCGGCCGCGTCGGCGACCGTGAGGAAGTAGGACGCCAGCCCCTTGCGGGCGATGACGCCGAGTTCGTCGTCGAGCCGGGCCGCGGCCCGCCATGATCCGCCGAGCCCGCGCCGGGTCATTCCGGCGGCGCAGCGGGCGGCGAGCCGCGCGTACGGGTCGCCCGCCACGGCCGGCAGGTGGACGTCGTCCATGCCGAGGTCGCGGGCCGGGTCCAGGACGCAGCGTTCGGAGAGCCGGCGGGTGGCGGCCAGCAGCGCGTCCGCCTCGTCCGGGCCGCAGCTCAGTTCCGCGACGCGGCGCATCTCGGGGACCGACTTCAGGTAAGCGTGCCCGGTCCGGTCGTCGAGGTGCCGCCGGTCCAGCGGGACGAGGCGGCGCGTCACGTCCAGCACCTGCGCGACCGGGTGGTCGGCCGGCTCCAGGTAGCGGACGGCGTTGCCCAGTACGGCGGGGACCCCGGCCTCGCGGGCGAGCGCGAGCATCCGGGCCGCCCGGTGCCCCTCGCCCCGGTCGTGGTGGTCGACGATCTCGATGACGGTCTCGGCGGTGGCGCGCCACGCGTCGAGCAGCCGTGCCGCCGCGTCGGGCCGCCGTCCGGCGATGGCGCGGCCCACGTCCGACCACGGGCCGAGCAGCACGATGAGCCCCTCGGCGTGCGCGCCGACCATCTGCCGTGTGACCAGCGGGTTGCCGCGTTCGCCCGCCGCGTGCGCCGCCGTCACCAGCCGGCAGAGCGACCGCCACCCCGTCCGGCCCTCGGCGAGCACCACGATCCGTTCCTCGCCCGTGGAGGCGACCTTGAGGTCGGCGCCGACGACGGCCCCGATCCCCGCGTCGCGACATGACCGAACGTGACGGACCGCGCCGTACAGGCCGTCGCGGTCGGTCAGCGCGAGCGTCTCCATGCCGAGGCCCGCCGCGCGCTCGGCCAGCGCGGCGGGCGGCGCGACCCCGTACCGCAGCGAATATCCCGAAGCGACATGAATGTGCACGTCAGTCCCATACCCGGGAGAGCAGCCAGCTGTCAGCGGCCACGTCGAAACGCAGCTCGTAGACGCCGATCTCCCAGTCCGGGGTGGCCTCGACCCGCCAGAACTCCCGCTCACCGGTGGCCTCGCCGTCGGGCTGCTGCTCCCGCCACCAGTCACGGGTCGTGACCCAGTGCTCCAGCACCCGCCGGACGGTGTAGAGCCGGTCACGCCAGACGAACCGGATGGGACGTCCATCACTCACCCAGACGTCCACCGGGTCGCCGAACACGCGTGTCATCTGCCTCCCCCTCGCGCGCACCGCACGGGGGAAGAACATGCGGATATTCGAACAAACGTTCGCACCCGAGTCTAGAGACCCCGTGGAGGAGAGGGCAAGGCGGGGGCTACCCCAGCAGGTGGATCAGGCGGTCGGCCACGTCGGGGGCGTCGGCCACGCCGGCCATACCGCCCGGCCAGAGGTAGTACCAGCCGTCGCCGGACAGGCTCGCGACGACCATGATCTGGCGCCGGGTCCGCGGGCCCGTCACGCCCAGCAGGGACTCCTCGGGACCGGCGAGCCGCCACGAGAGCCCGCGCGCCTCGACCTCGTGCGCGAGCACCGCGAGGTGACGCCGGCGCTCCTCGGCGATCTCTCGCCCACCGACTACAGACACTTCAGCCGCCTCAGCATGGTCCGGACCGCCGGAACCACCTTGGGCGATCATCCGGCGACAACTGGTGACCGAACCTCAGCATGACCCTAAAACCGGGGCTGCGCAGGGAGAATCCGAAGAGTGGGACGGCTCTTTCACAATCCTCGGGGGATGGTCCTCCAGCGGCGGCGCGACGCACCCGGTGCGCGTGCGCCAATCGGCCGAGCCCGTCACTTCCGAATGCCGGAGTCCGGCGCGCATACGGAGGACGCGTCCGTGATAGAAGCCTCTGTGAGCCGGGCGTCCAGCGCCCGCGTCAAGCGGACAGAAGGAGCGAGCCGATGAGCGCCGTCCCCGCCGGCGACCCGTCAGGCCCCGCAGACGAGCGTGCTCCCGCGCGCGCTCTGGCCGGGCTCCGTGAACGCAAGAAGCAGCGGACGAGGTCCGCGCTCGTCGACGCGGCACTGGACCTGTTCCTCTCCCAGGGTTACGAGGCGACGACGATCGACGAGATCGTGGCGGCCGTGGACGTGTCACAGCGGACGTTCTTCCGCTACTTCGCCACCAAGGAGGACGTCGTCACGAGCTTCCTCGCCGAGCACGACGACGTCCTGCGGGAGGCGCTGGCGGCGCGTCCGCCGGGGGAACGGCCGTTCACCGCGCTGCTGGAGTCGCTGCGCGTGATGCTGCGGACGATCGCCGAGGGCGACCCGGCCGACGGCACCCGGTTCCGCCGCGTCCGGCAGGTGATCGAGGCGACGCCGTCGCTGATGGCGGCGCAGATGGCGCGTCACTCGGCGTCCGCGGAGACGCTCGCCGCCGAGATCGCGCGGCGCGAGGGCGTGGACGTCGAGAACGACCTGCGGCCGCGGATCGTCGTCGCGTTCTTCCTGGCGGCGGTCAAGGTCGCCTTCGAGGACTGCGCCCGGCGCGACATCTGGGACGCCGGGACGGTCGCCTCCCGCGTGGAGGAGGCCGTCGCGGTGGTCGCCCGGACGATGCGCGACTGGATCTGAACGTCCCGGCGGGAATGCCCGCCGGCGGCGGCGGGTTCCGATGACCAGCATCCGACTGCAGGAGGGCGACATGCGCGCGATCATCATCACCGAGACCGGCGGCCCCGAGGTCCTGGTGGCCGGGGAGCGCCCCGACCCGGAACCCGGCCCCGGGGAGGTGCTGATCGACGTCGCGGCGGCGGGCGTCAACTTCATCGACGTGTACTTCCGGACGGGCGCCTACCCGCAGGCCCTCCCGTACACGCCGGGCATGGAGGCGGCGGGCACGGTCGCGGCGGCGGGTGACGGCGTCACCGAGTTCGCGGTGGGCGACCGCGTGGCCTGGTCCGGCGTGCAGGGCGGCTACGCGGACAGGGCCGTGGTCCCGGCGGACAAGGTCGTCCCCGTCCCCGGCGGCGTCGGTCTGGAGGACGCGGCGGCGTCACTGCTGCAGGGCATGACCGCGCACTACCTGACGCGGTCGACGTATCCGGTCCAGGCGGGCGACACCGTCCTGGTCCACGCGGCGGCGGGCGGGATGGGGCTGCTGCTCACCCAGGCGGCCAAGGCCCTCGGCGCCAGGGTCGTCGGCACGGCCTCGACGCCGGAGAAGGAGCAGCTCGCCAAGGACGCGGGCGCGGACGTCACGATGGGCTACGACGGTTTCCCGGAGAGGGTGCGGGAGCTGACCGGCGGCGAGGGCGTCGCGGCCGTGTACGACGGCGTCGGGGCGCCCACGTTCGACGGAAGCCTGGCGAGCCTGCGCCGGCGCGGCGTCCTCGCGCTGTACGGGGCGGCCGGCGGGAAGGTTCCGCCGTTCGATCCGCAGCGGCTCAACGCGGCCGGATCGGTGTACCTCACGCGCCCGTCGCTCACTCATTTCACCGAGGTCCGCGAGGAGCTGCTGGAACGCGCCGCAGCGGTCTACGGATGGGTGGAATCGGGTGCCGTGCGGGTCCATGTCGGGCACCGCCACGACCTCGCCGAAGCCGGTACGGCGCACGCCGACCTGGAGGCGAGGCGGACCACCGGCAAGCTCCTGCTGATCCCCTGACCGGCACGCCGGCGACCCCCGGCTCCCATAAGGTGGGGACGGAGAGACGATCTTCCGAGGAGCGCCGCCCCCCATGACGACGACCGCCGCCGGACCGCTGGAGCAGGACGAACCCCGCGTCCTCGGGCCCTACCGCCTGCTCGGACGCCTGGGCCGCGGCGGCATGGGCACCGTCTACCTCGGCGCCGAACCCGACGGCCGCCGGGTCGCGGTGAAGGTCGTCAACCGGGAGCTGGCCGGCGAGCCGGCGTTCCTCGCCCGGTTCCGCCGCGAGGTGACCGCGGCGCGGCGCGTCCACCGGTTCTGCACCGCGCCCGTCCTGGACGCCGAACTCGACCAGGACCCGCCCTACATCGTCACCGAGTACATCGACGGGCCGAGCCTGGAGAAGGCCGTCCAGGGCAAGGGGCCGCTGCCCGGCTCCGACCTGGAGGGCCTCGCCGTCGGTGTCGCCACCGCGCTCGCCGCCATCCACGGCGCCGGCATCGTGCACCGCGACCTCAAACCCGCCAACGTGCTGCTGTCGTCCACCGGCCCGCGCGTCATCGACTTCGGCATCGCCCGCGCCCTGGACTCCCCCGGCGAGCCCACCCGCACCGGCCAGTTCGTCGGGACCCCGTCCTCCAGCCCCCACCCGCCACCAATCAAACGACGAGTTTCACTCGGCTCAACAAACTACATCGCGCCCGAGGTGCTGCGGGGCGAACCGGTCGAGCAGGCGTCGGACGTGTTCTCGTGGGGCTGCGTCGTCGCCTACGCCGGGACGGGACGTCCCCCGTTCCAGGGCAAGACGGTCGCGGAGACGTTCCACCGCATCGGCACCGAGGAACCGGACCTCACCGGCCTCGACCCGCGGCTGCGCGAGATCGTCGCCGCCGCGCTCGCCAAGGACCCGCGCGGCCGGCCGACGGCACGGCGGCTCCTCACCCGGCTCGTCGGGCAGGAGCAGGCCGACCCCGAACGCGCCGCGGAGACGATCTCGGCGTCCTGGCGGCGGCCGGATCCGGCCTCGGAACCCGGCCCGATCGCCGCGGCGGACACGGCCGGAACGGTCGGGGACCACCCGGCGGCCGCGGCGAACGCGGAGGTCCCGCGGCCGCGCCCCGTCCCCGGGGCGGACGAGCCCGCACCCGCCGAGGCCCCGGCCGCCGCGCCCGCGCCGCGAAAGGACGTCGAGCGCGACCCGGGCGCGGCCGAGCAGACCGTCGTGGTCGACCTGCCCTTCCCGGCGGCGTGGCAGGGGCCGCGGCGCTGGTTCACCCTCCTGCGCGGCCTGCTGGTGGTCCCGCACCTGGTCGTGATGCTGGTCATGTACACGGCACTGGTGTGCGTGATGCTGCTCAGCTGGTTCGTCATCCCGTTCACCGGCCGCTATCCCCGCCCGCTGTACGGGCTCGTCGTCGGCTGCCAGCGGTGGTCCGGCCGTGTCGTGGCGTACGCGTTCGGCCTCACCGGCGAGAAACTGCCGCCCTTCCGGACTCTTCCACGTTCACGCCGAACGCCCTGACACGCTTCGCGCGTCTCAATTGCCGTGGACCGCTAGGGTTCTACGAAAAAGACTCCCGTATTCCAGTTCAGGATCACGATGACCACGCACGCAGGAGAGAACGGCGAGGCCCTGCGCCCCGAGGACCCCGAGGAGCTCGGCCCCTACCGGCTGGTCGGCAGGCTCGGCCGCGGCGGCATGGGGACGGTCTACCTGGGTGAGGACCGGGCGGGACGCCGCGTCGCCGTCAAGGTGATCAACCGGGAGCTGGCCGGTGAGAGCACCTTCCGGGACCGGTTCCGGCGCGAGGTCACCGCCGCCCGGCAGGTCCGCCGGTTCTGCACCGCGCCGGTGATGGACGCCGAGCTCGACACCGACCCCCTGTACGTCGTCACCGAGTACATCGAGGGTCCCAGCCTGGAGAGCGCCGTCGCCGAACGCGGCCCGCTGCCCGGCTCCGACCTGGAAGGCGTCGCGGTCGGCGTCGCCACCGCGCTCGCCGCCATCCACGCCGCCGGCATCGTGCACCGCGACCTCAAACCCGCCAACGTGCTGCTGTCGTCCACCGGCCCGCGCGTCATCGACTTCGGCATCGCCCGCGCCTTGGACGCCGCCGACGGGCCCACCCGCACCGGCCAGTTCGTCGGGACCCCGAACTACCTCCCGCCCGAACTGCTGCGCGGCGAGCAGGTGACGCCCGCGTCCGACGTGTTCTCGTGGGGCTGCGTCGTCGCCTACGCCGGGACGGGCAGCGCGCCGTTCGCGGGCAACACCGTCCCGGAGATCTTCTACCGCGTCGCGCACGACGAGCCGAACCTCGACCGGCTGGACTCGGGCCTGCGCGACATCGTCGCCGCCGCCCTCGACAAGGACCCGCGCAACCGCCCGTCCGTCCAGGACCTGCTCGGGCGCCTCGTCGGCAACGGCACGACCGACCCGGCGACGCTCGCCGAGACCGTCCAGGCGGGCTGGCACGGCCCCGCGGCCGACCCGACCGTGCAGGCACGGGCCGGCCAGGCACAGGCCGGCCCGTCCGCCTACACCCGGCCCGCGGTCCCGCCCGACGCCGACACCACGCGCCGCGACGGCGGACACCCCGGCGGCCCCGGCCCCCGCTCCGGCCGGACGGCCGGACTCCCCCGCCGCCCGCTGATCATCGGTGCCGCGGTCGCCGCCGTGCTGGCCGTGCTCGCTGTCGTCGGGTTCACCGTCCTGCGCTCCGACGGCCCGCCGGACAACCTGGCCACCGCGTTCAGCGACGCGTTCTCCAACAGCGACTCCGGCTGGGGCGACATCTACGACAAGCAGTACGGCTACGCGGCGGGCAAGTACCGGATGCAGACCAACGGCTCCAGCGGCGAGGTCGCGCGCTGGGTGCCGAAGGACAAGGTCGAGGACATCCCCGACCCGATGCTCGCGACCGTCACCGTGGCGGTCGACCAGGGCTCCCCGGACAGCATGTTCGGCATGCTCTGCCGCGCCAACGACGACGGCAAGAAGCAGTACCTGTTCCTCGTCCGCAATGACGGCAAGGGCGCGGTGCTCCGCAAGTTCAACGGGGACCTCGGCACCAAGGACCTCGCCAATCCGGACTCGGTCCCCGGTTTCGACCCGGATTCTCCGACCACGGTCCAGATCGCCTGCGAAGGCCAGGGGAAGGACGGCGCGGAGGTCCGGCTGCGGCTCTGGGTGAACGGCGAGCAGGTCATCGACAGGACCGACACCGACCAGCCGCTTCCCAACGGCTGGGTCGGGCTGCAGATCATCCGGGGCGGCAACGCGGCCGAGCAGATCGTCGCCGACTTCGACGACTTCGACATGTCGAAGATCCTCGGCTAGCCGCCCGGCGGCCGGCCGTCAGCGCCGGCCGGGCAGGTAGCCGTTCGTCCAGCGGGTCAGCTCCTCGAAGACCTGCGTGCGTGCGGACTCGGCCGACAGCATCAGGTCGTGCAGGCCGCCGTCGATCCGGACGAGCGTCACGTGCCGCCCGATCCTCGGCGCCCACCGCGCCATGTGCTCGACGTCCAGGACGGCGTCGGCGCCGGTCACGTCCAGCACCTTGCGGGTGGGACGGACGCTGCGCGTCGACGCCATGACCAGCACCGGGACGTCGACGTCCAGGCCCTTGTGCAGCCGGAGCTGCCCGCGGCGCACGGCCGCCAGCCACGCCGCCCGCACCGGGAACCCGAGGATCGGCTTCCACGCCAGGTCGAAGTCCCACTCGCCCTCGTGGTCGCGGTGGATGCTCCGCGGATACCGGTCCGACACGCCCGCCGGCAGTTTCGCCTTCGGGAACCGCGGGCGCAGGAGCCGCGCGAGCCCGGCGCCGGCCTTGCGCATCACGAGCGGCTCGGCGATGTCGAGGAACGGGCTGTTCAGGAACACCGCGTCGACCAGCCCCTCGCCCTTCGCCCGGTCCGCCCACAGCGCGGCGATCAGGCCGCCGGTCGAGTGGCCGTTCAGCAGAAGCGTGCCGTGCCCGTCCACGTCCCGGATGATCCGGACGGCCTCGTCGATCTCGGGGAAGTAGTCCGACAGGCTCTCGACATAGTTCGGGGTCTGGTGCGGGCGCAGCGACCGCCCGTACTTGCGCAGGTCGAGCGCGTAGAAGTCGAAGCCGAGGTCGACGTAGAAGTCGGCCAGATGCTTCTGGAAGAAGTAGTCGATGAACCCGTGCAGGTACAACACCGCCCCGCGGGACGGGCCGGCGGCGGAAGGCGCGGTGCGCCTTCGCCGCACCAGCGTGGCCACGACCTCCCCCTCGGCGTCCCTGCCCATCGGCAGCTCGATCGCCTCGTATCCGGGGCCGAGCACGTCCACCGTCACGTCCACTCTTTCCTCCCGAACCCGCCCATCGATACCGGCATCTAAGCGTATGGGCGGGACGTTCACGGCCGCACGCGGGAACGCGCGGGCCTTGTTCCCACGTCTATGAGACAAACCCCTCCGGCTCCGGGAGACCCCCATGCAGGCCCCCCTTCGTGACCGTGACCCGCGGCAGCTCGGCCCCTACCGGCTGCTCGGGCGGCTCGGCCGCGGCGGGATGGGCACGGTCTTCCTCGGCGAGGACGCATCGGGCCGGCAGGTCGCGGTCAAGGTCATCAACCCGGAGCTGGCCGACGATGAGGCGTTCCACGAGCGGTTCCGCAGTGAGGTGACGGCGGCGCGGCAGGTCCGCCGGTTCTGCACCGCCGCGGTGCTGGACGCCCGGCTGGACGGCGACCCGTTGTACGTGGTCACCGAGTACGTCACGGGCCCGGCGCTGGACGCGGCCGTCAAGGAGGGCGGGCCGCTGCGCGGCGGCGACCTGGAGGCCCTCGCGGTCAACATCGCGACTGCGCTCAGCGCGATCCACCGCGCCGGGATCGTGCACCGCGATCTGAAGCCGTCCAACGTGCTGCTGTCCCCCGCCGGGCCGCGCGTCATCGACTTCGGCATCGCCCGCGCCCTGGACGCCCCGGACGGGCCGACCCGGACCGGCCAGTTCATCGGCACCCCCGCCTACATGGCGCCGGAGCTGATGCACGGCAGGAACATCACACCCGCGGCGGACGTCTTCGCCTGGGGCTGCGTCGTCGCGTACGCGGGCACGGGACACGCCCCGTTCGGCGGCGGCACGCTCCCGGAGACGATCAACCGGGTGACGAGCGGCGAACCCGATCTGGACGGGCTCGACGACACGGCGCTGCGCGCCGTCGTCGCCCGGTCGCTGGCCAAGGACCCGGCCGGACGTCCCTCGGTCAAGCAGCTTATCCAGGCGCTGACCGGCGAGGAGGAGCCGCCGTCGACGCCCCCCGCGGTCGCGCTGCCGGCGGCCGTGCGGACGTTGCCGGAGGCCAGGCCCGGACCGGCGCCCGAGGCGCCGGAGGCGGCGGTCCCCACCAGTGTCGAGTCTGTCCCGGCGACGCATCCGGTGGACGCGCCGCCCGCCGCAGGCGCCTCACAGGTCCCGCCGCCCGCGCCGCCGCCGCAGACGCCGCCGTCACCGATGACGCCGCACACGATGCCGCCGTCACCGATGACGCCATCGACGATGATGTCGAAGCCGCACCCGTGGCGGCGCCGGGGCCTGGCCGTGGGCGCCGCAGCGGCCCTCGTCGGGGTGTCCGCCGTGTTCGGCGTGCCGAACCTGAGGTCCGACGATGGGAAGTCCTCGGGGGGCTCTGAGACCACCCGGGCCGCCGCCGGCTTCGGCGAGCAGCCTCCGGAGGTCGACGACAAGGTCTTCGACGACGACTTCAGCGACGAGACCTCGGGCTGGAGGACGCCGGCCACGCCGATCTGGGACGCGTCCTACCGCGACCGCAAGTACGAACTCCACGTCCTCCCCGCGACGAACCGAACCACCGTCGACGCGCCCGTGGACGACGTCCCCGACTCGCAGCTCATCGAAGTGAAGGTCGAGCAGAAGGGCGGCGAGGCGGGCGTCTACTGCCACGGACAGGGCACCGGCTTCGCGTTCCTCCTGCGCGAGGACGGGCGGGTGCGCATCGCCAAGATGGACGGCTCCAGGCTGACGGACCTGGCGACCGGCACCGCCACCGACCTCCGCAGCAACGACGACCGCGTCCAGGCCGCGTGCGTCGAGGACGGGTCGGACGTCAAGCTCGGCATGTGGGTCAACGGCGAGCACGTCACGAGCACCACCGCGGCGGCTCCCGCCGATCACCCCGGCCCCAGCGGGCTGATCGCGTCGCGTCCCGAGGGCGTCTCCGGGCAGTCCGAGGCGACGTTCGACGACTTCGCCCTCTGCTCGGTCTAGTCTCCAGGTCCGGTTTTGCCCGGCTACTCCTTGCGGCCGGTCGTCGCGACGGTGACGCCGAGGCCGATCATCATCAGCCCGCCGGTGCCGCCGATCGCCGCGAGGCGGCGGGGCGAGCGGGCGAACCAGGTGCGGGCCGCCCCGGCGGCGACGCCCCACACGCTGTCGCACAGCAGCGCGATGAGCGCGAAGATGAGCCCGAACACCATCATCTGCAGCGGCACATGACCGTGCTCCCGCACGGCGAACTGCGGCAGGACCGCCGCGAAGAACACCGTCGTCTTCGGGTTGGTGACGCCCACGATGAAGCCCTGCAGAAGGGCCCGCCCGCCGCGCGCCCCATCGTCGCGGCCGACCGCCTCCTGGAGCGAGCGGCGGTGCCGGAAGGCCTGCACCCCAAGATAGACGATGTACACCGCGCCGACGGTCTTCAACGCCGTGAACACGACCGCGGACCGTTCCACGATCGAGCCGACGCCGACCGCGACGGCGACGGTCAGCACCAGCGCGGCCAGCACACCGCCGACGACGCCCGCGAGGGCCGTGCGGCGGCCGTGCGCCAGCGCCCGGCCGACGACGAACAGCACGGACGGGCCCGGGATCACGATGATGACGAACGCCATCGCGGAGAAGGCGAGCATCTGATGTGTCGACACCATGACCACACGGTATGCCGCGCGCCCCGTCCCGTCCCACCGGTTTTCCGGGCGCCGGGCGCTGTCCGGCTGTGGACGGGATGACGATCGTGACTCCGTCCGGACCGGCGGCATAAGGTTCGATCATGTCCGCTCCGGCCTCCGCGGGATCCGATCCCGCCGAGACCATCCCCCCACCGGATTCCCCCGCCGTCGCCTGGCGGCCGGTCCTGCTGATCGCCGGGGTGCTCGGCGTCGTGCTCCTCGCCGTCAGCGCCCGGTACGGCTACCACCGCGACGAACTGTACTTCCGCGTCGCCGGACGGCACCTGATGTGGGGGTACCCGGACCAGCCGCCGCTGCTGCCGCTGATCGGCCGGGCGGTCACCGCCGTGTTCGGCGACTCGCTGGTCGCGCTGCGCGTCCCCGCCGCGCTCTTCTCCGCCGCCGGCGTGGTCGCCGCCGCGCTGACGGCCCGGGAGATGGGCGGCGGACGGCGGGCCCAGCTCCTCACCGCCGGCGCGTACGCGGTGTGTCCCTTCGTCGTCGCGGCCGGCCACCTGTTCTCGACCGCGACGCTCGACCTGCTGCTGTCGACGACGATCGTGTGGCTCGTCGTCAGATGGGTGCGGATCCGCGACCAGCGGCTGCTGCTCGCCGTCGGCGCCGTGTCCGCCCTGGCACTGAACGTCAAGTACCTGGCCGCGTTCGTGCTGGCCGCACTCGTCGCCGGGCTGCTGATCTCCGGGCCGCGCGAGTTCCTGCGACGCCCCATGCTCGCGGCCGCCGTACTGATCGCGGCCGCCGCGGTCGTCCCGGGGCTGATGTGGCAGGCCGGCCACGACTGGCCGCAGCTCGACATGGCGGACGCGATCGCCGGGAACGGCGATTTCGCCGGACGGCCCGGGTTCGTCCCGTTCCAGATACTGCTGACCGGCGTCGTCCTGTCCTGGCTGTGGATCTACGGCCTGTGGCGGACGTACCGGTCCGCGGACCTGCGGCCGTTCCGGTTCCTCGGCCACGCGTACGTGCTGCTGACCGTCCTGTTCCTCCTCACCGCCGGGAAGCCGTACTACCTCAGCGGCCTCTGGGCGGCGCTGTTCGCGGCCGGGGCCGTCGAGATCGAGCGGAACGGCGCGCCGCGCGGCTGGGGCTGGGTGCCGGCCCTGCCCGTCTACGTGATCACCGCCGTCACGACCGCTCTGCTCACCCTGCCCGTCTACCCGGTGAAATGGCTGGCCGACACCCCGCAGCCCGCCGTCAACGCCGACTCCGCCGAGACGGTCGGCTGGCCCCGGTTCGCCGCCCGGGTCGCGGAGGTCCACGGCTCCCTGCCGCCGGACGAGCGGTCCAAGGCGACGATCATCGTGAGCAACTACGGCGAGGCCGGGGCGCTCGACAAGTACGGGCCCGGCCTCGGCCTGCCCCGCGCGTACAGCGGGCACAACGGCTACTGGTACTTCGGACGTCCCCCGGACACCGGCGGCCCCGCGATCGTCGTCGGACCCGAAACCGAAGCGGGCGCGCCCTACCTGCGGCGGTTCTGGACGGACGTGCGCCCCGCCGGCCGCATCGACAACGGTGTCGGCCTCGACAACCAGGAACAGGGCAAACCGGTGTGGATCTGCCGCGGGCAGCGCGCCCCGTGGCCGGAGCTGTGGCCGCGGCTGAAGACGCTGTCGTGACGCGCCGGGCGGTTCAGGGCGTCAGGACGTCCCAGACGCCGGCGCGGCGCACCATCAGGTTGTGGGTGAGCAGGCTCCCCGGCGGCACGTCCCACGCCGGATCGCCGCCGCCGTCGCCGCGGTCCTCGGCCCACACCTGCGCGACCGCCCAGCGGAGCTTGTCGACGCCGTCCGGGTGACCGGTACCGGACGCGACGAACACGTCCCGCGCCGGGGCCGCCACGACGAGGTCGCCCTCCACGTCCTGGCCCAGCTTCTCCAGGAACCCCTCGTCCAGCAGCAGGCCCGACTCCAGGCTCCCCCGCCGCGCCGGAGCGCCCGTCCCGGACAGCGACACCGTCACGGCGCGCACGTCCGGATACCAGCTGAGGCTCAGCTCGGGGCGCAGACCACGCAGGTTGATCACCGCGCGGCGGCGCAGCTCCTCCGGCGGCACGCCCAGCTCGGCGCAGTGCCGGCGGGCCACATGCTCGTAGCGGCGGCCGGCCGGGGCGGCCTCGTCGGCGATCTCCAGCGCGTAGCTGACATACAGATCGCCGGCGAACGGGTCGCGGATCGGCTCCTCGTCCGGCGGCAGCGGAAACTCCAGCTGGACCTCCGCCGGCACCCGCGCCTTCATCAGCGGGACGATCAGACTTGACCGCGGGTCGGTCACGGGACGTTCCTCCTGATGCCTGTTGCGGCCGGTGCCATCGAAGGGATCACCCTACCGTCGTGGCCGTGCCCGGCCCATCGGCGCGCACCTCCGGCGGCCCGCCTGGCGGGACGACGGAAAGGTTCCGCGGCGCCCCGTTCTCGATGATCCGCCACACGGCATCGGTGTCCAGATGCTCCTCGACGAGGTCGCCGAGCGTGTCCAGAGTCGCCTCCCGCAGGGCTTCGAACGACACATCCGGGGCGGGCGTGAAATCGCGGCCGCTTTCCCTCGCCACGTCCTGGAGAAAGGCGCGCCTGAACCCGTCGTTCTCCATGGCGCCGTGCCAGGTCGTCCCCCAGACCGCCCCCTGCCGGCATCCGTCGAGGAACGGCTCCCCCCTCGCGACCACGACACCATGGTGGATTTCATAGCCGTGGACGTCTTCGCCGTAGGCACTCCCCAATGGCCGCCCGAGCGTCTTCTCCTCCCTGAACTCGACCCGTGCGGGCAGCAGGCCGAGCCCCTCGACCCGTCCCGCCCCCGACTCGACCTGATCGACGATCTCTTCGGCGAGCATCTGATAGCCGCCGCAGATGCCGAGCACGGGCCTGCCCGCACGGGCACGGCCGCCGATCGCGTCGGCCATTCCCCGCTCGCGCAGCCAGGCCAGATCACCGACCGTGGCCCGGGTCCCCGGCAGCACGACCAGATCGGCCTCGGCCAGATCCCCGGCGCTCGCCGCATAACGGACGACGACCCCCGGTTCGCAGGCCAGTGCGTCCAGATCCGTGAAATTCGAGATCCGGGGAAACCGCACCACGGCGACCCTCAGGGTCTCGTTCCCGACCGGCCCCTTCGCCTCAGGCCGAGGCGCCTCCAACGCGAGAGCGTCCTCGGAATCCAGATACAGCCCGGACTTCCACGGCAGCACACCCAGCGTCGGCCGGCCGGTGAGCGTCTCCAGCTGCTCAAGCCCCGGCTCCAGCAATTCCCTGGCGCCCCGGAACTTGTTGATGACGAATCCCGCGATCAGCGCCTGATCGGCTGGTTCCAGCAGGGCGACCGTCCCGTACAAGGACGCGAAAACACCACCACGGTCGATGTCGCCCACAACGATGACCGGCAGTTCCGCGGCCCTCGCGAGCCCCATGTTCACGATGTCGCCGGCCCTCAGGTTGATCTCGGCGGGGCTTCCGGCCCCCTCGCAGATCACCACGTCGTACTCGTCCCGAAGCTCCTCGAGACTTTCTTTCACGACGCCCTTGAGCCATTCCCTGTGCTCCCCGTACTGCAGCGCGTCGACCTCCGCCACGGGCCGTCCCAGAACGACGACCTGACTACGCCGATCGCTCCCCGGCTTGAGCAGCACCGGATTCATCACGGCCCTCGCCGCCACCCCCGCCGCCTGCGCCTGCATGTACTGCGCCCGCCCGATCTCCGCCCCGTCACCCGTCACCATCGAATTCAGCGACATGTTCTGGGCCTTGAACGGCGCGACCTTCACACCTTTTCTCGCCAGCCACCGGCACAGCCCCGCCGTGACCACGCTCTTCCCCGCGTCCGACGTCGTTCCCGCGACCAGAAGTCCACTCACCGCAAACCCCAGATCACGGCCGCCGCCGCGAACGTCACCGCCGCCGAAAGCCGCACGGCCCTCGTGATGTCCCGCACCTCCGGTGCCCTGCCGCCGCCCATCTCGGGACGCCGCTCAACCCGTCCCCCGTACTCGTTGACGCCCCCGAGCCGCACCCCGAGCGCCCCGGCGAACGCGGCCTCACACCGTCCGGCATTGGGACTCGGATGCTTGCCCCCGTCCCTCACCAGCACCCGCCACGCGGCACGCCCGGAGAAAGCCGCGACCAATCCGCCCGTCACCCGTGCCGGGACCCAGTTGGCCACATCGTCCAGCCTCGCCGCCGCCCACCCGAACCGCTCATACCTCGGATTCCGGTACCCGACCATCGCATCGAGCGTGTTGACCGCCCGATACATCAGCAATCCCGGAATTCCGCCCACGGCACCCCACACCAGCGGAGCGACCGACGCATCCGACGTGTTCTCCGCCACCGACTCGACAACGGCCCGCGTCAAGCCCTCCGCATCGAGCCCACTCGGATCCCGCGCACACAAATGAGAAAGCCGCCCCCTCGCCGCCTCCAGATCCCCCCGCTCCAGCACCCGGGCCATGACCAGCCCCTCACGCCCCAGCGACGTCCCCCCGAGCACGGCCCAGGTCACGCCGGCGGTCACCAGAGCATGCGCCACCCGCCCCCGGGCGACCGCCTCCAGCCCGACCCCGAGCACCCCGGCACCCCCCACGAGAACCCCGGTGTGGACGACCCCGCGCCACCGCGAATCCCCGTACAAGGACCGCTCCGCCACCGATGCGACACGCCCGAATCCCGCCACCGGATGCCACTTCTTCGGATCCCCGAAGAACGCGTCCAACGCCACCCCGAGAACAAGGCCCTCACCAGAGACGCGCATCAAGCTCATCCCAGTACCGCTCCAGCCAGTCCTGCGCCCGCCGGATCCGCTGCCCGGCACCCCCGCGCCACATCCGCGCCCAACCCCCGCCGCCTTCCGCCCGAACCTGCATCGCCAGATACGACCGCTCGAACCGCACCCGGGCCGCCGGCAGCACGTCCCGCCGCCCCCGGGCGTCCAACCCGTACGCGTCACAGAAGATCCGCAGCCGCCGCCCCACGTCGACCCGGTACAGCAACGCGTCCCGATCCGCCGGATCGGCGATCGGCCCCCAATGCCGCAACGCCGTCACCACATCGAACAACCGCGTCGTGGGCCGCGCCAGATCGAAGTCGATCAACGCCACCGGCATCCCGCCCCGGAAGACCACGTTCTCCGGCGTCACATCACAATGCCCGATGACCTCGGGCTCCCCGTCCAGATTCGACGTCTCCCCGTCCCAGGGCGCCCCCTCCGGCGCCTCATAGGACGCCACCGCCTCGTGATACCGACGCAGCAGCCGCCCGACACCCCGCAACGCCTCATCTGAGACCACATGACCCGCCAGCGGCCGCCGCGGCGCCTCCCCCGGCACCCAGCTCAGCACCTCCCGCCCCCGCCCATCGACCCCGAGCACCCGCGGCGCACCGTCGAACGCCACCGCCTCCAGATGCCGCAGCAACCCGTGCACGGCCGGACTGTGCGCCCCGAGCGGCCTCCGCACCGTGTCCCCGACCCGTACCACGCCCTCCGACACGTCCCCACCGGAGAGCGGCATCTCAAAGTTCACCGCCACAGCACCCCAAGATAAGACCCGCCCGCCCTCTTCCGCCCGGTAAGGCCGTTATAGATGTGGAGCCTGAGGACCCTCACCCTTACACTGTTTCCCGGCGTCCCGCCGGGCGCCGGGCGCCCGTAGCTCAGCTGGACAGAGCATCGGACTTCTAATCCGACGGTCGCGGGTTCGAATCCTGCCGGGCGCGCCACCCCCACCAGCCGATCAATGCCCTGACCTGCAATGACGCCTCTCGCGCCGGTTCGGCCGGATGCAGCCAGATGCCACCGAACGCAGCCGCGCGGCACTGTTCCCGGAATATACGCGGAATGACTCCGCCCGCGTTTGCCCAGGTCAGCACACAAGACAAGAGAGGCCCCGGAACGTCCCGGAGCCTCTCCACCGCGGTTGCCGATCATGCCGCCAACGCGTCCTCGATGCGCTGGTTGGCTACCTCCCGCTGCCCATCGATGCACCTGGCGTACACACGCAACATCACATCGACCCCGTGCCCAGCGCGTTCGGCCGCTTCGGGAGCATGGACGCCCGCGTTCAGCCAGAGCGACACCGCCGCGTGCCGCAGGTCGTACGGCCGGGCCGCCAACGGCGATTCGACCTGATCCGGAGCGAGCGCCAGGACGCGAGCCCGCTTCCAGACCTGCGCGTACGCCGAGCCGGAGAACGACCGGCCGCCACTGGTGACGAACAGCCGACCATCCTCGGCCGCCCCGAAGGCTTCGAGGTGTTCCCGGAGCATCGTCACCAACTCGGGAGGGATCGGGACGGGCCGCACGATGTCGTCCTCCCGATGCTTGAGGCCCCGATCATCGAAGGTCTCCCCGGAGTCGGTGTACCGCTTGTTGGTCTGAGGCCGGGTCTTCTTCAGCGTGATCAGCCCCCACCCGGTTGCCGGAAGTTCGCAGTCCTGCCGACGCAGCCCCGCCGCCTCAGCCGGACGGAGGCCGGCGAAGTACATGCACCCGAACATCGCCCGCAGCCGAGGCCCCCGCGACCGGCCGACATAGGAAACCGCCGTCAGCAGCTCGCGAGCCTGGGACGGATTCACGACGACCCGCCGATCAACGGCCCCGTTCTGCTTGGGAGGACGCCACTTCACTCGGTCAAGGGGGTTGGCCGCCAGTTCCCCCAGTTCGACCGCGTAGCCGAGCGCATGCTTGAACACCGCCCGCTTGCGCCGGAACGTCGAGGAGGCCGCGGGTTGTCCGTCGAGTTGGAGCGCGAGAATCTCCAGCGCGGCCCGAGCCAATCGCGGTTCGTCCAGTTCGGTAATCGGCATGGACGCCGACTCCAGCCAGCGAAGCGCCGCGCCCAGTTCGGCCGACATGTCGGGACGGCGATCGTCCGGCACGAAGACAAACCGCCGGAGAAGCACCCGGAGGAGGGACGCGTCAGGACGACCGGGCATGTCCTTGACGAACACGAGCGTCACGGCCGTCATGGTGTCGGTGAGGCCCTCCCGAGACTTGGCAGCCGCATGAGGCCAACGCGCCTTGACGTAGGCACGGGCGAACTCCAGCCACGTCCGAGCGGTCGCCGCTTTGAGCATGGACAGCGGAAGGCCCGTGTCCGTATCGAACGCCTCACCGTTCTTGGCAGCCTGCCTGAGGTCAGACAGGAAGCTCTTTGCCTGTGAAGACCGTTCGAACGTCCGAGACTTCTCACGGCCGCCGACCGTCCAACGCGCGGTGTACGAGATGACCTTGCCTGGCTTGTGAGCCGCCCCGGGTTTGTTGGAGGCTCGATTGAGAGGATGATCGAGTCATGGCACGGAAGTCCCCCTACTCTCCCGAGTTGCGGCAGCGTGCGG
>NZ_JBICUS010000017.1:0-177322 GCF_043198455.1 Spirillospora sp. NPDC048824 | reverse complement strand
CCCGACCCGGCCCCGGCCTGAGCACGCCCCATCCAGCGTTGCGGTCACGCAACGCTAATTCGCCATGCCTCAAAGCACCCGAGCTGAATGCTTACAACCGAACCTGTACTCGGCACCATCACCAGCAAGGGCGACAAGAATCTCGTCCAGATCACCATCGACACCGACACGCCGCTCCGATTGCGAGTGACCGGTGACGAGCCCAAGTCTGGCGCTACTAACCTGCCTAGCCTCAAGCGTCCGAAGAGCGGCGTGGTCATCGCCACCGATAACCACCCTTTCTGGGTCGCTGGTGACATCAACGCGTGGGTCGAGGCCGTAGACGTCAAGCCCGGGATGTGGCTCCGTACTAGCGCTGGCGCTTACGTCCAGGTCACCACCACGAAACACTGGACCACCCACAACCAACGCGTCCACAACCTCACCATCGCCAACTTTCACACGTACTATGTGGAAGTTGATGCGGTGCCGGTTCTGGTTCACAATGCAGGCTGTGAAGTGGTCGATCCGCGTGGACCGGCCGGCGTACTGCTCAACAAAAAGGCGGGCGACGGCTTCCGTAATGATGTAGCAGCGTTTTTGAGGTCTCAAGGAAGAATTGTAACGACAGACGGAGAGAACAAGGGTGCCTTGACTTTTGTAACTCCCTACGGCACTCGAACTTTGGACTTGATGGTTCACGACAAAAAAGGTAATCTGCTAGGGTATGTAGAGACCAAGTGGGGTGGCGCCGGAGCTCGTTATGCTGGATCAAAGCAGGAGTTGGCTGATAACTGGCTACGTCAAAATCGGGGTCTGACGATCGATGTAGTAAGCGGGGGAGGTTGATCGTGGCATATGAGGTCCTGTTCTTTTGTAGGTGCACTCAAAGCCATGCGGAGGATTTCAGAGGTGAATTTTCCTCCTATCTCAGGCAAGGGATTCCTTCTCTTATGGAGGCGTCAGTTGCTTCAGGGCCTTCTTGGGTGGCTGTCGATTTTTTGGTCGATCCGCCGTCCGATGCGTGTCGCGTCACGTTTCGCTTGTACGACGATGTCGTAGCCTCCGAGTTGTCGCGTGTTTCGCGGGAATCAACCGATGGTGCGGTCGGTCAAAGTAATGCGCTAGGTGAGTTGGTCCTTTCTGGATCGCCCGACTCGGGGCTAGTCAATTTGATCTGGTCGACCTTCGTTGAATTCTTTGATGGGATTCCTTATGATGAGGAGTCGGGTTTTGAAGCAATGTTGAGCTGATTTCATCCTAATCTTGCTGGTCACAGGTTGATCGCGCGCCGCGTCGGTGATTAAAAGAGCCTGTGGTTGAAGTATTCAGCTCGGGTGCTTGAGGCAAGGTGAGATAGCGTTGCGTGACCGCAACGCTGGATGGGTCGTGCTCAGGCCGGCCGGGGCTGGGTCGGGTGGCAATCAGGGTCTGGTGAGTCGGCGAAGTCGGAGTATGCGGCGATGGCGGGGCCGCATCCGGGATCTCGGAGGGCCGGTGACGGTGGTGAATCCGTCCGATCCGGGGTCGGCGCCGTTGTCGGCGAATCCGCTCGCCCCGTTGCCCCATGCAGGCGCACATTGACATGCTTCGGGCGCTGTTCCAGGCGGCTTTCGATGCTGAGGAGCCGTTCCCGCAGATCATGGCGCAGGCCCTGCAAAGGGGCTACGAGAACAACGATTAGGACGTGGTGACGGGGCCTCGTAACGCTTGAGGCGAATATCGTCGAACGTGTGCTTCGCGGTTGATGAGTGCGGCGCTGGAAGTTTCATTTCAGGTGAAGAAGTCGAATTCTCCGTTGTGGACGCCGGCGAGGAAGGCTTGCCATTCGGCGCGGGTGTAGAGGATGACTTCGGCGTCGGGGCGGTGGCTGTGGCGGACGGCGACGCGGTCGGTGCCGTCCGTGAGGGGGCCGGCTTCGACGCAGTTGCCGCCGCCGTTGGGGCTGTAGCTGCTGATGTGCCAGGCGACGTGGGTGCGTTCTTCGGCGTTAAGGGTGTCGCGTGGTTCTGTCGTGCTCAACGCTCCTCCTCCGCTATCGCCGCGATCATCGCAACGGATTCGGCCGACCCGAGGGCCATGGCCATGTGGCCATCGTAGGCATGGACGAATCGCGAAATGTCGGGTGCCTCGGTGTAGATCGCACCCGCCAGCGTCTCTGTGTAGCCGACCTCGGGGAAGGGGCTCGGCATCCGGAAGATCTCGAAGCTTCCGTAAACGCTCGCCAGCTTTCCGGCCCCCAGTGGGAGCACTCGGATGTCCACTGTCGGCGACGCCGAGAGCTTGATCAGGTGGCGAAGTTGATCCTTGGTGACATGCGGTGCCCCGACCCTGCGACGCAGCACGGCCTCGTCCAGGATGGCGGTCACATGCGGCGGGTCAGTCTTGTGCAAGACCTGCTGGCGCGTCATGCGGAGTTCGTACCAACGTTTGATCTGCTCGTCCGTGGCCTCGTACTCGTCTGCCTGGATTACACGGTCGGCGTACGCAGGAGACTGAAGGAGGCCGGGCACGACCATTGCCGCATATGACCGGATGTGGGTGGCGCGGGACTCCAGCCAGACGTAGTCGATCAGGGAACCTGCGACGTCGTCGGCGTACCCGTCCCACCAGCCCTTCTGCCAGACGTCCTTGCTGAGGTTGAGCAGCTTCTCGCGAAGTGCCGGGTTGGAGACTCCGTACAGGTCGAGGAGCGCGAGCAGGTCGGGACGTCGGATCGGGTAGAAGCCCGTCTCGTACCGGCTGAGCGTCGCGGTGTCGCGCTGCAGGTACTCGGCGGCCTCCTTGAGGAGGATTCCCTTGCTGTCGCGAAGTTCGCGGAGTTGCTGTCCCAGCCACTGCGAACGGAGGGTCCCCGGCCTGGATGTAGCCGCCATCTTTCAGCCTTCCATGATCGCTCGGAAGTCCTGGAGCGAATTACTCAAAGCAACTTGCCCTGTGTTGTATGCGATGCGACTATACCGACAGTGTCCAGATGGATGCAGTGAGTTCCGCAAATGAGGGTGAGCCGGGACGGATCAACGCTTGGCGGCTACGTCCGTCCCGGCCCGGTCGCTCGGAAGGGAGCACCCGGATGGATGACGTCCACGAATCCGAACTACCGACTGTCTACCACGCGGACGTGGCGGAGTGGGCCGTGGCGCTTGGTGGAGGTGTGGCGCCGAGGCTGTTCGCTCTCGTGCGGGAGGTCCTCGGCGAGGACGATGCCGTCTTGGAGGAGGTTGTGGCTTACGGGATCGTCCTGCCGGATGGGTCGGCTGCCACGGTGCCGTTGAGCGGGCGGGGGTTCGGGCGGTGGCTCACTCCGGAGAGCGCGTCGCGGCGGATGGTCTCGGATCTGGTCTGGCTCTCGCCGGTGCCATGAGCCTGACATAGCGAGGCCCCCGGAACTCTCGAAGAGTCCGGGGGCCTTTGGGTGCCTCAGTAGGACGGCTGGCTGGGGTCGATCTGGTTGACCCAGGCCAGGACGCCGCCGCCCACGTGGACGGCGTCGGCGAAGCCGGCGTTCTTGACCACGGCGAGGGCCTCGGCGGAGCGGACGCCCGACTTGCAGTGCAGGACGATCTTCTTGTCCTGGGGCAGTCGTTCGAGGGCGGAGCCGTTGAGGAACTCGCCCTTCGGGATCAGCGTCGCGCCCGGGATCGAGACGATCTCGTACTCGTTGGGCTCGCGGACGTCCACCAGGAAGATGTCGTCGCCGTTGTCCTGCATGGCCTTGAGGTCGAGGACGGTGATCGTGGCGTCCTTCACGGCCTCGGTGGCCTCTTCGGAGACCGCGCCGCAGAACGCCTCGTAGTCCTCAAGGAGGTCGGTCTGCGTCGGGTTCTTGCCGCACAGCGGGCACTCGGGGTCCTTGCGAACCTTGACCGACCGGTACGTCATCTCCAGCGCGTCGTAGATCATCAGGCGGCCGACGAGGGGCTCGCCGATGCCGGTGAGGAGCTTGATGCCCTCGTTCACCTGGATGGAGCCGATCGAGGAGCACAGCACGCCGAGGACGCCGCCCTCCGCGCAGGACGGGACCATGCCGGGCGGCGGGGGCTCGGGGTAGAGGCAGCGGTAGCAGGGGCCGTGCTCGGCCCAGAAGACGGAAGCCTGGCCGTCGAAGCGGTAGATCGAGCCCCACACGTACGGCTTGCCGAGCAGGACGGCCGCGTCGTTCACCATGTAGCGGGTCGCGAAGTTGTCGGTGCCGTCGAGGATCAGGTCGTAGTCGGCGAAGATGTCCATGATGTTGTCGCGATCGAGCGCGGTGTTGTGCGGCACCACGTTGATCAGCGGGTTGATCTCACGGACGGCTTCGGCGGCGGACTCGACCTTCGGCTTGCCGAGGGACGACTGCTTGTGGATGATCTGCCGCTGCAGGTTGGACTCGTCCACGACGTCGAAGTCGATGACGCCGAGGGTGCCCACCCCGGCGGCGGCGAGATAGAGCAGCGCGGGGGAGCCGAGGCCGCCGGCGCCCACGATCAGGACCTTGGAGTTCTTCAGTCGCTTCTGCCCGGACATGCCCACGTCGGGGATGATCAGGTGTCGCGAGTAGCGGTTGACCTCGTCGCGGGTGAGCTCCGCTGCGGGCTCGACCAGAGGTGGCAACGACACGGTGGGTGCTCCTGTGCTGACGCTCGGCTGTGTTAGGGGGCGGGACGTCATCGTCCTCACCCCGCACAACCTTGCCATGTGCCGCCGCATTCCCGGGCGGCGGACGCCCCGGACGGGCCCCTCACCCGAATGTCAGGGCGGAATGTCGCGAAGCACAGTTAATCTTGACTGTTGTGGCATTCCTGCCCCCCTCCCAGCAGCCGCCCCCGCCGCGGCCCCCGTACCCTCCCGGCATGCCCGGCGGGCCGCCGTACGGTCATCGCGCGGGCCCGTACGCGGGTCCCCCGGGTCCTCCGCCCGGCCGGCCCGTGACGGTGCTCGGCCTGCGCGGACGGCAGTGGATGGTCGTGGCCCTCGTCGTCGGATGCTGCTACCTGGTCACCACCGGGATCTCCTTCACCGGCGCCTGGGCGACCCTCAACCGCGAGCCCACCAACGCGGAACTGCAGTTGGCCGCGAACAAGGAGGTGGCGCGCCGCTGGCAGGCGTGGCCCGCGCAGCGCATCTTCCCCGAGCGGCTCCCCTACAGGCCGCAGACGGGGCACAGCGAGTACGCGGCCCGGACGGGCATCGTCCCGGACACCGGGTGTGCGCAGGCCGTGGACGCCCAGATCGCGAAGACCATCCGCAGGCACGGCTGCAAGGCCGTTCTGCGCGCCACCTACGTCGACCAGCTTTTGGGCGTCGTCGTCACGATCGGCGTGGTGGCGTTCCCTGATCCGTGGAAGGCCGACAAGGCGTACAAGGAACTGCCCGGCTCGAAGGGCCCGGACGGTTCCGGCTCGGTGCGTCCCGCGCTGCACGCGGCGCCGTTCCCGGGGACGGCGTCCGCCCGGTTCACCGACGAGGCCCGGCAAGACCGGACCATCGACCGCGGCGGGCCGTACGTCGTGCTGACGACGTCGGGCCAGACCGACGGCCGTCCCGCGGCCGCGGTGAAGAAGGAGCGGCCGGGTGAGCCGTTCCTCCTGGCGCCGCAGATCGCCCATGTGGTCACACGGGCGTTGGCCGCCAAGGCCCTGCCCGACTGCTCCAAACCCGAGTGGGAGTGCTGACAGGAGGGTGATGCTGACCCGAGTGCCGAGGCCCCGGCGCGCCGTGGCCGCCGTCTTCGCGGTGGCGCTGGGCGGGACGTGGCTCATGCCCGTCCCCGCGCACGCCGACCTGGTCCGCGACCGGCAGCGGCCCTTCTTCGAGACCCTCGGCATGGACGCCGCGTGGAAGATCACCAAGGGTAAGGGCGTGACGGTCGCCGTCGTCGACTCCGGCGTCAACGCCGGCCATGCCGACCTGGCCGGGTCGGTCACCACCGGCCCCAACATGCTCGAAGAGATCGACGGCGGGACGACCCCGACGCGGGAGCACGGCACCGCGATGGCGTCGCTGATCGCCGGGCACGGCCACGGCCCCGGCCGCCGCGACGGGGTCATCGGCATGGCGCCGGAGGCCCGCGTCCTGTCCGTCCGGGTGATCAGCGAGCCGGAGGACCCGAATTTCCTCCGCTACCGGACGTCCGACGGCGCCGACGACTCGGTGGCCCGCGGCATCCGCTACGCCGCCGACCACGGCGCCGACGTGATCAACCTCTCGCTCGGCAAGGACAACGAGGTCGGCGAGGAGCGCGCCGCCATCGGCTACGCCATGGGCAAGGGCATCGTGGTGGTCTCCGCGGTCGGCAACGAGGGCGACGAGGAGCGCGCCCTCGACGGCGACGGGTTCGCGCCGTACTCCTACCCGGCGTCCTACCCGGGAGTCATCGCGGTCGCCGCGACCGAGGGGGACCACTCCCGCGCGCCGTTCTCCAACCGCAACTTCTCGGTGCTGCTGTCCGCGCCGGGGAAGGGCCTGCCGGTCGCCGGGCCCGGCGGCCAGTACTTCCTGAGCAGCGGCACCAGCGACTCCAGCGCGATCGTCTCCGGGATCGTCGCGCTGATCCGTGCGAAGTACCCCAAGCTGACGCCGGCGCTGATCGCCCAGGCGCTGATCCAGAGCACGAAGCACGGCCCGTCGGGCGGCTACAACGCCGAGGTCGGGTTCGGCGAGGTGCACGCGTCCCGTGCCCTGGCGGCGGCGGGGGAGCTGGCCTCCGCCGGTGCCGGCGGGGCGAAGAGCAAGCCCGACGGGCAGCGGTTCGGGAAGGACGCCCCCGGGCCCGTCGAGGTGATCGAGCGGCCCGCCTGGGTCAGCCCGCTGATCATAGGGATCGTGGTGGCCGGGATCGGCGGGACGATCGCCGCGGTCGCGATCTCGGTGACGTTCCGGCGCCGCCACCCCCGGACGGCGGTAGGCCCTCCGGCGGGCCCGCAGCCCGTCCCGGCTGGGGGCCCGTGGCCCATGGGGGGCCCGCCGCGCGGAGGCCCGCGGCCCCTCCCGGCGCGCGGTGACCCGTACGGCCCGCCTTTCGGGCAGCAGCAGCGCCCGCCTTCCGGGCAGCAGCGGCCGCAGGGCCGTCCGCAGTTCAACCCGCCGGGGCCGCCGCCGCCCAGGCCACCCGGCCCGGCGGGCGGTCCTCCACAGCACGCGTGATCGGCCTACCGGAGCGCGAGGGGCAGAATTGGCGGGTGCATGGAGATCCTGACGAGTACGCCGAGGCGGTCCTGGACGCGGTCGAGCTGATCCCGCCGGGCCGCGTCCTGTCCTATGGCGATGTCGCCGAGCTGGTCGGGCGGGGCGGGCCCCGGCAGGTCGGGCGGGTGATGTCCCTGTACGGGGGCGGGGTCCCGTGGTGGCGGGTCATCCGGGCGGACGGGAGTCCGCCGCAATGCCATGAGGGACGCGCCCACGAGCACTACCGCGCAGAGGGAACGCCCCTGCGCCCCGACGGCCGCCGTGTCGACATGACCCAAGCCCGCTGGCCGGGGCCGTCCTGACGCGGCCAGCGGGCCCGGCCAGCTTCGCCACATGCGTGTGTTCTGGCCAGAACAGTCACGGTGATCTGTTCCAATGAACTGTTGTGCCGTCTGCCTCCTACCGTCTCGTGCGCCGCGCGGGCCCCGCGCGGGCCGTCCCGCCCGTGCTCGACGAGCAGCAGCGGCGGGTGGTGGAGCATGCCGGCGGGCCGATGCTGGTGCTGGCCGGTCCCGGCACCGGGAAGACCACGACGATCGTCGAGGCGGTCGTCGACCGCATCGAGAACCGCGGCGCCGACCCGGAGCGCGTGCTCGTCCTGACGTTCAGCCGTAAGGCGGCGGGGGAGCTGCGGGAGCGGATCACGGGGCGGCTGCACCGCACGACGCGGACGCCGCTGGCCCTCACCTTCCACAGCTACGCCTACGCGCTGCTCAGGCGCGACGCCGTGGTGAACGAAGAGCCGGCCCCGCGGCTGCTGTCCGGGCCGGAGCAGCTCCTGGAAGTGCGGCGCCTGCTGGAGGGGGAGCTGGCGGACGGGGCGCGCGACTGGCCGGACCGGCTGCGGGCCGCGCTGGCGACGCGCGGGTTCGCCGAGGAACTGCGCGACTTCACCTTGCGGGCCGTCGAGCGGCAGTACATCGCCGAAGACCTCATCGCGCTCGGACGCATGCGCGGACGCGACGACTGGCCCGCCATCGGCGCGTTCATGGACCGGTACGCCGACCGGTTCGCGCTGGACCCCGTCCCCACCTACGACTACGGCGAGCTGATCCACATGGCCGCCGGCATGCTCGCGGACGAGGAAGTCCGGATCCGGGAGCAGGACGCCTACGACGTCGTGTTCGTCGACGAGTACCAGGACACCGACCCCGCGCAGGAAGCCCTCCTGCACTACCTCGCCGGAGACGGCCGCGACCTCGTCGTCGTCGGCGACCCCGACCAGTCCATCTACGGGTTCCGGGGCGCAGACGTGCGCGGCATCCAGGAGTTCCCCAACCGCTTCCCCACGCTGGACGGCGACCCCGCGCCCGTCGTGGCGCTGCGGACGTGCCGCCGGATGGGCCCCGAGATCCTCACCGCGTCCCGCCGCATCGCACGCCGCCTCCCCGCGGGCACCGCCGGCGCCGCCGAACACCGCGCGCTGCATCCCGTAGAGGAACTGGACGACGGCGAAGTACGCGCTGCGTCGTTCAGGGGGGGCGACCCCCCTGGACCCCCCGATGAAGTACGCGCTGCGTCTTTCAGGGGGGGCGACCCCCCTGGACCCCCCGATGAAGTACGCGCCGTGATCGCCGACTCCGAAAGCCAGGAGTCGGCCCTGGTCGCGGACGAACTGCGCCGCGCCCACCTGCTGGACGGCGTCCCGTGGTCGCGGATGGCGGTCCTGGTGCGCAGCGCCGTGCGGCAGGTCCCGGTGCTGCGGCGTGCGCTCGCCCAGGCCGGTGTGCCGGTGGTCGTCGCGGGCGACGAGGTCCCCCTGATCAGCGAACCCGCCGTCCGGCCGTTCCTGATCCTGCTGCGCGCGGCGCTGAAGAAGGGATATCTGGACGAGGTCGTCGCGGAAGACCTCCTGACGGGCCCGCTGGGCGGAGCCGACGCCCTCGCCATGCGCCGCCTGAAGCGCGCCCTGCGCGACCTGGAGGAGCTGTCGGGCGGTCAGCGTCCGCTCGGTGAGCTGCTGATCGCGGCGGTCGACGACCCGCGTGAGCTGATACTCGTCCACGAGAAGGTCCGCGCCCCGGCCGAACGGATCGCGCACCTCATCGATGTGGCGCGGCGCAGCGTCCACGAAGGCGGCACCGCCGAGGACGTGCTGTGGGCCGTGTGGCAGGAGAGCGGCCAGGCCGACGTGCTGCTCGGGCAGAGCGTCAAGGGCGGGACGCGCGGCGCGGCGGCCGACCGCGACCTCGACGCCGTCGTGGCGCTGTTCGACCATGCCGCACGGTTCGTCGACCGGCTGCCCCAGGCGGGGCCCGAACTGTTCGTCGACAACATCGCGTCCCAGGAGATCGCCGGTGACACGCTCGCCGAGCAGGCGCCCCAGGGCGAGGCCGTCCGGATCCTCACCGCGCACCGCTCGAAGGGCCTGGAATGGGACGTGGTCGTCGTCGCCGGCGTCCAGGAGGGCGTCTGGCCCGACGTGCGGCTGCGCGGGTCGCTGCTGGGCGTCGAGGAGATGGTCGAGCACGCCGCCGGGTCCGAGCCGGACGGCGAGGCCGCGGCCGGTGCGTCCATGGCGGCGAAGATGCTGGACGAGGAACGCCGCCTGTTCTACGTGGCCGTCACCCGCGCCCGGAGACGGCTGGTCGTCACGGCGGTCGGCGGCGACGACACCGAGGAGCGGCCGTCCCGGTTCCTCAACGAACTGCTCCCAGGCGCGATCGAGCAGTCGCAGCTCGACGAGAAGACCCGGTGGCTTTCGCTGTCCGCGCTGGTCGCGGACCTGCGGTCCGCCGTCGCCGACCCGTCCCGCCCGGAGCCGCTGAGACGCGCCGCCGCCGGGCACCTGGCGCGCCTCGCCCGCGCGGGCGTGCGGGGCGCGAAACCGGAGAACTGGTACGCCATCACCGCGTTGTCCGATCCGGGGCCCGCGTTCGACGAGGACGAGCAGATCACCATCTCGCCGTCCCAGGTCGAGGCGTTCACCACGTGCGGGCTGCGCTGGCTGCTCGCCTCCGCGGTCGGCGCGCAGGACGGCGGGCCCAACGAGTACAGCACGATGGGCAAGGTCATCCACGCGGTCGCCGAGATGGCCGGCGCGGACGACGGCATCAGCGAGGTCCACGTCGCCGAGCGGCTCGACGAGATCTGGAACGATCTGGAGTTTCGCAGCTCGTGGTACTCGGAGAAGCAGCGCGAGCAGGCCACGCGGATGGTCGACAAGTTCCTCACCTGGCACCACGACAACCCCAACGAGGTCGTCGCGCTGGAGGAGTCGTTCAAGGTCGACCTGGGCCGCGTCGTCATCAAGGGCCGCATCGACCGCGCCGAACGCGACGAGCAGGGCCGCGCGGTCATCATCGACGTCAAGACGTCCTCCACCGCCGTCCCCAAGGACGACCTGGCCCGCCACCCGCAGCTCGGCGTCTACCAGTACGCGGTGATGCTGGGCGCGTTCGAGCGGCACGGGCTGATCGAGCCCGGCGGTGCGAAGCTCGTCCAGGTCGGCAAGGCGGCGTTCACCGCCAAGGCGCGCGAGCAGGAGCAGCCGCCGCCCGCCGACGACGAGGACCCCGAGTGGCCGAAGAAGCTCATCGAGGTCGTCGCGACCGGCATGGCCAGCGATGTCTTCCAGGCGCGGGCGAACGACAAGTGTCGCACCTGTCCCGTACGCTCTTGCTGCCCTGTTCATGACGAGGGCGGCCAAGTAGCGGATTAGCTGTCGGGGACTGGCTCGGGGGGAGTGGGGTGATCACGCCGGGAGAGCTGGCCCGGCTGCTGGAGATCCCGGAGCCGACCGAGGAGCAGGCCCGGGTGATCGAGGCGCCGATGGCGCCGATGGCGGTGATCGCGGGCGCCGGGTCCGGTAAGAGCGAGACGATGGCCGCACGGGTGGTGTGGCTGGTCGCGAACGGCTTCGTCCGGCCGGAACGCGTCCTCGGCCTCACCTTCACCCGTAAGGCCGCCGCGGAGCTGGGCGTGCGCGTGCGCAAACGGCTCGACAAGCTGCGCGAGGTTTTGCCGGGCGACGAGCTGGAGCGGCTCGGCGGCGAGTCCCTGTTCGACGGCGAGCCGATGGTGTCGACGTACCACGCGTACGCCGCGCGGCTGTTCGGCGACCACGCGCTGCGCGAGGCCCTCGAACCGACGATGCGGCTGATCTCACCGGCGGTGGCCTGGCAGATCTGCTCACGGGTCGTCGACGCCTACAACGGCCCGATGGACCGCATCGAATGGCAGCCCGACACCGTCACCAAGGCCGTCATGGAGCTGGCCGGAGACCTCTCGGAGCATCTGCGGACGGCCGAGGACGTCCGCAGGGTCGGGACATGGCTGGACGAACGCTTCGCCGCGGTGCGGAAACCGCTCAAGGCCCAGCGCGACATCCTCGCCAAGCACGCCGTCCGCGAGCAGATGATGCCGCTCATCGAGGCGTACGGGCGGGCCAAGGCCGGCCGGGAGGTCATCGACCACGGCGACCAGATGGCCCTCGCCGCGCGGATCGCCCACAAGCATCCCGAGGTCGGGATGATCGAACGGTCGCGGTTCTCCGTCGTCCTGCTCGACGAGTACCAGGACACGAGCCAGGCGCAGCTCGTCCTGCTCACGTCGCTGTTCGCCGGCGGGCACCCGGTGACGGCGGTGGGCGACCCGTGCCAGTCGATCTACGGCTGGCGCGGCGCCAGCGCCGGGAACCTGCTGCGGTTCGCGTACGACTTCCCGTCGCAGCCGGGCGTGGCCGGCGGGCGTCCGGTTCCGGCGCCCGTCGTCCAGCTGAGCCGGTCGTTCCGCAACGGCGAGCAGATCCTGGAGGCGGCGGCCAAGGTCCAGGAGGAGCTGCGGGCCGACACGAAGGCAGTGCCCCGGCTCGTCCCCGGCGCGGGGCGCGAGAACCGCGGGCGTGTCGAGTGCGCGCTGTTCCCCACCGTCGAGGACGAGGCCGACCGCATCGCCGCCCGCATCGCGGGGCTCATGGCAGCCGACCCGGAGACGGCACCCGACGGCGGCCCGCAGGCGGAGCCGCTCCGGTACTCCGACGTCGCCGTCCTCGCCCGGAAACGGTCGCAGTTCCCGCTCATCCGGCGGGCCCTGGAGGCGCGCGGCATCCCGGTCGAGGTGGTCGGCCTCGGCGGGCTCCTCACCGTCCCCGAGGTACAGGACGTCGTCGCCACGCTCCGCGCCATGCACGACCCGACGGCGGGCGCGTCCCTGGCCCGGCTCCTCACCGGCCCGCGCTGGCGCCTGGGCCCGCGCGACCTCGTCGCCCTCGGCCGGCGCGCCCGAACCCTCGCCCAGGAGGCGGCACGGGACATCACACCGCCGGAGACACCGGAGACACCGGAGACACAGGAGGACGAGCCGGAGGGACCCGAGCCCGCACCGCCGGAGGACGGCGAAGACCCGCTGCGCCAGCTCGTCAGCGAGCTGAACCAGGAGACCGGCAGCCTCGTCGACGCGCTCGACGACCTCGGCCCGCCGGAGCTCTACTCCCCGGAGGGCCACGGGCGGCTGCGCCGGCTCCGCGACGAGCTGCGCATGCTGCGCGGCCAGGTCGGGCTGCCGCTGCCCGACCTCGTCAACGAGGTGGAACGCGCCCTCGGGCTCGACATCGAGGTCGCCGCGCGTTCCGGGCTCGACCCCGTCACCGCCCGCGCCGACCTGGACGCGTTCATCGACGCCGCCGCCACGTTCGCCGGCGACGCCGAGGACCCGACGCTCGGCGCGTTCCTCGCCTACCTGAAGGCCGCCGAGACGGAGGAGTTCGGGCTGGAGGCGGGCCGGGTCGGGGAGACCGACAGCGTCAAGCTCCTCACCGTCCACGCGTCGAAGGGGCTCGAATGGCCGGTGGTCGTCGTGCCCGGCCTGTCGTACGTCCCGCAGAAGAACGGCGCCCCCGCCAAGGGCTCGATCTTCCCGTCGCCGCCGCAGAACGCCACCCGCTGGACCGCGAACCCGCGCGTCCTGCCGTTCATGCTGCGCGGCGACCGCGCCGACCTGCCCCCGCTGACCGGCCTGGACAAGGACGACCTCGCCGCGTTCGACCAGGCGTGCCTCGAACGCGACCTGCGGGAGGAGAGGCGGCTGGCCTATGTCGCGGTCACCCGCGCGTCCAGCCTCCTGATCACCACCGGCTACCGGTGGGGGTCGTCCGGCCGCCCGCTCGGCCCGTCCCCGTTCCTCGACGAGGTACGGGCGGTCTGCCTGGCCGGCGCCGGATCCGTGGTGACATGGGCCGACCCGCCGGAGGAGGGCGCCGCCAACCCGCTGCTCACCGACCCCGACGAGGCGCAGTGGCCGGTGGCGCCGGGCGGGCGCGGCCACTCCGACATCTCCGCCCGCGAACGGTACGAGGCGGTCGTCGAGGCCGCCCGCATGGTCGAGGACGAGATGGCCGGGCGGACGCGGCACTGGGCCGGCGACTCCGGCCTGGCCGACGCCGACCGCGCCCGCATGTCCGCGTGGGCGCGCGACGTCGAGCTGCTGCTCGCCGAACGCGACCGCGGACGCGGCGGCGACGGCCTGCTCGTCGACCTGCCCGCGCACCTGTCGGTGTCGTCGCTGGTGTCGCTCGCCCGCGACCCGGCGGCCCTCGCCCGGCAGATCCGCCGCCCGATGCCGCGGCAGCCCGCCCCGTACGCGCGGCGCGGCACCGCGTTCCACGCCTGGCTGGAGAGCCGCTGGGGGCAGCAGCGCCTCCTCGACCCCGACGAGCTGCCCGGCGCCGCCGACGAGGGCGCCGCCGACGACACGCATCTGGAGCGGCTGCGCTCCCGCTTCGAGCAGTCGGAGTGGGCGTCGCGCGAGCCGCTCGACATCGAGGTCCCGTTCGAGACCATCATCGGCGACCGCCTGATCCGGGGCCGCATGGACGCCGTGTTCCGCTCCGCGGACGGCGTGTACGAGGTCGTCGACTGGAAGACCGGCTCGCCCCCGTCCGGTGACGAGGCCCGCTTCGTGTCGGTGCAGCTCGCCGCGTACCGGCTGGCATGGGCGGAGCTGGCCGGCGTGGACGTCGGGGAGGTCAGCGCGGCGTTCCACTACGTCAGCGCGAACGTCACCGTCCGTCCGGCCGACCTGCTCGACGCGGACGGCCTCGCCGCGCTCCTGGACGGCGTACCCGCCGCCTGATCTGTCCAAGAATGTGGAGTGATGAGTCTCACCTCCCTCTGTTCACCGTGCGTGCTTTCGGGGATGATCCGGGCATCAATTCGAGGGAGGCGGCGTGACGGTTACTCATGACGAGAAGGTCGTACGGGAGTTCTCCAAGCAGGCGGCCGGGTTCGCCGACCCGGCGCGGAACGCCGCGTTCACCCGTCATTTGGACCGGCTCGTCCACTTCATGGAGCCCGAACTCGACCTTGAGGACGTCGTCCTCGAAGTCGCGGCCGGCACCGCGCTCGTGTCCCGCGCGATCGCCCGCCGCGTCCGCCATGTGACGGCCCTCGACCTCACACCGGCGATGCTCACCGAAGGCAAACGCGACGCCGACCACGCCGGGCTCATGAACGTCACCTTCACGCACGGCGACGCCACCGCCCTGCCCTACCTCGACCGGTCGTTCACGCTCGTCGTCACCCGCTTCTCCCTGCACCAGGTCGCCGACCCGGAGGCCGTCGTGAAGGAGATGGCCCGGGTCAGCCGCCCCGGCGCCGCGCTGATCATCGCCGACCTCGTCCGCCCGGACGGACTCGACGGCGACCCCGACCGCATCGAACGCCTCCGCGACCCCTCACACGGCACCGCGCTCACCGAATCGCAGATCACGGAACTCGTCACGTCCTCCGGCGCGGAGGTGAAGCGCGCCGACCGGTTCGAGTACACCCGCCCGCTCGACCCCTGGCTCGAGTTCTCCGAGACCCCCGACGACGTCGCCGCGCAGATCAGGCGGGAACTGCAGGACGAACTGGACGGCGGCCCCGCGACGGGAATGCGTCCGAGCGAGACCGACGGCGTCCTGCACTTCACGCACACCTACCTCTTCCAGCAGGCGATCGTCGGATAACGGTTTCGACCAGACGTTCGACGCGAGTCGCTCGCATGTTCTAGATTATCGAACATGGGTTCTAGCAGCGCGCGCTCCCTCGATCGCGAGCCGGCCGCGATGGCGATGCGCATCGGCGTCGTCGCGGCCGAGGCCGCACTCGCCACCTTCGCCCGCAACCTCGACCTGGACGACCTTGAGGACGGCGTCGACTTCCAGGGCGCCATCGGCCCCGCCGAATGGCCCGTCTTCTCCCTGGTCATCGACACCCTCGCCGAAGCGGCCCCGGGCGACCGCCGCTCCCTGGACGAGCGCCGCGCCGACGCCCTCAACGACCTGGCCCGGATCTGCATGGCCGCCAAGAACCGCGTCGCCTGAACCGCGTCGCCTGAACCGCGTCGCGCCGGAACCCCCGGCGTCCGGGACCGTGCGGCCTTGGCCCCGGACGCCAGGTCCACGCCGCGTTTCCTTCGCTGCGCTGATGCCCGGATCTTGTCACGCCGGCACACATCCGGCGCCGCCGGTCTCGTCCCCACCTTCATTGGAGTAAGTGTCCAATTGCGTTAACGTCGGCTCACCGTCACCAGGACGGCAAGGGGGACGACGAAGGGTTACGGGCCATGTCCACCAAAGTCCGCCGTGTCCTGCGCACCGTGCTGGTGTCCTGTATCGGGGTGGCCCTGACGGCGACCGCCCTCCAGGGCCCGGCCAGCGCGGCTCCCCAGGACGCCAAGCCTCCCGCCGAGGATCCGTTCTACAAGCCGCCCTCGCCCCTCCCGCAGGGCGAGCCGGGCGACATCATCCGGTCGCGGCCGGCGGTATTCACGGTCGACCCGTTCGGCAAGTCGCCGTACGAGGGCGTCAAGTCATGGCAGGTCCTGTACCGGTCGGAGACGGTGCACGGCACGCCGACCGCCGTGTCGGGCATCGTGCTCGTCCCGACCAAGGCGTGGACGGGCGAGGGCGAGAGGCCCCTCGTGTCCTACGCCGTCGGCACGCGCGGCCTCGGCGACTCGTGCGCCCCGTCCTACACCCTCACCCAGGGCCTGGACTACGAGGCGCTGATGATCACCGACGCGCTCAGCCACGGATGGGCGGTCGCCGTCACCGACATGGAAGGCCTCGGCACCCCCGGCCAGCACACCTACGAGGTCGGCCGCTCGCAGGGCAAGGCCGTCCTGAACATGGTGCGGGCCGCGCAGCAGCTCCCCGAAGCCGGTCTCGGCGGCGCACCGGTCGGGCTCTGGGGCTACTCGCAGGGCGGGACGTCGACGGGCTGGGCGGCGCAGCTGGCACAGTCCTACGCGCCGGAACTCGACCTCAAGGGCGTCTTCGCCGGGGGAGTCCCGTCCGATCTCCGCGCGGTCGCCGCGAACCTGGACGGGTCGCTGTTCGTCGCGCTGATGTTCATGTCGGCGGTCGGCTACGACGCCGCCTACCCGGAGCTGGACCTGGAGAAGTACCTCAACGACAGGGGCCGCGAGCTGCTGCAGAAGGCCCAGGACATGTGCCTCGCCAGCGTCGACGGCGCCTCCACGCTGATCGACACCGCGTTCAAGAAGATCGGCGACTACTCGACCAGCGACCCGCTGAACACGCCGGAGTGGCAGGCGGCGCTGGACGCCAACAAGCTCGGCGGGACGGCCCCGGGCGTCCCGGTGCTCCAGACGCAGGCCGTCTACGACCAGATCATCCCGTTCGAGCAGGCCGACACGCTCCACAAGGCGTGGTGCGCCAAGGGCGCGAACGTGACGTGGAAGACCTACACGCTCGCCGAGCACGCCACCGGCATGATCTGGAGCTGGCCGGACGCGATGGCGTTCCTCACCGACCGCTTCGCCGGCAAGCCCACCGAGGGCAACTGCGCCGCCTGACCACGCACGGTGCCGCGTGACGGGTTCGCTTTGAATCCGCGGGGTCGTCCTGTCCCACGCACGGGGCAGGATGGCCCCATGGATTTGGTGGAGTTCCTCCGAGCGCGGCTGGCGAGGGACGAGCAGATCGCCCGAGCCTGCTCCGGCACCCCCTGGAAGGCCACGCCCTCCGGCACGGTCCACACCGACGCGGAAGGCGAACCGGGGTTCGTCGCGTCGGCGGAGAACGAGGCGTACGCCGAGCACATCGCCCGCCACGACCCGTCGCGTGCGCTCGCCGAGGTAGCGGCCAGGCGCCGGATCGTCGACGACTACGAGAAACAGGCGTGGATCCTGGACCAGGGCCACCGAACGCCCGGACTCGAGGCCGCGCAGGCCGTTCGGGAGACCGTCCTGCGCTGCCTCGCACTCCCGTACGCGTCCCATCCCGCATACCGAGATGATTGGCGCCCCTGACAGGACATGCCGCGCTCGGTTATGTAATCTCGATGAGAGGCCGAGAGGCGCTGCAACGGGCGAGAGCCCGCCACGCTCGGCCCGGGTTCGTGACGACAAGGGCGCCTCCCACTGCAACGGGAGGTGCTCGAAATCAACGACACAAAACTTCGCGAGCTTCTTGACCAGCGGATCGCCGTCCTCGACGGAGCCTGGGGCACGATGCTCCAGGGCGCGGGCCTGTCCCCGGAGGACTACCGCGGCGACCGCATCGCCGCCGACCATCCGAAGGACGTCACCGGCGACCCCGACCTGCTGAACCTGACCCGCCCCGACGTCATCCTGGACGTCCACCGGCAGTACCTTGAGGCCGGCGCCGACATCACGACGACCAACACGTTCACGGCGACCGGCATCGGCCAGGCCGACTACGGCCTTGAGGGCCTGGTCCACGAGATGAACGTCGAGGGCGCCCGCCTCGCCCGCCGGGCCGCCGACGAGTTCGGCGGGCGGTTCGTCGCCGGCTCCGTCGGCCCCCTGAACGTCACGCTCTCCCTGTCGCCGCGGGTAGAGGACCCGGCCTACCGCGCGTTCACGTTCGACCAGGTCAAGGACTCCTACGCCGCGCAGATCGCCGGGCTGGCCGAGGGCGGCGTCGACCTCCTCCTCATCGAGACGATCTTCGACACGCTGAACGCGAAGGCCGCGATCGCCGCCGCCCGCGAGGTCGCCCCCGAACTGCCGCTGTGGATCTCGGTGACGATCGTCGACCTGAGCGGGCGGACGCTGTCCGGCCAGACCGTCGAGGCGTTCTGGCGGTCCATCGAGCACGCCGAGCCCCTGGTCGTCGGCGTGAACTGCTCGCTGGGCGCCGAGCAGATGCGCCCGCACGTGGAGGACCTGGCCCGGGTCGCCGGCACCTACACCGCCTGCCACCCGAACGCCGGCCTGCCGAACGCGTTCGGCGGCTACGACGAGACGCCGGACGAGACGGGCGCCCACCTCGGCGACTTCGCCGCGTCCGGCATGGTCAACGCGGTCGGCGGCTGCTGCGGGACGGGCCCCGCCCACATCGCCCGCATCGCCGGCGCCGTCCGCGACGCGGCTCCCCGCGACGTCGCGAAGCCCGCCAAGGCGTCCCGCTTCAGCGGCCTGGAGCCGTTCGAGATCGGCCCGGACACCGGCTTCGTCATGATCGGCGAGCGGACGAACGTCACCGGCTCCAAGCGGTTCCGCAGGCTCATCGAGGCCGGCGACCACCAGGGCGCGGTGGCCGTGGCGCTGGACCAGGTGCGCGGCGGCGCGAACCTCCTCGACGTCAACATGGACGCCGACCTGCTCGAAAGCGAGCAGGAGATGACGACGTTCCTGAACCTGATCGCGACCGAGCCCGAGGTGGCCCGCATCCCGATCATGGTGGACAGCTCGCGGTGGAGCGTCCTGGAGGCGGGGCTGAAGACCGTCCAGGGCAAGGGCGTCGTCAACTCCATCAGCCTCAAGGAGGGCGAGGAGCAGTTCCTGGAGCAGGCCCGCCGCGTCCGCGACTTCGGCGCCGGCGTCGTCGTGATGGCGTTCGACGAGACGGGCCAGGCCGACACGGCCGACCGCAAGGTGGAGATCTGCGGGCGCGCCTACGACCTGCTCACGCAGAAGGCCGGGTTCCCCGCCGAGGACATCGTGTTCGACCCGAACGTCCTCGCCGTCGCGACCGGCATCTCCGAGCACAACGGGTACGCGAAGGCGTTCATCGACGCCCTGCCGCGCATCAAGGAGCGCTGCCCCGGCGTCCGGACCAGCGGCGGCATCTCCAACCTGTCGTTCTCGTTCCGCGGCAACGAGATCGTCCGCGAGGCGATGCACTCGGCGTTCCTGTTCCACGCCGTCCGCGCCGGGCTCGACATGGGCATCGTCAACGCCGGGCAGCTCGCCGTCTACGAGGACATCCCCGCCGACCTTCTCGAACTGGTCGAGGACGTCCTGTTCGACCGCCGCCCGGACGCCACCGACCGGCTCGTGTCGTTCGCCGAGAACGTCAAGGGCGAGGGCACCAAGCGCGAGGTCGACCTGTCGTGGCGGGACGCGCCCGTCGCCGATCGCCTGTCGCACGCCCTCGTGCACGGCATCGTCGACTTCATCGAGGAGGACACCGAGGAGGCCCGGCAGCAGGCCGAGCGCCCCCTCGACGTCATCGAGGGCCCGCTGATGGACGGCATGAAGATCGTCGGCGACCTGTTCGGGTCCGGCAAGATGTTCCTGCCGCAGGTGGTCAAGAGCGCCCGCGCGATGAAGAAGTCGGTCGCCTACCTCGAACCGTTCATGGAGGAGGAGAAGGCGGAGGCCCTGCGCGCCGGCCGCGTCCACGAGGACCGCGGCCAGGGCAAGATCGTCCTTGCGACCGTGAAGGGCGACGTGCACGACATCGGCAAGAACATCGTCGGCGTCGTCCTCGGCTGCAACAACTACGACGTCGTGGACCTCGGCGTGATGGTCCCGGCCGCGAAGATCCTCGACACCGCGATCGCGGAGAACGCCGACGCCGTCGGCCTGTCCGGGCTGATCACCCCGTCGCTGGACGAGATGGTCTCCGTCGCCGCCGAGATGGAGCGCCGCGGGATGCGGCTGCCGCTGCTGATCGGCGGCGCCACCACGTCCCGGCAGCACACCGCCGTGAAGATCGCGCCCGTGTACGAGTCGACGACCGTGCACGTCCTGGACGCGTCCCGGGTCGTCGGCGTCGTCTCCGACCTCCTGGACGAGGGCCGCGCCGAGACGCTGGACGCCGCGAACCGCGAGGAGCAGGCCAGGCTCCGCAAGCAGCACGAGACCAAGCAGCGCCGCCCGATGCTCACCTATGAGAAGGCGAGGGCGAACCGCGAGCAGGTCGACTTCGGCGACCTGCCGGCCCCGGCGTTCACGGGCGTCCGGGTCGTCCAGCCCGACCTGACCGCGATCCGCGAGATGATCGACTGGCAGTTCTTCTTCCTGGCCTGGGAGCTGAAGGGCAAGTACCCGGCGATCCTGGACCAGCCGGTCGCGCGGGAGCTCTTCGACGAGGGCAACGAGCTGCTCGACCAGATCATCGCGGACGGCTCGTTCGAGGCCCAGGGCGCCTACGGGTTCTGGCCCGCGCACTCCGACGGCGACGACATCGTCCTGCCCGAGGCCCGGTTCCCGATGCTGCGGCAGCAGACGTCCAAGCCGGAGGGACGCCCGAACCGGTGCCTCGCCGACTACATCGCGCCGTCCGGCGACCACCTCGGCGGCTTCGCCGTGACGATCCTCGGCGCCGAGGACCTCGCCGCCAAGTACGAGGAGCAGCAGGACGACTACAAGGCGATCATGGTGAAGGCGCTCGCGGACCGGCTCGCGGAGGCGTTCGCCGAGTACATCCACCTGGAGGCCCGCCGCGCCTGGTTCGAGCCGGACGCCGACCCCCTCCTGGCGGACCTGCACGCCGAGCGGTTCCGCGGCATCCGGCCCGCCCTCGGCTACCCGGCGAGCCCCGACCACAGCCTGAAGCAGACGCTGTTCAACCTGCTGGACGCGGGGCGGCTCGGCATGAAGCTCACCGAGTCGTACGCGATGTTCCCGGGCTCGAGCGTCAGCGGGCTGATCTTCGCGCACCCGTCGTCCCGCTACTTCACGGTCGGACGCGTCGGCAAGGACCAGGTCGAGGACTACGCCCGCCGCTGCGACCTGCCGCTGGCGGAGGTCGAGCGCTGGCTGGCCCCCAACCTGTCGTACGACCCTTCGTAGGGTCGCCGGACGGCGAAACGCCTGACGGCCGCCGCGCCGCGGCCGTCAGGCGTGTTCTTCGGGGACCGGGGGTTACGGGCGCCCGATGCGGACGCGCCACACCTCGGGCCCGGTCTCCTCGTAGTCCCAGGTGAACTCGCCGGGGTGCTGGGCGGCGAACTGGTAGTACAGCGGCTTCGGGTCGTGGTCGTTGACCAGCACGAACGCCGTCCCCGCCGACAGCGCGCCGAACGCGGCGAAGATCTGCTCGTGCCGCTGCGCCGGGACGAGGACGCGCACGTCCAGTTCCCCGCCCGTGAGCTCGGCGGTCGCGCCGGGCGTGCCCGGGTCGTCGTGCCCGCCGCACGTGCAGTGGTGCCCGCCCGCCTCGGCGGCCTCGGCCTCGGCCTCGCCCTCGTGCCCGTGCCCATGCCCGTGCCCGTGCCCGTGCTCGTCCTCGCCGAGGATCTCGTGCATCCCGGCCAGCAGCGCCCCGAGGTCGACGCCGTGGTCGACGAGGGCGGGGAGGATCAGGTCGTTCTCCTTCTCCAGGTGCGACTGGAAGAGGGCGTTGACCGCCGACGCCGCGGCGACCGTCTCGCCGGGCGTCCGCGCCGCCTCCAGTTCGGTGATCGCGTTCCGCAGGACGACGTGCTCCCGCAGCATCGCGCGGAGCAGGAGCCGGGCCTCGGGCACCTCCTCGGCCGCCTTGTAAAGCGTCGTCTCCTCGGCCGCGGCGTGCGGGACGACCTCCTTGACGCAGAACGCGACGAGCCGGTCGCGCCGCTCGTGGGGTGCGGCGAGCTGGTCGGCGGCGCGCGTGATGGTGAGGACGTGGTCGGCCATGGTCCGGCCGAGCCGCTCGTGGTGGTCGAGGATGGCCCGCACGGTCTCCTGCTGCGGGCTCGCGGTCGATGTGGTCATGAGCACTCCTCGTGCCGGACGGATTTTTTACAACCCTACTTGTATTTATAATAGCGGCTATGGAGAAACTGGAGACCAGGGCGAGCCCCGGGCCCCGCCCCCGCCCCCGGATCGCGGCGCGCCGGCTCCCGCTGCTCGCCGGCGCGCTGCTCGCCCTCATCGCGGGGCTCTGGGGCGCCCTGGGCCTCCTCGACCTGGACGTTCCGCTGCCGCGCACGTCGTTCGCGCAGAACCACGGCGCGCTGATGGCGCTGGGCTTCCTCGGCACGCTGATCTCCCTCGAACGCTCCGTCGCCCTCGGCCGCACCTGGGGCTACGCCGCCCCCGCCCTCGCCGGGCTCGGCGGCATCGCCACCGCCATCGGCCTGACCGTCCCCGGGAAGCTCCTCCTGACCGCCGCCGGCGGCTGGCTCATCGCGATTTACATCACAGTTCTCGGCCGCCGCACCGGACGCGACCTCACCATCCAGATAGCCGGCGCCGTCGCCTGGTACGCCGGCGCGCTGCTGTGGTTGGCCGGCCGGTCCGTCTCCGAGATCGTCCCCTGGCTCGCCGCGTTCCTGATCCTCACGATCGCCGGCGAACGCCTCGAACTCGCCCGCGTCGCGTTCCTGGGCCGTCGCGCGTCCGACGGCCTCCTGGTCGCGGTGGCCGTCCTCGGCGCGGGCGTCGCCGTCTCCGCCGTATGGCCGGACCCGGGCTGGCGCCTCACCGGCCTCGGCATGGTCGCCCTCGCCGGATGCCTCGCCTTCCTCGACGTCGCGCGCCGCACCATCCGCGGGACGGGCCTGCCCCGCTTCGCCGCCGCCTGCCTGCTCACCGGCTACGCCTGGCTGACCGTCGCCGGGACGATCTGGCTCATCGCCGGACGCCCCGCCGACGGCGGGCTCAACGACGCAGCCCTGCACGCGGTGTTCCTCGGCTTCGTCATGTCGATGGTGTTCGGGCACGCCCCGGTGATCCTGCCGGCCGTCCTGCGCGTCCGGCTGCCGTACCACCCGATCCTGTACGCGCCGCTCGCCCTGCTGCACGTCTCCCTCCTCGTCCGCGTCACCGGCGACCTCGGCGGAATCACCGACGCCCGCACGGCCGGCGGCATCCTCGGCGAGGTGTCCCTCCTGCTCTTCGGCGGCTGCGCCGTCGCCGCGTCGCGCCTGCTGCGAAGGGAACCGACATGACCTCCATCGGGCTCAGGACGAAGGCCGCCGGCTCCGGCTCCGACCCCGGCTCCGCTCCGCGCCGGCCGCAGCGCTCCGCCTGGCACGCCATCGCCAACGGCGTCGTGCTCGCCTGGCTGGCGCTGACCGCGGTCGCCGCCCTCGTCCACCACGAGCTGCCCGCGCCGCGCTGGCTGCTCATCCACCTGTTCCTCCTCGGCGCGGTCACCAACGCGATCGTCACCTGGACGGAACACTTCGCCGCCGCGCTGCTGCGCATCCAGCAGCCCCCGCGCTGGTGGCCGATGACGCGGCTGGGGGTCCTGAACGCAGGGATCGCCGCCGTGCTGTGCGGCGTCGCCGAAGGTTTCCCTCTCCTGGCCGTCGGCGGCGCCGCGACCGTCGTGACCGTCGTCGCCGCGCACGTCACCGTCCTCGCCGTGCGCGGCCGCACGGCCCTCGGCGGACGGTTCGCGCACGTCGTCGGCTGGTACGTGTGGTCCGGTGCCGCCCTCGTCGCGGGCGGGACGCTCGGCGGGCTGATGGCGTCGGGCCGCACACCGTCCGGCTGGCATGAGCCGATGGAGGCCGCGCACGCCCACGTCAACATCCTCGGCTGGGTCGGCCTGGCCGTCCTCGGCACGCTGTTCACCCTGTGGCCGACCGTCCTGCGCACCCGGATGGTGGACGGCACCGGCAGGATCGCCCGCTGGTCGCTGCGCGCCGCCGTGCCCGGCCTGGCCGCCACCGTCGGCGGCCTCCTCGCGGACCTGCGCTGGCTCGCCGCCGCCGGGCTGCTCCTCTACGCGGCCGCCGCCGCGCTCGCCCTCGTCCCGTTCGTCCGGACGCTCAAGCAGCGGCGCCCGCACACCCCGGCGTCCTGGATGCTCGCCGCCGGGACGACCTGGTTCGCCGTGACGCTCGTCGCGGACGCGGCCCGCCAGAGCGTCGACGGCCTCCTCCCGCTCGTCCTCGTGGGCTTCGTGGGGCAGACGCTCCTCGGCGCCCTGACGTTCCTGCTCCCCGTCGTGCTGGGCGGCGGACCCGCCGCGCTCAAGGCCAACGCCGCCGTGATCGAACGCGTGTGGACACCCCGCGTGGTCGCCGTGAACGCCGCGGTGCCGCTGCTCGTCCTGCCCGTCCCCGAATGGCTGACCCGCGCCGCCTGGATCGTCACCATCGCCGCCCTGGGCGCGTTCGTCCTGCTGGCCGTGGCGACCGTCACCCGCACCCACCGCCCGTCCCCGGTCGTCGCGGGCATCACCGCCGGCGTCCTGCTCACCGCGCTGGCCGCCGGTGTCGCGGTCGGCGGCGAGACGTCACCGTCCACCGTCGCCGCCTCGGGCACCCGCACCGTGGACGTCACCCTCGCCGACATGCGCATCCGCCCGGGGACGATCGAAGCCGAGCCCGGGACCCGCCTCGTCCTGCGCGTCACCAACAAGGACGCCATGCGCCACGACCTGCGCCTCGCCACCGGTGAGGCCACCCCGATGCTCGACCAGGGCGAGTCCGCCACGCTGACCCTCCCGCCCCTGGAGAAGCCGATCGACGGCTGGTGCACCGTGCCCGGCCACCGCGCCGCCGGCATGACCATGAAGATCGAGACGACCGGGTCCGGGACGCCGCCCCCGGCGAACCACCACCACGCCACCGAGCCGGGGCAGCTCGACCTGGCGGCCCCGATGTCGCCGCAGTGGCGCCCCTACGACGCGGCCCTCGAACCCGCCCCCGGCGCCAAGGAGCACCGCGTCGAGATCCGCGCCACCGAGCAGGAACTAGAGGTCGCCCCAGGCGTCCGCCAGCAGATGTGGACGTTCAACGGAACCGTTCCAGGGCCCGTCCTGCGCGGCAAGGTCGGCGACGTCTTCACGATCACCCTCGTCAATGACGGAACCATGGGGCACGGCATCGACTTCCACGCCGGGTCCCTCGCACCGGACGTCCCGATGCGCACCATCCAGCCCGGTGAGAGCCTCACCTACACCTTCAAGGCCGAGCACGCCGGCGCCTGGCTGTACCACTGCTCGACGATGCCGATGCTCCAGCACATGGGCAACGGCATGTACGGCGCCGTCATCATCGACCCGCCCGACCTGCCCCGCGTGGACCGCGAGTACGTCCTCGTCCAGGGCGAGCTGTACCTGGGGCAGCCGGGATCCACCGGCCAGGTGGCGAAGATGCGTGACGGCCGCCCCGACGCCTGGGCGTTCAACGGCACGGCCGCCGGCTACGACCACGCGCCGCTGACGGCCCGCACGGGCGACCGCGTCCGCGTCTGGGTGGTCGACGCCGGCCCCACCTCCGACACGGCGTTCCATATCGTCGGAGCCCAGTTCGACACCGTCTACAAGGAAGGCGCCTACCTCCTCCGGAAGGGCGACGACGGCGGCGCCCAGATCCTCGACCTGTCGCCCGGCCAGGGCGGTTTCGCGGAGGCGGTCGTCCCCGAAGCCGGTCACTATCCGTTCGTCGACCACGACATGCGGCACGGCGAATCCGGCGCCCACGGAATCCTGCACGTCACCGATTGAACCCGCGGACGGCCGGACTGCTGCGGGCCCGCCCCCGCCGCGCGTCAGCGCGGGTTGTAGCAGGGCGCGCCGAGGCGGTGGGCGGTGGCGGTCGAGCCCGCGGTGAAGTCCGTGACCACCTTGGCGCCGGTGAACTCCGTCTCGTCGGGACGGGCGATCACCGACTCGCGGTACGCCGCCGCGTTCGGTGTGCCCGAGAAGTCGCCCGCCTTCCTGGGCAGAATCCCCTCGTAGTCCACGGTGGTGACCTGCCCGAGCGCCTTGTACACGCCCTCGCGGGTCATGCTCCCGTTCGCCGCGGCCTTCTCCAGCACCGCCTTCAGCGGATACGACAGGACCCAGCCCGAGGTGTACGCGTCGTCCGGCTGCACCCGGCCCAGCGCCAGCCGCATCGCGGTGTGGCCGGGCGAGTCGGAGGCGAACGGCTTCCACGGCGCCACCACCATGTAGCGGGCCTTCATCGGGGCGCCCGCCGGGGTCTCCAGGAGAGCCCGCACCCAGGTCGGGTTGTTGCCCATGAAGCGGCCCTCGAAGCCCGCCGCCACGGTCCCGCCGACGATGGCCGCGGCCTCGGCCGGGCCGACCGTGAGCATGACCATGTCGGGCCTGCGGTCGAGGATGGCCCGGACGGCCTCGTCCTGCTCGCCGGCGCCCTGCGGGGTCTCCAGTTCCGAGAACTCCATGCCGCGCGCCGACGCGGCGATCCGGGCGCCCGCCGCTCCGTCGCCGCCGTAGTCGCCCGCGAAGTGGACGGCCATCACGCTCTCGGCCTCGAACGCGCCGGCGGCGTGGTCGACCGCGTTCATCGCCTCGAAGCAGTACGAGGCGCCCGACTCCAGGATGACGTCCTCGAACTCCCATTTGGACGGGTAGGAGCCGGGCACCGCGATCATCCGGGACGTGCGCAGGTCGTCCAGGATCGCCTCGGTGGTCGGCGACCCCAGGCTCTGCGCCAGCGCCAGCACCTTGTCTTTGATCTCCAGGTACGCGCGGCGGTGCGTCGCCGGGTCGTACTTGTTGTCCCGGACGTAGGTGTGGACGTCGATGTCGTAGTCGCCGATGCCGCCCTGCTGGTTGACCCGGTCCCAGAACGCCTTCTGCGCCGCCACCATCGGCACGCCCAGGCCCTTGAACGGCCCCGTGGTCAGGTCGGAGATGACGCCCAGGTAGATGCAGCCGTGTTCGGGGTTCACGGCCTTGGGGCAGGGCTCGCCGGTGACTCCCGGTCCGGACGCGTCGCCGCCGTCCGGACCGGAGGCGCAGCCCGCCAGCGCCGCCAGCAGCGCGGCCCCGGCGACCAGGGACCTGACCTTGGGACTGTCAAAGCGCACGGAGACCATCGATCACTTCCTTGAGAATGCGCCTATCGGGGCGTCCGGCCGGCGCGGCACGGCTATGCACGTCCATCAGCCCGCGGTTCAGCAGATCGCTCACCAGCACCCGGACCACGCCCACCGGCAGCCGCAGATGGGAGGCCAGCTCGGCCACCGACACCGGGTTGAGGCAGAACTCCAGGATCCGCTCGTCCTCGGGGCCGAGCGTGAACGGATCGGGCATCGGCACCTCGGCGGTCACCACGACCGCGATCAGGTCGAGGTCGCCGCCGCGCCGCCGGGACCGGGTGCGGCCCCGGGTCAGCGCGAAGGGACGGACGACGGGACCGGCCTCCTCGTCCACCCACAGATCGTCGTCCCGCCGCGGCCGGCCGTGCCGGCCGGGATCGGGTCGCCCGCCCGGCAGATCGCGGGACATCACACACCGCCGGCCCCGGGCGCGCGGCCCGTCCCGGACGGGCCGTCCGAGGCGCGCCCGCCGTCCGCCTCGCCGGCCTCCGGGTCCCTGGCCGCGTCCGCACGGGGCGGGACGACCGGCATCCCGAACCAGTCGGGGCTGCGGGACGAAGCCGACTCGGCGGCCCCGTCCTCGGCCGCGGCGGCGCGGCCCCGCTCCCAGCCGCGCTGCATCATCGACACGAGGTCGCGGGCCGCCTCCGGCGACCGCTCCTCCGGGCCCGGCCCGGCCGGTTCCTCCGCGGCTCCGGCCGCGCGTTTCAGCTGCGGCGCGAGATGGGCCTGGCGGCGCCGCACGGGCAGCCGCGCCCACTCGTCGGAGTCCGCCGTCCCGCCGCCGTTTCCGGAACGTTCCGACTCGCCCCGACCCCGGTCGGCCAGCTCGTCGAACGCCGGCGGCCCGGGGGGAGCGACCAGCGCGAGACGCTCCTGCGGCGAGTCGGCGGACGCGGGCAGGGCCCAGTCGCCGCTGTCCGTGACCGCGTACCCGGAGGGCCGTTCCACCACCAGTTCCTTCGGGATCAGCGCGATGGCGACGATCCCCCCGTACGGGGACGGACGCAGCGTCACCGTGATGCCGTGCCGCGCCGCAAGGCGGGCGACGACGAACAGCCCGAGCCGGGCGCTGTCGTCCAGGTCGAGTTCGGGGTCGGTGGCCAGCAGCCGGTTGAGCTCCGCCAGCGCTTCGGGGGTCAGTCCGAGCCCGCGGTCCTCCACCTCCATCGCGAACCCGTGTGCGACCTCCTGCCCGGTCACCCGGATCGGGGTGCTGGGCGGGGAGAACGCGGCCGCGTTCTCGATCAGCTCGGCCATCAGGTGGATGGTGTCGGCGACCGCGGGCCCGAGCAGCGCCGTCCGGCCCATCGGCACCACCTCGACGCGGGCGTAGTCCTCGACCTCCGCCGCCGCCGCGCGCGCCACGTCCACCATCCGGACGGGGTCGCGCCAGGTCCGCCCGGAGGGACGGCCCGAAAGGATCACCAGGCCCTCGGCGTGCCGCCGCATCCGGGTCGCGAGCGCGTCCAGTTCGAACAACCGCTCCAGCTCGTCGGGGTCCTCGGTGCCGCGTTCCATGGTCTCCAGCATCCGCAGCAGCCGCTGCAGAAGGGACTGGTTGCGGCGGGCCAGCGTCACGAACACCTCGTTCAGCCGCCGGTGCGCGCGGGCCTCGCCCTCGGCGGCGCGCACGACCGCCCGCCGGGTCTGCGCGAACGCCCGGTCGATCTGCTCGACCTCCGTCACCCTGAACCGTCCCGCGGGCCCGCCGCCCGGACCGTCGTCGGCCGGCGGTTCCTGGCCGCGCCGCGCCCGCTCGGTGATCTGCGGCAGCCGCCGCTGGGCGAACTCGTTGACGGTCGCGGCCATCTCACGGCTCTCCACGATCAGCCGGCGGCCCGCCCGGACCGCGATCAGGATGGACGCGATCACCGCGAGGAGCCCGAGCCCGCCGGTCAGCCCGAGCCGCAGCAGCACGCCGCCCGCCTCGTCACCGGCCCGCCGCGTGTTCTCCGTGCGGATGCCGGACGACAAGGCGGCCAGCTCCGCGTCCACCGCCTCGGTGGCGGTGTGCCACGCGCCGATGTCCACGGCGGGCCGCCCGTCGGCCGGGCCGCCGCGCATCAGCCGGTTCTGCAGCTCCTCGAACCGGCGGAACTCCGTCCCCGACACGATCCGCGCGTACCGGATCCGGTGCTCCTCCGGCAGGTTGCGCGCCGCGTCGGCGTACAGGAACCGGTGCGTCCCGGCGAACTGCACCAGCTGCAGGTGCTCGTCCTCGCTCAGCCGTCCCGCCGCCAGCGCGCCGGTGACCAGCGCGTCCTCCCGGGACAGGTTCTCCCGGGCGCGTTCGAGCGTGCGCAGGATCCGGCTCCGCCGCACGAGTTCCGGGTCCATCGAATGGACCTCGTCGTAGATCTCGGCGGCCTGCTCGATGTACTCGGTGTAGCGCGCCATCGCCTCGGCGCGTCCCAGGCTGCGGTCGTCGACCGTGGCGCGCAGCGGCTCCAGCCCACCGAGCATGCTCGCGAGCCGCACCATCCGCCGCCGCGTCTCGGGACGGGTCGCGCCCGCGATGTCGCCGTCGGCGGCCGAGGCGCGGAACCGCGCCCGGGCCTGGTCGGTGACGGCCCGCTGCGCCTCGAACCCGGCGCGGCCGATGGTCGCGTCGTCACCCAGCGCCGACAGCGACATCCGCCGCTCGTCCTGCAACGCGGCGACGACCCGGTCGGTGGGCTCCAGCACCTTCTGGGTGAACGTGCGCGCCCTGGCCTGCCGCAGGCCGTCCTGCAGCGACGTGGTCGCGGCGACGCCCCACAGCACCACCAGCGCCGTGATCGGCGGAACCAGCAGCAGCACGATCCGGGACCTGACGGACCTGGCCCTGCCCCTGAGCACCCCGCGCCGCCCCCGCCCGGCCGGCACCGTCCGCCGGGCCATTACGCCTCCGCGCACATCGGGCGGCCAACGCTCATGACGACCTCCGCGCTACTGTGATCCAGCTCACCAGGCAGGCCGGAACGCTACTCCATCCTCGTGAGACACCTCGCCCATTTGACTCACCCGCCCGGATCGTTACCCATGTGTGACTCATCCCTCTGACCTTGATCAACGTCCCCTCGGGGGCAATGGGTCGTAGATCTTTAATTTCTGCCGGTTAGTGGCCTTATAGGTCGTTTTGTATCGCTTTGTGTGGCTATGGCCAGAACGACATCGTCGATGAAGCGAAAGTGATGACCATGACGGATAAGGACACCGAGGGCCCCGGCCAGGGCGGCCCCGCCGAGCTGCCCGTCGAACAGCTCAAGGAGGCAGGACGGGAATTCGTCCAGGCGCTCATGGTGCAGGCGCTCACCGGGGCCAGCGGAAGGCTCCAAAGCATGACGCAGCGGCTGACCGACGCCACGGACAACGGTGGAGGCGTCGGCACGAAGGCCGTCGCGGCCGGCGCCAAGAAGCTCGCCGAAGGTGAGTCCCCGCTCAAGGCGGGCCTCAGTGCGGGCACCACCGGCGCGAAGGAGAAGGTGAAGGAGGCCGTGAAATCCATTGGCGGCGGCGGCAAGGACGGCGGCGGTGGCGGCGGCAAGATGAAGGTCATCAACATCGTCGAACAGTTCGATGTGGGCATTCCACGCCGCGTCGCCTACGACCAGTGGACGCAGTTCGCCGACTACCCGAGCTTCACCAAGAAGGTGGAGAGCGTCGAGCAGGAGTCCGACGAGAAGCTCAACTGGCGGGCCCAGATCTTCCTGTCCCACCGGACCTGGGAGTCCACGATCATCGAGCAGGTGCCCGACGAGCGGATCGTCTGGAAGTCCAAGGGCTCCAAGGGGTTCGTCGACGGCGCCGTGACCTTCCACGAACTGGCGCCCACCATGACGCGGATCATGCTGGTGGCCGAGTACCACCCGGACGGCTTCTTCGAGAAGACCGCGAACCTCTGGCGGGCGCAGGGACGCCGCCTCCGCCTGGACTTCAAGCACATCAAACGCCACATGATGATGCACACGCTCCTGGAGCAGGACGAGGTCGAGGGCTGGCGCGGCGAGATCCGCGACGGCGAGGTGGTCAAGTCCCACGAGGACGCGCTCAAGGAGGAGCAGGAGGCCGCCGAGTCCAAGGACGACGCCGAGTCCAAGGACGACCAGGAGCGCGAGCCCAAGGACCAGGAAGCCGAGCCCAAGGACCAGGAGGACCAGGAGGGCGAGGAAACCGGGGAGCGCGCCGAGGAGCGTGAGGAAGGCGGGGAGAAGGCGGAGTCCGGGGAACGCCCCAAGGAGAAGGCCGGAAGCTCCGCCTGACACTCACTGCGCCCGCATGTTTTCGCTGGTCGAGCCGGGGTAGCGGGCCGCGAGGGGGAGCGATGAGCAACACCGCGTCTGACAGACCAGAGCCCGGCCGACCAGAGCCCGGCCGGGGCCGAAACGGTTCCGGCGGTGAGCCTGAGGGCGCCGGCGACGAGGCCATCACGCCGGACAGGCGGCTGCGCTCGGGCGAGGGCCCGGACGTGTATCTCGACGTACCGCTGCTCAAGGTGGACGAGATATCCCTTGAGGTGGAGAACCTGGAGGCGCATGTCTCGCTCGTCGCCCAGGTCCTCGATCTGCTCCGGCTGAACGTCGGCGCGGACGTCTTCCTCGGCAGGGTCAAGTTGGAGATCAAGGGCGTCGAGGCCCAGGCGCAACTGGACGTCCGGCTCGACAACGTGGCCATCATCGTCGACCGCGTGCTGACCACGCTCGACCGCAACCCGGAGATCCTCCAGCACATCGGACGCGGCGTGGAGGCGGCGGCCCGCGACATCGGCGCCGGAACCGGTACCGCGGTGGGCGAGGTCGGCAAGGGCGCCAGGGGAGCCGTGGAAGACGTGGGCCGGGGGGCCGGAGGCGCGGTACAGGACGTGGGCCGGGGCGCCGGTGGCGCGGTCGAGAGCGTCGGCGAGGGCGCCGGTGGTGCCGTCCAGGACGTGGGCCGGGGGGCCGGAGGCGCGGTACAGGACGTGGGCCGGGGCGCCGGTGCCGCGGTCGAGGATGTGGGCGAAGGCGCCGGTGGAGCCGTTAAGGACGTTGGCCGGGGTGCCGGTGCCGTGGTCGAGGATGTGGGCGAAGGCGCCGGAGGAGCCGTCAAGGGCGTGGGCGAGGGCGTCCGTGACGTCGGCAAGGGCGCGGGTGGCGCGGTGGAGGGCGTCGGCGAGGGCGCCGGCCGGGCCGCCGAGGGCGTTGCGGGCGTCACCGAAGAAGCCGGTAAGGCCACCGAAGGCGCCATCGGCACGGAGCCGAAGGAGCCCGACGACTCCGCCGAGAACGGGAACGGGAACGGCCGGAAGGACGAGCCCGAGACCAAGCCGGAGACCGACCGGAAACCCGATCACGAGACCGACGACGGCGCAGAGCCGACCAGCGACGCAGAGCCCACCAACGACGCAGAGCCCACCAACGGTGCGGAGTCGACCAACGGCGAACAGGAGATCACCGCGCTCCAGTCCGCGCTTCACGAGACAGAGCAGTCCGTGCGCGAACTGGGCCGGGCGCTGTTCCGTATGGTGTCCGCCCAGCCGCGTTCGCCCGACCGTGGAGACGAGTGACCGTGAGTCGCGATGACCAGCGCCCAGGAACCGAAGCCCGGCGGACGGCGGACATTCTCTTCACGGCCACGGTGAAGGCCGACGAACTGCGCTTCGAGGTCGCACCCGAAAGTTCGGTGAAGTTCACCGGTGACGCTGCGGACGAGTCCGCGTCCGGCAGCGACCGGACCAATCTCCCGGACGAGGTGCGCGAGAACGTCACCTACCGCGACGTCCACATCGATTACGCGATCGCCGCCAAGCTCAACCCGACCAGGCACTACTAGAGGCCACACAGGACGTGCGGCACACGTCGGGGCCCGGCCGCCGCCCGGCCGGACCCCTCTGATGTCACTCTCCGGGTTTGGCCTCCAGCACCATGTTGAACATGTTCTCCGCCGCGCGCCGGACGGACCCGTAGCCGGCCTCGTGGAGGACCTGCCGCAGCCGCGCCTCGCCGGCGAGCGCGCCCAGGGCCAACCCGACCGGCTGCGACAGCGAGTTGGCCGTGCACAGGAACGTCGAGGCGGCGTAGTTGAGGCCGGCGGTCGGCACCCGGGCCAGGGTCGAGGCCAGGTCGTCGCCCGCAACGGGCTCCACCAGCATCAGCGTCCCGCCCGGAGCCAGCGCGGCGCGGGCGTAGGCGGCAGCGCCGACGGGGTCGCCGAGGTCGTGGAAGGAGTCGAAGAAGGTCACCAGGTCGTACCCGTCCTGCGGGTAGCCGTGGCAGTGGTGCACCTCGAAGGTGACCCGGTCGGACACCCCGGCCTCGGCGGCGCGGGCCCGCGCGGTCTCGATGGACGGCTCGTGGGCGTCGAACCCGACGAACCGGGAGTTCGGGAAGGCGTCCGCCAGCAGCAGGAGCGGCGCCCCGTGCCCGCACCCGATGTCGGCGACGCGCGCGCCGGCCTCCAGCCGTTCGCGGACGCCGTCCAGCGCGGTGATCCACTCGCCGACCAGGCTGTTGCGGTAGCCGACCCGGAAGAACCGCTCGGTCGACTCGAAGATCATCGGGTCCTGGGCGGCCCAGGCGATGCCCTGCCCGGTGCGGAACGCGTCCGCCATCTCGTCGACGCGCCGGTGCAGCCCGGTGATCATCGGTGCGGCTCCGATCATGGACGCCGGTGAGTCGTCGGTGGCGATGACGGCGGCGTGCTCGGCGGGCAGGGTGAACGTGCCGTCCGCCGCATCGTGCGTCACGATGCCGACGGCGGCCTGCTGGGCCAGCCATTCCCGGATGTACCGGTCGGACGTGCCGGTCAGGTGGGCGAGCCGGGCCGGGGTCACCGGGCCCGCTTCCGCGAGCGTCCGGTAGAGGCCGAGCCGGTCGCCAACCACCATCAGGGCCGCGGTGGCGCCGCCGGTCAGCAACCCGGCGATCTTCTCGGCGAACGCGCCGACCGTGTTCATGTCGAGTTCGGTGCCGATGGTCATCTTGACCCTCCTTCTCGTGGGTTCGTGTCTCCGACCGTCACAGCCGCCCGTTTCACGGGACATTCACGACCGCTTCAACGAAGATGGATCACATGGTCGACCTGCGCTTCGGCGTCCTCGGGCCGCTGGAGGTCCGGCGGGACGGCACGCCGGTGGACGTGCCGTCCGGGCGCCGCCGTGCGGTCCTGGCCCGCCTCCTGGTCCAGGTGGGACGGCCGGTCGCCGCCGACGCGCTGGTGGAGGCCGCCTGGGCGGACGAGCTGCCCGCCGACCCCAGGTCCGCGCTGCGCACCGTCCTGTCGCGGCTGCGCACCGTCCTCGGGGAGGGCGTGATCCGCGCCGGCGCGGCCGGGTACACCCTCGCCGTCCCGCCGGCGGCGGTCGACGCCCACCGGTTCGAGTCCCTGTCGCGCCACGCCGAGCAGACCCCGCAGGACGCGGCCCGCCTCTTGGACGATGCGCTCGCGCTCTGGCGCGGCCCCGCCTACGCGGAGTTCGCGGACCGCGGTTTCGCCGAGTTCGAGGCGCAGTCCCTCGACCGGATGCGCTGGGACGCGATGGAGGCGAGGGCGTCCGCCGCCCTGGCCGGTGGCGATCCGCGCGCCGCCGCCACCCGCCTCGAAAGCCTCCTCGCCGAGCAGCCGTTCCGGGAGCAGGCCGTGGAGCTGCTGCTCACCGCGCTCTACGACATGGGCGACCACACCGGCGCGCTCGCCCGGTTCCGCGAGTACCGGGCCCGGCTGACCGGTGAGCTGGGCCTCGACCCGTCCCCGGCGTTGCGCGAGCTGGAGTCGCGGATCCTCGCCCACGACCTCGCCCGCCCGTCCCGGCGGCACGCGGCGGCCCCGGACACGCCCGCGTGGGTGGACACCTCGACGGCGTTCGTGGGCAGGGACGCCACGATGGCGGAGCTGGTGGACGCCGTCGCGGCCTGCCGCCTGGTCACCGTCACGGGCGCCGGCGGGGTCGGCAAGACCAGGACGGTCGCCGAGGCCCTACCGGCCCTCGCCGAGCGCCTCGGGACACCGGTCACCGTCGTCCAGCTCGCCCCCCTGCCCGGTGACAGGGTCGATGCCGCGGCGGCGGAGGCGCTGGGGCTGGACCGTCCCGCCGGATCGGCCCGCGCGGCCATCGTCGAGCATCTGCGCGTCTCGCCCGGCGTGCTCGTCCTCGACAACTGCGAGCACGTTCTGGCCGAGGCGGCGGCGCTGGCGGGGGCCGTGGTGACGCGGTGCCCGTCCGCGCGGGTGCTGGCGACGAGCCGGCACCGGCTGGGCACGCCGTCCGAACGGCTGCTGGCCCTCGAACCGCTGCCGACCCCCGACGCCCGCACCGGCCCGGACCGCATGGACCTGGCGGCGAGCGTCCGCGTCCTCACCGACCGGATCAGGCGGCTGCGGTCGTCCTTCGGCGTGACGGGCGACAACGTGGCCGTGGTCGCCGAGATCTGCCGCCGCCTGGACGGGTTGCCGCTCGCGCTGGAACTCGCCGCGTCCCGCATCGCCGTCCTCGGTCTCGAACCGGTCCGGGACCGCCTCGCCGAGGACCTCACCCTCCTCGACGACCACGGTCCCGGAAACCTGCACGCCGTGATCGACTGGTCCTACCGCCTGCTCCCGCCGGCCCAGCGCGAACTGCTCGCGCTCCTGGCGGTCTTCCCCGCCGACTTCGACCCCGAGGCGGTCGAGGGCCTCACCGCCGCCTGCCCGAGGTGGCCCCGGGACCGGCCGGTGGCCGGGCCCCTTAGCGCGCTCGTCGAGTCCTCCCTGCTCGCCACCCACCCGGCGGGGCAGGCCGTGCACTACCGGATGCTCGCCGTCGTCCGCGCGTTCGCCGCCGCCCGGCTCCGCGACACCGGCGAGGAGGCGGCCGCCAGGCGCGCCTACCTGCGCTGGGTGTGCCGGTGGACGGAACAGGCGGCCGCCGACTGCGCCGGGCCGGGCAGCGTCGAGGCGTTCGCCCGGCTCCGGCGCCGCCGCGCCGACATCGAGCAGGCACTGCGCTGGGCCGTCGAGTCGGGGGAGACGCCCGACGCGGCGCGGCTCGCCGCGGCCGTCCAACTGTGCCAGCACTGGCAGCCCGGCACGGAGACCGTCGACCTGACGGCCGAGCTGGCGGAGCGGTGCGCAGCGGACCCGGGCCCGGATTCGGCACTGGGCGTCGCGGCGGGCGCCTGCGCAGTGACCAACGCGGGCGATACCGTCCGCGGACGGGAACTGGCGACGACGGCGCTCACATGGGCGACGACCCCCCGCGAGCGCTATCTCGCCCACCTCGCACTGGGCATCGCCGCCATGTACCGCGGGGACCACGACGAGTCCGCCCGCTGGTGGCGGACGATCACGGACATGGTCGACATCGCCCCCGCATACAGGGCGTCGGCGCACGCCTCGCTGTCCCTCACGGCCTGCTACCGCGGTGACCTCCCGGAGGCGCGCCGGGAGGCGGAACTAGGGGTGCTGGGTGCCGAGACCGCCGGGTCCACGGCCGTCCACGCGTTCGCGCTGTACGCACTCGGCGAGGCCGAGACGGGCGACCGCAAGACCGAGTTGCTCGCCGCCGCGGCCGGGAAGGCCGACCTGGTCGGCGCGGCCCACGTCGGCCAGGTGGCCCGGGTCGCGCGGCTGGCCGCCCTGGTGCGAAGGGGCCGCCACGGCGAGGCGCTCGAACTCGTCGCCCCGCTGCTGGACGGCACACGCCGCGCCGGCGCATGGCCCCAGCTGTGGACGACCATGCGCATCTTCGCCGAGCTCCTCGCGGCCCGCGACCGCCCGCACGAGGCGGCCCTGCTCCTGACCGGTGCCGACGCGGCGGACACCGCCCCACCGGCCGCGGGAACCGACGTCGCCCGGTACGCCGCCCTGGAGAAGATCCTCCACGCCCGCCTGGGCGAAGAGACCGTCGCCGGAATCGCCGCCCTGTCCCGCGACATCCCGAACTCCCAACTGGCCGAGCGAGCCCGGGCGATAGCCGACCACCTGGCCCTCTGAGTGACCTCGCCGCGACGCAACGCCGCGCGGAGTTCCCATCCGTACAAGACGTGGACGCGGCCCTGGACGATGCTGGGCCGCTGAGGTGAGCGAGGCTCACCGACACGTCTATTTCCATTGGAGTCGTCGATGACCGTTCGTCGTGTCGTGCCCAACGTCCAGTCGAAGGCCGTGCAGGAGAGCCGGGAATTCTATGAGCTGCTGGGCTTCGAGGAGGTCATGAACCTCGGCTGGGTCATGACGCTCGCTTCCCCGTCCAACCCGACGGCGCAGGTCAGCTTCTTCACCGACGACATGACCGCACCGGTCGTCCCCGACATGAGCGTCGAGGTGGACGATGTGGACGCGGCCCATGCGGCCATCCGGGACAGCGGTGCGGAGATCGTGCATCCCCTGCAGGACGAGGAGTGGGGAGTGCGCCGGTTCTTCGTCCGCGACCCCAACGGCCGGGTGGTCAACGTGCTGGGCCACCGCTGACCTCGGCCCCCGCCCGGCCCGGCCGCCCACGGGTGTGTGAAACGGGTGAAAGGCTCCTTGTCCGGCGTGCGCGATCCACCGCAGAGTGATCTTCACAGCTGCGGCGACTCGCACGGGTGAGCGCGGCTCGCAACGAGGAGGGTGTGATCTCGTGAGGACGCTGGGTGCACTGGTGGCCGCCGCCGTCACAATGCTCGCCGTGCTGGTCGGCCCCGGGGCGTCCGCGGCGGCGCTGACCGAGGTCACCGATTTCGGTGACAACCCGAGCGGTCTCCGGATGCACCTGTACGTCCCCGACCAGGTCCAGGAGACGCCGCCGGTTCTGCTGGCGGTGCACTGGTGCACGGGATCGGGGCCGGCGATGTACTCGGGGACGGAGTTCGCGCGGCTCGCCGACCGGCACGGGTTCATCGTGATCTACCCGTCCGCCACCCGCAGCGGCAACTGCTTCGACGTCTCCTCCCCGCAGGCGCTCAGGCGCGGGGGCGGCAGCGATCCGGTCGGTCTGAAGTCGATGGTCGACCACGTCCTCCAGCGGTACGGCGGCGACACGTCCAAGGTGTTCGTCACCGGTGTCTCGTCCGGCGCGATGATGACCAACGTGATGCTCGCCGACTACCCCGACGTGTTCGCCGCCGGCGCCGCGTTCGCGGGTGTTCCCGACGGTTGCTTCGCCACCACCGACGGCTCCGGATGGAACAGCGCCTGCGCCAACGGCACCGTCCTGAAGACGCCGCAGGAGTGGGGCGACATCGCCCGCTCCGCCTACCCCGGTTACACCGGCCCCCGGCCACGGGTGCAGTTGTGGCACGGCACCGCGGACGACACCCTGCGCTACCCGAACTTCGGGGAAGAGATCGACCAGTGGACCAACGTCCACGGCCTGTCCACGACACCGACCTCCACCGACCAGCCGCAGCAGGGCTGGACCCGCACCCGCTACGGCGACAAGGTCGAGGCGTATTCCCTCCAGGGCGTCGGCCACAACCTCATGACGACGGGCATGGCGCAGCACACCATCGAGTTCTTCGGACTCGATGAAGGCGGCACGACCCCGACGCCCGGCGATTCGCCCTGCCGCGTCGCCTACACGGTCAACGCCTGGAACACGGGCCTGGTCGCGAGCATCACCATCACCAACGCGGGCACCACCCCGGTCAACGGCTGGACGCTCGCCTTCACCCTGCCCGCCGGCCAGACGATCACCTCGGGCTGGGGCGCGACCTACCGGCCCACCAGCGGGACGGTCGAGGCGACCAACGTGTCCTACAACGCCTCCATCCCGGCCGGCGGCTCCGTCGGGATCGGCCTGCAAGCCACCCACACCGGCAATACCGGCGAACCGACCGCCTTCACCCTGAACGGCACCGACTGCACGGCCGCCTCATGAACATGCGTGCCCCGAGAGGTGGTGACCCCGAATCGGGGTAGCGGTGGCCACATGGGCACTCTCATCAAGGGACTGATCGCCGGAGCCGCGGGGACCACCGCGCTCAACGCGACCACCTATCTCGACATGGCCGTCCGGGCGCGCGGGGGCAGCAGCACACCGGAGGACACCATCCAGAAGCTGGCGGACGAAGCGCACATCAGCCTTGGCGAGGAAGAGCAGGCGGAGAACCGCAGGCAGGGCCTGGGCGCCCTGATGGGCTACGGGACGGGCATCGCGGCGGCCCTCTGCTACGGGGCGGCGACCCGCCGCCGCACCTCCTGGCCGGTCGGCGTCCTCGCCCTCGGGACGCTCGCCCTGCTCGGGTCGAACGTCCCGATGACCGCGTTGGGCATCACGGATCCACGCGAGTGGTCCGCCTCAAGCTGGGTCTCCGACATCGTCCCGCACCTGGTCTACGGCGCCGCCGCCTACGCCGCCTACGAGCAACTCCGCTGACCTCGGCTCGTGGCAGCGGGCGCGAAGGCCGCTACGGGTGTATTCGCGCCCAGATCCACTTGCCGCCGGCCGGGTCAGCGGTGACTCCGCACTTGGCGGACAGGGCTTGGACGATATGGAGACCCCAGCCGCCGTTGTCGTCGAACGCCTCCTCGGAGAGGTCGAGGTCTTCGAGGGTGAGTTCGGTCAGCGGCTTGGCCTTGGGCAACTCGTGGTCCTTGTCCCAGACGGCGATGATGATCCCGTAGGCGTCCCGGCTGAGCTGGAGCCGGATCTCCTCGCGCGGCGTCTGGCGGGCCGCGTTGGTCACGAGTTCTGAGACGACGAGAAGCGCGCTGTCGAGAATGTGGAAATAGTCCCATTTGCGGATTCGCGTATCCACATAAGTGCGTGCGAGTCCTACTGCGGCAGGCGTGCCCATAAGGGACATGGTCGACTCTTCGGTCGCCGTCATCGTCATCGTCCTGTCCTTGCCCGAGATTCCGATTTCCTGCGGCAAGGATCACCTGAACGTTCTATGTTTTGCCTGTAGCCGCCGAAGATGAATACAGGGAGGACGCGAATGCCGATCGTCCGGGATCCACTCGACCCCAAGATCTCTATGTGGTACTTCTTGGCCTTCTACCTGCGGTTTTGGCGGGAGAAGATGGGTCTATCGCTGACCCAGTGCGGGGAGATCATGGGAGTAACACGGGGGACTGTATCCAACTTCGAAGCGGGACGGCGGCGCCTGCAGGACGACCATGTTCGGGCGCTCGACCGACACTTCGAGACGGGTCTGCTATTTCAGCTCTTGCTCTGGTTTGCCCGGATGGCGCACGACCCCAACTGGGGAAAGCAGCTCGTCAAGTACGAGCGGGAGGCAACCCTGATCAAGACCTACCACGGTCAGGTCATCCCGCTCGCCCTCCAGACCGACGAATACACCTGGTCCTACGTCCAGTCCGGTACCCCAAAGGATTTCGAGGCTGCGATGGAGAGGCGTGTTGCTCGGAAGAAGTCCTTCTTCGAGCGGGGAACTGAGGTCGAGATGTGGGCAACGCTCGATGAGAGCGTGCTGGCGCGTGAGGTCGGCCGCCCGGAGGTGCACAAGGAGCAGTTGGAGCACCTGCTCGCCATGGCTGACCTCCCGCAGGTCAGCCTACGTATCGTCCCGTTCAAATCGGGCGCTCACTTGGGCGTTGACGGGTCGCTCCAGATCCTCAGCCTGGAGAGCCGCGACATCGCCTATTCGGGTGCCCAGAACGGTGGCCGCTTGATCGAAACGCCTGGCGAGGTACGCGAATTGTCGGTTAAGTTCGATCGTATCGGCGCGAAGGCGGCCTCCTTGGAGGCTTCTCGCGAGATCATCAAGCGGTACTTGGAGAGCTACGAATGATCGTGCAATGGCGCAAGAGCACGCACAGCGGCGGAGCGGACGACGAGCACTGCGTTGAGCTGGGACGACTTGCGCCAGGGGCCGGGATTGGGGTGCGGGACAGCAAGGACCCGGACGGGGGGCACCTCACCTTGTCCGTTGCGCAGTTCGCGGGTTTGATCGAGCAGGTCAGGCGGCACTCGACCCGCTGACCGTCCCGTCCGGCCTCACCCTCACCCTCGGTCCGGCGTCCTGCCGCATCACTGCGGAGCGGTCGGCCGGTGCGTTGGTCGTGCCAGATAGCGGTGGGCCAGGGCCAGGACACGGCAACCTGGATAACGGCATCCGCGATGGTGCAGCCACAGAAGGCTCGTGTTGGTGTGGACCGGTTCATCTGTGACGATGTCGATCATGTTGAATAATGTGCTGGTGGCCGTGGTCGCCTTCGTCGCGGGCTGCGGTGTCGCCGCGTTCGGGCTCGTCAGGCGTCGAAGGCCCCCGGCTGCCACCGCTCGCGCGGTGCTCCCCGCTCCGCTGCAGGAATCGGTCACGGCGTTCGGGGAAGAGCTGCAGACCCTGACCGTCACCCCGGAGGAGATTGAGGCTGATCCTGGGGCAACGGAGGACTACAGCACCGCCTTGCTCGCCTATGACCGCGCTGCGGCCGCGGAGCACGAGCAGGTCGCGCTGGTGGCGCTGCGCGACGGTCGCGCGGCACTGATCAGGTTGGCCGCCCGGCGGGCCGAACGTCCGGTGCCGATCGATGCGCTCCCGCCGCTGGAGGCCGACCGTAGTCGCTCGGAGCCTCCCGGTGTGCCGGAGAACGCGACCGGAGAGCGGTTCCTGACTCTCGGCGCCGGCGGGGGCACCGTCGAAGTACTCATCGACCGCCCGGAACCCGGCCGCCCGGCCATCGTCGAGGTGACCTGCGGGGGTGACCTGTGTGTCAGTCCCGTCGTCCGTACCGAGGACGAGACCGACACCGGGTCCGAACTGGTGATCAACTATGAGGGCGCCTACCACGGCCGTGTCATTCTGGGGCCCAAACCGACCCATTTGCGGATCGAATGCGTCGAAGAGGCGCAGCGCTGGTCGGTGCGCATCAGGCCGATGTCCGCTGCGCCGCTTCTCGGCTCGGAGTGGCGCGGCGGGGGCGGTGACGAGGTGCTGTTCTACGACGGCGGCCCGGCGTTGTTGACCGTGCAGGCCAGATCGGAAGGGGCCTGGAGCGTGGAGTTCGAGTGCGGGTGCCTTCGGGGCGGGGACTGCCGCTGCCGCACGCCTCGCTGGCCTGCCGGCATGCCGGAGGGATCCGGGGATGGTTGGGGCACACATGACGGACGGCGCGCGATGCGGCTGCCACGGCCGGGATACCTGATCCTTGAGGCGTCCGAGAAGGACCATGAGTGGTTCTTGTCGGTCGAGCCCTTCTCCGAAGACCCGCCACCGCAGAGCAACGCGGCGCAGAGGTTCGGTCGCCGGTCATCCATGTGATTTGGCGGGGCTCTCCGTCTGCGGGCGGCGGATGCGGGCGGTTTTCGCCGGTGCGCCGGGTCGGCGGTGTCTATGAGGTCGCCGTGGTCGAGCCCGGAGGGCGGATCAGGTGCTCGCGTGCTTCTCCAGGGCGGCTTCGTAGGCGCGCATCGTCGCGGCGATTCTGCGTCGCCGGTCGGCGTCGTCCTCCTCCGTGCCCCGACGGCAAGAGATCGCGGCACGGCTCGTAGCGCCGGCCGCGAGGGTGACCGGCGCCAGCGCGAACACGCCGATGAATCCCAGCAGTACAGAAAGCAGGACCAGCCCGACGAGCCGTCCTCCAGGGTTCGCCAGCAAAGCCCACTCTGCGAGCACGACCAGCAGAATGCCCAGGGGGACAGCCCACAGCAGGGTGTGCTTCATGGCCCTTCCTCCTGCGGTCCGCATGCTCGGGCGAGGCTGGTGACCACCCGAAGCCAGGTGCTCACGGTAAACCATCACCACACGGTTCAGGACCGGGTGCCCGAATGACCGATGGTCCTAGGTCGATCGGACCTGGGGCATCGGGACCGGGGGCCGACGTGGGGGAGCGGGTGTGCGGGCCAGTATGGAGATCATGACAGCGACCTATGAGCCCAAAGCCGCCGGGAAGGCGCCGGCGCGTTCGTCCACCCCCGGCTGGGCCGCGCTGCTGGCGGCGTCCGTGGGGCAGTTCCTTGTCGTCCTGGACATTTCGGTTGTCAACGTCGCAATGCCCGAACTGCGGACCGGTCTCGGGTTCGGCGCCACCGGCCTGCAATGGGTCGTCAACGCCTATTCGCTGACGTTCGCCGGCTTTCTGCTGCTGGGCGGACGAGCCGCCGATCTGTTCGGACGCAAGCGCGTCTTCCTTGTAGGGCTCGGCCTGTTCACCGTGGCCAGCCTCGCCGGTGGGTTCGCGCAGGGCGGGAGCATGCTGATCGGTGCGCGGGCCGTGCAGGGCTTGGGGGCGGCGATCCTCGCGCCCGTCACGCTTTCGCTGGTCACCGCCACCTTCCCCGCCGGGCCGGCGTGGACGAAGGCGATCGCCATGTGGACGGCCGTCGGTACCGCCGGGGGCGCCACGGGCGGGCTGGTCGGCGGGCTGCTGACCGACTATCTGAGCTGGCGCTGGGTCTTCCTGATCAACGTGCCGGTCGGCGCGGTCGTGGCGGTGATCGCGGCGCGGTGGCTGCGGGACGAGCGCGACGGCGGCCGCCGAGCCCGCCTCGACCTGCCGGGGGCCGTGCTCGTCACCGGCGGGGTGGGGCTGCTGGCGTTCGGCATCGGGCGGATCGAGGCCGACGGGTGGACGTCGTTGGTTCCGCTGGCCGGCGGGCTCGCGCTGCTGGCGGCGTTCGTCGCCGTCGAGGCGCGGGCGCCGCATCCGCTCGTCCGGCTGCGGCTGTTCCAGCTGCGCAGCGTCGCGGTCGGCAACCTCACCACCCTGGTCATCATGATGGGCGGGTTCGCGCTCTGGTACTTCCTGTCGCTTTACATGCAGAACGTCCTGCAGTACAGCGCGGTGCGCACCGGGTTGTCGTTCCTGCCGCACACGCTGGGCATCATCCTCGGGTCGAGGCTCGCCCCGATGCTCATGGAACGCATGGACGCGCGGCTCCTGGCGGGCGCCGGCGGGCTGCTGGCGGCGGCCGGGTTCGCGTGGCAGAGCGTCGTGCTGGACGCGGGCGGCACGTTCCTCGGCTCCGTTCTCGGGCCGGGCGTGACCATGGCGCTCGGCTTCGGGCTGCTGATGACGCCCCTGGTGGAGGCGTCCACCGCGGGTGCGTCCAAAGACGAGGCGGGTGCGGTGGCGGGCGTCGTCAACACGTCCCGCACGATCGGCGGCGCGATCGGGCTGACCGTCCTCGGCGCGGCGGCGGCCGCGTCCGGGCCGGAACCGGTGGACGGCTACGCGACGGCCTTCCTCGTCGCCGCGCTCATCACCGCCGCAGCGACGGCGCTCGTCCCGTTCCTGCCGCGACGCCGCGCCTGAGGAACCGGGCGCCCACCCGGCGGCACCGGCGAAACGCCGACCGGGCGCCCGCCGGAGAGAGCGGGCGCCCGGGGCGTGGCGGGTCAGCGAGCGGCGGGGGCGGGGGCCTCGGTGAGGGTGATTCCGGGTGCGACGCGCGTGCGGCCGTACCGGAAGTTGTCCTCGACCTCGGCGATCTCGGCCGCGTTCGGGTTGGGGTTGCGGCAGGACGTCCCGGCGCTGGCCCCGGACATCAGGTCCGTGCAGCGGCCGGTGCGCCGGTCGGGCAGGCCGAGGATGTGGCCCAGTTCGTGGGACGCGATCCGGACCGTGTAGTGGCCGTCCCAGACGGCCTGGCGGCCCATCCAGATGGTGCCGCGGCCAAGGCCCGTGACCCGGGCGCGGGGCCAGCCGTCGTCGGCGAGGACGATCACGTCGGCCGGGGATCCGGGGACGAGCTGGACATTGCTGACGCGCTCGTTCCAGATCCGCGCGCCTTCGTCGACCGCCGCCCGGAACTCCGCGGCGCGGCTGGCGTCGTACCGGACGGTGCGGACGGCGCTGGACGTGTCGGAGGCGGGCGTGGCCGAGGCGGGCGCGCCCGTCCCGGCCAGGAAGGCCAGGCCGAGCAGCAGAGCGGCGCAGACCCTCAGCAGGTTTCTGATGACCATGGGATTCCTCGTGGTGGTGGGAGCGGGGTGGGGGCACCCTCCGCCGGGCACCGCGCTCCGGCGGAGGGCACGTTCAACGGGGCCGGTCCACAGGCCGGTCAGGCGCGCACGCCGCCGCCGATGATCTGCAGGATGCGGGAGCGGTAGGCGGTGACGTCGCCGTAGATGGCGGGGGAGACGGCGCACTGCGACGCGGTGCCGCGGCTGGTCGCGCCGACCAGCTGCCACCTGCCCGAAGAGCCGACGATCGCGGGGCCGCCGGAGTCGCCGTAGCAGGCGCCGCGGCCGCCGCCGCCCTCGATGCACAGCTCCGCGTTCTCGATGCCCCAGCACTGCGAGTCCGAGAGGATCCGGGTGTCGAGCTGGCGCAGGCCGACGGGCGCGGGGCCGCAACCCCGCTGCGGGCAGGTCTGCCCCCAGCCGAGCAGCCGGGTCGACGAGCCGACCGGCGCGCTGGTGGCGATGGGCACCGGCGCGGACGACGCGGGGGAGGCCAGCCGGAGCAGGGCGACGTCGCCGCCGATCACCTGCCGGCCCGCGACCCGGCGGACCTCACCACCGGAGTTGTACCGGGTGGTGCCGATCCTGACCTGGTAGGGCGTGCCGCAGTGCGAGGCGGTCACGACCCAGCTCGCGCCGACGAGCGAACCGCCGCAGCTGTGCCGTCCGGACGAGCTCTGCAGCGACGCCATGAACGAGTAGACCTGCGACGCGGGCACGCCGCCCACGATCTTCGGGGTGGGCGGCGGGGTGGGATCGGCGTAGGCGATCGACGTACCGGACAGCGCCACGAAGGCGGCCGGTATCGCGACCAGCAGTCTGCGTTTCTTCATGAGCGGGGGGTCCTTTCACGAGGCTCCACCGACTATTGACCAGAACTGCCAAAATCGCCATTGCCGGACACCGGGTGCGCCGCCGCAATAGAAGACTTTCCATGCGGAGAGCGGGCGCCACCTGCGAACCTTCTACCGCTCTCCCGCCCGCACTGAAAGGACGGCAGTTTTTCAACCCGCCCGTTCACATCCGCTCGTGACCCGTATTGGGGTGGGTGTGCGGCGGCGCCGCGGGCTAGGGCGGCGGGCGTGGCGACCCGCGACCGTCCGGAGACCGGCCGGAGAGCGTCCGGAGAGCGTCCGGAGAGCGTCCGGAGAGCGTCCGGAGAACGTCCAGACGTCCATGGCGGACCCGGCGCTCGGCGACGACGCGAGCGCCTTCCCCGAGGCGATGAACGGATGCAGAGAGGCATGATCGCCTCGATTCAGGCCCGGGAACCGCGGCTGCCGAACGAGGTCGCGGGATACCGGGTCCTGTCCGAGGAATAAGTGGAGCAACAGCAGAACGGGCGCCACCCGGATGGGCGCGCCCGTCAAGCGAAGTGCGAGGAGAGCGAAAGGGCTGGATATCTGAAAATGATGAGAAGGAAGCCCCCTCATGGCCTCGCGGGAACAACGGTAGCAGCTAGGCCGGGATCAGGTCACCGAGATTTTCCAGGGTGAAGACCCGCGAGTCCTCGTGGAGGCCCTCGGGACGCTCCAGGCCGATGTAGGTGACGGGACCGTCCGGGGCGTTCCCGTCCCAGAGGCTCGTCTTCTCGGCGTCGATGAGGTCCGTCAGATGGCCGACGGTGATGAACCGGCGCTCCACGATGCCGCGGACCAGGTTCGAGGTCGTCACATGGTTGGCCTCCACCTGGTTGAACTCCAGCACGCCCTTGAGGTGCAGGTGCAGCCACTTGGCGCGCCACCGGCCGTCGTCCCCGCGCATGAACACCATCGGCAGCGCGACCCGGCCGGGCCCGCGCAGCTCGGACTTCATGCGGACGGTGCGTGCCTCGAACGGTTGGCCCTTCTGCTCGCCGTCGCGCAGCATGAACCCGAAGAACGACTCCTCGACCTCGTCGAACCCCTCACCGGAATAGATGTCCACCTGCGGAACGACGAACCGCGAGGTGATGCGCCCCAGGGAGAGGTTGATGAATTCCGATGCGCCCTCCGGGGCATCGGTGATGTCGCCGGAATGCTCTCCGCCGTCGGTCTTGAGGTTCGTGAACGCCAGCCATTCCGGGTCGCCATAGTCTTCGTCGAGCAGGAGCACCGAAAGGTCGAAGTCGGTCCTGCGCTTACGCTGCCGCCAATACACGAAGAACCGCAGCAGCTCACCGCTGATGGGCGACACCGAACCGCGGGGAAGGACACCGAGGCCGTTTCCGGCCCCCTTCCCGCTGAGCGGCAGCGCGACGTCGAGCGCGTCGGGGTCGACGACCAGATGCCCGGCGGACGGGAGTCGCCCGCGGATCTCCTCGTCCAGGAACGCCGAGAGCCGCGCCACGGTCTCCGGGTCGAGGGGCGCCCGCGTGTCGGGTGCCGTCGCGCCGCGGCCGAGACGGTTGGCGAACAGGCGCACCCGCGTCCGCTCGGTCGTGGCGGCGCGGTTGAGCAGATGCTCCCGCACCGACAGCAGAACCCGGCCGGACACTCGTCCCGCAACCGATTCCGCCGCATCCAGGACGGCGTCCTGCGAGTCCGGCGCCATGCGCAGCAGCCGGTCCAGCGACCGGAACAGCATCCCGGGCGCGCCCTTCGCCACGTTCGCGGCGCCGGCCACGTCCCCGGACGCGAGCCGCGCCTCGATCCGCGCCGCGAACGACGGCGCGTTCTTCTCGCCGCGCGCGACCGCGAACACGTCCGCCGCCCGCGCCCACCTCGGGTACTCGTGCGGGTGGAGCCGCTCACCGAGCCGCTTCCACGCCTCGCGCCGGGCGGCGACGTCCCCGAGCTTGCCGGGCTCGGCGCCCACCACGGCGTCGAGGGCGGCGAGCAGCGACCGCCGCATCGGACGCGGCATCGACACGAACCGCGTCGGCTCCTGAAGGGTCACGTCGCCGTCCGACAGCGCGCACGCCAGGCGCAGGACGTCGGTGATCGTGTCGACGAGGAGATCCGCGCCGACCGCCAGGCGCACCTGGTTGATGACCGCCCGGTTCTCCCGCACCGGGATCCGCTCCGGGTGCGGGCCGTCCGCGTAGTGCCCGGCCAGCCTGCCCAGTGCACCGAGGTCGTCCTCGTCGAGCGGCGTGACGCTGCCGGCGAGCCGCAGATACAGCCGCTCGCCCTCCTCGGCGAGGCCGCGTCCCAGGTGCAGCACCGTCACCCGGTCGCCGGCGCCGGCGATCAGCTCGTCGTGCGCTTCGAGCATCTCCTCGTAGTCGTGCCGGTAGGTGCCGTAGCCGACGAGCGTGAGCAGGTTCAGGGTGCCGCCCTGCAGCGACGCCATCGCCGCGGGCGCGGCCGCCGGGTCGAGGAGCGTCTCACGCAGGAGGCCCACCCAGAAGTCCATGGTGTCGGGCACGTTGCGCGGGAAGTCCCGGAAGTACACGTTGTGCCGGACGTGGTCGCCCGCCATCTCCCGGACGACCGGCAGCGTCCGTCCCGCGACCTTGAGAACGGTCTCCTCCGACAGGCCCGACAGCGCCGCCATGACGTCCCGCGACAGCTTGAACCCGGCCGACATCAGCGCCGCGTCGAAACGCCGCGCCGCCGCCGCCCCGTCCCCGAGGGGTCCCTCGGGCGCGGGGATGCGGTGCGTGTGCCGGACGATCAGTTCCGCAAGCCAGATGTTCACTGCGCCATGGTGGCAGCGCACCCCGAACCCACGCACACGGTTAATTCGGCATGATCACGAGCAGATCGAGCAAACCCGCATGGTTACGGGGTGAGCACTTGTGGCTGCGCTCGCGTGGCCGGCCGGGCGGGACGCGTGAATCGGCGTCCCAGACGTTGCGCGGGCTCCTCGATCCAGCGGTGCGACGCCCAGCTCACCGCCAGCAGCACCAGGAGGAAGAACGCCAGGCCCACCACGTCCTCGCGCCCGGAGATGTCGAGGAACTGCGCCGCCACCATCAGCAGCAGCGGATGCAGCAGGTACACCGAGAAGCTGATCGTCCCGAGGCCGGTCGCCCAGCGGGGGAACCGCCGGTCCCGGAGCCGCCACGCCGCCGCGAACGTGGCCGCCGCCAGCACCACCGCCCCGCACCAGACGAGCTGCGCGGGCCGTCCGTGGGGCGCGGCATGCCAGGTCCCGGCGGCGACCGCCCCCACCAGGACGACGACCGCGGTCACGGCGCACGCGCGCCGGGTGATCTGGCCGTGCTCGGCGCGGTGGACGGCCGTGCCCATGAACATGATCGCCAGCATGATCGCGCCCTCCCACGCGCCGACGCGGCCGTTCACCGTCACCAGCACGAGGGCGAGCAGCCCGCCGAGGAGCCCGCCGGCCAGGCGCGGCGCTTGACGCTTCGACATGGCCGCAGCGATCGCGACGATCAGGGCCGCCGCGGTCACCGCGACCACGGCGCCGGTCCCCGCCGTCCGCGACAGCAGGGCGGACGGCGCGTACACGCCCGTCAGCAGCCCGCTCGCCGTCAGTGCGACCGCGACCAGCGCGACCACCGTGAGGACGGTGGCGACCGGTGCCGACCGGCGGTGCCCGCCCACCACGAACAGCGCGACGATCAGCAGGTAGAACGCCATCTCGTACGACAGCGTCCACAGCACGTTCATCGCGTTGGGGACGTTCAGGAGGTCCTGCAGCATCGTCATGTGCGCCAGGACGGCGGTCGCGGGGGAGTAGCGCTCCAGGCCGGCCCGCAGCCCGAGCACGCCCAGCAGGAACGGGAGCACCGCCAGGAAGCAGGCGACGGCCAGCAGCGGGTAGATGCGGAAGAACCGCCCGATCCAGAAACCTCGCACGCTTCCCCGACGCTCCAGCGACGCCGGCACGATATACCCGCTGACCAGGAAGAACACGAGTACCCCGTACGTGCCGGGGTCGAACCAGTCGGCGAGTCGGGTCCGCAGTGAGGGCAGGTACACATAGCTCGCGTGGTGCAGCGCCACCGCCAGGGCCGCCCCTCCGCGAAGTGCATCAAGCCACCCAAGTCGGGACACAGAGGTGGAAACACCCGAAGCAGCACCCATCCCGACAGACTAGGTGGGTCGGCACGATGGTGCGGCGGAACTAGCAAGATCACCCACACCCGTCGCCGCGTGATGTTCCGTCACCCGGGCTATGCTCCTCTGCGTGGGATCCAAAGCCGTGCTGCCGCCCGAACGGCGCCGTGAACTGCTCGGTTTCGCAATGGAGGAGTTCGTGCGCCACGGGTTCGGCCACGCGTCGCTGAACCGCATCATTCGATCCTGCGGAATGAGCAAAAGCTCCTTCTACCACTACTACGAGTCGAAAGAAGCGCTGTTCGACGCGGTCGTGAACGGCCTCACGGGCGAACTGCGCGACGCCGTGAAGGTGCCCGATCCGGACTCGCTCGCCGTCCCCGGCTTCTGGGCCGAGGTCACGCGGATGTCGGACGACCTGATGGGCGCCGCCGCGGTGGACTGCCGGCTCATCGACTTCTGGCGGCTGTTCTACGTCCCGGACGCGCCGGCCGGCGACGACGGCTCCCTCGCCCGGGTCAAGCGCGGGATCGACGACTGGCTAGGCCGGGCGCTCGCCGCCGGGCGCGCGGCCGGCGCCGTCCGCGACGACCTGCCCCCGTCCCTGCAGGGCGAACTGACCCTCGCGACGCTGTGGACGATCAACGCGTGGGCGCTCCGGCATCTCGAGGAGACCGATATCGCGGAGGGGCAGCGGCTCGCGCACCTGCAGATCGACCTGCTCCGCGGACTCCTCGCCTCTCGCTGAGCCGCACTACGGGCCGGGCGCAGGACGGCCCCCGCGATGGGCGGCCGCTGGACGATCCCGGCTACGGGACGATCCCGGTTCCGGCCGATCCTTGGCTACGGGACGATCCTTGGCTACGGGACGATCCTTGGCTACGGGACGATCCTTGGCTACAGGTCGATCCTCGGCTACGGGACGATCCTCGACGGGCGCCGGTGCGAGGCGGCCCGGTTCTCCAGTTCGGTGATCTCGGCCTTCCGGTGGGCGCCGAGAGTGTCGTTCTGAATCCGGTCGTGCAGCTTGAGGACCGCGTCCAGCAGCATTTCGGGCCGGGGCGGGCAGCCGGGAACATAGAAGTCCACCGGCACGATGTGGTCGACGCCCTGCACGATCGCGTAGTTGTTGAACATGCCGCCGGACGAGGCGCACACGCCCATCGCGATGACCCATTTCGGCTCGGTCATCTGGTCATAGAGACGCCGCAGCACGGGCGCCATCTTCTGGCTCACCCGGCCCGCGACGATCATCAGGTCGGCCTGCCGGGGCGTGGCCGACGCGCGTTCCATTCCCCAGCGGGCGAAATCGTGGCGCGGCATGCCGACGTCCATCAGCTCCATCGAGCAGCAGGCCAGCCCGAAGGTCATGGGCCACATCGAACTGGACCGCGCCCAGCCCGCGAACTTCTCCACGGTGGTCAGCAGGAATCCGCTGGGAAGCTGTTCCTCAAGTCCCATGGCGGTGACGATACCGAAGAATGGACCACCTGGTCCAAAGGTCTATGTGTGTGAAATGGACCACATGGTCCAAACGGCGCCGGCGGTACGGCGGGGGGTGGTCGGGCGGGCGGGACGGCGGCTGCGGCACCATGGGGATCATGACGACACTGCCGCTCGGCCCGGACGAACTGCTGACCACGACCCGCACGGTGCGCAAACGCCTCGACCTGGAGCGGCCCGTGCCTCTGGAACTCGTCCGCGAATGCCTGGAGATCGCGCTGCAGGCCCCGAGCGGGAGCAACCGGCAGGGCTGGCAGTGGATCGTCGTCACCGACCCGGAGGTCCGCGCGGCGATCGGCGAGTACTACCGGCGGGCGTTCGCCTCCTACGCCCAGTCCGGCGGCACGGCCGTCTCGCTCTACCAGAACGACCCCGAACGCGCCGAGGTGCAGCGCCGCGTCGGCGACAGCGCCGCCTACCTGGCCGAACACATGGGAGATGTGCCCGTCCTGGTGATCCCGTGCCTGCGGCTGCACGGCGGGCACCTCCCCGCCGGCAACCAGGCCGGCCTGTGGGGCTCGCTGCTGCCCGCCGCGTGGAACTACGCTCTCGCCGCGCGGGCACGCGGGCTCGGCACCGCATGGACCTCGCTGCATCTCACGTACGAGAACGAAGTGGCGGAACTGCTCGGCCTGCCCGGGAACGTGAGGCAGGGCGCGCTCATCCCGACCGCCTACTACACGGGCGACACCTTCCGTCCCGCCCCGCGCGTTCCACTCGACGAGGTCCTGCACCTCGACCGCTGGTGACCGGCAGCACGTGCGGCGACGGCGGCCGCTTCAGCGCCGCCAGTTCGGCATCGGTGGTCTCCGGCATGCCGCCGTGCGCCGCGTGCTCGTGCGCCCGCCCCCGCGGCGGCCGGCGCCATGCACGCAGCCGCTCCTGCATCCGCTTCGCCTCGGCGACCTGGGTGGCCTCGATCGCCGAGGCCAGCGTCCTGACCTCGGGACGGACGGGATGCCGCCGCGCCAGCCGGGCCAGCTTCACGCCCTGCTCCTGGTGGGGAGCATCATCTGCAGGAACATCACGTCGGTGGCGTTGAACCCGCGTCCACCCCGCGCCGCGGAGCCGCCGCCCGGTGAACCGCCGGCGGCTCCGCACTGCACGGACACGAGCAGGACGCACACGGCGAGAATGGCCAGTGCCGCGCCCTTCACGACCCGCCGCTTCATGGCGTGGACGTCATCGCGGACGGGTCACAGCTGTCGCCAGAGGGCGGGGGTGGCGGAGGGTTCCCAGCCGGCGAGTGCGGTGTGCGACTGCAGGCACTCGTAGGTCTCGCCGTTGTAGGTCACCTGGTCGCCCGCGGTGTAGGCCGTCCCTGCGGCCCAGGTACCGCTCGGCGGATCGGTCGGCGGGTCTGTTGGTGGGTCGGTCGGCGGGTCCGTGGGCGGGTCCGTTGGTGGGTCGGTGGGGGGAGTCGATCCTCCGAAGTCGACGTCCGAGCAGGTGTAGAACGCCTCCTCGCTGCCCACGACCCGCTGCCAGATCGAGTACAGGACGTGCCTGCCCGTCCGCGGCGGGATGTTGATCGTCCAGTTGGTGAACGTGGTGGGGTTCTGATGGGTGAACGTCCGGACGTGGACCAGGTCCGACCAGCGCAGTGGCTGCGACGGGTCCCAACCCTCGCGGGTGATGTAGAACTCGAAGTTGCTGTTCCCGTGCGGGGCGGTCGCGTGGTACGTGATCGTCTGCGGGCCGGACGACATCGGGGTCGCGGGCCAGTCGGTGCGCCGCAGGTCCAGGCCGCGGTACTTCGCCCGTCCGGCGCTGCACAACTGGCCGTCCGGGATGATCTCCTGGTGGCGGCCGCCGGCGTTCAGCAGCGACACCTCGTTCCAGTCGTAGAACGCCTGGGTGCCGCCGGCGGCGACGGCGGCCTTGCACGCGTCGGAGTCGGGGCTCTCCGGGCCCTCGTCCTTGCAGACGTAGACGCGGCTCGGCGGGTCGGACATGGTGCCGTGCGCGCTGGCGGCGGTCGCGGTGCCGAGCACGACCAGCACCGACGCGGCCGGCACGGTGACCGCCACGGCGGCGGCCTTCGAGCGGGCGGATCTCATTGACTTCCTTCCGGTGGGGGTGGGTTCGCCGAAATCGCTGAGTTCGCCAGGTTCACCGGGCCCCGGGTCGGGTTGCCGGGGTCGCCTCGGGGAGTTCTCAGGGGAGGGCGTTGAGGAAGGGGTCGTGGCTGTTCATGAACTCCCAGCCGTAGTAGCGGTCCCAGTTGATCGACCAGGTCATCAGCCCGCGCAGCCCCGGGGAGGCGCCGCCGCGGAGCGTGTACGAACCGCATTCCTGGCCTTTGACCAGGCAGGTCAGCGCCTGATGCACCTGGGCCGGCGGGGTGTGCCCGTTACCCGCGCTGACGGCGGCGGGCAGGCCGACGCCGATCTGGTCGGGACGCAGGCCGGGGAACGCATGACCGGTGTTCGCGACCGGGAACCCGGCCTTCACCATGTCGGTCATCGCGATGTGGAAATCGGCGCCGCCCATGGTGTGGTACTGGCCGTCCAGTCCCATCACGGGTCCGGAGTTGTAGTCCTGGACGTGCAGGACGGTCAGGTCGTCGCGCATCGCGTGGATCACGGGCAGGTAGGCGCCCGTCCGGTTGTCGCCGGCGCTGGAACCGCCGTAGAACTGGTGGCCGACCTGCACGAAGAACGTCTCGGGCGCCATCGTCAGGACGAAGTCGTCCCCGTACCTGGCTTTGAGCGTCTTCAGCGCGGAGATCAGGTTCACGATCACCGGCGTGGTGGGGTTGCGGAAGTCGGTGTCACCCGCGCTGAGGTAAAGGGAGTGGCCTTCGAAGTCGATGTCGAGGCCGTCGAGGCCGTAGCGGTCGATGATCTCCGACACGGACCGGACGAACGCGTCCCGTGCGGCGGTGGTGGTGAGCTGCACCTGCCCGTTCGCGCCGCCGATCGAGATCAGCACCTTCTTGCCCTGTGCCTGCTTGGCGCGGATGGCCGCGGTGAACTCGGCTTCGCTCTCCGCGTTCGGGCATTCGCTCACCGGGCAGCGGGTGAAGCGGATGTCGCCGGACGTGGGTGACGTCGGCTCACCGAAGGCGAGGTCGATGATGTCCCACGCATCCGGGACGTCGGCCATCCGCACGTACCCGGAGCCGTTGGCGAAGCTCGCGTGCAGATAGCCGATGAGGGCGTGCTTGGGAAGCCCGGCGTCGGTGCAGCCGGTCGTCCGGGCGTTGACCGGCTCGGACTTGGGCGACTCGCCGACGTCGTTGTAGGCGGCGACGGTGTAACTGTGTGAACTGCATTCGGTCAGGTTCGAGATGGTGGTGCTCGTCCCGGTCACGGTGGCTCGTACGGCGGAGCCTTCGTAGACGCGGTAACCGGTGACGGTTCCGGTGGCGGGGGTCCACGACAGGGTGACGGAGCTGTCGGTGACGGTCCCTGCCCCGGGTGTTCCGGGCGTTCCCGGCACTCCCGGCCGGGGTCCGCCGCCGGGACCGTCCAGGACGACGTCGTCCGCGTAGTACTTTCCGGTTCCGTACCAACCGTGCAGGTAGATCTGCGCGGACGTCTGGTCCGCGCCGGTCGTGAACGAGACCGACAACTCGGTGAAGTCCGAGGCGGACGGCGTCCAGGTGGACGTCCCGCCGATCACTCCCAGGTAAACGTAACTACCGCGCACCCAGGCGGACAGGTCATAGGCGGTGCCGGGCTGGACGTTCACCGTTTGTGTGCACTGCCCCGGGTCACCCGCGGTCACATCGCCCGCGAGCGCGTACGAACCCGTCCGCACCGGGCTGGTCACCGCTGACCCGCCGCCCGAGCAGGACCAGCCTGAGAGCGACCCGCTCTCGAAACCGGCGTTGACCAGTACGTTCTCCGCGTGCGCCGGGCTCGTGATCGCAACCAGAAGCCCGGCGACGACGACCGCCAAGATCGAGAGCCTCTTCGTGTCGTCTCGTCTGCGGCGGTGTGTCCGGGTGTGGGCGTCCGCCAGGCCCCAGAGTCTCTTCATGACGGGTTCCTCCAACGGAAGGTTGTCCAGGTGCGGGCGGACGGTCTCGGCGAAGCCGTCGAGGTGCGAAGGAGTAATAGTTAGGAAGGTTTCCTGTCAGTTTGAATGCACCGTAACCAGTGGCTGTGACCTGGGCAACCCTTCGTCCCGTGAGGGGATGGCGGCGCCGGGCAACCACTCCAGGTTGAACGCCGAACCAGCGGGAACGGTCTTGAAAATCGGCACCTATGGCCGAATAAACGGTCCTCGAATGGCAATACTCGCCAATTATGCTGCGCGGGCGGGGCTGCGGAAGACCTGCCTGGTATGCCATTCGATGTGCTGGTGCTCCACCGGGGCCAACCCCGCCTGTGGTTCCCGTGCAGCCCGTCCCACCAGGTCAAGGACCAGACTCCGGGACGCCGTGGCGCGTCCAATGTACTTGCGCGACACGTTGATGGTGCGGTCATCGGCCAGGCCGACGACACCCCGATCGAAAAGCCGATGATGGAGCGCGCAGAGGCAGATCCCGTTGCTCAGATCGTCGGGACCGCCATACGTCCGCCACCGCACATGCGCGGCATCCAGGCCGACCGCGACACCACTCAGCCAGCCGTCGTAACCGCAGAAGGCACAGCAGTACTCGTAAGCCTCCAGCACCTCAGGCCGAAAAGCCGGGTCACGATGGCCGAACTCGTCGCGCACCCCGGACGGAAGTTCGGCGTCCTCCAGATCCAAACCGACCATGTGGCAGATGTCGGCATGCAGCGACGGCGCGAAGTTGGCATCGAGCAGAGCCCGCACCAATTGGGGCAGCAGCGCCGAATCCTCGGCGAGCGCGGCAGTGAGGGCGGGATGCAGCCGTCCGCTGGCACGCAGATTCCTCAACGTGCCCACATTGGGACCCGGGCTGCCCGCGCCACCAGCGGTCGTGACCTCCCAAAGGCGGTCGTCATTGGTCAGATGGTGAAACGGGTAGCCCGGACTGGTCGCCCGGGGCGGCCCGAACTCCTGAAGCAGCCGACCCAGATCCTGCTCCGCCGCAGAGAACTCGATCGCTCGCGGCCCCTCACTCCGGAACCGGCCGAGGGCGTACAGCAGCAATAGAGGCTTGTGCGGGGCACGCTCCCCATTGCGCGAGTATCGGCGGACGCGTGTTACCCGCTCAACCCAGCTCATGCCCGCTCAACCCAGCTCATGCCCGCTCAACCCAGCTCATGCCCGCTCAACCCAGTCCACGGCCAAACCTTAATCCGGACGGACGTCGTATGCAGGGTTGTCGAGGCGTCATAGGAGGGTTGCCTCGGCGACTCGTCGAAGACTGGTCTTGATCGCGGCGGGGACGTTCACCGTCCACCGTCCACTGGTCACCGCCCACCGGTCACCGTTCACAGGGTCACCCTTTGCGGGAGAAATCGCGATGGAGAGGGTGCTCTCACCTCAGCGGGTGGTCGGCGGCCACGGTTGAGGTCCCGCCTCGCGCGCCGGAGCCGCTGACGCCCGCCGCCGGCGCTCAAGATTCCCCGCCTCAGTGCGGTCGACCTGCTTAAGCCGTCGCTCTCACCGGAGATGGCACCCCGGACGGACGTAGACGATGATCGGCTTCACGGTGCCGATGGCCGAAAAACTAACTACCGGAACCCCGGCCCTTGATGGGATCCGGGCTTTCCCTCTGATGTGCGCGTGCCTGGGGTTCTTCTTTTCCCGGTTTCAGTGTGGTTGCGGTGGGTGGGGGCTGGGGTGGCCTTCCGAAGGTGGGTGCGCTCGTTTGTCTTTGTCGCCGGTTGCTGTCACGTTGGTTGCGGTAGCGGTCGGGGAAGGGTGTTCTTCTGCGGGTTGGCGCAGGGCTGCCAGGACGCCGCGCTCCGCGCGGCACAAGCGATCGGCGACGCCGAGCGGGCGACCGGGGCGGCCGAGCCGCCGGGGCCACCTCAACCACCCACCCGCAGCAACCACCCTGCCCCGATAAAACCGTGCTCAGCCACCACCGGCCGTTGGACGACCACCGCCCACAAAAAAACGTCCTCCCTTTCCCGGGTTGGCCTGGCCGGGGGCGGAAGAAATGCGGTGACAGTAATGTGGCGTGTCCGGATTGCCCACCGGCATTGCCGCGATCTTCCCATAGAATGACGGGTAACGGATTTTGGTGTTGGGAGGTGAACCCCCGTGTCCATGCCCCTCGAAATCATCGAAGGCCCCAACATTGTCGCCGGCGCCCGTGAATGGGAAGACCGGGAATGGTTCCCGCCCGGCCCGCAACTGGCCATCTGCCTATCCGGCGGGAAACAACACCTGGCCGACCTGACCGATGACGAACTACTACAGGTCGCAGCCGCCGCCCGCCGCCAAACCTCCTGGGCCCAAGCCCGCGAACTCGCCGCCATCGCCGAACTCACCCAACGCCGCACCACCACCGAAACCACCACCACCGGACCCGACGGCGGCGGCGACTACCGGACCCTGCCCGCGCGTGAAGCGGTCACCGAAGAAATCGCCGCCGCGCTGACCGTCACCGGCAACACCGCCGCGACCCTGGTCCACCTCGCCCAACAACTGACCGGCCCACTCGCCGACACCGGCGCGGCCCTGGAAACCGGCCGGATCGACATGGCCAAAGCCCGCGTCATCTGCGACACCACCGACTCCCTACCCGACCAGATCACCCAACACGTCCAAACCGCCGCGCTGGACAAGGCGCCCACCCAGACCACCGGGCAACTCCGCCGCCGCATCAAGCGGATCGTGCACCGCCTGGCCCCCGAGGCGGCCGAGGAACGCAAACAACAAGCCGTCCGGCAACGCCGCCTGGAGTTGTGGGACACCGCAACCGGCACCACCGACCTGGCACTCTGCGACCTGGCACCCGAAGACGCCCACGGCATCTTCAACAAAATCACCGCCGCCGCACACGGCCTCAAAAAAGACGGCGACACCCGACCCCTGCACCTCATCCGCGCCGACCTGGCCACCCAACTCCTGCACGGCACCGACCTCCCCGCCGCCACCCGCACCCTCCTCACCCAAACCACCCACCGCCAAACCAGGCACCGCGCAGCGGGCAACCACCAAGGACCCAAGACCAGCCGAGCACCCCAACACAGGACGGCGAACGAGCCTGCAACGGCGGACACCGGTCTCCGGACGGGCACGGCAGCCGGTGACGCCACCCCGACCACCACCCCCGACCACGACCCGGGCCTGCCGGAAGTACTGGCGATGGTTCACCGGCGCCTCACCCACCTACGCGACCGCACCCGCCCGGCGGACATGCCCGCCGCCGTCAACCGGGCGATACACCAGCTCAACGACCGGCTCGCCCCACAACGCGACACCCTCTGCCAAGCAGACGCCGCACGACACGGAAGACCCGGCCACCGGCCACCCGACAACCTCCGGCGAGAAATCCAAGAGCGCCACGCCACCTGCGTCTACCCCACCTGCAACCAGCCATCACACCGCTGCGACCTCGACCACACGGTGCCCTGGCGACCCGGAATCACCTGCCGCTGCAACCTGGCGCCACTCTGCCGACGACATCACCGGCTCAAACAAACCCCGGGCTGGACACTCCACCACATCTGGCCCGGCTTGCTGATCTGGACCACCCCGTCCGGCGCCTGGTACATCATCCGCCCCGACCGGCAGTAGGCGCGGGTCAGTCGATGAGGGCGTTCGCCAGGGTGCGCCACTCTGCGTGGGGGACGGCGTTCGGGTCCGTTGGAGATACCGCGAGCACGACCTGGTCGGCGCCCGCGTCGAGGTGGCGGGTCACGCGGGCGGCGACGGTGTCGATGTCGCCCCAGGCGACCAGGCCGTCGAGCAGGCGGTCGCTCGTCCCGGTGATGTCCTCGTCGGCGAAGCCCATCCGCCGCAGGTTCTGCGGGTAGCCGCCGACCCGGGTCAGGAAACCGACGGGCTCCCGGACCGTGTCCCTGGCCAGCTGCGGGTCGCTTTCCAGGACGACGTACTCCATGACGGCCAGGGTCGCCTCGGCGCCGAGGATGTGCCGGGCTTGTGCGGTGTACTCCGGGGTGACCAGGAGCGGTATCGCGCCGGACGCGCGGTCGCGGGACAGCTCCAGCATGCGCGGGCCCAGCGCCGACAGCATCCGGGCGCCGGCGGGGACGGGCGGGTCGGCGGCGTCCAGGCTGTCGAGGTAGGCGTTCATGGTGTGCAGCGGGCGGTCGCCGTGCGCCCCGCCCAGCCCGGTGATCAGGCGTCCCGGATCGGTGGCGTCGAGGTCGCGGTGCAATGCCGCCACGTCTTCGGGCGTGTACCCCCAGGCGGGGATGATCGCGCTGCCGACGGGAATCTTCTCGGTCGCCCGGATGACGTCCCGCAGCGGGTCCAGGGTCGCCAGCTGTCCGCCGGCGATCCAGAGCGTCGAGTAGCCGAGGCTCTCCAGCATGGCGGCGTCCTTGAGGTGGCCGCCGTCGGCGCGCACGTCCAGGGTCACACCGATGGGTCCAAGGTCGAGCCGTGTCATCTGTCGTCGCCCCCAAGGTCGGGTTCTTCGTCGAACGAATGCGACGGTAGGTTCTCAACTTAACTTGAGGTCAACCCGCATCTCGGCCGTGGTGCGGCCCGCGTCCCGGCGGAGGGGGGACGCGGGCCGCTGGGGCGGAGGGTCAGAAGCCTGCGGTGATTCTGGTGAACTCCCATTCCTGCTGGTCGATGCCACTGCAGTTGGACGTGACGCCGCCGCCGGGGCAGGGACGGTCACGGTTGACCGACCAGTACGCCAGGCGGGACAGGCCGTGCGAGGCGGCCCAGTCGCGGATCTGGGTCCAGGCGGCCGCGGACGTGACCTCCTGCTGGTCCGACAGGCCGTTCATGCCGGAGATCCCCATGTGCGAGTAGGCGGTCGCGTCCGACCATCCGAACGCCGACTTCAGTGCGTTCCTCAGGCCCTCGGACGCGCTGACGGTGCTGCCGTACATGTCGGAGCCGCCGCCGAAGTTGAACGGCATGATGGTGAATATGTCCACGTCGGCCTGGAGTTCGGCGGCGCGGTCGATGAGGCGGGTGCCCCAGTAGTTCGGCCCGGCGGTTCCGGTGCCGAACGTCAGGATCGTCTGGATGCCTGGGTTGTTCCGCTTGACGATCTTGAGGGCGTTCAGGATGCGGTCCTGGACGGTGGCGTTCTCGAACTCGTCGCTGTTCTCGATGTCGATGTCGATGGCCTTGAGGTCGTAGGCGTCGATGACCTGCTGGTACGCACCGGCGAGAGCCTCGGGTGTGGCGCAGTTCGGGCCCAGCTTGTTGCCGGACCAGCCGCCGATGGACGGCAGGACGTCACCGCCGGCCGCGCGGATCTGCGCGATGCTCTGCGCGTCCACACCGCCCTGGAGGGGACGGGTGCCGTCCCATGCCGGGCTGCAGCCGCCACCGGACAGGATGAACGCCATCGTGAACCACTTGATCCCCGTCGCGTTCATGACCGTGGACGGGCTCGGCGGGTTGCCCCAGCCCATGTAGAGGTAGGGCGCGGCGTGCTTGGTGACGTCCGGTGTGGTGCAGCCTGTCGTGGTGGCGGTGGCCGGGCCGCTCGCGGCGGATTCGCCGGCGGAGTTGTACGCCTTGACCGTGTAGGTGTGGTCGGAGCAGGCGGCCAGCCCGGTGATGGTGGCGCTCGTACCGGACACGGTGGCGCGGACGGCGGAGCCCTCGTAGACGCGGTAACCGTCGACCGTGCCGGACGACGCGGACCATGAGAGCGTCAGTGCGTCGTCCGTCCGGGCGGTCACGGTCGGGGCGCCGGGGGTGGAGGGAGCACCGGGTTCGCCGTCGTCTCCGCCGGTGCAGGACGTGCCGTTGATGGTGCAGTTCTGGGGTGAACCGGAACCGGTGACGATGAACCCGAACGAGACCGTCGCGCCTGCCGCGACGGTTCCGTTGTAGGAGCGGTTGGTGAATGCGGCGTGCTGCCCTGACTCGGTGAGCAGGGCGTCCCAGTAGGTTCCGACGGACGAACCGGATGGGAGGTCGAACTCCACGGTCCACGAGGAGATCGCGGAGCCGGTGTCGTTCTTGATCGTGTACTTGGCCTCGTAGCCCGACCCCCAGTCGGCGGACTTGGCGAACGTCGCCGTCACCGACGCGGCGTTCGCCGGGATCGGGGAGAGCAGGGCGAGGACGAGTGAGCAGAGGGCCGTGAGCAGGAGGGCGGGGAGTGGTCTTCTCAATGTCGCTCCCGGGACGGAGATGTGGACGGCGGGAATCCCCCGAACCCCGAGTGGTGCGCCTCTATTTGATAGGAAACCTTCCTGTTAATTGGTGAACCTTAACCGGCCTCTGCGCCGTCCGGCAAGCCCCGCGGAGGCGGCCCGTTTAGGGACGCCGTATGGGGTACGCAGCCCTGAATCGGCAGGACTGGAGGATGCATGCCGCAGAACGTGTTCGTGCTCGGCCTGGACGACCTGAACCTCCGGATGCTCCGAGAACTCCCTCACCTCGCGCAATACCGTTTCCACCCGCTGATGTCGCTTGAGGAGATGCAGCACGGCGAGATCGACTTCGACCGGCTGCTGGCGAAGGCGGAGTCGGAGCTGGACGCCTTCGACGGGCGGATCGACGCGATCATCGGGTTCTGGGACTTCCCGATCACGACGATGGTCCCCGTCCTGTGCGCCCGGTACGGGCTGCGCAGCCCGACCCTCGAATCCATCGTGAAGTGCGAGCACAAGTACTGGAGCCGCATCGAGCAGCGCACGGTGATCGACGAGCATCCCCCGTTCGGGCTGGTCGATCTGGAAGCCGACGAGGCGCGGCCGCCGCCGGGGCTGCGCTACCCGATGTGGCTCAAACCGGTGAAGTCGACGTCGGCGGCGCTGGCGTTCCTGGTCAGGGACCCGGACGAGTTCGGCCGGGCCGTCGCCGAGATCCGCGAGGGCATCGACCAGCTCGGCAGGCCGTTCGAGGCCGTCCTGGCCCGGCTCGACCTGCCGCCGGAGATCGGCGAGGTCGGCGGTACGGCCTGCATGGCCGAAGAGGCGATCTCGGGCGCCCAAGTGACGGTCGAGGGCTGCAGCTTCGGCGGCGAGGTGCGCGTCTACGGCGTCGTCGACTCCATCGACTACCCCGGCAAGCCGAGCTTCCTGCGCTACCAGTACCCGTCCTCGCTGCCCGGCGAGGTCCTCGAACGCATGACCGGCATCACCGAGCGCGTGATCAGGCGCATCGGGCTCGACTCCACGACGTTCAACATCGAGTACTTCTGGGATCGCGAGAACGACGCGATCAACCTCCTGGAGATCAACCCCCGGCACTCCCAGTCGCACGCCCCGCTGTTCGAGTACGTGGACGGCGTCCCCAACCACCAGTACATGGTGCGGCTCGCGCTGGGACTCGACCCCGAACTCCGGCCCTCGGGCGGAGGCGAGTACAACGTGGCCGCCAAATGGTTCATCCGGCGGTTCACCGACGGCGTCGTCCGGCGCGTCCCCTCCGCGGACGAGATCGCGGCGGTCGAGCGGGACCTTCCGGGCACGATCGTGAAGATCGCCGCGGAGCCCGGTGACCGGTTGTCCGAACTGCCCCTGCAGGACAGCTACAGCTACGAGCTGGGCCGCGTCTTCATGGGCGCCGCGAACCAGGCCGAACTGGAAGCCCGTTACGAGCAGTGTCTGGCAGCCCTGAAGTTCGAGGTCGACGAGTAGACGATCCGGCGTCGCCGAGCCTCACGGAGGAACGAAATGCGTACGGTGACCGCGCTTCCCTACGCGGTGCGGGAGGACGAGCACGTCTGGATTCCCATGTCGGACGGTGTACGCCTCTCCGCACGCATCTGGCGGCCGGTGGCCTCGGACGAGGAACCGGTCCCGGTCATCCTGGAGTTCATCCCCTACCGGAAACGGGACCTGACGGCGCGGCGCGATTCGATCCATCACCCCTACATGGCCGGACACGGGTATGCGGGCGTGCGGGTCGACCTGCGCGGCACGGGCGACTCGGAGGGCGTCCTCACCGACGAGTACCTGGAACGCGAACTGCTCGACGCCGAAGAGATTCTCGCCTGGCTCGCCGACCAGCCGTGGTCGAACGGGCGTGCGGGGATGATGGGCATCTCCTGGGGCGGGTTCAACGCGCTGCAGGTCGCGGCGCGCCGTCCGCCGAGCCTCGCCGCGATCGCGCCCCTGTGCTTCAGCGACGACCGGTACGCCGACGACGTCCACTACATGGGCGGCTGCCTGCTGAGCGACAACCTGTCCTGGGCGTCCACGATGTTCGCCTACACCTCGTGCCCGCCCGACCCGGCGGTCGTCGGCGAACGATGGCGCGACATGTGGCGGGAACGCCTGGAGCACAGCGGGCTGTGGCTGGAGGAGTGGCTCCGCCACCAGCACCGCGACGACTACTGGCGGCACGGCTCGGTCTGCGAGGACTACTCCGGCATCCGGTGCCCGGTCCTCGCGGTGAGCGGCTGGGCCGACGGATACTCCAACGCCGTGTTCCGCGTCCTGGCCAACCTGGACGTCCCCACGCAGGGGCTCATCGGCCCCTGGTCGCACAAGTACCCCCATCTCGGCGTGCCCGGCCCGGCGATCGGTTTCCTGCAGGAGCTGGTGCGGTGGTGGGACCACTGGCTCAAGGACACCGACAACGGCGTGATGGACGAGCCGAAACTGCGCATCTGGATGCAGGAGAGCGTGCCGCCCTCCACCGCGTACGAGGAACGTCCGGGCCGCTGGGTCGGCGAGACCTCCTGGCCGTCGCCCCGCATCGACGTCCGCAGCCGTCCGCTGGAAAGCCACCGCATCGCCAAGGAGGGCGAGAAGGTCGAACCCGGGGAACTGACCGTGGAGTCCCCGCTCTCCGTCGGGCAGTTCGCCGGCAAATGGTGCTCCTACAACGCGCCCCCGGACCTGCCCTACGACCAGCGCGAGGAGGACGGCGGGTCGCTCGTCTTCGAGAGCGAACGCCTCGACGAGCGGTGTGAGGTCCTCGGCGCGCCCGTCGTCCGGCTGGAGCTGGCGGCGAACCGGCCGCAGGCGATGGTGGCCGTCCGGCTGTCGGACGTGGCGCCGGACGGCCGGGCCACCCGCGTCACCTATGGCCTGCTCAACCTCACGCACCGCGACGGGCACGCCGCCCCGCGCGCCCTGGAACCGGGGAAGCGGTACCGGATCGGCGTGACCATGAACGCGATGGCGCACGCCTTCCCGGCCGGGCATCGCATCCGCGTGTCGATCTCCACGTCGTACTGGCCGCTGGCCTGGCCGCCGCCGCGCTCCGTCCGGCTGTCGATCTTCGCCGGCGCCGTGGACCTGCCGGTCCGGCCCGTCGGCGCGCCGGGCGAACCGGACGTCGGCGCCTTCGGGGAGCCGGAGGGGGCGCCCCCCATCTCCGCCACGCAGCTCAGGGCCGGTGAGGAGGGGTGGACGGTGTCCCGCGACCTCGTCGGCTACGCGTCCACGCTCAAGGTGGTCAAGGATCTCGGCGTCGTCCGCATCGACGACATCGGCCTGGACATGGCCCGCCTGGCCAAGGAGACCTACGGCTGGACGGGCGACGACTTCACCTCGGTGTTCGGCGACGTCGAATGGCGCATGGGATTCGTCCGGGGCGACTGGGACGTCAGCACCGTGACCCGCACCAAACTGACGTCCACCGAGACGGACTTCCATCTCCACGCGGAACTGGACGCCTACGAGGCCGACCGCCGGGTCGCCTCCCGCAACTGGACGATCACCATCCCCCGCGACCAGCTCTGACCGGCCGGGTCGGTGGGCAGGACCCGGCGGTTCAGTGGGCGGCCGGCTCGAACAGTTCGATGAGGTTGCCGGCCGGGTCCGTGAGCAGGATCTGGCGGCCGCCGGGGCCGGAGACGACCTCGCCGGGGAAGGACAGCCCGGAGGCGCGCAGCCGGTCGATCTCGGCGTCGAGGTCGCCGACGACGAGGTGGACGCGGTTGCGGCCCGGCGCGGCGTGGTCATCGGGTGTGGCGCGGGCGCCGGAGCTCGGCGGGCCCGACAGCAGCAGCCGCAGCGGGCCGCGGACCACGTCGGCGAAGGCGGGTGCGGGGTTGGAGCGCACGGTGAAGCCGAGGTGCGTCGTGTAGAAGTCGACGGCGGCGGCGACGTCGTCGACGATGTAGCGGACGCCGGCGAACTCATCCGGTGTCGTCATGGTTGACCTCCGGGTCGGTGGCGAGAACGGGTAGCAGGTACCCGATACGGGTGTCGATCTGCGCCGCCGTGTGCCTGAAGGCGGCGTGGCCCGGCTGACCGGAGCCGGCGGCGGCAGGGTCGGGAATGCTCCAGTGGATCCGTCGCGGCCGGCCGCCGAACTCGGGGCAGACCTCGCGGACCTTGTCGCACAGGCTGATCACGTAGTCGAACGGGCGGCGGGCGACGGTGTCCAGATGCCGCGGCCGCTGGTCGCCGACGTCGATGCCGTAGTCCTCGCCGAGGATCCGCACGGCGTCGGGATGGAGACGCGGTCTGGGGTGGCTGCCGGCGCTGGTCACCTCAGCGTCGTCGCCGGTGCGGTGGCGGAGCAGGGCCTCGGCGATGGGTGAGCGGGCGCTGTTGCCCGTGCACGTGAACAGCACGCGAGGCCGAGCCGCCGGGCGTCCGGCGGATCGAGGTGGGGTGGGGCCGAGGCGCAGCGCGGGGTGCAGACCGGAACCGACGGCGGCCAGGGCGTGTGCGCAGCGGTCCAGATCCAGCTGGTAGTAGCTGTCGCGGGAGTCGAAGCTGCTGCGGTGGGCGGTGACCAGCCCGCCCTCGCGCAGCAGCCGCAGATGGTAGGAGACCAGGTTCTGCGGCTGGCCGACCAGTTCGACGAGTTCACGGACCCGGTGGTCGCCGCCGGCCAGCTCGGTCAGCAGCCGCCACCGCAGCGGATGGGCGGCCAGCCGCACGAACGGCGGTACTTCCGGACCCTTCGACTCCATGCCTCCCAGGATACATCAAACGAGTTTGATGGGTCGGATGGCCGGTGGGGGGGCTCAGGAGCCCAGGAGGAAGCGGTTGAGGGTCTGCTCCACGCGGGTCATGGCCATCGACGGGCCGGTGAACGCCCTGACCGCCTGGTACAGCCGGTTCAGGCCGCCGGGATAGTCCAGGCAGGTGCGGACGATGGCGTAGGTGTCGGAGCGGGCGTCGGGCCTGCGCGGGATGACCACGCCGATCTCGAACGGCAGGGCGTCGACGAGCTGGTCGCGTCCCCGCTCGTGGGCCAGCAGCGGAATGTCGAGCAGGTGGTCGACGAGCTCGAACAGCGGCGGCGGATCCCCGGCGGGGCGGACCGTCCCGGCCGGCGCGGAGGGCGCCGGCGGTGACTGCGCGGGCGGTGCCGGCGGTGCCTGCGCGGGCGGTGACTGCGCGGGGGCGGACGACGGCAGACCCGGAACGTTCATCCAGGACCTCGTCGTCAGCTCTTTGACCTGCACCTCGACCGGCCGGTAGTCGCCCGGGTCGAGCAGGTCCCAGCCGTGCCGGACGACGTCGTCGTAGACGCGATCGGACACGATCACGCCCACGGCCGTTCCGGAGACGCGCAGCGCGTCCTTCAACGCGGGCGCGTCGAGGATGCGGAACGCGTCGTTCACGGCGGTCCCCACCAGGCCGCGGCCGTCCGAACGCGCCATCCCCATGTGCACGGCCACCCGCAGCTGCATCTTCGCGGAATCGCCCGAGACGGCGTTGTGGTGGCGGATCTCGGCGCGGAGCCGGTCGGTCACGGTGGTGAGAAGCGCGGTGAGGTCGTACTCCGGAGGCACGGCGATCATCACGCCGTCGCCCCGGTCCTCCCAGTAGCAGGCGTCGAACGCGATGCCGTTCTCCCGGAATGCCGTCCCGAGGCTCTCGTAGAGCACGTCCCGCACGTGGACGCGCACGCGGTCGGTGCGGGACGGGTCGCCGAACGAGGCGATGTCGCAGAGGTACAGGGAGCACAGGCCCGCCGGTCGCCAGTCGCCGCGTGCCGTGTCCACGGGTCGATTATGAGTGCCGGTCAGCGAGTGCGCCATGGGATCCGCCCCTGCCATGGGGGTCACTCCAGCAGGAGGGGTTCGATGTGGAGCTCCAGGAGTTCCCCCGCCGCCGCTGCGGCGACGTCGGGGTGCCGGTCGCCAAGCACCGTCCGCAGGGCGTCGGCCGACTGCGTGTCCGAGCTCTGAGTGATCACCTGGTGGTCGTGGACGGCGGCCAGCGTGTGCGGGTGGGCCGGACCCAGCCGGTTCTGGAGGCCCGCAGCGATATCGGCGGAAAGCTCCGCGGCGGACTCCATCTCGCCGAGCAGGTAGAGGTCGGCGGCCACGCCCGCCGCGCAGCAGAGGGCATGGTGCTGATCCGGATTCTCGTCGAGGCCGGCGCGGGCCGCCTCGTCGATCTCCAGAGCGGTCTGGGCGTCGCCGGCGGCCCTCAGCGCCGCCCCGTACCCGGCCGCGCAGACGTGGGTGAACGGGTGGCCCGCGCCCATCACCCGCTGGTACGCGGCGTGGGCCTCGCGGAGCCTGTCGCGTGCCCGGCCCAGGACGCCCACGGAGATCTCCGTGAGGGCGAGGCACACCTCGGCGGCGAGGGTGTGCGGGTGGTCGGCGCCGAACTGCCGCCGGACGCCGTCCAGCGTCTCCCGCGCGACGCCGTGCGCCTCGGCCGGTTCGCCGGACGCGCGGAGCGTCCCGGCGTGGGTGACGAGGAGCGGCAGCACGTGGGGCGGGGGCGGCGCGGAACGGGCGGCGTCCCCGAGGGATTCCCGCTGCACCGCGAGGGCCTCGCCGTACCGTCCGAGCTTGTGCAGGTCGCGGCTGAGGCAGTCGGCGACGCGGACCACGTCGCGGTGCCGCGGGCCGAGGCGGCGGCGCAGCCTCGCGTGGGCGTCGGAGTCCAGCGCGTGCGCGTGGTGGACGTCGCCGAGCAGCCGCAGATCCGTCCCGACGTCGGCCGCGGCGAGCAGCGAACGTGCGTCGTCGGCGCCGAAGCGCCGGAGCGTCCGCCGCCAGGTGTCGTCGTCGAGTTCGTACGCCTCCCGGAACCTGCCCTCGAACCGCAGGTCGACGCCGGCGCCGCGCGCGGTGGACAGGGTGCCGGGATGGTCGGGGCCGAACCGGCTCCGCATCCGCGGGAGCAGGCCCGCGCCGACGCCGGCGGCGGCGCGGTGGTCGCCGAGCAGCCGCAGCGCCTCCGCCAGCCGCCGGCCGATCTCCAGGAGAAGCTCGTCGTCGGGGCCGTGCAGGTCCGGCCACGCACCGGCCGCGGCCTCGGCGAGCCGCCTGCCGCCGTCGACGTCGCCGCGTGCGAGCAGGAACCGCACCTGGTCGAGGACCACGTGCCGCGCGGTGCCGAGCACGGCCTCGGCGGGCGCCAGATGCGGGGTGATCTCGGCGCGCGCCTCCCAGCTGTCGCTGTTCTCGGGTTCCTCGGCCGGGGTCGCGGCACTGAGGATCGCGTCGACGCATCCGCGGACGGGGGAGTGGTCCGCCGGCGGGGCCGCTGTCAGCCGCAGCACGGCCCGCACCTGGGGATGGACGCGGAGGACTCCCGTGTCCGGATCGAAACGCCCGAGCGCGTAGCGGTCGATGTCGCGCATCGCGTCCCGCAGCGTGGCCTCGTGCGCGAGCGCCGGCGCGAGGTCCGCCAACGGCCCGGACGACAGCATGCGGGCGGAGACCGGGTGGGAGCCGAGATGGGTCCACAGCTCCAGGAGCCGCCCGGCGGCGGGCCGTTCCGCGCCGAGCCGCGTGATGGCGAGTCCGGCCGCGGCGGCGACCCTGGGCGGTATCCGCGGTCGCTCGTCGCCGAGCGTCCGCGTCCGCCGGTCGAGGAGACGCAGGTAGTCCCGGACGTCTTCGCCGGACGACCGCCGTGCCGCCTCCAGCCATGCCGCCGCGAGCGTCAATGCCGCCGGATGGTCGTCCAGGTCTCGGGCGAGCAGGCCGGCCTCCTCGGAGGTGAGCCCCGGCGCGCGTGTGCGCAGCATTGCGACGCTGTCCGCGCGGTCGAGGCGGCCCACCCGGATGACGGTGTGCCCGGCGGCGGCCCAGGCGCCGGCCTCGCCGCCGGTGACCAGCACATGACCGGTGGACGCACCCGTCGCGGCGGGCGGCATCAGCGTTTCGAGGCCGGGCGGATCCGCCGCGTCGTCATAGATGAGGAGCCAGCGCCCCGCCGCCGTGCCGGCCCCGAGCGCCCGGAGCGCCTGCGCGGCGGTGCCGTAACCCGCGCCGCCCCCGGCGAGCCGCCCCGCCAGCGCCGCCAGGGAGGTCCACGCGTCCGTGGCCTGGGCGGCGGGAACCCACCAGACCAGGTCGTACTCGCCCGCGTACCGGTGCGCGTACTCGGCGGCGAGCCCGGACGTGCCCTCGCCGCCGAGCCGGTGACCGGACTCGGGGACGAGCGCCACCGGGCCGCCGTCCAGCGCCTCCCGGGTAGCGGCCAGCAGGGCGTCCCGTCCGGTGAAGCCGGGGTCGCGCGGCGGCACCCCGCCCCAGACCGGCGGGGCCCCCGCGGCGCGTCCGGCGCCCGGCCCCGGCCCCGCCGCCGGACGGGTTCCGCCGTCCTCGCCGGTTTCGGTGGACGTGCCGCCGAGCCGTTCGGCGACCTCCTTGTAGCGGCCGCCGAGCCGGGCCAGCACCCGGACGGCCACCTGGGCGAACGGCTGGTCGCGCGGGAGGATCTCCTCGCCGCGCCGGACCGCGCCGAGCAGGGCGGGGAAGTCGTGGGCGGAGCCGAGCTGATGCCTGACCACATGCCAGACCTCCGTGAGCACGCGCAGCGCGTCGCCGCGCAGCACCCCGCTCAGCAGGACGTCGCGCACCCCCTCCCGGAAGTCGTAGGAGACCGTGCCGCCAGAACCATCGGATTCGCCGGCACCGGCGGCGACGTCCCCGCGGAGGTGATCGGTGGCGGTCCCGCCCTGCGACCCGGCCGTCCGCATCAGGTCGCCCAGGTAGACCTCGGCGAGGTGCGCCGGAGTGGACCGGGGCAGCATCGCCCGCTGCACCAGCCGCATGACGTCCAGGTTCAGCGGCGCCGCCGCCAGATGCCGCGCCAGCTGGAACGCCTCGGGGGAGGACGCCGCGCGGAAGCGCATGACCCGCTCCACCGGGGACGGGTCGGCGCCGCCGGCGTCCCCGGCGAGCAGCGCCACCGCGCGCCCGGTGAACAGCGCGACGCCCGGCATGTCCCGCCCGCCGGCGGCGACGAACCCCGCCCAGGTGCGCACCCAGCGCGGCTCCAGCTCCATGACCGGCACGGCGACGCCCGGATCGGCGGCCGCCCCGGACGGGCCGCCGTTCTCGTCGAGGAGGGGCGCCGTGGTCGGCACCGCCGTGAGCCGGTCGTTGGGGGCGGCGCGGACCGCGGTGCTGAACCGCACCGGCTCCAGCGCCGCCGCGCACCGCGACCAGAGCCGCTGCGGCAGCGGCTGGACGATCGCGACCGGTCCCGCGCGGCCCCACCTCTCCAGCAGGGCGGCGGCGCGGCCGTCCCGCCAGGCCCCGCCGAGGCAGTCGCTCACGACCAGGACGACCCTGCGGCGCGTCGGGTCGATCAGCTCGCCGGGACTGCGGCCCTGGCCCGCGCTCCCGCCCCCGGGGGTGGTGTCGGTGCGCAGCCGCAACCGCTCGGCGTCGGTGTCCAGCCGCCACACCCGGACGTCGCGGAAGGCCCCGAGCTGCTGGAGCAGCAACCGCAGCTCCTCGATCGTGCGCTGCCAGATGACCATGGAGCGGCCGGCGTCCACCACGAGCGACATCTCCAGCCAGCGTTCCGGTGACGGCCGCATGACCGGAACCCAGACACCGGTCTCGGCCACACTCTGCGCCGTGTGCGCCTCGTCCAGATACGTCCGGGAGGGGGACGGCGCGGTGACCCGCAGCGGACGCATCGCGCGGACCAGCGGAAGGCTGTGCGAGATCGCGGCCACCCCCGGGCTGCGGACCGGGAACGCCCGGCCCGGCTCACGGCCCGTGACGTACAGGCCCGCCTGCGGGGCCGGATCCCTGCCCGCGGCCGCCGTGCGGTGGCCCTGCGAAGGCCCGGCGCCGCCCGCCGGCCGCGGTCCAGGGGTGTCGGCGGGCACGCGCGGCCGGGGCGCCTCAGGGGCCTGCGGGGCCGCGTCCCCTTCGGCCTCCCGCATCCGTGCGGCGAGCCACAGCGCGTCCGCCAGCTCCTGCGCGGTGGGCGGCGGATCGAGTGCCCACAGCGCCTCGACCAACCGGCTGATCATTTCGAGCCCGGGATGCCCAGCGGACGCAGGATCGTGTCGACCAGGTCGGCGAGCCCGCTCTCGGGCGGCCGGGCTCCCGAGGTCGCCAGGAAGATCGCGTTGAGCAGCTGGTCGGTGGCGAGGTCGCCGTGGGCGCGGCGTGCCAGGAAGTCGCGGATGAGCTCCTCGGCCTCCCGCCTGGCCGGCTCGCCCAGATGCGCCTCGACGATCTCGGCGAGGTGCTCGCCGCCCGGCGGCTCGATCGCCACCCGGACGCACCGGCGCAGGAACGCGGGCGGGAACTCGCGCTCCCCGTTGCTGGTGATGACGACGATGGGGAAGTCCGCGCAGGCGACCCTGCCGCGCTTGATCGACGCGGGGTCGCCGCCCGCCGTCATCACCTCCACGACCGGCTGGTCGTCGGGGAGGCGCTCCAGCTCCGGGATCAGGAACCAGCCCTCCTCGAAGATGTTGAGCAGGTCGTTCGGCAGATCGATGTCGCTCTTGTCCAGCTCGTCGATGAGCAGGACGCGCGGCAGGTCCCCCGGCAGCAGCGCGGTACCGAGCGGACCCAGCCGGATGTACCGGCCGATGCCCGGTGCGTCGGGCCGGGCGTCGGGGTCGGCGCCGCCATCGGTCTCCGCCGCTGCCGGGCCGGTCCACGCCGGTCCGGAACCGCGCAGGCTCGCCTCGTGGACCCGGCCGATCGCGTCGTAGTGGTAGAGGCCCTGCTGCAACGTGGACCGGCTCGTGATGGGCCAGTTCAGGACCTGACCGAGGCCCAGCTCGTACGCGATGCTGTAGGCCAGCGTCGACTTCCCGGAACCGGGCTTGCCGGTGACCAGCAGCGGCCGGCGCAGCTGCAGCGCCGCATTGACCTTGTCGACCACGCTCTCGTCCGTCCGGTACGACCTGGCGCGCCGGACGTCGCCGGGCCGCCGGTCCCCCGTGGAACCGGCCGCGCTGAAGTCCCGCCAAGGCGGAGGCGGCGGCAGGCTCCTGATGCGGTCGTGCGGCCGGTTGCCGCCCGTGAAGATGTGCCAGTCGCTCTGCGGGGCGGGCGCCGTGTCCGGCCCGGGGCCTGCGTCCGCCCCTGGCACTGCGTCCGGCCCGGGCACTGCATCAGACATGGGGTACCTCTTTCGTGGCCGGTCAGGTGGGCGGTCTGAGCCGCTGGTACGGCTCGGGGATGCGGTCTGCGTCGTCGAAGAGCAGGGCCAGGTCCAGTCCCGGGTGCTCACCGGGGCCGTTCAGCGCTGCCTGGCGCCGCAGGTCGAGAAGCCGGTGCGGCAGCGTCATCGGGTCGGTGGCCAGCAGCGCCGTCACCTGCTTGACGAGGTGGTCGGACGGTTCCTCCCGGCGGCACCAGGCGATGACGGGCGTTCCCGCCTGCAGGCCCACCCACAGCTCGTCCACCGGCTCGGGCGTGTCCCCCCACGGCGGGAAGGCCATTGCCAGGACCGACGCGGACGGCTGCAGCAGCCTGGCGTAGAGCCACTGGTTGTCGAACTCCCCGGGCGTGCCGACCCAGCAGACCTCGCCGTCCTGCGACGCGTCCCGCAGCCGGGTCCACTTGCGGCGCCAGTGGTGGTGCAGGGCACCGCGCCGGAGCCGGTCGAGGCTGCGCAGGACCACCGGGTAGTCGACGCCGAGCCGCCGCTCCAGGCCGTCAACCGTGATGGCGAGCTGGTCGAAGGCGAACCCGAACAGCCCCCGGGGCAGCACGAACTCGATGACCAGGTCGGGGTCGTCGCGGTTCACCACCTCGGGGTCGTCGGCCAGTAGTTCCCCGAGCAGGACGGGGAGCAGCGCGCGCGGCAGCGGCTCGTCGTCGCTGCGCAGCGTGATCCCGGGGTCGGTGCCCTTCTGGAGCCAGGCCGTGACCATCAGGCTGTCGGTCCCCGCGCCGTCGTGGCGGCACTCGACGGTGAGGTACGTACCGGCCTGTGCGCTTTCGTCCGGTGCGAGGCCCCAAGGCAGTGCGGGCCGCTCCGGACCGGCCAGCCGTGCGGGGTCGACGCCCGAGCGCTCCGCGAAACGGCGGGCCCAGTCCCGGACGGCGGCGGCCGTGTCCCCCTCGGCGTGCTCGGCGAGCCCGTGGACGAGCACCAGCAGCGGCGGCACCCCGTCCGCGCCCTGGAGGACCTGCTCCAGATGGGCGACGGCCTCCCGGATGCTCCGGACGTCGTGGTCGGGGACCGGGCCCACCGGGCCGACGGCCCGCCGGTACAGCGAGGGCAGCACCGACGCGTACGGGGAGGCGGCGCCGCCGCCCCGCTCCAGCGCGCTGACGAGGCGGTGCAGGTCACGGCTTTCGGCCGGGGTGAGCAGCGGCTCGGGGACCAGCTCGGCGACTACCGCGTTCAGGCCGGTCATCGGGGTGCTGCCGCGGTGGATCCGCTCCAGCACCCCGGCCAGCGCATGGATCGCGCCGGTGGTGGTGAGGCAGGCCCGGACCAGCGACCAGACGTCGTGCAGTTCCTCCTCGTGCCGGTCGAACGGGAGATGCCGTCCGAGCTCGTCCTCCAGGAGGGTGACGTAGAGGTCGCGGGTACGCCGCCGGCGCATGCCGTCTATCTGCATGAAGGCCGTGACGAGCCGCTCCTGATCAGCCAGATCGAGCGACCCGTTCACAGTGCGGTGCCTCCGCGTCATCGCGCGCGTACGTACGGTCGGACAAATATACGATCATCGGGCTGGGGGCATTTGGGGCGCCTGCCACATTTTCCGCGTTTTCCTTCGAGTGACCGATGCCGGTCAGCCTGCCGCGGCCTTGGGGTCCTCCGCCAGCGCGGTGGCGGCCGGGGTGCTCCGGGGCGGACGGATCCGCAGGAGATGCTCGGAGGCCAGCAGGAGCGGGATGGCGAGCGCGACGACCGTGAACCCTCCGGCGGCCAGGATCGCCGCCCCGTCGACGTCCAGCGCCGCGACGATGTACCCGGCGCACAGCGCGCCCACGGAGATCGCGCCGGTCGTCAGGAACCGGTTGAACCCCGCCACGACGCCCTGCATGTGCGGCGGGACCTCGGTCAGCTCGTAGATGCTCAGGGTCACGTTGATCTGCGCGCCCATGAAGCCGCACGCGCCCCAGGCCATCAGGCCGAAGATGGCGGACTGGCTGACGGCGACGACCAGGATGAGCACGAGCCAGAGCGCCCCGCAGATGATGACGACCCTCCTCGGGCTCGCGCGGCGCGACCCCCGCCCGGCGAGCATGGACCCGAGGACCCCGCCGAGGCCGCTCGTCGCCAGCAGCAGCCCGATCTTCGAGCCCGGCAGGCCCTCCTGCTGCGCACGCACGACGAGCAGGAGCATGACCGTCTGGAAGAGGAAGTTCGCCAGGGCGCAGGCACCGAGAGTGCCGCGCAGAAATCGGTTTTTAGCCAGGAACTTGAGCCCTGCGAGTATTCCAGGCGATTGTTGTTGAATGTCCTGAGAGGTCCGTGGATGCTTCGGTGTCACCTTGTCATGCTTCTCATGCGTGTCATCCGCGATGGCACTAGATGCCCGTTTGTTAATGGCCCGGAAGTCGCGGGCGCGCATCCAGTGCAGAGACAGGCACGAGACCAAGGCGGTCAGTACACCGAAGACGAAAGGGAACATGTGGCCGAGGGCGTAGAGGGTGCCGCCGAGCGGCCTGCCGAGCAGCACCGCCATGTGCTGCCTCGCCTCGTTCTTCCCGACCGCCGGGTGCAGCGTGTCCCTCGGCACCACGTGCCGGACGGCGACGGTCTCGGCGATGTTGTAGAACGCCACGGCGCAGCCGTCGGCGGCGATCGCCGTGATGAGCAGGACCTCCTTCCCGTCGTCGAAGAACGTCAGCCCGGCCGCGAGCACGGCCGCCGCCACGATGCGGACCACCTGGCAGTAGGACATGATCTTGCGGCGGTCGACGCGGTCGGCGACCAGCCCGGCCGGGACGTGCAGCAACAGGCCCGGGATCGTGCCGACGGCCAGCACCCAGCCCGCGAAGACGGGGGACGGGGTGAGGGCCAGCGCCAGCAGCGGGGCCGCGGTGGCCATGTTCAGCGCACCGACCTGGGAGACCGCCGAGCCCGCCCACAGCAGGGTGAAGTCGTGTGGCCGCCGCGGGCGCAGCCTCCGCCGCCACGGCTCGCGGCCGTGCTTGCGCCGCCGCCCGAGCCGCCCCGGCCCGGGGCCTCCGGTGCCGTCCTCAACGGGTGTCGAGCGCGTCCTCCGGTCCGCCTGCGCCTTCGGCTTCGTTGCCGGCGCGGTCATGGTCACTGGTCCGAACTCTCCCCTTGAGCAGTAACACATGCCCGCAGGTCTCGAGGCGAACCAGGAATGTCAGGTGCGTCCTGATTAGTAGTGCGGCATGACGTCAGACTGTCGATCGTGGAATACCCGCGAAACAGCGGCATGCTACCGGTTTGCCGACCGGCCGGGCGGGCTTTTATCGTTGCTTGGGAGGAATATGAAGTGCCTCACGCGCGCTGTTGGCGCGGTTCGGCCACATGTGCTGCAAGAGGCGGATGATCCCGCCCATCCATGAGACGCTCCGCCTGGTCCCGGAGTTGGGGCGGCAGCGGTGGATGTTCCGCCGCCATCGCCCGCGCGGCCAGTGCGGCGGCGGCGTGCTCGTCGCCGTCCAGCCGCTCGACGCGGGCCAGCCGCAGCAGCACCGGGCCGTTGTCGGCGTCCGCCGGATCCGGCGGACGCGCCGGCGGCCCGGCCGCCCCGGCCGCCTCGCCGTGCGGATGTGCGGCGTCGGCCGGGTTCGGAGACTGCGCCCCGGTGGCCTCGCCGTCCGGATGTGCTTCGGGCCCGTCCCAGTGCCCGCCGGACGCGTCCACGCACATCGCCTGGGCCAGCGCCCACGCGGCCCGCGTGGACAAGCGGGCGTTGTGGTCGATGCGGCGCAGATCGCGCAGCGACGGCTCGGCATGGCCCAGGTCGGCGAGGATCTCGCCGCGGGTGCGCAGCGCCTCGGTGGTGTCGCCGTGCCGGCTCAGCACCGCGTCCAGGACGGCGAGCGAGGCGCGGATCTGCCCGTCCGCCCACAGGGCCAGGCCGAGGCCGGTCTGGACGGCGGCGTCGTTGGGCAGCCTGCCGGCGGCGGCGCGCAGGTCCCGCACGGCCTCGGTGGCGTCGGCTTCGAGCTTCAGCCGGCCCAGCGTGACCAGCAGCCGGCCGACGGCGGGCGTGTCCCCGAGGGCCTCGTAGAGGCGGGCCGACTCGCGGTAGTGCTCCGGCCCCTCGGGCGCGCCCCGCACGCAGGCGATGTCGCCGCGCAGGCACTCGGCCTCCGCCAGGAGCCTCAGGTCCTCGTTCCCGCATCCCCGCACGGCGGCGGACACGTGATAGGAGGCCAGGTCGAAATCACCCTCGGCGAGGGCGAGTTCGGCGAACCGCAGCCGGGCCGGCGGTGCGGGGCGCTGGGGCGGAGCCGGCCTGTCCCCGACCCGGTGGACGGCCTGGATCAGCCGGGGATGCAGGTGGTAGCGGCGCTCACCCGAGTCGAGCCGGGCTCGCAGCACATGTCGGTCTTCCAGTGCCCACAGGACGGCGGCGGGCACCGACTGCGCGGCCCCCGAGTCCTCGGGGACGCCGGCGCCGCCCTGCTCGGGCGTGAACGCGGCACGGAACCAGACGAGGAGCTCCCGGACCGGCCGCCGGTGATCGGCCGCCACGGTGGCCAGCGCCTGGGAGCAGAACTCGGCCAGCCCCCGGTCGACGTCGTCGCTGAGCCGTTCGGCGTCGGCGGTCTCGCCCGCGGAGGCGCCCTGCGGGGTGCCGGTGCCCTGCCGGGTGCCGGGGCCGGCGCCGGCGGTGGGGGCGGCGTCGGCGGGCGGCTCGCTCCACAGGCGGGCGCAGGCCGCCTGGAGCAGCGCCGGCTCGACGGCCGAGGTCGTCCGGGGCCGCTGTGCCCAGGGTTCCCGGACGGTCCGGAGCTCGTCCACCAGCCGGGCCGCCGACCCGGCCGGGACGGCGTGCCCGGATCGTTTCAGCGGCTCGTCCACCGCCTCGATGGCGGCCGCCCGGTCGAAGGGGGCCAGCGCGTAGCCGTCCGGGTCGGCGGTGCCGTCGCGCAGGCGCGCGGCGAGCCGGTCGACTAATGGCCGGATCTCCTGGAGCCGGTCGTCCCGCACCACGATCAGGAGGTGGGCGGGAAAGCGTTCCAGCATGGTCCCCAGCTCGTCGAACAGCAGCTCGCGGTGCCGGAGCCACGGCCCGGCCGCGCGCAGCAGCAGCTCGGCCTGGTCGATCGCGAACAGCTGCCGGGGCAGCAGGCCGAAGCGGTCGGTACGTGCGCGCCCGCGCAGGTAGTCGAGCAGCGAGAGCCCCCAGACGCGGCTCGGCGACTCGTCCGGATACCAGGAGGACAGCAGGGCGAAGACGTACGGGTTCTGGTCGGGCAGTGCGCCGATGGGGCACGCGGGGCGGTGGACGGGATGGCCGACGGGCGCCGTGTGCAGCCCGCTCGCCCGCAGTTGCGGGACCACCCCGGCGTGCAGCAGGGACGTCTTGCCCACGCCGGCGGGCCCGTGCAGGAGCGTGACCCTGTGCCGCTGCCATCGGTCGGCCACGTCGCGGATTTCGGTCGCGCGTCCGTGGAAGTACCCCTGTTCGCCGACCCGGAAGGGTCGCGCTCCCACATACGGGGGGATGTCGGCGGCGGACGGGCCGGCGGCGGACGGGCCGGCGGCGGACGGATCGTGGGCGGTCATCGTGACCTCCCCAGGCCGTGAGCTCGTGCGCAGCCTGGGACGGTCACCGCGATCGTGGACCTTTTGCTTTGACACTGCGGCCATCCAGTTCGACACGCTGGATTCGCGGTTCCGCCAAGCCGCGACCCGCCTGCTGGTCATGACCTGCCAGCCGACGGGCCTCCAGCGAAGAGGTCGGTCTGACAACCGTAGTACAGCGTCGGCCCGCCTTGGCCGTAACGGTTCCGCTCGAACCGGGAAATGGCCAAGTGTGGCTAACGGGTCAGGTCATGGACGGGCGGGCGATGATTCCGGTGACGACGGGTAGAGCTGGCCGAATCCGGCCGGACGGTGGCCTCCGGGCCGTGCCGGATCGAGCATTTCGGCCAGTGCGGTCCGCAGTGCGGAGCTGGGCAGGCGGTGCAGTTGCGATGCCGAGACCCGGCTGAGATCGATGGGGCTGATCTTGCTGTCAGTGTTTCTCATCTCGCACTCTCTTCTCCGCTCGGGGCGGGCGGGCGGCGTGACGCACGACAATTCCAAGTCTGACAGAAAATCACCGGCCGGGCCAGATGGCGTGAACCGGAACCGTTACCTAGAATGTCTTCTCGATTTCAGCCGGACTTCGCGCTGATTGGGTCGTTCATATATTGCTGTGGACGCTGACCGAATCTCGGGCATCCGGGGATGTTGTGTCACCTGTCGCAGAGCCGGAACGGGGAACGATGTTCACTCGGGAGAGTTACGGCCCGAGTCCGGCCCGTGCCCGGCCCGGACGGCCGGCACACCCCGCGGTGCGGCGGGCGCCGCGGAGACCGAGTGGGAGGCGGAAGGCGTGACGAGTCCACGCATGGGAGCCGATGCCGCACCGGGGCGGGTTCCCGACGTCTGGGGAAAGATCCCTCCTCGGAACAAGAACTTCACCGGCCGCGACGAGCTGCTCAACCGGCTGCGCGCCGGCATCACCGGCAACGTCACCGCCGTCGTGCCGCACGCGCTGCACGGTCTCGGCGGCGTCGGCAAGACGCAGATGGCCGTCGAGTACGCCTACCGCTACCGGCCCGAGTACGACCTGGTGTGGTGGATCCCGGCCGACCAGCCGGTCCTGGTGCGCTCCTCGCTCGCCGGCCTGGCCGCGCACCTCGGGCTTCCGTCCGCGGCGGCGAGCGGCATCGAGGACGCCGCGAACGCCGTCCTGGACGCGCTGCGCCGCGGCGACCCGTACAGCAACTGGCTGCTGATCTTCGACAACGCCGACCAGCCCGAAGAGCTGATCGACAGCCTGCCGCACGGCCCGGGACACGTGCTGATCACCTCGCGGAACCACCGCTGGGACGGTGTCGTCGACACGGTCGCCGTGGACGTGTTCACGCGCGCCGAGAGCGCGGAGTTCCTCCGCAAGCGGGTTCCGCGCGGGGTGGACAAGGCCGAGGCGGAGCGGCTCGCCGACGCGCTCGGCGACCTGCCGCTCGCCCTTGAGCAGGCGGGGGCACTGCAGGCCGAGACCGGCATGTCGGTGGAGGAGTACCTGCGGCTGCTCAGGGAGCGGACCAGCCAGCTGCTCGCCGAGGGCAAGCCGACCGAGTACCCCGCGTCGATGACGGCGGCCTGGGGCCTGTCGGTGTCGGCCCTCGACCGGACGCTGCCCGAGGCGATCGACCTGCTGCGCTGCTGCGCCTTCTTCGGCCCCGAGCCGATCCCCCGGGACCTGTTCAGCCAGCCGAAGGCCAGCCTCGGCCCCCGGCTCACCAGCCTGGTCGCCGACCCGATCCAGCTGAGCCGCGTCATCGCCGAACTCGGGCGCTACGCGCTCGCCCGGCTCGACAACCAGAGCCGCACCCTCCAGGTGCACCGGCTGATCCAGGCGCTGCTGCGCGACGAGCTCCCCGAGGACGTGAAGGCACGGATCCGCCACGAGGTGCACTTGCTCATGGCCGGGTACGCGCCGGCCAACTCCGAGAACCGGCTCGGCTGGCCCCGGTACTTCAACCTGCTCGGGCACATCGGGCCGACGGAGCTGGCCGGCTGCCAGGCGCCCGAGGTGCGGACGCTCGCCCTCAACATGGTGCGCTACCTGGTCGTGTCCGGTGACTACGTCTCGGCCCGCGCGCTCGCCGAGGACTTCGTCGAACGCTGGGCCAAGGACTCGGGCGAGGACCACTACGACGTCCTCAACGTCCACCTGGAGCTCGCCATCGTCCTGCGCGAACTGGGCGAGTTCGGCGCGTCCGCGGAGCTGAGCCGCAGGACCAAGACGATCGCCCGGCGCACGCTGGGGCCCGACGACGAGCTGACGCTCCGGTTCCTGCGCGGCGACGGCGCCGACATGCGGGCCGGCGGCGACTTCCAGGCCGCCAAGGCCAGCGACGAGGAGGCCCTGCGCCTGCACCGCGGCAAGTTCGGCGACTCCGACTCCCGGACGCTGCTGGCCCTCAACAACCTCGCGCTGGACTACGCGCTCAGCGGTGACTACGTGGGCTCCCGGCGGCTCCACGAAGAGGCGTACCAGGCGCAGCTCGTCCTGGACCCGGAGTCGAGCAACCCCAACCGGCTGCTGATCGCCTGGAGCGGACTGGCCCGCGCGGTGCGGCTCTGCGGCGACTACCTGGAGGCGTGCGACTTCGGTGAGGACGCCTACGCCTTCGGCGTCGAGCAGCTCGGCGCCGAGCACATCTGGACCCTCCGCACCCAGCGCGACCTGTCGATCGCGTCGCGGCGGTCCGCGGAGTACGACCGCGCGCTGGAACTGGCGTCGGACGTCCACGCCCGGTGCCTGCGGATCTTCGGGCTCGACAACCCCGACACGCTGGCCTCCGCGATGGCGCTGTCGAACATCCACCGCAGCATGGGGAACCTCGAGGAGGCGCACGAACTCGCCGCGGACACGGTGCGGAGGTACCCGTCCGTCTACGGCAAGGACCACCCGTACCATCACGGCTGCGTCGGCAACCTGGCGGTCCTGCGCCGGCTCATGGGCGATCCGGTGAGCGCGCGGCAGCTCAACGAGACGGCCATCAACGGCCTGGAGTCCAAGCTCGGCCGCGACCACCACTACACCCTGACGGTGGCCCTCAACCTGGTCAGCGACCTGGCCGCCCTCGGCAAGGCGGAGGACGCCGCCCGCCTCGGCGAGGAGACGCTCCGGCGGCTGCGCACGTCGCTGGGCGACGAGCATCCGCTGGCCTCGGCCTGCGCCGCCAACCTCTCCCTCGACTACGAGACGCTCGGACGGTCCGAGGACGCCGCCGCGCTCCAGGAGCGGACCGAGGAGGTCTACCGCACCACGCTGGGACCGGATCACCCCGACGCCAGGATCTTCCTCGAACGCAGGCGCATCGACACCGACTTCGACCCGGCGCCCGTGTGAGAGCGGGGCCCGTCCAGAGAGTCGCGAGGGCGGGGCCGTTCAGAGGGTCGCGAGGGCGGGGCCGTTCAGAGGGTCGCGAGGGCGGGGCCGTTCAGAGGGTCGCGAGGGCGGGGCGTTCAGAGGGTCGCGAGGGCGGGGCCGTTCAGAGAGTCGCGAGGTCGTTCAGTACGGCCGAGCGGATGTGGGTGATCAGCCTGAGCAGGTCCATGCAGTAGACCGACGGGTTGAGGAACCCCGTTCCCGAGCGGTACCGGTGCGGGTACAGCCCGCCGCCGCAGACCTGCCGCATATGGCAGGCCTGGCACTGGGGCGCGAGGGCGCGGTGGCGGATCTGCCGGGCGGCGATCTCCGGGAGCATCAGCGCGACGTTGAACGGGTCGCGTGACACGTGCAGGGCCGTGCCGGGCGCGCCGTCGTAGGACGACTTGAGCGTGTCCACCTGCTCGATCCGCCCGTTGGTCTCGACCACGACCACGGCGACGGGGGAGAGCCCGATGGCCTCGCTGTGCGAGCGCTGGCCGCACAGCAGCCGGATGATCTCGTGGAACAGCCGGACGCGGGTCCGCTGCTCCGGGGCGCGGAACCAGAGCTCGAAGACCTCGATCAGCCAGTCCCCGTACGGCGTCGACTCGTCGGGGGACCGTCCGGGCGGCGGCGTGTCCCAGTTCCCGACCGGCAGCAGGAAGTCGATGCCCGGCGGATCGAACTCCAGGAGGGCCCCGTAGGTGGTCGCCGGATCGTTGCGGAGGTCGATGGTGCTGAGCAGGCCGCCGAACAGATGCCGGTACTCGGGTGCGGTGATGGCGTCGAGGCCGGCGAGCACCTCATGGTGGCTGCCGCGTCCGTCGCCGTGCCGGCGGTGCCGGTCGTGGGCCTGCTCGTCGCCGTCCAGGCTGACCCCGACGACCACGCCGAACTCGTCGAACAGATCCAGGAAGCGCGAGTCGAGCAGCACGGCGTTGGTCTGCATGTGGAACCGGACCGAGACGTCGGGTTCGGCCGCCGTCCGGATCGCGTCCAGCGTGTAGCGGAGGTGGTCGAGCCCGGCGAGGAGCGGTTCGCCGCCGTGGAGGATGACATCGACGTCCGGGAGCATGTTCTGGCGGGCGTGCTCGGCGATCCGGCGGGCCACCTGGTCCACGACCGGCCGGGCCATCCGCCGGGGCTGCGACCGCCAGCCCTGGTCCGCCATCTCGTACATGTAGCAGTAGTCGCAGGACAGGTTGCAGCGGCTGTGCACCTTGATCACGAACTCGTGGAACGGGGTCGGACGCCAGCCCTGTTCGAGCAGTGCGCGGACGTCCAGGGTCTCCGGCCACTCCGGGGCGGTGCCGGCGGCCCCCGCTGCCTCGGCCTCGACGGCCACGCTTGACCTACCCTCTGACGGTGGGATTCGGGCACTGACGCGGGGATCTGGGCGCGGCTCCGCACACCTCCCCTTCGTCACATATGTCGGATTTGCAAGATCATTAAACCTCTGCCGCGGCGTGCGTCTCCGCCGTGATGGCCCACCGCTCGTGGTCCCGCCAGACGTCCTCGATGCGGATCAGGCCGAGCGCCAGTCCCTCCTTGCGGAACCCCAGCCGCCTGACCAGGTTGATCGACGGCTCGTTCGCCGGCTGGATCTCGGCCTCCAGCCGGTGCAGGCCGAGCCGGCCGAACGCGTCGGCCATCACGAGACCCAGTCCTTCGGACATGTGGCCCCGGCCCTGATGCGGGACGAACGCGCCGTACCCGAGCACGCCGCGCTGATACCCGGCGCGCAGGATGTGGTTGATGGTGACGTGCCCGACCATCGCCCCGCCGCCCTCCCCGCCGTCGCGGCGGCACACCGCGTACGCGACGGCCGACACCTCGTCGAAGCGCGCCAGGTAGAGCCCGAACTGCTCGGCGGTGACGGGCAGCCACAAGTAGGGACGGTGCAGCGCGGCACTGGCGGCCGCCCGCTCGACGAACTCCGCCCGGTCCGCATGTGTGAGCGGCCGCACCATCACCTGCGAGCCGGCCGCGAGTACGCCACCCATCGACAAGGAATCTACCGAAATCCCCCTCCCCCCGGCGCGCGGAGTCCTGCCTGGTGACGTCTACAGCGCATCCACCGATTTCGACCAGGCGCGCGGAGTCCTGCCTGGTGACGTCTACCACTTACCTCCGGGCAGGTGAGCGTGTGTCCTGGTTCCGGGTGGACCGCCGGACGCCGGAACCGGCGGCCGGAGCGTATCGGAGATGACCGATGAGCAAGCTGGAGCAGAAACCGCTGCGCACGCTGCGGGTGCCCGCCGGAGAGGGCACGAGCGTGTGGGTGTACGACGACCTGGACACGGTCAAGGCGACGGGCGCCGACACCGCGGACCGGCTGTCGCTGACCGAGACCATCGTTCCGCCCCGCGGCGGCCCTCCACCGCACGTCCACGAGCGGGAGAGCGAGTCCCTCTACATCCTCGACGGGGACCTGGAGATCCTCGGCGACGACGGCCGGATGACCGGCATCGGCCCCGGGGGTTTCGTCCACTTCCCGCAGGGGGTCCTGCACCGCTTCCACAACCCCACCGACCGGCCGAGCCGGATCCTGATCATCTTCACGCCCGCGGGCTTCGAGGAGTTCTTCCTCGAGATCGGGGAGCCCTACGCCGAGGGACGCCCGGGTCCGCAGGTCACGGCCGACTACATCGCCCACGCCGACGAGGTCGGCAGAAGGTACGGGCAGATCATTCAGCAGACGTCCGCCCGCGGTGACGGGAGGTCCTCGTGAGCAGGTACGGGCCGATCATTCAGCAGACATCCGCCCGCGGTGACGGGAGGTCCTCATGAACCAGGACACCATCCGCGTGGACGCACTCGTCGTCGGCTCCGGTCCCGTGGGCAGCGCGTTCGCCCGCGAACTGGTCGAGGCCGGCCGCCGCGTCCTGATGGTGGACGCCGGGGCCGCGCTGTCCCGGCGCCCGGGTGAGCACCTGAAGAACGCCTACCTCTACCAGCGCAACCTCGACCTGTTCTCCTCGGTCATCCGGGGCCACCTGAACCTGCTCTCCGTACCGTCGAACGACCGGCCGGTGGTGACCCTCGACCCGGTGTCGTTCCAGGTCGACCTCGAGCGCCACCGCGGGTTCGTCCTGAACAACCAGAACCCCGACCAGGACCCCAACGTCAACCTCGGCGCGGAGGCGGCGGCCTACGGGGTCGGGGGCATGGCCACGCACTGGACCTGCGCCACGCCCCGGCACCACCCCGCCGTCGAGCGGAGCGGCCTGCTCCCGGACGAGGAGTGGGAGGCCCTCTACGGCGACGCCGAACGGCTGCTCAACACGCACACCGACGCCTTCGAGCACGCGATCCGGCACATCATCGTCCGCGAGGCGCTGCAGGGGGAGTACACCGACCTGCCGGAGCCGTACGGGGTGCGCAACCTTCCGCTGGCCGTGGAGCGGCGCACCGACAACCCCGACTACGTGCACTGGAGCGGCGCCGACAGCGTCCTCGGCCCGCTGGCCGACGGCGCCCACGAGGACCTCTTCGACCTGCGGCCCGAGCACCTGTGCCGGCGTCTGGTCCGCAGCGCCGACGGCAGCCGGGTGGAGTACGCCGAGATCCAGAACCTCGCCGACTGGCATCCCCTGCGGGTGGAGGCGGAGCACTTCGTCGTCGCGTGCGGCGCCGTCCTCACGCCCCAGTTGCTGTACGCCTCGCACATCCGCCCCGAGCCGCTCGGCCGGTACCTGTCGGAGCAGCCGGTGTCGTTCTGCCAGATCGTGCTGCGCCAGGACATCGTCGACGGTGTGCGGGACGATCCCCGCTTCACCGACCGGGTCGGCGAGCACCACAAGAGGAGCCCGGACGACCCGATCCCCATTCCGGAGAACGACCCGGAGCCCAACGTGTGGATCCCCGTCTCCGACGACCGGCCCTGGCACTGCCAGATCCACCGGGACGCCTTCCACTACGGGGACGTCGCGCCCAACGTCGACACGCGGCTGATCGTCGACCTGCGCTGGTTCGGCATCGTGGAGCCCCGCGAGGACAACCGCGTGACGTTCTCCGATGGGCACCGCGACGCGTACGACATGCCGCAGCCGACGTTCACGTTCCGCATGTCGAAGCAGGACCGCCGCAACCAGCACGCCATGATGCGCGACATGCTCCGCGCGGCGAACACGCTCGGCGGATTCCTGCCCGGGTCGGAGCCGCAGTTCGTGGAGCCGGGACTCCCGCTGCACGTGACCGGCACCACCCGGATGGGCGACAACGCGGAGAGCAGCGTCGTCGACTCCACGTCGCGGGTGTGGGGGGTCGACAACCTCTACCTCGGCGGCAACAACGTCATCCCGCGTGGCACGGCGAGCAACCCCACGCTCACCAGCGTCGCACTCGCGGTCAAGGCCGCGCGGCACATGCTCGGGCGTCAGCAGCCCGGGCCGACCTGAGGGGGGCCGGATGTTCGACGGTGACCGGGTGTCGTTCGGGATCACGCCGACCGGCTGGACGAACGACGACTTCCCCGAGATCGGGGACGACATCGGCTTCGAGCAGTGCGTGAGCGAGATAGCGCTGGCCGGCTTCGAGGGAAGCAGCGTCGGCCACAAGTTCCCCACCGATCCGGAGATCCTGAGCCGGGCGCTGCGGCTGCGCGGCCTGCGCGTCTCCGAACCGTGGGCGAGCACCTACTTCACGGCCATGGGCATGCGGGACCGCACCCTGCGGACGTTCCGGGAACAGCTCGGCTTCATGCGGGCGGTCGGCGGCAACGAGATCGTCGTCGCCGAACTGGCCCGGGCGGTGCACCAGCAGCCCGTCGCGCTGCGGGCGAACAAGCCGGTGTTCGACGACACCGAATGGGCGCTGCTGCTGTCCGGCCTGGGCGAGCTCGGCGAGATGGCGGCGGCGGAGGGCATGCGGCTCTGCTACCACCACCACATGGGCACCGGGGTGCAGACCCGGGAGGAGGTCGAGCGCCTCCTCGCCGGGACCGACCCCGCGCTGGTCCACCTGCTGCTCGACACCGGCCATCTGGCGTGGTCCGGCGACGATCCGCTCGCGCTGGTCCGGGACCACGTCCACCGCATCGGGCACGTCCACCTCAAGGACCTCCGCCCGGACGTCCTGGAACGGGCCCGCCGCGAGGATCCCAGCTTCCACGACGCCATCCTGCAGGGGATCTTCACCGTCCCCGGGGACGACGGGGTGCTCGACTTCGCCTCGATCCTCCAGGCGCTCGACGACGGCGGCTACACCGGCTGGCTGGTGGTCGAGGCCGAGCAGGACCCTGCCAGGGCGGAACCGCTCGCCTACGCCAAGAAGGCCCGCGAGTACCTGCACGCCGTGACGGGACGCTAGACCGCTCGACGGAAGGATGATCATGGACTCTCGGTCACTCGGCATCCATGCCCTGGTCTGGACGGGCGACTGGAACGAGGAGCGGGCGCGGTACGCCGCCGGGCGTACCCGGGCCTGCGGCTACGACCGGCTGGAGATCCCGCTGCTGGACTCCTGGAACATCGACGCCGCCTCCACCCGGCGCATCATGGCGGAGAACGGCCTGGCCGTGACGGGCAACCTGTTCCACACCCCGGACACCGACATCACCAGCGACGACCCGGCGGCCGTCGCCGCCGGTGAGCGGCGCCTCCGGCGCGGGGTGGAGCTCGTCCGCGACATGGGCGGCGACCACCTGTGCGGAACCATCTACAGCATGCTGGGCAAGTACACCCATCCGCCCACGCGGCGGGGCCGCGCCCAGTCCGTCGAGGTGCTGCGGCGGACCGCCGACCTGGCGGCCGACTCGGGCATCCGGCTGGGCCTGGAGACGTGCAACCGGTACGAGACCAACCTCGTGAACACGGCGGCGCAGTCCCTGGCCCTCGCAGAGGACATCGACCGGCCCAACGTGGACGTCCACCTGGACACCTACCACCTGAACATCGAGGAGCCCGACACGGCGCACCCGGTGCTCGTGGCCGGCGGCCGCCTCGGCTACGTGCACGTCGGCGAGAGCAACCGCGGCTACCTCGGCTCCGGCGACATCGACTTCGCCGGGTTCTTCCGCGCCCTGCACCGGACGGGCTACACCGGCCCGATCGTCTTCGAGTCGTTCTCCTCGGCGGTGATCGCCCCCGAGCTGTCCAACGCCCTGTGCATCTGGCGCGACCCCTGGGACGACTCGGAGGACCTCGCCCGGCACGCGCACCGCTTCATCACCGAGCAGCTGTACGCCGCCGACCTGGAGCCGCCGCTGACCGAACGGGCGCCGGCCTCCCCGCAGCTGACCCGATCCGGCACGTGACTCCTGGAAGGAGGCCGACATGCGCACCAGCCTGCTGACCCGCGCTCCGGCGGTTCCGGACGAGACCCGGATCTTCTCCATCCGGCTCGAACCCGGCGACGAGATCATGGAGCGGCTCGGCGCGTTCGCCGCCGACGAGTCCGTCGAACGGGGGGTCTTCGAGGCCCTCGGCGGGTTCGAGGAGTTCACCCTCGCCCGCTACGACGTGCCGACCGGGCGGTTCGTCGAGATCCCGATCCCGGACGACCAGGTCGAGGTGCTCAACCTGACCGGCCAGGTGACGCTCGCGAACGATCCTCCGGTGCACGTCCACGCCGTGCTCGGGGGCCGCGACGGCAACGCCTTCGGCGGGCATCTGCTGCGCGCGGTCGTCCAGCCCGTGCTTCTGGTGACGCTGACCGAACCGGTGCACGACATCGAACCGCACCACGCGTGAGCGCGGCATGTGTGCGCGCGTCACGTCCGAGGAGGGCCGCGGCATGAGCTACAAGCACATCGAGGACTACGGACTGATCGGCGACCTGCACACCGTGGCCATGGTCGCCCGCGACGGATCGATCGACTACCTGTGCCTGCCCGACTTCGACTGCCCCACCGTCTTCGCGGCCCTGCTCGACGAGGAGAACGGAGGGAGCTTCCAGATCCGTCCCACGGCGGACGGGGCCAGGCTCAAGCAGATCTACCTGCCCGACACCAACGTGCTCCTGACCAGGTTTCTGTCCGCAGAAGGCGTCGCGGAGATCACCGACTTCATGCCGGTCGGCGAGATGCGCCACGCGCACGCCATCGTGCGGCGGGTCGCGGGCGTGCGCGGCCGGGTCCGGTTCCGCCTGCGCTGCGCGCCGCGATTCGACTACGCCCGGGCCGCGCACAAGGCCATCGGGGGCGACGGCGAGGTGTGCTTCGTCCCCGAAGGGGAGGGCGAGAAGGTGCTGCGCCTGCAGACCCCCATCGCGCTGGACGTCGAGAACGGCGACGCGACGGCGGAGTTCGAGCTCGGCCCGGGCGACCGTCTCGACTTCGTCCTCGAACTGATCGGCCGGGACGTGTCCTCTCCCGCCGCCCAGCCGCGCTGGGTCAACCGCGCCTACCAGCACACGGTCGGGTTCTGGCGGGACTGGGCGGACCGCTGCGCGTACCAGGGGCGCTGGCAGGAGATGGTCACCCGCTCGGCGCTGGCGCTGAAGCTGCTGACGTCCGAACGCCACGGCTCGATCGCCGCGGCCGCCACCCTGGGGCTTCCCGAGCTCGTCGGCGGGCAGCGCAACTGGGACTACCGCTACTGCTGGATCCGCGACGCGTCCCTCACCGCCCTGACGCTCCTGCAGCTGGGCTTCACCGAGGAACCCCGGTGCTTCATCGAATGGGTCGCGCAGCGCTACCGCGAGTCCTCCGGGGACGGCCGGCTCCAGATCATGTACGGCATCGACGGCCGGCACGACCTCACCGAGGAGGCGCTGCCGAACCTGACCGGCTACCGCGGCTCGGTCCCCGTGCGGGCGGGCAACGCCGCCTACGACCAGCTGCAGCTCGACATCTACGGCGAGCTGCTCTACCTGGTCGACAGGTACGACCGGCAGGTCCAGCCCGTCAGCCACGAGCTGTGGGGGTACCTGCGGGAGTCGGCCAACTGGGTCGCCGACAACTGGGCGGTCCCCGACGAGGGGATCTGGGAGGTCCGGGGAGGCCGCCAGCAGTTCCTGTACGGCCGGTTGATGTGCTGGGTCGCCATCGACCGGGCGATCGCGGTGGCCGAGCGCAGATCCCGCCCGGCCCCGATCGACCGCTGGCGCGAGGTGCGCGACCGCATCTACGACAACCTGCACGAGGAGTTCTGGGACGAGCGGCGCGGCGCCTTCATCCAGCACCGGGGCAGCAGCACGGTGGACGCCTCCGTGCTGCTGATGCCGATCGTGGGATTCATCTCCCACCAGGATCCCCGCTGGATGTCGACGCTGCGGGCCGTCGACGAGGACCTCGTCGACGGTGTGCTGGTGTACCGCTACCGGACCGGCGACGCCGCGTCCGACGGACTCACCGGCACCGAGGGAAGTTTCTGCATGTGCTCGTTCTGGTTCATCGGGGCCCTCACCCGGTCCGGCGATCTGGAACGGGCCCGGCTCGCCTTCGAGACGGTGCACTCCTACGCCAACCACCTCGGTCTGTTCGCCGAGGAGATGGACGGCGCCGGCTGGTATCTCGGCAACTTCCCGCAGGCGTTCAGCCATCTGGGGCTGGTCAACGCGGCGATGACCCTGGACGAGGCACTGTCGTCGTCGCCCAGGAGGCCGCTCATCGTTCCAGTTCCCGAATGACGTGGCGGTGGGGGTCCGGCTGCACGGACAGATCGCCCCTGAACGGGTTGCTGAGCTGGACCATGAGGAACAGGTTGACGGCGACCACGATCGCCACCCCCGCCACCATGAGGTAGTGCAGGCGCGCGTTCTCCAGCCCGAAGAGCAGGCAGAACGCGAGGGTGGCCGCACTGGAGATGAGGATCGCCGCCCACAGCATCGAGTCGAGGTAGCCCTCGCGGGCCTCCAGATGGAGCGACTGGTGGGCGGTGCCGACCTCCATGAGCTCGCGGGTGGACTCCCAGACGAACGCCTCCTGCGCCTGGCCGACCGGCCGGAGCGCCGCGATCTCGGCGACCAGCCGTTCCAGCGCGCGTGCGGGCACGTCGGTGCTCCCTTCACCGGGAGGCCATGACGCGACCACCGCCCGCTCGTAGGCCAGCGCCCGCTCGGTGATCCGCCGCTGGGCCTGCTCACCCATGACCTGGCCGGCCTGGGCGACGGCCATGACGCTGACGGCCTCGGAGCGTGCCGTGTCCTTCGCCTCACTGCGGTTCTCGTGCTGGTCGATCAGGATGAACCCGGCCGACACCGCGTAGATGACACCGATCACCGCCAGCAGGAACCCGGCGACGTCGTTGTGCTGCCGCTTGCGCAGCACCGGGAAGTGCCGCCTGACCATCGCCTGGAACCCGGCGACCAGCAGGGGCAGCCCGGCGATGACCAGCAGTGCGGACAGCCAGACCGGCAGCGTCGCGAGGGCCGATGCGAAGCGGGTCACGACCGTGAACACCGTCCCCCCGGGGTGCCTGGCATCGGTCATGGACACGGGTTCCGGGTTCCGGGTTAGGCGGCCCGGCTGCCGGGAACGCTGGCCATGATTTTCAGTGACTGTAGTGTCACCGTATGTAACATTCGGGGTGAGGGCAAGGATGAAGTCAGCCGTGAGTCTGCTGCAGCCGGTCCTGTTGCTGCTGCTCAGCGAGCGTCCGGGACACGGCTACGCGCTGATCGAGCACCTCCGCTCCTTCGGTCTGCTGCTCCAGGACGACCCCGGCGCCATCTACCGGGCGCTGCGCGGGCTGGAACGCCGGGGTCTCGTCCAGGCCCGCTGGGAGCCGAATCCGGCGGGCCCCGCCCGCAAGGTGTACAGCGTCACCGATCCCGGCGCCACCGCCCTCAAGGTCTGGACCCGCGACCTGGAGACCTTGCAGAACCTCCTCGATTCCTACATGAGCCGCTACCAGAACCTCACCGACGCACCCCGCGACGGGGGAGAGCGTCGAGACCGGGTATCCCCGTAACGAATCCGTTCCGCGGATCAGTTGTCCCGGTCGGTGTGCTGATCCGAGTGGGCGGCGCGTGCCCTCATGCTGGTGATGAGTTCCTTGAGGCCGAACTGGAAGCGCGTGTCCATGAGCTCGGGTTCGGTGCCGGGAGCGAAGCGCACCAGGTTGGGGTACCGTTCGGCGGCGTCGTCGGGCCGTTCGGCGTAGCGCCGTGTGGTCGAGGCCGACGTCTCGGCCATGACGAAGCCCAGGACGAAGACGAGCGCGGTCCAGTACGCATGGGACACCTCGTCTTCCGGCAGGCCGCTCTCGGCGATGAGTTCGAGGAACAGATCCGCGACCCGCAGTGTCTCGCCGCCGAGATCCCAGCCCGCCTTCCACAGGACGGGGATGAGTTCGGGCCGCGCACGCAGCGCCAGGCGTGCCGCCACGAGCAGATGCGTGAGCCGCTCGTCCCACGGGCCCTCGGCCGGCACGTCGATATCGCGGAGGGTGTCGTCGAGGATGAGGCGCAGTAGCTCGTCCTTGTCGCGCACCTGCCAGTAGAGGCTTCCGTGCCCGACGCCGAGCCGCCGCGCCACGGCGCGCATCGAGAGGCCGCCGACTCCTTCCTCGTCCAGCAGCCGGCTGCCGGCCGCGACGACGTCCGCGAGTGTCAGCGGCGCACGCTTGCGCTTGGCGTGCCCGGCGGCTTCCCGTCCCTCATCTCTTGACACTGGAACAGTGTACCAGTACGTTCGGCCCCACTCGTCTTGAACACCGTTCCAGAGAAGGTCGAGTCCGGGCCCGAGGTCGAAGGAGAACAGATGGCGGAGCGTCCCTGCGTGCTGGTTCACGGCAGCTGGCATGGCGGATGGCACTGGGAGGAAGTGGCGGCCCGGCTGCGCGCGGCGGGTTCCCGCGTCTTCGTTCCGACGCTGACCGGGCTCGCCGAGCGCGGCCACGAAGCCGCGGCCGACACCGACCTCTCGGCCCACGTCCGCGACGTCGTCTCGGTCATCGACGACAACGACCTGGAGGACGTGCTGCTCGTCGGGCACTCCTACGGCGGCATGGTCATCACCGGCGCGGCGCATGCCCGGCCGTCCCGGATCGCAAGGCTCGTCTACCTGGACGCCTTCGTTCCCCGGCACGGCGAATCGGCCGCGACGATCCTCGGCGAGGACTTCGTGCGCATGGCGGAGGCCGCCGCCGCGCAGGCCGGCACACCGCATCTGATCCCGCCGCTGTTCACGGTCGAGGACTCGCTCGGCTGGACGGGGGAGCTCGGGGAGGCCTTCGCCGCGCGGATGTGCCCGCACCCGGCGGCGACGCTCCATGAACCGGTCCGCGCCGACGGTGAGGTCGCGGCCGAGAAGATCTTCATCCGGTGCAACGAACACCCGCTCGGGCTTTTCGACGGCTACGCGGCGATGGCCCGCGATTCCGGTGACTGGCGCTATTTCGAGCTGGCCTCCCGGCATGACGCCGTGCATCTGATGCCCGCCGCCGTCGCCGGAATCCTCGAATCCCTGGGAGAGCAGGAATGAGCACCCTCGACGACCAGACCCGGCTTCTTCTCGACAAACTGGCCGAGACCCCGTTTCCGGACCTCACGGCGATGGAGCCGGAGGAGATGCGCTCGGCGCACGCGGCGTTCTACGCGTCCGTCGGCCTCCCCTCCGATCCGTCCCTCGCGGAATCCCGCGATCTCGACGTGCCCGGGCCGGACGGTCCCGTCCCCGTCCGCATCTACAGGCCCCGAGGGACGAGCTGGGATCCCCTCCCGCTGCTCGTCTACTTCCACGGTGGCGGCATGGTCGCGGGGAGCATCGACTCCTATGACGCGATCTGCCGGATGCTCTCCCATCGGGCGGGTGCGGTGGTGGTGTCGGTGGGCTACCGGCTCGCGCCCGAGCACCGCTTCCCGGCGGCCGTGGACGATTCTTACGCGGCGCTGAAATGGGCGGTGGAGAACGCCGCGGTCATCGGCGCCGATCCCGCACGCACCGCGGTCGGCGGAGATTCCTCCGGTGGCAATCTCGCGGCGGTCGTCGCTCAGACGGCACGTGCGAACGAAGGACCGCACCTGGTCTTCCAACTCCTCGTGTACCCGGCGGTGGGCACACTGGGACACAGCCGCTCGATGGCCCGGTTCGCGACCGGCTACATGTTCGGACGCGACGAGTACGACTGGCTGTACGAGCAGTACCTGCCCGATCCGGCTGACGCGCGGGATCCGCGGGTCTCACCGATCGTGGCCGATCTGGCGGGATTGCCGCCCGCGCTCGTCATCACGGCGGGCTTCGACATCATGCGCGACGACGGCGAAGCCTACGCGCAGCGCCTCCGGGAGGCCGGAGTTCCCGTCGTCCTGCGCCGCTACGAATCCACGATCCACGCATTCCTGAGCATGGCCGCCGTGCTGGACGCGGGCCGAGAGGCGATCGAAGAATGCGCCGCCGCGCTGAGGAACGCCTTCACCGGTGGTCGGTGAATGTGACGCGGTGCGCGCCGATCCCGGCCGCCATCGCGTCGAGTTCGGGACCGCAACGGCTCCGACCGAAAAGGAATGGAGAAGGGCAATGGCATTCCGATCTATGACGATCGCCTCGGCGGCGGCGTTGGTGCTGCTCGCCGGATGCGGCGGAGGCACGGGCGACTCGGACGAGAACGCGGCCGGCGGTTCCGCCGTGGTGCCGAAGGTCAGTAACGACTGGGCGCTGCAGTACACCGGCGGAACGGCAGGCCCGGCGGACACCGGGAAGTCCCCGATCAAAGTCGGCTACATCAACCAGGAGGGCGGCGCACCCGCCTTCCCGGAGGCGTCGACCGGCATCGACGCCGCGGTCGCGTACATCAACCGGGAACTGGGCGGGGCCGGGGGGCATCCCGTCGTCCTGGAGAAGTGCGTCGTCCAGAGCGAGGAGGACGGGCAGAAATGCGGGACGCAGATGGCGAACGACCCCGAGGTCAAGTTCGTCATCGAGGGCGTCCTCACCGTGGGGAACAAGGCGATCTATTCGGTGCTCGGAGGCCGCAAGCCCATCATGGAGGCGAGCCCCTCGACGAGCGACGATCTCACCGCCGAGGGCGCCTACTCCTACACGCCGGGCGGACCGGGGACGATCGCGGGAATGGCGCAGTTCGTCGCCCGGCAGCTACCGGACGTCCGCCGCGTCGCCGTCCTCTACGCCGACAACCCGGCCGGCAAGGCGGCCGCCGAACAGTTCCTCGAACCGCAACTCAAGAAGCTCGGCGTCACGGACGTCAAGCTCGTAGGGGTCGCCGACACCGCCACCGGCCCCGATGTCGCGGCGGCGATCCAGGCGGCGGGCGGGCGCCAGGCCGACACTCTTCTGTCCTTCCTCACCGTGCCCGGCTGCATGGCCACCTACGACGCCCTGCAGTCCCTGGGCGTCACACCGCGGGTCGTGGCGACGGGCCTGTGCTTCGGCACCCCGATGACCAAGCACATGCGCGACGTCGGGTCAGAGGACCAGGTGCCCGACGGCTGGTACTTCACCAATTTCGGGTACAGCTACTTCGCCCCTGACGAGGCGTCGGGAATGGCCACCTACGTCGCCAAGGTCAAGCAGTACGGCCCGAAGAACGCCGAGTACACGGGTTTCGCGGGCTACACGTTCGCGAACCTCATGACCGCGATGAAGTTCGTCCACGAGATCGGGCCGGACCGTCTGACCTCCGAGGCGATGGCGAAGGCGATCGAGTCCTTCGAGGGCCCGATGATGATGGTCGCCGGTCCCATCGAGTGCGGCTACAGCCCCGTCTTCGCGGCGCTGTGCGGGAGCCAGATCGGCGTCGAGCAGTACAAGGACGGCCGCTGGATCCAGGTCGCGACGCCACTGCGCGGCAACGCCATCTCGATCGCCCAGGCGCTCGGCGGCTAGGTACCATGCGCATTCGGACAGCGGCCATCGGCCTCGCCGCACTGGCAGGTGGCGCCGTGGTCCTCGCCCGGGTCCTCCCGGACGAGGCCACGGCCCTGCTCCTCGGCACCGGCACCGGCTGCCTGATCTCGGCGATCGCGTTGACCATCGTGCTGACGTTCCGCGGATCGGGAACCGTCAACTTCGCCGCCGGCGCGATGGCGATGGAGGCCGCCTACGTCTATGACGGCCTGCGGCGCGGCGGCACCCTCTTCCCCACCGATCTGTCGCTCGGCGGTCCGCTGGGAGTCGTGCCCGCGATGGTCATCGCCCTGATCGCCTCGGCACTTCTCGGGGCGCTGTGCCATGTGCTCGTCTTCCGTCCGCTGCGCTCGGCGCCGCCGCTGAGCAAGGTCGTCGCGTCGGTCGGCGTCCTGATCGTGCTGCAGGCGATCGCCCTGCTGCGCTTCGGGAGCACTCCGCGTTCGATCCAGCCGATCCTGCCCAAAACACCGGTTCGGCTCTCGGACGACATCGTCGTGCCGGGCGATCAACTGCTGCTCGCCGGGATCGTCGTCGCGCTCACCATCGCGCTGTGGGCGGCGTTCCGGTTCACCCGGTTCGGTCTCGCCACGCGGGCCGCGGCGGAGAACGAGCGCGCCGCGACGCTGCTGGGCTTCTCCCCGGACTTCCTGGCGGGGGCCAACTGGATCCTGTCGGCCGTCCTCGCGGGTTTCCTGGGCATACTCGTGGCGACGGTCAACGGCTCCCTCGACCCTGTCACCATCACGCTGCTCGTCGTCCCGGCCCTGGGGGCGGCGCTGCTGGGCGGGCTGACCTCGTTCGGTGTGGCGACCGCCGCCGGGCTGGGCATCGCGATGACACAGAGCCTCATCCAGGTGCTCAGCCTGGAGCCGTGGTTTCCGCAGGCCGGGTCCGGGCCGCTGCCCGGAGTACGCGAAACCGTGCCATTCGTCGTCATCGTCATCGCACTGGTCATCCGCGGACAGACGCTTCCCACCCGCGGCACCGCCTCCCCGGCGAAACTGCCCGAGATCCCCCGTCCGCGGCGGCTCGGAGCAGGGGCCGTGCTGGTCGCCGGCGCCTGCGCGGCCGGGCTGCTGACGCTCGGCCCGGTGTGGCGTCTGGCGATCACCAACACGTTGATCGGGGCGCTCATCTGCCTGTCGCTCGTGGTCCTCACCGGCTACTTGGGGCAGATCTCGCTCGCGCAGATGACGCTCGCCGGCGTCTCCGGCTTCGTCCTCGCCAAACTCGCGTCCGCCGCGGGCGTCCCGTTCCCGCTGGCGCCCCTCGCCGGGGCGCTGGTCGCGACCGTGTTCGGGCTGGCCATGGCGGTGCCCGCGCTGCGGGTACGCGGCGTCAACCTGGCGATCCTCACTCTCGCCGGCGGGGTCGCGGTCGAGAAGCTGGTCTTCGGCAACCCCGCGTGGTCGGGAGGTCTGGAGGGCGCCCAGGTGCCGTCCCCCGGCCTGTTCGGCTGGAACTTCGGTCCCCGCGATCCATCGCCGGTGCTCGGCGACGGCACGCTTCCCACTCCGTGGTTCGGGATCTTCTGCCTGGCGGTCGTGATGGCCGCCGCGGCCGGCGTCGCGAATCTGCATCGCTCGGCGACGGGCCGCCGCATGCTGGCCGTCCGCTCCAACGAGCGCGCCGCCGCGGCCGCGGGGGTGAGCGTGGCGGGGACGAAGATGCTCGCCTTCGGTCTGGCGGCGTTCATAGCGGGCCTCGGCGGCGCGCTCTCCGGCTACCGCTTCGGTTCGGTGTCGCCCGAGTTCTTCGGCGGCGTCGCATCGCTGACCTTTCTCGCCTACGCCTACCTCGGCGGGATCACGAGCGTGTCCGGCGCCGGCCTCGGCGGCTTCCTCGTCGCGGGCGGTGTGGGCTTCACGGCGCTCAAGCAGTGGGTTCACGTCGGGGATCGCTGGACGCTGCTCGTCACCGGCATCGGGTTGGTGGCGACCGCGGTCATGAACCCGGAAGGCATGGCGGGCGCGCTGCGCGAGACCCGCCGGCGGCTCACCCGGCGCAAGGCGGTCTCACCATGACGGCCCTCCTCGAAGCCCGCGGACTGGGCGTGCGGTTCGGCGGCGTCCAAGCGCTCACCGATGTCGACCTCACGGTGGACGAGGGAGCCCTCGTCGGCCTGATCGGCCCCAACGGCGCGGGCAAGACGACGCTCATCGACGCGCTCACCGGCCTCGTCCCCGCCGACGGGCGCATCACGTTCGCCGGACGGCGGATCGGCGGCCTGCCGGCACATCGCCGGGCACGGGCCGGCCTGGGACGCACCTGGCAGTCGCTGGAACTCTTCGGCGATCTCACCGTCGCGGAGAACCTCCAGGTCGCCGCCGATCGGCAGGGTCCCGGGGGGATGCTCCTCGATCTCCTCCGCCCACGCCGGACCGCGCCCCCACCCGGTGTCGCGGAGGCGCTCGCACTGCTGGAACTGGACGACCTCGCCGACAGGATGCCCGACGAACTGACGCAGGGGCAGCGCAAACTCGTCGGCGTCGCCCGGGCGCTCGCGGCACGACCGCGGCTCGTGTGCCTGGACGAGCCCGCGGCGGGCCTCGACACCGGCGAGTCGGCCGCGCTCGGCCGGCACCTGCGGCGCGTCGCCGCCGCCGGTACGTCGATGCTGCTGGTCGACCACGACATGGGCCTGGTGTTCAGCATCTGCGATCTCGTCTACGTCCTGGAGTTCGGGCGCGTCATCACCGCCGGCGCACCGGCGGTCGTCCGGGCCGACCGCGCCGTCATCACGGCCTACCTCGGAGGGGAGGGCCCGTGAACGCTCTCGACGTGAAGGATCTGCGGGCGGGCTACCGGGGACTGGCGGTCGTCCGCGGCCTCAGCCTGCGCGTGGCGGCGGGGGAGGTGGTCGCGCTGCTCGGGCCCAACGGGGCGGGGAAGACGACCACGCTCCTCACCGTGGCCGGCCTGCTCCCGGTGATCGGCGGTGAGGTGCGCATGCTCGGCGCGCGGGCCACGGGGGCCAAGCCGCACCGGCTCGCCCGCCGGGGCCTGGCCTACGTGCCGGAGGACCGGTCCCTGTTCGCCTCCCTGACGGCCGCCGAGAACCTGCGGCTCGGCGCCCGGCGCGGCGCGGCGGACATCTCACGCGTTCTCGGCTACTTCCCCGCGCTCGGCCCGCTGCTCGACCGGCGTGCGGGGCTGCTGTCGGGCGGGGAGCAGCAGATGCTCACCCTCGGCCGCGCGATCGCCTCCGAGCCCCGGCTGCTGATGGTCGACGAACTCAGCCTCGGCCTCGCGCCCATCATCGTGGAGCGCCTGCTGCCCGTCCTGCGCCGCGTCGCCGAGGACACCGGCTGCGGCGTGCTGCTGGTCGAGCAGCACGTCCACCTCGCACTCGAGGTCGCCGACCGCGCCTACGTCCTCGCCCGCGGCGCCCTGGTGGCCGAGGGCGACGCCGCCGGGTTCGCCTCCGACCGCCGGCTGCTCGAAGTCGGCTACCTCGGCGAGAACGCCCTGACGGACGGCCCGTCCGAAGAGACCGGCCGATGACGTGCCGACGCCACAAGGAAGCCACAAGGAAGCCACAAGGAAGCCACAAGGAAGCCACAAGGAGAGAGATGTACGCCGCTCAGCACGCGATCAATCAGCCGGACAAGCCGGCGATCATCATGGCCGGCGGCGGTGAGGTCGTCACCTTCGCACAGTTCGAGGCTCTCGCCAACCGCATCGCGCACCTGTTCCGGTCGACCGGCCTGGCCCGGCTCGACCATGTCGCCTTCTTCATGGAGAACACCCCGTGGCTTCTTGAGTGCGAGGCCGGCGCCGAGCGCAGCGGCCTGTACTACACGCTCATCAACTCCCACCTGACGGCCCCGGAGGCCGCCTACATCGTCGACGACTGCGAGGCGCGCGTGGTGATCACCACGGCGGCCATGCTCGACGTCGCCGCGGACCTGGTCGCCGCCTGCCCACGGGTCGCCCGCTGGCTGGTGGCCGGGGCACAGGATCCGCCGGCGCCCTTCGAGCGGCTGGAGGACGCGATCGCCGGGATGGACGACACGGCGATCTCCGACGAGAGACTCGGTGTGGCGCTGCTCTACTCGTCCGGCACCACGGGACGCCCGAAGGGCGTGCTGCGCCCACTGCCCGACGTGCACCCCGCCGAACCCGTACCGGTCATGGAATTCGCCGCGCGCCTGTTCCGCCAGCGGCCGGGCATGGTCTACCTGTCACCCGCCCCTCTCTACCATTCCGCGCCACAGGTCAGCATCGCGGGCACGCTCCGCATCGGGGGCACCTCCATCGTCATGGAACGCTTCGACGCGCGCGAATACCTGCGCCTCATCGCCCACCACGGGGTGACCCACACCCAGGTGGTTCCCACGATGTTCTCGCGGCTCCTGAAACTGCCGGCCGACGTCCGGGAAACGGCGGATCTGTCCTCGCTGGAGTCGGTGACCCACGGCGCCGCCGCCTGCCCCGTCCCGGTCAAGGAGCAGATGATCGGCTGGTGGGGCCCGATCTTCCACGAGTACTACTCGGCGACCGAAGGCCACGGCTTCACGATCTGCGACTCGCACGAATGGCAGGACCGCAAGGGCACCGTCGGCAAGGCCGTCCTCGGCGAACTGCTGATCGTCGATGACGACGGAAACGAGTGCCCGCCCAACCGCCCCGGTCTCATCTACTTCCGCGGCGCGACCAACTTCGAGTACTTCAAGGACCCGGAGAAGACCGCCGAGTCCCGTGACCCGTCCGGGACGGCGAGCACCGTCGGGGACGTCGGCCACGTCGACGGCGAAGGGTACCTCTACCTCACCGACCGCAAGATCAACATGATCGTCTCCGGTGGTGTGAACATCTACCCGCAGGAGACCGAGGACCTGCTCATCACGCATCCGAAGGTGCTCGACGCGGCGGTCATCGGAGTCCCGGACGACGATCTCGGCGAGGTGGTCAAGGCGATCGTCCAGCCGGTCGGCGGCATCGAACCGGACGAGGATCTGGCAATGGAACTCATCGCGTTCTGCCGCGAACACCTCGCGCGCTACAAATGCCCGCGCTCGATCGGCTTCGAGGCGGAGCTCCCCCGCCAGGCCACGGGAAAGCTGCACAAGCGCCTACTGCGTGAACGCCACTGAGGCAACGGCGTCCCACTCGGCTCCCCGCCGGTCCGGCGCCTCCAGCGGCCGGCGCGCGGAGGCGGACCGCACCCCCGCGCCCCCGCGCCCCTCCCTCGGTCCGGTCAGCCGATCGAGCAGGTGTTGGCCACGTCGCCGGTGGTCTGCCGGGGGATGGTGGCGCTGGGCGGGGGTGCCTGGCCGCCGCTCGGGGCCGTCCAGCGTTCGAGGGCCTCGAACGCCGTCCGCATGCAGGGCAGCAGCGGACGCATCCTGTCCGGGAACATGTCGTACTCGATGTCCAGGTGGGAGGCGCCCTCGATCCGGTAGTAGCGGTGCAGGCCGCCCCTCCGCTCGGAACGGATCTTCGCTGCGTACGCGTCGCCGTGGATCTTGATCGGCAGCAGGGAGTCCAGCGTCCCGTGCACGGAGATCATCGGCTTGCCGATGCGGCCGTCCAGCGAATTCCGCTTCACCGCCTTGTGCACACTCTTGGGACGCGTGTAGTAGCGGTAGTCGGTGTCGCAGTCGGGCGTTCCGCTTTCGCAGAACGGGATGCCCGCTTCCAGGTCGCCGTCGTAGGAGGGGTCGACCTCCTCGCGGTATCTGCGCTGCGTGCTGTCCCAGATGAACCGGTAGTTGAAGTCCCACAGGAACTCCGAACCCGGTGCGTAGCCGGCCTCGATCATCGCGGCGTGCGCTCCGGGGTCGCCGGTCGCCGCGTACTCGGGGTAGTTGCGCAGCGCCTCCGGCAGGTGGACCAGTGCGTTCGGCCCGTTGTCACTCGGCCAGTACGTGCCTTCGGCTTCGACGCCGCCGTCGTACAGCCCGGGGCGGTTCTCCAGGGCCCAGCGCACCAGCTGCCCGCCGTTGGAGACGCCCATCGCGTACGTCCTGCGCGGGGACCTGCGGTAGTGGCGGGCCACGGTCAGCTTGGCGGCGACGGTGAGCTGCGCCATCCGGTGGTACCACTCCTGGACGGCGTCGCCGGGCCGCCGGCCGTCCTTGTAGAACTCCGTGCCGTTGTTGCCCTTGTCGGTGGACGCGAACGCGTACCCCTTGGCCAGCACCCAGTCGGAGATGACCACGTCGTTGGAGTACTGGAGGCGGTTTCCGGGTGCCCCGGAGACCACGAGCCCGCCGTTCCAGTTCTCCGGAAGCCGGATCACGAACTGCGAGTCATGGTTCCAGCCGTGGGTGGTGTTGAACGTGGAGGTGTCGCGGAAGTAGCCGTCGATCTGGATTCCCGGCACCCCGCTGGGGTTGCGTGTGGCCACGGACTGCATTCCCGACCACTGCTCGGGGACGGTGTGGCCCGAGGCGATCGTGCCGGCGGTGGTCAGATCGTCCAGGCAGGCGGCGACCTGCCGCTGCGCTCCGGGAACGTGGACCCTGTCCATGCCGGTGCAGCGGGTGTCCGCGTGCGCGGCCGGGACGGCCGTCACCAGAGGGGCCGCCACGAGCGACCCCAGCAGGGCCGGGACGACGGATGATCTGCGAAGCATCTGCATATGCGGCTCCGAAGGGTGGGACGCGGGGCCTTCGGTCCAGCCCGCGGTAGACGCCATGCTGTTCGACCGGCGGCGGACGCGGCGACGTCGGCGGACACCACTCTTGACCGGCGTCCTGTGGCGGCCGCTTCCATGAATCCCGGGGTCCGGGCCCGGATCGGCCGCCTCCGCGTCCCATCAGGGCGTATGTCTCTCGTCTTAGGCGCCGTCCGGTGTGGAAATCGCTCACAGGATGCTCCCCGAATGTGTGCCCCGGTCACCTCGCCCCGTCACGCGGCCGCCACCTAGCGTTCACCGTCACGGCGTCCCGAATGCGGCTCGGGCCGGCCATGACGCGAGGAGGACGCATGGGAGGAGGACCCGGGGAGGGCGGGCACGGGCGAGGCACCGGCTCCGCAGGCGCGGCTCCGGGCGGGACGGGCGGGCACGGGCGAGGAAACGGGTCCGCAGGCGCGGCTCCGGGCGGGACCGTCCCCGTGTTGAAGGCGCGCGGCCTGATCAGGGAGTTCCGCGGTTTCCGGGCCGTGGACGGCGTCGACCTGGACGTGGCCGACGGTGACGTGCACGCGCTGGTGGGCCCCAACGGCGCCGGCAAGACCACCCTGTTCAACCTCCTCACCGGCTTCCTGAAGCCGACCGCGGGCAGCGTGCTGCTGGAGGCCCGCCGGGAGCTGGCCGGACGCAGCCCCGAGGCGATCACGCGGCTGGGCGTCGCGCGCTCCTTCCAGATCACCAGCCTGTTCGCCGAGCTGACCCCGCGCCGGCACGTGGAACTGGCGCTGGCGAGCCGAACCGGCCTGGGCTGGCGTTTCTGGCGCTCGGACCGGGCGCTGGACCGCTTCGCCGGACGCGCCGGGGAACTGCTCGACCAGGTCGGGCTGGCCGGCCACGGCGACGTGCCGGCGGGCCTGCTGGCGTACGGGCGCAAGCGCGCGCTGGAGCTGGCGCTCGCCCTGGCCCTCGACCCGAAGGTCCTCCTGCTCGACGAGCCGACCGCCGGCATGGGCGTGGAGGACGTGGACCGCACCATCGAGCTCATCCGCAGGATCCGCACGGGACGCACCGTGGTCCTGGTCGAGCACAACATGAACGTGGTCGCCAGCCTCGCCGACCGGGTGACCGTCCTGCAGCACGGCTCGGTGCTGGCCGAGGGCCCCTACGCCGAGATCCGCCACGATCCGCGCGTCATCACCGCCTACCTCGGAGACGCCCATGCTGCGCGTTGACCGGCTGTCGGCCTGGTACGGCGAGGCGCAGGCCCTGCGCGAGGTCTCGATGCAGGTCGACGAGGGCGAGATCGTCACGCTCGTCGGCCGCAACGGCGCGGGCAAGACCACACTGCTGCGCTGCCTGATGGGACTGCACGGCTCGTACGGAAGGACGGCGGGCACGGTCTCGCTGTCCGGTGAGGACGTCACCGGCCTCGCCTCCCACCGCAGGGCCCGCCGCGGCCTCGGCTACGTCCCGGACGACCGCGGCGTCTTCGCCACCCTCTCGGTGGAGGAGAACCTCACGCTGCCGCCGGCGATGGGCCCCGGCCCGTGGCCGCTGGAGCGGGTGTACGAGACGTTCCCGAAGCTGCGTGAGCGGCGCCGGTTCCCCGGGACGAAGCTGTCGGGCGGCGAGCAGCAGATGCTCGCGCTGGCCAGGGTGCTGCGTACGGGTGCCCGGCTGCTGCTGTGCGACGAGCCCACCGAGGGCCTGTCGCCGCTGATCGTCGCCCAGATCGGCGAGATCCTCCGCGAGGTCAAGGCCGCGGGGGTGACCGTCCTGCTCATCGAGCAGAACGTCCACTTCGCCGCCACCGTCGCCGACCGCCACCACCTGCTCGCCGAGGGCCGGATCGTCGAGTCCATGGACAACGACCAGGTCCGCGAGCGCGAGCACGAGCTGCTCGAATACCTCGGCATCTGACGACGACCACGATCCCGGAAACAGAGGAGACCTGATGAAGATCATGGGCTGGACCGGCGGCCTGGCCGCCGCGGGGCTGCTGCTGGCCGGGTGCGGCGCCGGAGGGCCGGGCGGCGGCGGAGGTGCGATCAGTGACGACAAGGTGGTGCTGGCCGTCCTGAACGACCAGTCGGGAATCTACTCCGACACCTCCGGCCGCAAGACGGTCGAGGCCGTCAAGATGGCCGTGGCCGACTTCAAGGCCGAGCACGGCGACAAGGCGGTGACCGACAAGATCGAGGTCATCTCCGCCGACCACCAGAACAAGCCGGAGATCGCCAACTCCAAGGCGCAGGAGCTCTACGACCGGCAGAACGCCGACGTGCTCCTGGACGTGCCGACCTCGTCGGCCGCGTTCGCCGTCGCCAACATCGCCAAGACGAAGAAGAAGGTGTTCATCGACGTCGGCGCCGCCAGCACCGAGCTGGAAGGCAAGCAGTGCAACAAGTACACCTTCCACTACGGCTACAACAGCTACATGCTCGCCCACGGCACCGGAACCGAGGTGACCAAGGACGGCGGCGAGAACTGGTACATCATCTACCCGGACTACGCGTTCGGGCAGGACATGCAGAAGACCTTCACCACGGCGATCAAGGCCGCCGGCGGCTCCGTGGTCGAGGCCGACCCGACGGCGTTCCCCAACGACAACTTCTCCACGTTCCTGCTGAAGGCCCCGAACCTCGACCCCAAGCCGAAGGTGCTCGGCACCATGCACGCCGGCGGTGACCTGGTCAACCTGGTGAAGCAGTACAACGAGTACAAGCTGCGCGACAAGGGCGTCGGCCTCGCGGTCGGGCTCCTGGCCCTCAGCGACATCCACTCGCTCGGCCCGGACGCCCTGGCCGGGACGCGCTACACCGACATGTGGTTCTGGAACATGGACGACAAGGCCCGCGCCTGGGCGGACGAGTTCCAGGCCAAGACGGGCCAGCGTCCCACCGCCAACATGGCCGGCAACTACTCGGCCGCCCTGACGTACCTGGAGGCCGTGCAGCGCGGCGGCACCGACGAGTCCGACGAGGTGGTCGAGCAGCTGGAGGGCCACAAGTTCGAGGACATGTTCGCCCGCAACGCGAGCATCCGTGCCGAGGACCACCTTCTGCTGCACGACGCGTACCTGTCGCAGGTGAAGCCGTCCGGCGAGGTCAAGGAGCCCTGGGACTACGTGAAGGTCCTCAAGACCATCCCCGCGCCGGAGGCGTTCCAGCCGCAGCCCGACGCGGCCTGCAAGCCGTAGGCGGCCGGGGTGCTGCAGCAGGCGTTCAACGGGCTGGTGGGCGGGGCGTTCTTCGCCCTGCTCGCCCTCGGCCTGTCCGTCATCTTCGGGATGCTCCACGTCGTCAACCTCGCCCATGGCGCGTTCTACATGCTCGGCGCCTTCGGGGCGTTCATCGCACTCGACTCGTTCGGCCTGAACTTCTGGCTCTCCCTGGTGCTGGTCCCGCTGCTGCTGGGCGCGGCCGGGATCGTCCTGGAACGGCTGTTCATCCGGCGGCTGACGCCGCTGGATCCGCTCTACAACTTCCTGTTCACCTTCGGATTGGCGCTGATCCTGCAGGACCTGGTGAAGCGCGAGTACGGGGTGAACTCCCAGCCGTACCCCAGGCCGTCCGCGCTGCGCGGTTCGCTCGACCTGGGGCTGTTCACCTACCCCGCCTACCAGGTGTTCGTGCTGGGGGCGTCGGCGGTGCTGTGCGTCGCGGTCTGGCTGGTCCTCACCCGCACCCGCGTCGGGATGATCGTCCGGGCGGCGACGGAGCGTCCCGAGCTGACCCGGGCGCTGGGCATCGACGTCGGCCGGTGGGTGACCCCGGTGTTCGGGTTCGGGATCGCGCTGGCCGGCTTCGCCGGGGTCCTGGCCGCGCCGATGCGGGCGGTCAACCCGCTGATGGGCAGCGACTTGATCATCACGGTGTTCGCCGTGGTGGTGATCGGCGGCCTCGGCTCGGTGTTCGGGTCGGTCGCCGCGGGCTTCGCCGTCGGGCTGGTGTCGGCGCTGGGCAACCTGTACGTGCCCGCGCTGTCCCAGACCCTCGTGTTCATCCTCATGGCCGCCGTGCTGCTGTGGCGCCCGGCCGGGCTGTTCGGACGCGAGGAGGCGTTCAGATGATCCTGCACAGACTGGCCCGCTCGGGCCGGGCCGGCCCGCTGCTCCTGGTGGCCGGGCTGGTCGCCGCCCTCGCCCTGCCCTGGATGATCTACCCGCCGGTCGCCATGGACATCGCCTGCTGGGCGCTGTTCGCCGCCGCGGTGGACCTGCTGCTCGGCTTCACCGGGCTGCTGTCGTTCGGGCACGCCGCCTTCTGGGGCGGGTCGGCGTACTGCACCGGCCTGATCGCGCTGCACACCGGAATGCCGTTCCCCGCCGCGATCGTGGGCGGCGCGGCGTTCGCGGCGCTGCTGGCGGTCCCGATCGGCTTCCTGTCGGTACGGCTGACCGGGATCTACTTCGCCATGGTCACCCTGGCCTTCGCGCAGATGGTCTACTTCGTCGCCAACCAGTGGCGGGACGTGACGGGCGGGGAGAACGGACTGCAGGGCATCCCCCGGGACCTGTTCGGCCTCGACCTCTCCGAGCCGTTCTACTTCTACTACGCCGGGCTGCCGTTCGTGCTGGCCGGACTGTTCGCCGCCTGGCGCATCGTCCGCTCGCCGTTCGGCCGGGTGCTGGTGTCCATCCGCGACAACCCGGCCCGCGCGCGGGCCCTCGGCTACCCCGTCGACCGCTACAAGCTCCTGGCCTTCGTCCTGTCCGCCGCCCTCTCCGGGACGGCCGGCGGCGTGTTCGCCATCGGGCACGGCTTCGCCTCACTCGACGGTGTCTACTGGACCACGTCCGGGCAGGTCGTGATGATGGTCATCCTCGGCGGCATCGGCACCCTGTGGGGCGGCACGATCGGCGCCGCCCTGGTCGTCCTGCTCCAGGACTACCTGGCCACCGCCGGGTTCGCGGAGACCGGGATCGTCACGGGCTCGATCTTCATCGTGATCGTGCTGCTGTTCCGCCGGGGCATCTGGGGAACGGCCCGCCACCTGCTGTCCTCCCGCCGTGCGGCCGGCGAGTCCGGCGCGTCCGGCGACGGGGCGTCCGACGCGAAGAAGCCCGTCGACGCCCCGGCCTGATCCTGGGGGAGAGCTCAGCTCCGTGGCCCTTGAAGGTGGTGGAGGCGGATGGCCAGTTGGATGTCCAGGGCCCGGCCGGGCTCCTGCCAGCCGTCGCCGAGCAGGCGGCCGACGCGGTTGAGCCGCTGGGTGACGGTGTTGACGTGGATGTGCAGGCGCTCGGCGGTTCTGGACAGGCTGCATCCGGTGTCGAAGTAGACCTCCAGCGTCCCGGTCAGTGACGTCCCCCGGCGGGTGTCGTAGTCGAGCACCGGGCCGAGCGTCGTGCGCAGGAAACCCCCGACATCGCGGTCGGCGCCGATCAGCAGGCCGACGAAGCCCAGTTCGCGGGCGTCCGCACCGCCGTCCCGGCGGCCGAGGGCCACCAGCGCGTCGGCGCAGCGGCGCGCCTCCCGGTGAGCGCCGGCGACCCCGGAGGGACCGCGCACCGGCCCGGCCGCGCCGACGGTGACCGGCGCCGCCAGCGCGGTGCGCAGCTCCTTGGCGACCTGGTCGGCGATCTGGCCGGGCTCGTCGCCCGGCAGCAGCAGGACGACCTCCTCGCGGCGCGCCGCCGCCAAGCCCCGCGACACCGCGGCGTACGAGGACGCCCAGAACGCGGCGCGCCCGCGATGCCCGGGCGAGGCGCAGCGGGCCGACAGCACGACATGCGGGGCTTCAAGGTCGAGGTTCGCCCGGCGGGCCCGCGCCTCGAACGCCTCACCGCCGTCCACGCGCCCGTCCAGCAGATCGTCCAGCAGTTCGCCGCGTACCCGCGCCTCGGCCTCGGTGACGCTGCGCCGCAGCAGCATCAGCAGCGCCGTGACCAGCGCCGCGCGTTCCAGGATGCGCCGGTCGGCGTCGGAGACCTCCGCCGCCGTGCGCAGCACCAGCGCGCCGAGCACCTCCTCGCCGGTGGACACCGACGCGACCCACAGGTCGCCGCGCCGCACTGTGCGTCCCCGCGTGCCGGGGGAGTGGGCGGTGACCATGACGCGGGAGAGCTCGTCCTCGGCGAGCGGCGCCGGATCACCGGAGGCGGCCAGCGTGCGGCCGTCGGCGTCCAGGACGTGCAGGCTCCCGCCCAGCACCTCGGTGACCACCGCCGCCACGTCCGCGGCACCGCCGCCGCGGACCACCAGCGCGGTCATGCGTTCGTGCGCCTGCGCGGCCCGCTCGACCGCGACGCCGCGCGCCCTGGCCTTCGCGCCCGCCGTGTCCAGATCCTTCAGCGCCGTGCGGGTCTCCTCCAGCAGCCGTGCCTTGTCGATGGCCACGGCGGCGTACGAGGCCAGCGACCCCAGCAGCACCGCCTTCTCCTGGTCGAACGGACGCTCGCTGCGGTTCGCCGCGTACAGCACGCCGATCACACGGCCGCCCAGCCGCATCGGCACGCCGAGGATCGCCACCAGCGCCTCCTCGGCCACCGCCTCGTCGATGAAGGCGCGGTGCCGGAACTGCGGATCCTTCAGGTAGTCGTCGCTGCTGTAGGGCATCGCCGTCTGCGCCACCAGGCCGCCCAGCCCGTCGCCCAGCGGGATCCGCAGCCGCCGGAACGCCGCCGAGACCGATCCGTCGGTCACCCGCATGCAGGTGTCGCCGCGCTCGTCGTCGTTCAGCGTCAGGTAGGCGATGTCGGCGTTCAGCAGCCACCGGGCGCGCCGCACGATCCCGTCCAGGATCGCATCGGGGTCGTGCAGCCCGGCCAGTTCGCCGGCGGTGTCGAACAGTGCGGACAGCTCGGCCTCGCGGCGGGCGTACCGCTGCATGATGGCGCGCACCCGAAGCGCCGCGAGCTTGGCGGCCTCCAGCTGGGCGAGCGCATCGGGGCCCGCACCCGCCGCGCGGGCCGTCACCAGCGGCCCGTCGAAATCGGCGGGCGGGGCCTCGCGCGCCAGCAGATCGAGGAAGACGGCGGAGGGGAGGGGAGTCGTCGCCGGCTGTACGTGCACCGTCCCGTTCGCCGGTGTTCCGTTCGCCGGTGTTCCGTTCGTTCGTGTCCGGTCGGTCGGCGCCCTGTCCATCAGCGCTCGTCCGTCAATGCGCATTCCGTCCTCCGTTGAATGGAACCGGCGCGCCGGCCGTCACCGCACGACGCACCGCGACGTCACAGCGAGATTCCTCCGTCGACGGGGAGCACGACACCGGTGATGTAGGAAGCCTCGTCCGAGGCGAGGAAGGCGACGGCCTCGGCTATCTCCGACGCGTCGGCGAAGCGGCCCATCGGCGTCACCGCGGTGAGCCGGGCCAGTTTCTCGGCGGGGATGGAGGCGATCATGCGGGTCTGCGCGTTGGGCGAGATCGCGTTCACCGTCACGCCGAACCGTGCGAGCTCCTTGGCCGCCGTCTTGGTGAACCCGATGATTCCGGCCTTGGCCATGGCGTAGTTGGACTGCCCGGGGTTGCCCCGGAGCCCGGTGTAGGAGGTGACGTTGATGATCCGGCCCGCGCCCTGCCTGCGGAAGTGGGGCACGGCGGCGCGGGTGAACCGGAAGGTGCCGCCGGCGTGGACGGCCATCACGGCCTCGTAGTCCTCGTCCGAGAGTTTCCACAGCACTCCGTCGCGCAGGATGCCCGCGTTGTTGACCAGCACGTCGATGCGGCCGGTGTTCGCGACGACCCGCTCCACCACGCCGGTCACCTGGGCGGTGTCGGAGACGTCGGCGACCAGGCCCACCGCACCGGTCTCCCTCTCGGCGACCTTGATCTCTTCGGCGTCGGAGTCGACCAGGTACACCGTCGCGCCGGCGTTGTGGAAGTGCTCCCCGACGGCCCGGCCGACGCCGCGGGCCGCGCCGGTGACGACGACGATCCGGCCGGTGAAGTCGAAGGTCAGATTCGCCATCAGGACGGCCGCCCGGCTTCGGCGGTACCGCGGCCGGCGGTCGACGGGGGCGGCGCGGGCGGGCGGTCATCGGTGCCGTCGTGCTCGTTTCGAGTGCGGAGCATGGGGCTTCTCCTCGTCCTCGGAGGAAGGGGACCTCCGGAGCAACTGACTAAGCGCATAGTTACCCACGGGGGGAAGGCGTGTCAAGGATCACCGGACGCTCCGCTCACGGGTCAGGGACGACCTGACCGGCGGTATCCGCGGGGCTTGCCGGACGGCCGTGCGGCTACCGCGCCCCGGGCGCGGTGCGGCGGCCGGGTTCGTCGCGGGTGACCAGCTTCAATGCGAGGTCGGCGTAGAACTCGCCGAGCTGCTCGGGCGAGTCGTCGCCGTCGAGCCGGTACCAGCGGACGAGATCGATGCTCAGCGACAGCATCGCGCGCGTGACCCGCTTGACGTCGACCTGCGCGAACGACCCGTCGGAGACTCCGCGGGCGACGGCGTCGCGGAAGAACTCGTTCGTCCGGTGGCGCAGCTCCAGGACCTCGTCGTAGTGCTCGGCCGTCAGGCCGGCCAGCTCCATCTGGCAGACGCGCGCGACCACATGATGGCGGGCATGCCACGCGGTGTACGCCGCGATGATGGCGCGCAGCCGGTCCGCCGGGTTCGCCGCGGCCGGGACGAGTGGGTCCTGGACGCACGCCAGGGCCTGCTCATGGCCGACTCGGATGATCTCGAACAGGACCAGTTCCTTCGACGGGAAGTGGACGTAGAGCGCCGCCGGGCTGAGGCTGACGCCCTCGGCGATGTCGCGCGTGGTCGTGGCGTGGAAACCGTTCGCGGCGAAGCAGCGCACCGCCGACGTCAACAGTCCGCGCTGCACTTCTCCGAGCTCCACCCGCCAGAGATCAGGGGAGTGGTCCCTCAGCCGGGGGTCGTCCGCCAGATCCTGTGCGGTGAATCGGGCCTGCCGTCTGGCCATCCGCGACTCTCGCCTCCTTCGAGTCCGATGCAGGGTATCGACGCCGCTCGCGGAGCCGTCCGCCCTGGGTTTCCGTCACGATGCGCGGCCGCTGCGACCTCGGCATGCACATCCTAGTGGTGACTATGCGCTTACTCACACCCACGGCGTTGGCCCGTTCACCACTGAGCCGGTTGACCCGTCCCGATCCGAGTCATACATTCATCCATATTCTGTATGAATGAGGTGATCGGGATGCGGCGAGAGACGGCTGTGGTGCTCGGCGGAAGCGTGGCGGGGCTGTGCGCCGCGGGAGCGCTCGCGAAGCACTACGACAAGGTGATCGTCCTGGAGCGCGACCGGCTCCCGCCGGGCGCCGAGCACCGCCGCGGCGTACCGCAGAGCAAGCACCCGCACTTCCTCCTCAACTCCGGCCGCCGCGCGATCGACGCGATCTTCCCCGGGTTCGAGGAGGCGCTGATCGCCGCCGGCGGACTGCACCTCATGCCGTCGATGGACGCGGCCTACTGCGAGAACGACGGCTGGGCCCCGCGCAAGTCCGGATCGATGACGATGGTCTACAGCTCCCGGGTGCTCATCGAGCGGGTGCTGCGCGAGAAGATCCGCGAGCTGCCGGCCATCGAGATCCGCGAGGGCACGACCGTCACCGGGCTCCGCTCCACGGAGGCCGGCACCGCGCGAGGCCGCGTCGAGGGGGTCGAGTACCGCACCGCCGGCGGCGAAGAGCCGTACCTGGCCGCCGACCTGGTCGTCGACGCATTGGGCCGTGGCTCGTCCGTCGCCGACTGGCTCAGCGGAGCCGGCTGGTCCGCGCCACCGGAGAAGACCCTCGACGCCAAGGTCACCTACACCTCGCGGTGGTACGACCTGCCCTCCGCCGACCGGCGCCCGGCGTCGTGGTGGTGGAAGCACCTGGTCGTCACCCCGACCCAGGACACAGGCGACCACCCCGACGAGCACGATTTCCTCAGCAACTTCTTCCCGATCGAGGGCGACCGGGCCATCGTGTGCATGGGGTCGTGGGGCATCGAGATGCCGCGCAAGGCCGACGCGTTCGAGGCCGGGGCTGACCGTGTCCGGGCCGCGGCCTTCGGCCGGGCGACCCGCGCCTGCACCCCGACCTCCGAGGTGCACCTGACCCGCGCGACCGGGAACAAGTGGCGCCGCTTCGACCTGCTCGACGTGCCCCCGATCGGGCTGGTCTGCGTCGGCGACTCGATCTGCGCCTTCAACCCGTTCTACGCCCAGGGGATGAGCTCGGCCGCCCGCTCCGCGCTCATCCTCGGCGAACTGCTGCGCGACCGCGACGCCGACGGCCTCGCCTTCTTCCGCGAGTTCCTCGACCGGCAGAAGAAGTCCCTCGACGTGCCCTGGATGCTGGCGATGGCCCGCGACCAGGCCTACGACTTCGCGACCGGGACCGAGATCGCGCCCGCCTGGCGCCGCAGGATGGCGGCGCGCCTGAGCTGGCCGATCTTCAACGCCATCAACGCCGCGAGCCGCGAGGACGCCTACGTCGAGCGGACGTTCGCGCAGGTGTTCAACCTCGACAGGTCGCTCAGGGAGATGGCCGCCGATCCGCGGTTCTGGTTCGGCATCGCGCGCTACAAGCTGCGTCAGCGGCTCGGCCGCACGGTCGTGCCCGGCGGGTTCGACGACCGGCAGGACCCGCCCGGCACGGACTACACCGGCTACACCGGCCCCGCGAGCGGGTCGTCCACCGGAGCCGGCCGCGGCGGCGACCGCGTCGGCGCCTGACCCGGGAAGCGAGCGATGGACCACACCTGTGACTCGGCGGCCGAGCGCGTCGCCGAAGGACTCGGCTTCTCCTGCCACGACGCGAACCCGATCGTGACCTTCCGCGACCCGTTCGGCCTCGAGAACGGCACCATGCTCGTCCTCGAACTGCTCATCGTCGGCGGTGCGGTGTTCGCCCTCGTCCACGCGTGGCGGCGGTGGAGGCGCGACGGCCATCCCGTCAACATCTCGCTGTGGTTCGCCTCGGTCGTCTACCTCGCCGTGATCGAGCCGCCGCTGTACTTCCCGGGCTGGTTCGGCCTGGAGGAGCACGTCGGTTTCATCTTCTCCCACAACGTGTTCACCGTGCAGTTCATGTACGACCGGCTGCCGCTCTACATCGTGGCCTTCTATCCCGCGCTGTCGCAGCTCGCCTACGAGATCGTCCGGTCCCTGGGCGTCTTCGCGCGGCGGGGGCCGCTGGTCGGCTCGGTGGCGGTCGCGTTCGCCTGCCAGGTCTTCTACGAGATCTTCGACCACCTCGGCCCCCAGCTGAAGTGGTGGGCGTGGAACCCCGGCAACGAGATGATCAATCAGCCGGCGCTCGCCTCGGTGCCGATGAACAGCATGCTCCTGTTCGCCTCGGTCTCCTTCGGCGCGATGACCTACCTCGTGGTCCGCCTGGTCGGACCGGAGGACGGCCGCGCCGCGTTCACCGGCCCGCGGATCGCCTGGCGCACCGCCGTCGCCGGCGCCGTGACGCCGCTGGCGATGATCATCGTGAGCGCGCCCAGCGGCGCCTTCCGCGGCGAGGACCGGCTCGGAATCCAGCGGGCCGTCCTCGGCGCCGAACTCGCCGTGGTCTGGATCGCCGGCCTCTGCCTGCTCGTGGACGCCTGGCGTGCGGTGCGCGCCGACGCGGCGGCCCCGGCGGCGGCGTCGCCGCTGTTCGCGCGGACCTACCCGGCGGCATACCTCGCCGTCCACGTCGTCCTGTGGCTGATCGCGCTGCCGGCGTACTTCGCGTCGGCCGACGGCGTCACCGAGGAGGGCACGCCGGTCGGCAGCCTGTGGTACGCCGCGCTCTGCGCGGCCGCCGCGACCGCGTTCATCCTGGTCACGCTCCGCGCGACGAGGTCACGACCGGCCGCGCGGCCTGTGGGATCCTAGGGCCATGTCGCACCACGGCTGGGGAGGCCGGCCTCCCGCGTCCAATGCCGAGGCCCGGCAGCGCATCATCGACGCGACCGCCCGCTGCCTCGACAGGCACGGCGTCGCGAAGACGACCCTGTCCGACGTCGCCGGCGAGCTCGGCGTCACCCGCCAGACCGTCTACCGCCACTTCGACCGGATCAGCGACATCATCGGCGAGGTGGCGGCCCAGGGCGCGGAGTCGTTCGTCGACCGGCTCGTCGCCCACCTCCAGGGGATCGCCGATCCGGCCGAGGCCGTGGTCGAGGGCATGGTCTTCTGCGTGCGGACGATCCCGACCGAGCCGCAGCTGAGCCTGCTGCTGCAGCTCGGGGACTCCGGCGCCTTCGGCCGCGGGATCACCACCGGCGACGCCATCGCCTACGGCGCCCAGATGCTGAAGCGCTACCCCGTCGACTGGGAGGCCGCCGGCGTCGGCGAGGACGACCTCAACGGCCTCGCCGAGATCATCATGCGGCTGCTGGCGTCGTTGCTGCAGCACCCGGGCGAGCCCCCTCAGGAGGACGCCGACCTCCGCGCCCTCCTCCACCGCTGGCTGGCCCCGGCATTGCGCCGGCCATCGGTCTCCGTCCACGGCTGAGCGCGCCTCCGGCCAGGGTCAGGTCACGTCCGGGCCCTGCCAGAACGGGTCCCGGCCGATGAAGCCCAGCAGTCTGGCCTGGACGTCCGCATCGCCGGGCACCTCCACGCGGGGGCCGTACTGGCCGGAGGAGCGGAGGACCTCCTCCATCTCCTCCATCCCGCCGAGGAGCTGGGCGCAGAAGCCGGGGTCCAGCCGGTCGTCCTGGCCGGTGGCCCTGGACAGATCCCAGGTGTGCATGAACACGTCGGCGGTGTAGAACCGGTCGATCGCCGCGTCCAGGGGCAGGGTGCCGAGGTGCGGGTTCGTGAGTTTCCGGTCCGCGGTCTCCGGATCGTCCAGCACCGCCTGCACCGCGTCGCAGTGAACCTGCCACGCGGCGACCGGATCCTCGTCCACCGACGGTCCGCGGGACAGTTCGATGCCGGCGCCGGAGGCCAGGAACGCGGGGAACCACTCGGTCAGGTGACGCACGACGTCGCGGGCGGTCCAGTCGGCCACCGGGGACGGCGCGTCCCAGGACCGGGCGCCGCGGACCCGGTCCGTGAACAGCCCGGCGATCCGCCGGTGCCGCTCGGCCGGGCGGTCAGACAGAGCCATCGGCGAGCATCCTCTCCAGCTTGGCGTAGCCCTCGTTGACACCGGTCTCCATGCCGCTGCGCAGCCACGCGTCGCGGACGTCGATGCTGTCGACCAGCGACTGCGCCCGCAGCCGCGTACGGCCCTCGCCCAGGTCCTCGAACCACAGCGTCTCCAGCGCGACGTCGTCGGGCATGCCCTCGAACGTGAAGGTCTGCACGATACGGTCCGGCCGGACCTCGTGGAAGCAGCCGTGGAACCCGTACTCCGTGCCGTCGTGCACCGAGACGTACCGCCAGCTGCCGCCGGTACGGGCGTCCCAGTGGTCGATCCGGACGGTCGTGGCGTCGGGCCCCACCCACCGGGCGTACAGCGCCGGGTCGGTGTGGGCCCGGAACAGCTGCTCGGGCGTCGCCGCGAAGTCACGCGCCATCCGGATGACCGGCAGCGCCGGGTCCGCTTCGATGACCGTCTCCGTGATCTTGTGCATGCTCGTCTCCCCTCATCTCCGCCAGGACGGCGTCCAGGCGGCGGTAGCGCTGCTCGACGCGGGTCCGGTGGCGCTCGATCCAGGTGTCCATCAGGTCGAGGGCATGGACCTCCAGGCGCACCGGCCGAGGCTGCGGCCCCGGCGGCCGGCTGACGAGCCCGGCGTCCTCGAGCACCCGCAAGTGCTTGTAGACGGCCTGCAGCGACATCCGGTACGGCTCGGCCAGCCGGCTCACCGTCGCCTCGCCCTCCGAGAGCCGGGCGACCATGTCGCGCCGGGTCGGATCCGCGAGAGCGGCGAAGACTCGGGACAGCGCGTCCGCGGTCATCGCCCCTCCGGTTCTCAACTCAACGGCAGTTTTCAACTCAACGGTTGAAACAAGCGTAGGCCGCGACTCACCGACCCGTCAACCGCACGGTTGAAAGGGCTGCGTTTCGTGGGGTGGTGGACCCGTTCGTCAGGTCGCGTCGCGCAGGTAGGGGGTGAGCAGCTCGTGGCCGAGCCGCTGCGCCGAAGCCTCGGCCAGGCCGTCCTCGATCATCCGGCTGAGCGTGTAGACGATCGACTGGACGAGCTCGCCCGTCCGCACGGGATCGGGCGCGCCGTGCTCCGTCAGGGCCGTGCGGAGCGGGGACGCCAGGTCGTCGTGGAGCAGCCGGCTCGACTTCGCCAGCGTGTCGGTGCGGCTGGTCGCGGCCAGTGCCCGTGCCAGCGCGTGATCGCCGCGGGCCACGAGGTGGAGGTTCGCGTCGACGTAGGCGAGCACCCGTTCGCCGGGCGTGCACGCCTTCTCCATCCGCTCCCGGACGTACGCCGCCCACCGCGGGAACGTGTCGACGATCAGGGCGTCGAGCAGGTCGTCCCGCGACGTGAAGTACGAGTACACGCTGGAGCGCGCGAGCCCGGCCCGGCGCGCGACGTCCGCCAGGCTCGGCGCCCGCTCGGTGTCCTCCGCGTTCTCGGCGAGCAGGTCGCGGGCCGCGTCCAGCAGTGCGGCCCGCTGGGCGGCCCGGTGCTCGGCGACGGTCGCCGCCCGGATCCTCGGCACGCGCCCCCCTTTCGTCGTCTCGACGGCCGCCGCCCCCGCGCACGCGAGCGGCGGGCCCGCGCTAGGCGGCCCCGGTGAGGCGGCCGTCGATCATTTCATGCACCGTGTCGCAGTGTTCCAGGACGTCATGGTCGTGGGTGACCATGACGGTCGCCACGGACCGCCGCCGCGTCTCGGCCGCGAGCAGCCGGACGACGTCGTGGCTGCGCGCCCGGTCGAGGGCCGCCGTGGGCTCGTCGACCAGCAGGACGCTCGGGGCGGTCGCGAGGGCCCGCGCGATGCCGACCCGCTGCCGCTCCCCGCCCGACAGCTGGTGCGGGTACCGGTTCTTCTTGTCCGCCATGCCCACGTCGGCGAGGAGTTCGAGCGGGTCCCGGCCGGCCCGCGCGCGCCGCGGCCGGAACCGGTTCGGAAGCCGGAGCTGGTCCGCGGCCGTCAGCGCCGGGATCAGGTTGCCGGACTGGAACACGAACCCGATGTGCTCGCGGCGCAGCGCGGCCCGTCCGCGCCGGCCGGCCGCCGTCATGTCGTGCCCGGCCACCATGACGGTGCCGCCGTCCGGCCGGGCCAACCCGCCCGCGACCGCGAGCAGGCTCGACTTGCCCGCGCCGGACGGGCCGACGATCGCGACCAGCCGGCCGGGCGCCACGGCGAGGGAGACGTCGTCGAGGGCCTGCACGATCTCGTCGCCGTCGCCGTGCCGCAGATGGACGCCGTCCAGGACGAGCCCCGCGTTGCCGGGCACGTCCGCGCGGGCGCGCGTCTCCTCGTCCGGCGTGCTCCTGCCGATCATCGGTTTCCTCCGAGTGCGGTGGCGGGGTCGATCGAGGCGATCCGGGCGACGGCGGCGCCGGCCCCGGCGAGTCCGAGGACGATGAGCCCGGCGGCGGCCGCCGCCACGTTCGGCGCGCTGAGCGCGAACGGGACGCCGCCGCCGGTCATGAGCGCGCCGAGCGCGACGCCGATCGCCGCGCCGACCGCGACGGCCGCGAGGAGGAGGATGAACGCCTGCGTCAACGCGTCCCGCAGCACCCACCCTCCGGACGCGCCCATGGCGCGCAGCACGGCGACCTCGTGCCTGCGCTGGATCGCCCAGACGGCGAAGAAGGCGCCCGCGACCAGCGCCGAGATCGCATAGAGGAAGCCCTGGATGAGCTGGAGGGTGGTCGTCTCGGCCGTGTAGCCGGGGGACGCGCCGAAGGACTCGTCGATCGTGAGGCTCTCGGTGCCGGCGGCGCGGTCCCCGGCGGCGAGGTCGACCGTCGCGCCGGGCTCCGCCTGCACCGCCACCGCGGTGATGTCGCGGGTGGCGTGCTCGGGCATCGGGTCGTCCGGGCCCACCCCCGCCTTGAGGCGCTGCCAGGTCGCGAGCGGCACATAACCGATGTCGACGTGCCCGAAGGTGTCCTGCCGCCCGGTGGAGCCGACGATCCGCAGCCGCGTCCCGAGCCGGTCGACGGTGATCGTGTCGCCGACCCGGAGCCCGGCGTCGAGGGCCGTCGCGCTCACGACGACGCCGTCGGGCTCGTTCAGCCGGGCTCCCTCGTCCACCTGGGGGGCCAGGAAGGAGTCGGGCCGCACCCCGAACAGCGCGAGGTCGATCTCGGTGCCCCTTTGCCCCTCGGTGTTGACGAGCAGGTTGCCGTAGGGGGCCGCGTCCGCGACGCCCGGACGGTCCCGCCACTTCTCGACCGCGGACACGTCCACGACGCTCCGGGAGAAGGCCGCGTCGTGCTGGACGTCCCGTTCGAACGCGAACGAGGTCACGGGAATGTTCTGCAGGCCGGACACTCCGTCCTTGACCAGCCCCTCCGACAGCCCGGACAGCATGACCATGAGGACCGAGATCAGGGCGATGACGGCCCCCATCAGCCCGAACCGGACCCGGGCGAAGCGCAGTTCGCGTAGTGCCAGGAACATCAGGGCGCCCCCGGACCGCTTATCGACATCATGTCGCCAAGATATCAACACCATGTCGGCAAACCGTCCGGGGGCCGCCTAAACAGGGATCTTCGTCACCCGCATCATCACTGTCGGTCGGTGAGCTCGAATCCCTCGTAGCCGGTGGCGGCGACCTCGTCGCACTTCTGGCGATACAGCCCGACGCCGGCGGGGTAGGGCATGAACACCCGGGGCTTGCCGGGCACGTTCGAGCCCATGTACCAGGAGTCGGCGGCCGGGTAGAGCGTCGCCTGCGCGACGTCGTCGACGTGCCGGGTCCAGGCGTCCTCGGCCTCGGCGGTCGCCTCCATCGCCTGCTTGCCCCGGGCTCGCATCGCGGCGATCGCGTCGCCCACCCACTCCACGTGCTGCTCGATCGAGACGGTCATGTTGGAGAGCACCGACGGGCTGCCGGGGCCGGTGATCGTGAACAGGTTGGGGAACCCGGCCACCGCGATCCCCAGATAGGTGCGCGGCCCCTCCGCCCACTTCTCGGCGAGCCGGACCCCGTCGCGCCCGCGGATGTCGACGGCCATGAGCGCGCCGGTCATCGCGTCGAACCCCGTCGCGAACACGAGCGCGTCGAAGGCGAATTCGTCCTCCGTCGTGCGGATGCCGGCGGGCGTGATCTCCACGAGAGGTGTCCTGCGGACATTGACGAGGCTCACGTTAGGCCGGTTGAACGTCTCGTAGTAGTTCGTGCCCAGACAGGGGCGTTTGGCGCCCAGCGGATGGTCCCTGGGCTGCAACTCCTCGGCGACCTCGGGATCGTCGACGACCTCGGCGATCCGGTCGCGGACGAATTGCGCGATGGTGTCGTTGGACTCCTTGTTGATGATCAGGTCGTTGTAGCCGCTGAGCAGGCTGACGAGACTGTTGTCCTCGTCGTACCAGACTCTGCGGTAGTAGCCGTCGCGCTCTTCGTCCGACACCTCCATCGCACCTTTGGTCGCCTCGGGGAACGCGACACCGAATCCGGACTCGCGGTTCGCCCTGCGCATTTCGGCGTGGCGCGCCTTCGCCGACCGCCGGTCTTCCGGATCGAGCGGATGGTTGTTCGCGGGTATCACGAAATTGGGCGTCCGCTGGAACACCGTCAATTGTGCGGCCTGCTCGGCGATAAGCGGAATGACCTGCACTCCCGAGGACGCCGTACCGATCACCGCGACCCGTTTCCCCGTGAAGTCCACGCCCTCCTCGGGCCAGTGCGCCGTGTGGTACCAGTGGCCGCGGTAGCCCTCCAGCCCGGGTATCTCCGGCAGCTTGGACGTCGACAGGCAGCCGGTCGCCATGATCAGGTATCGGGCCGACACCCGTCCGCCACGGTCGGTGCGCACGTGCCAGCGCTCGGCGCCCTCATCGAACACGGCCTCGGTCACCCGGGTCCGGAGCCGGATGTGCGGACGCAGGTCGAAGCGGTCGGCGACGTGCTCGATGTATCTGAGCAGTTCCTCCTGAGCAGGGTACTTCTCGGTCCACTCCCATTCCTGCGCCAGTTCCGGATCGAACGAGTAGGCGTAATCCATGCTCTTCACGTCGACGCGCGCCCCGGGATAGCGGTTCGAGAACCACGTGCCGCCGACGCCCTCACCCCTGTCGTAGACCTGCACAGACAGGCCGAGCCCACGCAGCTTGTGCAGCATGTACAGGCCGGACAGTCCGGCACCGACCACGACCGCGTCGACTTCACGCGGGTTCTGCTCGGCGACCTGCTGCGGATGCGGTGACGCCTGGGTCATCCTTGGATTTCCTCTCGAGAGTCCGACGGGTGACACATTCAGCAACCAGAAGCATGAATGCTATCTCCGGGACAGGGCGAGAAGGGTCACTTCCAGTGGCCTGAAGTCACACGGTCACGCCATGTGATAAACGCACCGCAGTCTTTTGAGGCAGCGAATGATTTCCTTCACGCCCTCCCGGACGGTCGGAACGTCGCACATGCCGCAGGATCCGTGCGGCGGCGGCCGCGTAGGCCACTCCGCCCGCCAGGGAGGCGAGGAGGGCCAGGAACCGGGAATGGCCCTCCAGCAGCGGATAGATCTGCCAGTGGACGAGGTAGATGTACAGCGATGCACCGGCGAGCATCCCGGCGAGCCGGTTGAACAGGGCGGTGCTCGGCAGTGCGGGAACCCAGATCAGCAGTGCCACACCGCCCATCACGATGATCTCCCGCAGCGTTTCGCCCGACCCGAAGTAGCCGGGGACGGTGGCGAGCGCGGTCACGGTCACCAGCGACCGCCGCGCGGTGGTGGCCGCCTTCGCCGCGGCCCACCCCAGGGGGAACATCCACAGTGCGGTGATCGCGTCCGGGAGGTCCGAAAGGCCGAAGAAGTCGTAGCGGACGACCAGGGCGGCCGACAGCAGCGCGAGGGGGAAGCCGAAGGGGGCGCGGCGTTCGGACCGGTCGAGGGCCGGGACGCTCAGCCACGCGGCCATCGCGAGCAGGATGTAGACGATGACCTCGATGAACCAGTAGTTGCTGTCGTACCCGAACGCGCTCTTCAGTAGCAGGACGTCCACGAGGTGATAGTCGGCGGTGAGGAGTGCCGCGGCCACGAGCCAGATGACGCTCGGCACGGCGATCCGGTTGAGGGCGCCGAGGACGTGCCGGCGGCGTTCGCCGCGTCCGTGCGACGTGAGGTGGAACCGGGCGAAGTTGAAGCCCGCCACCGCGAGCAGGATGTGCGCCCCGCCCCGGACGGTGAAGATCGAGATGTGCGATCCGGCGATGAGGACGATCGCGACGGCGCGCAGCAGGATGCCGGTCTCCAGGGTCCGCAGCCGGGAGCGCCCGGCCGGGCGCCGCAGGTCGCGGATGGGGCGGGTGGGCCAGTCGGCGGGCAGCGTCCCGAGCGCATCCTCCAGCTTGAGCGACATCTCGACGTAGGAGAGCGAGTCGCCGCCGAGGTCCACGAAGCTGTCGTCCTCGGTCACGCCGGTCCGGTCGAGGATCCGCGCGTACAGGCCGACCAGGTCCGCGGCCGGTGCCGGCCCGGGACGCGCCGGCACCGGCCCGGGACGCGCCATCCGCAGCACGGCCGGGCGGTCGGGCTTGCCCGTCGGATGCCGGGGCAGCTCGGACACCGGGTGCACGCTGATCATCCGGGCGGGCAGGCCGCATTCGGCCGCGACGAGCCGCCTGACGTGCGGGACGTCGGCGCCACCGGTCACGGCGACGGCCAGGCCCTCGTCGTCGCCCGTGCAGAGCGCGGCCAGGCCGTGCCGGGCGAGCGTCGCCTCGATGCGCTGCGGGTCGATGCGCAGGCCGTAGATCTTCAGGAACCGGCCGTGCCGCCCCACCACCTCGTACAGGCCGCCCGGGAGGATCCGGGCGACGTCGCCGGTGTGCAGTTCGCCGACGGTCCGGCCGAGGGCGAGGTCGGCGGGGCCGTGGGCGTAGCCGAGCATGACGTTGGGACCCGAGTACACCAGTTCGCCCGTGTCGGCGTCCGGCCGGCCGGGCAGCGGTTCGAGCCGGAAGGAGCCGCCCGGGATGGGCACGCCGACGGCCTGGGGGTGGGACGCCGCGAGGTCGGGCGGAAGAAACGCCATTCGGGCGGTCGCCTCTGTCTGCCCGTACATGACGACCAGGTCCCAGCCGCGCCGCCGCCCGAGGTCCGCGTAGCGCGCGACGCGGTCGGGTGCCAGCCGCCCGCCGGCCTGGGTGACGTACCGCAGATGAGGGAGCCTCATGTCGGCGAAGCCCACCCGGTCGAGCAGGTCGAAGGTGTAGGGCACGCCCGCCAGCGTCGTCCCGCGCGCGTCGCGGAACAGCGTCCAGAACCGGTCGTCGGTCACCGAACGGTCGGTGAGGATCAGTCCGGCGCCGCGCAGCAGATGGCTGTTGATGACGGACAGGCCGTAGCAGTAGTACATCGGCAGGGTGGTGGCGGCGCGGTCGCCCTCCCGGATGTCCAGGTACTCGGCGATGGACGCCGCGTTCGCCTGCAGGTTCTGCTGAGAGAGCCGGACGAGCTTCGGCGCGCCCGTCGAACCGGAGGTGCTGAGCAGCAGCGCCAGTTCGGGGTGCAGCGTGTGCGCGGAGGCGGGGCGGCGTTCGTCGAGCGTCCCGTCCGGGAAGGCCACGACGTCCGGGTCGTACAGGTCGACCAGGGACGAGAGGGAGCGGTCGTGCGGGACCAGCAGGACGGGATGCCCTCCTGCCAGCGCCGCCAGATAGACGACCAGGGCGTCCACCGTGTTGGCCCCGGCGAGCAGCACCAGCCGGCGTTCGGTGCCGAGCCGGTCGGCGGTGGCCGCGGTCCGCGCCGCCAGTTCCCGGTAGGACAGCGTCCCCTCTGCGGTGACGACGGCCGGCCGGTCCGCATGATCGGCCAGGTCACGGGCGAAGGGGACCGGATGGGACTTCAGGTGGGGGTGCCTCACAGGCGCATCTTAAGTAAGGCTAACCTATGTTTCGACACCGCCCCCGAAACGGCATCACGAGGTTGGCCCATGCGATACCCCCTGCGACGTTTCACCGCCGTGCTCGCCTTCGCGGCCGTCTTCCTGCCGATGGGAGCGGCCTGCGGCCTGGGATCCGACGCCGGCCTGATCATCTACTCCGGCCGCAACGAAGGCCTCGTCAAGCCGCTGCTGGAAAAGCTGGAGGACGCGGTCGGCACCGACGTCGAGGTCCGGTACGGCGCCAGCGCCGAACTGTCCGCGCAGATCCTTGAGGAGGGCGACGGCACCAAGGCCGACCTGTTCTTCTCCCAGGACGCCGGAGCGCTCGGCGCCCTCGCGAAGGAGGGGCGCCTGGCCAAGCTGCCCCAGCCGTCCCTCGACAAGGTCGCGGCGCAGTTCCGCTCCGGCGCGGGCGACTGGGTGGGGCTCTCCGGCCGGGTCCGCGTGATCGCCTACAACCCGAATCTCGTCGCCAAGGCGCCCGACAGCGTCCGCGACCTCGTCAGGCCGGAATGGAAGGGCAAGATCGCCTACGCGCCGACCAACGCGTCCTTCCAGGCGTTCGTCACCGGCATGCGGGTCCTGGACGGCGACGACGCCACCCGCAAGTGGCTGGAGGGCCTCAAGGCCAACGGCGTGAAGGCGTACGACAACAACATCGCCGTGCTGGACGCGGTGAACGCCGGCCAGATCGGCCTGGGACTGATCAACCACTACTACTGGTACGAGAGGGTCGCGGAGAAGGGTGAGAGCAGTGTCACCGCCAAGCTCCACTACCTTCCCGGCGCCGACCCCGGTGCGCTGATCAACGTGGCGGGTGCGGGCGTGCTGAAGGGCGCCGCGCACCCCGCGGCCGCGCAGAAGGCCATCGACTTCCTGCTCTCCAAGGAGGCGCAGACCTACTTCAGCGACGAGACGAAGGAGTACCCGCTGGCGTCCGGGGTCACCAGCAGCACCCCCGGCCTGCCGCCGCTGGACTCGCTGAAGGCGCCCGAGATCGACCTCGGCGAACTGGAGTCACTTCAGGAGACTCTGAAGATGCTCCGGGAAGCCGGCATGGTCTGACCGGATGACCACGGCCCGCGCACCCCGCGCACCCCGCGCACCCCGCGCACCCCGCGCACCCCGCGCACCCCGCGCACCTTGGGTGCTCCTCGCCCCGGCCTCCCTGACCGGGGCACTGGCCTTGCTGCCGCTCGGCTATCTCGCCGTGCGGGCGCTGGAGCGCGGCTTCGGATTCGCCTGGAGCGTCGTCACCACCGAGGGCACCGCGCTGCTGCTCGCCAGGAGCCTGGCGCTGGCCGCCGCGGTGGTCCTGGCGTGCCTGCTCCTGGGGGTCTCGCTGGCGTGGCTGACCGTCCGGACGGAGTTGCCCGGCGCCCGCGCCTGGTCGATCGTCGTGACGCTGCCGCTGGCCGTGCCCAGCTATGTGGCGGCGTTCGCGTGGCTGTCGGCCCTTCCGGGACTCGCCGGGTTCGCCGGGTCGGCGGTGTCGCTCACGCTGGTCAGCTACCCGTACGTGTACCTGCCGGTCGCCGCCGCGCTGCGCGGCATCGACCCGGCGCAGGAGGAGGCGTCCCGGTCGCTCGGGCTCGGGCCGGGCCGGACGTTCTTCCGCGTCACCCTCCCGCAGCTCCGCCCCGCCGCGGCAGGCGGCGGGCTGCTGGTCGCGTTGTACGTGCTGTCGGACTTCGGCGCGGTGTCGCTGATGCGGTACGACACGTTCACCCGCGGCATCTACACGTCCTACCAGGCCAGTTTCGACCGCACCCCGGCGGCGGCGCTGAGCGTCGTGCTTGTGGTGATGACGGTGGCGCTGGTCGCGCTGGAGACCCGCACCCGCGGACGCCGCGGGCACGCCAGGACCGGGACCGGCACGGCCCGCCCGGCGGTGCCGCTGCGCCTCGGCCGCTGGACGGCCCCGTCGCTGGGCTGGTGCGCGGCCGTCGCCGCGGCGGCCGTCGTGTTCCCGCTGGCCACGCTCGCGTACTGGCTGGCGACGGGAAACCGCTCCACCTGGGACCCGGCCGCACTGGTGAACACCGCCGGGGTCACCCTCGGCGTGGCCGCCGCCGGAGCCGCGCTCACCACCGTCCTCGCCCTGCCCGTCGGCGTCGTCGCCGCCCGCCACCGGGGGCGGCTCCCGGCCCTGCTGGAGCAGGCCGCCTACGCCGGGCACGCTCTGCCCGGCATCACCGTCGCCCTGGCGATGGTGTTCTTCGCCGTCCGGTACGCGAACCCGCTGTACCAGGAACTGCCGCTTCTGGTCTGCGCCTACGCGGTGCTGTTCCTGCCGCTCGCCGTCGCCGCGACCCGCGCCGCCGTCCTCCAGTCCCCGCCGGTGCTGGAGGACGTCGCCCGCTCTCTCGGCCGCGGCCCGCTGCGGGTCCTGCGGTCGGTCACCGTTCCGCTGGCCGCACCCGGCATCGCCGCAGGCGCGGCGCTCACGTTCGTGGTCTGCATGAAGGAACTGCCGGCGACCCTTCTGCTGCGTCCCACCGGGATGGACACCCTCGCCACCCGGCTGTGGACGGAGACCGGTGTCGCCTCGTACGCCGACGCCGCGCCGTACGCGGCCGCGCTGATCCTGCTCGCGGCCGTCCCCTCGTACCTTCTCGGAAGGCGCACATGAACGATCTGGAGATCGAGGGCCTGACCAAGGCGTACGGCCCGGACAGCACCGTCCTGGACGGGCTCGGCCTCACCGTCCCCGGCGGCTCGCTGGCCGCCGTCCTCGGCCCCTCGGGCTGCGGGAAGACCACCCTGCTGCGCATCATCGCGGGCTTCCTCCGCGCGGACGCCGGGACCGTCACCGTGGGCGGGCGCCTCCTCACCGGCCCCGGGACGCACGTCCCGCCGGAGCGGCGCCGCATCGGCATCGTGCCGCAGGAGGGCGCACTGTTCCCGCATCTGAGCGTGGCCCGCAACGTCGCCTTCGGAGTGGCCGACCGGGCCGCACGCCGCCGGCGGACCGAGGAGATGCTCGAACTCGTGGGGCTGGCCGGGTACGGCGACCGGATGCCGCACGAGCTGTCCGGCGGGCAGCAGCAGCGGATCGCGCTGGCCCGCGCGCTGGCGCCCGAACCTGCGCTCGTGCTGCTCGACGAACCGTTCAACGCGCTGGACAGCGCGCTGCGCGCCGGGGTGCGGGCCGACGTCCGAGCCGCCCTGCGCGCCACGGGCGCGACCGCCCTGCTCGTGACCCACGACCAGCAGGAGGCGCTGTCGATCGCCGACCTGGTGGCCGTCGTCCACAACGGGCGGGTCGCGCAGTGCGGTCCGTCACATGACGTCTACAGCAACCCCGCCGATCCGTGGGTGGCGGGATTCGTCGGTGACGCCGTTCTCCTTCCGGGGGACGCCGCGAACGGGACCGCGAAGACCCCCTTGGGCCCGGTCGAGCTGCGCGCCTGCGACGAGGCCGTCCAGGGGACCGTGATCCTGCGGCCCGAGCAGCTGCGGCTCACCGACCCCGGCGGCGCCGTGCCCGGCGGGAGGGTGACCGACGTCCGCTTCTACGGCCACGACGCCATGATCACCATCGATGTCGAGGGCCTCGACACGCCGGTCGACGTCCGCGTCGACGGGCATGTGCGCCTGCGTCCCGGCGACCGCACCGGCGTCCGCGTCACCGGCCGGGCCGCCTTCCACCCGGCGCCGCCCGGCGGCGGCGAGGTCCGGGTGTAGTCCCGGTCTCGGGTGTCGCTGACCGCCCGCGGAGCCGGGCAGGTCGTGCGGTCATTTCACGGCGACGCCGCCGTAGACCCAGGCGCCGCCGCTCGCCGCGGCCTCCTCCTCGTCGGAGTGCCACCGGTTGACCTTGACCAGGCCCGGTTCGATGAGGGTGAGGCCGTTGAACAGGCGCAGGATCTGGTCGTGCTCGCGGAAGACCATGGGCGCCGAGGCGTTCTCGTAGGCGGTCTCGATGATCTCGACGAGATCGGCGGGACGGTCGTCGAGGGTGCTGTGGGAGATGACGAGGTGGCTGCCGGGGGCCATCCGGTCGGTGAAGGCGCCGACGATGCCCGCGGGATCCTCGGCCTCGGTGACGAAGTGCAGCATGGCGTTGAAGATGACGCCGACCGGGCGGTCGAAGTCGATGAGGCGGGCCACGGCGTCGGAGGCGAAGACGGTCTCGGGGGCGCGCATGTCGGCCTGGAGCGCGGCGGTGCGGTCGTCGGCGGCCAGCAGGGCGCGGGCGTGCACGATGACGATCGGGTCGATGTCCACGTAGACGACGTGGGCGTCCGGGTGGACGCGCTGGGCGATCTCGTGGACGTTGCCTTGGTTGGGCAGTCCCGCACCGAGGTCGATGAACTGGTCGATGCCCCGCTCGGCGATATGGGCGATGGCGCGGCCGAGGAAGCGGCGGTTCGCGCGCAGGGCCTCGACGCCGTCCGGGATGGAGGCGATGAGGTGGCCCGCGAGCTCGCGGTCGGCGGCGAAGTTGTCCTTCCCGCCGAGCACGTAGTCGTACATGCGAGCCACGTTCGGGGTGTTCGGGTCGATCCCCTGCGGCACGTCTGGCTGTTGCGACACCCGTGGTTCCCGTCTGCCGTTGGCACAAGCCGTCAAAAATGATCTTAGATGGTGACATCGGGCAAAAGTAGTGATCTGCGGTGTTCGCTGTGCCACGATGGCGCTGATCACCGCCCGGCGCATGGAGCGCGAATGGAATTCAGCCTCAACGGCAAGCCCGTCGACGTCGGCATCGAGCCCGAGGAGACCGTGGCGCGGGTGCTGCGGGAGCGGATGGGGCTGACCGGGACCAAGGTCGCCTGCGGAACGGGCGTGTGCGGCACCTGCACCGTTCTGGTGGACGGGCGCACGGCGGCGAGCTGCCTGATGCCGGCCGGGGCGGTGGCGGACCGCGAGATCACGACCGTGGAGGGTCTCGGCGGCGACCATCCGGTGCAGCGGGCCTTCGCCGAGCACGACGCGCTGCAGTGCGGCTACTGCACGCCGGGCTTCGTCGTGGAGGCGGCGGCGTTCATGGACCGGTGGCGGGCCGAGCACGGCACGGCCGAGCCGTCCCGCGGGCAGATCGCCGAGGCCCTGGCGGGTCACCTGTGCCGCTGCGGAGCGTACGCCGGCATCTACGAGGCGGTCGCGGCGGCGTGCGCGGGCAAGCACGACGGTGACGAACACGGCGAACACGGCGAACACGGCGAGGGCACGGTGACGCCGGTACGCGTGGAGGCACTCAGCAAGATCACGGGCGCGGCGCGGTACACGGCGGACGTCGTCCTGGAGGGGCAGTTCGAGGGCGTGATCGTGCGGTCGCCGCACCCGCACGCGAAGGTCGGCGAGATCCGGCACGACGGTCCGCTGGTCGAGATGCTGCCGCCGGACCGCATCGTCCGGTACGCGGGCCAGCCGGTGGCCGCGGTCGCCGCGCCCACCAGGGCGGAGGCGCTCGCGGCCGCGGCGCGGGTCGAGGTCGGCTACACGGTCCTGCCCGCGGTGCTGTCGCCGGAGGACGAGACCGTCGTCTATCCGACCGGGGAGTCCCGCAAGGGAGCTCCGCGCGCCAACGAAGGCCCGCTCGCGTCCGCCAAGTGGAACGGCAACGTACGCGGGCCCGCCGCCATGAGCTGGCGCGGCCGCACGGCCGTGAAGCGCATCGAAAAGGCCCGCGACGGCGACGGCCAGACCCTGGTGGAGACCACCTTCACCACCGCCGTACAGGCCCACACCTGCATGGAGCCGCACGGCTGCGTGGCCCGATGGGAGGGCGGTGATCTGCATCTGCACCTGTCTACCCAGGCCGTGACCCGCGTCGCCGCACAGGCCGCCAAGCGCTGGAAGCTCCGCCCGGAGCAGGTCCACGTCGTGGCCGAGCATGTGGGCGGCGGTTTCGGGTCCAAGGTCAACGTCACCTCCGACGTGGTCGCGGCCGTGGAACTGTCCCGCCTGCACGGCGTGCCGGTCCGGGTCGTCCTCAGCAGGCCGGAGGAGCTCGTCGACGGCGGCACCCGCCCCGGGGTGCGCATCGAGCTGGCCCTCCTCGCCGACGCCGACGGCGGGCTGTCGGCCTTCACGATGGACGCCCACGGCGACTCCGGCGTCTCCATCGGGTCCAACGCGGCCTGGCACTCGCGGTTCTTCTACGGCAACGCGCCCCGCCGGATCCGCGACTACGACCACATCACCAACCGCGCCCCCGGCATACCTTTCCGCGGCCCCGGCCTGCCGCCGATGCTGTGGGCGCTGGAACAAGGCGTGGACGAGGTGGCGCTGCGCCGCGGCGAGGACCCCATCGCCCTGCGCCGCCGCTGGGACGGCAACGCCAAGCGCCACGCACTGTACGACCGGGCCGCGGCCCTGCCCATGTGGCGCGACCGCGCGGATCCCGGTGACGGCCGTCTCCGCCGCGGCGTGGGCGTCGCCGCCGCCAACTACATGTACTTCCTCGACCCGGGCACCAAGGTCTCGCTGACGGTCGAGCAGGGCGCCGTGGTCGCCCGCATCGCCACCCAGGACATCGGGACCGGCAGCCGCTCGGTGATCGCCGAGGTGGTGCGGTCCGCGCTCGACCTGCGGCCCGGCCAGGTGCGCGTCGAACTCGGCAACAGTGACCACGCCTATGGGCCGACGTCCGCCAGCAGCTGCTCCACCCCCTCCATCGCCCCGGCGGCCCAGGACGCGGCGCGCCGCCTCCGCAAGGCCCTCGGCGCCCGCTCCCTCGGAGAGGCGGAGGGGCTCCAGGTCGTCGGCCGGCGTCCCCGGGACCGCCGCGGATACGTCACGCCCTTCGCTCTGGACCACTTCGCCATCGGCCGGGGCTTCTCGGGAGCCGTCGTCGTCACCGAGGTCGAGGTGGACACCCTGCTCGGCCGCGTCAGGCCCACCCGCGTCTGGAGCGGGGTGGCCGCCGGCCACATCTACGCCCCCCGGCTGGCCCGCAACCAGTGCGAGGGCGGAATCATCCAGGGCATCGGCTACGCCCTGTTCGAGCAGCGCCACGACGACCCGGCCACCGGCACCGTCCTCACCGCGAACCTGGAGGATTACCGCATCCCCGGTATCGCCGACACTCCGGAGATCGACCTGTACTTCCACACCGAGGGCTGGGACCACGTGCCCGGCCGCGGCATCGGCCTGGGCGAGATCTGCACCATGGCGGTCGCCGCCTCGATCGGCAACGCCGTCAGACACGCCACCGGCCGGCGCCCGCACGACCTGCCCATCCGGCCCGACCTGCTGCTGGAGGGGATCGGCACGTGACCGCCATCGAGGCCGCCGCCAGAGCCGTCCGCGACACCGGCGGCGAGTTGCGCGCCGGGGGCACCGACGTCATGACACGGGCGACCCGCCCCCCGGTCGACCTGCTCGGCATCCCCGGCCTGCGCGGCATCGCCTGGCGGCCGGACGGCTCGGCCCGCATCGGCGCCCTCACCACCATCGCCGACCTGCTCGCCGACGACCGCCTGACCGCCGCCTATCCCGCGCTCGCCGCCACGGCCGCCGCCATCGCCACCCCGCAGATCCGCAACGTCGCCACCGTCGGCGGCAACCTCCTCCAGCGCAACCGCTGCTGGTACCTGCGCACTCCCGGCCTCACGTGCCACCAGACGGGAGGCGACACCTGCCCGGCGCGCGAGGGCGCCCATCTGTACTCGGCCGTCATCGACCAGGGCCCCTGCATCGCCCCCCACCCCTCCACACTCGCCGCGGCCCTCCTCACCTACGCCGCGACCGCCGACGTCCACGGCCGATCCCCGCTGGACATCGCCGAGCTGTACGGGGACGGCGGCGACCCGACACGCGACCATCGCCTGGAGCCCGCCGAGATCCTCCAGGCCGTCCTCATGCCCGCGCCCACGCCGGCCGAACGAGCCGCCTACCGCCGCGCCACCGCCCGCGAGATGGCGGACTGGCCCTTGGCCGAAGCGGTCGCCCGCCTCACCCTCGACGGCGACACCATCACCTCCGCCGCCGTAGCCGTGGGCGGGGTGGCCCGCACACCCCTCCTCCTTCCCGAAGTGGTCGAAGCCCTGCTCGGCGAGCCCGCCACCGAGGAGACCGCGGCCGCCGCCGCGGACCTGGCGACCGCCCGCTGCGACCCCCTGCCCCAGAACGCCTACAAGGTGGCCCTCCTCCGCGCCACCCTGATCGACACCCTCACCGCCTGCGCGGCTCCGCCTCCTTCACCCTGACCGGCGCGCGGCCGGAGGGCGCGAGAGCCCGGTATGTAGGGTCGTGGTATGTCAGTCATGCCGCCGGCGGAGTCGGGCATCGTCGCAGGTGCCGACCTCAAACCACGTTCACGTCAGGTCACGGACGGGCTGGAGGCGACGGCGTCGCGCGGCATGCTCCGCGCGGTCGGGATGGGCGACGAGGACTTCGCCAAGCCGCAGATCGGCATCGCGAGCTCGTGGAACGAGATCACGCCGTGCAACCTGTCGCTCGACCGGCTCGCGCAGGGCGCGAAAGAGGGCGTGCACGCGGGCGGCGGATACCCGCTGCAGTTCGGCACGATCTCCGTGTCCGACGGCATCTCGATGGGTCACGAGGGCATGCACTTCTCGCTCGTGAGCCGCGACGTCATCGCGGACTCCGTCGAGACCGTCGTGCAGGCCGAGCGCCTCGACGGGACGGTCCTGCTCGCGGGATGCGACAAATCACTGCCCGGGATGCTCATGGCCGCCGCCCGTCTCGACCTCGCGAGCGTGTTCCTCTACGCGGGCTCGATCATGCCGGGATGGGTCAGGCTCTCCGACGGGACGGAGAAGGACGTCACGCTCATCGACGCGTTCGAAGCCGTCGGGGCGTGCGCGCGCGGGCGCATGAGCCGCGAGGACGTCGACCGCATCGAGCGCGCCGTCTGTCCGGGCGAGGGCGCCTGCGGGGGCATGTACACGGCGAACACCATGGCGTCCGTGGCCGAGGCGATGGGGATGTCGCTGCCCGGGTCGGCCGCGCCGCCCTCGGCGGACCGGCGCCGCGACGCGTTCGCGCACCGCTCGGGAGACGCCGTCGTGAACCTGCTGCGGCGGGGGATCACCGCGCGCGACGTCATGACCAAGGAGGCGTTCGAGAACGCGATCGCCGTCGTCATGGCGTTCGGCGGCTCGACGAACGCGGTCCTGCACCTGCTCGCGATCGCGCACGAGGCCGAGGTCGGCCTCACTCTCGCCGACTTCGAGCGCGGCGCGAGCCGCGTGCCGCACCTGGGGGACCTCAAGCCCTTCGGCCGGTACGTCATGAACGACGTCGACCGCATCGGGGGAGTGCCCGTCGTCATGAAGGCCCTGCTCGACGCAGGGCTGCTGCACGGCGACGCGCTCACCGTCACCGGCCGGACCGTCGCCGAGAACCTCGCCGGCATCGCCCCGCCCGACCCGGACGGGAAGATCCTGCGGGCGCTCGACGACCCGATCCACCCCACCGGCGGGATCACGATCCTGCACGGGTCGCTCGCACCCGAAGGCGCCGTCGTGAAGTCGGCCGGGTTCGACGAGGACGTGTTCGAGGGGACGGCCCGCGTCTTCGAGCGCGAGCGCGCGGCGCTCGACGCCCTGGAGGACGGCACCATCACGGAAGGCGACGTCGTCGTCATCCGGTACGAGGGCCCGAAGGGCGGGCCGGGCATGCGCGAGATGCTCGCCATCACGGGCGCGATCAAGGGCGCCGGCCTCGGCAAGACCGTCCTGCTGATCACCGACGGCAGGTTCTCCGGCGGGACGACGGGGCTGTGCGTGGGCCACATCGCCCCCGAGGCCGTCGACGGCGGACCGATCGCCTTCGTGCGCGACGGCGACCGCGTCCGGCTCGACGTGCAGAGTAAGCGGCTCGACCTCCTCGTGGGCGACGCCGAGCTCGCCGCCCGGCGGACGCCGGACTGGGCGCCCGTGCCGCACCCGTACAAGCGGGGCGTGCTCGCCAAGTACGCGAAACTCGTCCAGTCGGCGTCGAAGGGTGCCGTCCTCGAATAGGGGAGCATGAACCCCTCAAAGCCCCTCGGCGACGGACGCGTGGTGCCGCGCGGAACGGAGATCGGTCAGTGAGACTCGATGTGCAACTGGACGGCCGGCCGGATGAGGCGGCGCAGCGGGCCCGCGCACTGATCGCCGCCGGGGTGGACGGCCTGTTCACCTTCGAGGGCCCGCACGACGTGTTCCTGCCGCTGATCGTCGCGGCCGGCTCGCCGGAGGTGCCGCCGACCGACCTGATGACCAACGTCGCGATCGCGATCCCCCGCAGCCCGATGAACCTGGCCAACATGGCCTACGACCTGCAGTTGCTGAGCAAGGGCCGCTTCCGGCTCGGGCTGGGGTCGCAGATCAGGCCGCACATCGAGAACAGGTACGGCGCGACCTGGAGCAGGCCGGCCGCCCGGATGCGCGAGACGGTGCTCGCGGTGAAGGCGATCCTGAACTCCTGGCAGGACGGCACCCCGCTGGACTTCCGCGGCGAGTTCACCAAGCACACCCTGATGCCCGCGACGTTCGTCCCCGGACCGAACCCCTACGGCGTACCGCCGGTCCTGCTCGGCGCGCTGGGCCCGGTGATGACCCGGACCGCGGCCGAGGTCGCCGACGGGCTGCTGGTGATGCCGTTCCACAGCCATCGGCATTTCCGCGAGCGCACACTCCCGGCCGTGGCCGAGGGCCTGGAGAGGGCGGGTCGCGAGCGGATCGAGGTGTACCCGCAGGCGATCGTCGCGATGGGTGACACTCCCGACGAGATCGCGGCAGCGGCCTTCGGGGTGAAGGCACTGCTGGCCTTCTACGGTTCGACCCCCGCGTACAGGCCGGTCCTGGACATCGAGGGCTGGGCAGATCTGCAACCCGAGCTGAGGGCGCTGTCCAAGACCGGCGACATCATGACGATGGTCGGTCTGATCGACGACACGGTGATGCGGACCCTGGCGGTCGTCGGGACGCCCGCCGAATGCGCCGCCGAGATCAAGGCCCGGTTCGGTGACGTGGCCGAACGGGTCTGCGCCTACTTCCCCGGGACGACGCACCCGGAAAAGACGATCGCCGCCTTCGCGACCGAACTGAGAACAACGCCGTGAACGTTCCCACCTGAAGGCGCTCGTCAGGTCCCGTCCTCAGGGGAGGCGGTATTGGGAAACGAAGTCCCAGATCACGGCGTTGGCGTCGATGTCGTAGGTGGTCCCGCCCAGGAACGGCCCGAGGAACGGGATGCCGCCGGGCCAATTGTGACCCCCGCCTTTGATCTGGTAGACGGCGACGGGCCCGTCGGACGGGCAGTCCGGGTGGTCGTGGCGGACGACGGTGGTGTTGTCGTCGGGCGCGATGTCGGGCAGGTTCGTGGCGACGGTCCTGCCGCCGCAGCCGTTGTTGCGCGTCCAGAAGCCGAGCGCCGGCTGCACCGTGGAATAGGGCACGATGAAATCACCGTCGCCGTGGATCATGACGATCGGGACATGCCGTCCGGGGCGGCAGGAGCCGGGATCCGACAGTTGGCCGGCGACGGCGACGTAGGCGGCGAACCGGTCGTTGTCGCAGGCCATCCTGCTGGTGAAGAAGCCGCCGTTGCTCATGCCGGAGGCGTACAGGCGCCGGGGATCGGCGTTGAACCGCTGAACGAGAATGTCCTGGAGCCGCTGCACGAAGCCGGGATCGTCCACGTCGGGGGAGGGTGTCCCGGCCGGGACGCCCTGCCAGCCGATGCCGTAATGCTCCGGGGTGACCATGATGAAGCCGCGGGTCTGAGCGTAGTCGGCCATTCGGCCGAAGTACTCGGCGATACCCGGCGTCTCCACGAGCCCGGGGAAGTGGAACAACACCGGCCGCGGGGTGCCGTCGTAGTCGTCGGGCAGGCGGAGAACGGCGTTCCTGGACTGCCCGGCGTGCGTGATGCGGATGGCGTGGTCGCCCGGGTCGGGACGGCGATCCTCGATCGTGAACGTGACCGCCTGCAAAGAAGAGGAGTCGCCGCGCCGGACGGTGCCGATCCCCGCCCACTTCACCGTCGCCGCACCGGGGACCGTGACTCCGCCGTTCACGCGGGCGGAGATCTCCACGCCCGCGCCGGGGTCCTTGAGGGTGAAGTCGCCTTTCAACCCGAAGGCGGAACGGGCGATCTGGAAGGAGACGTCCGCCGTCCCGCCGTCGGCGCCGGGGAGCGTGCCCGCACCCTGAATCTCGTTGGTCTCGTACGTCGCGACATTGTCGAGGACGGCGATGGACCCCGAGGACAGTTCTCCGGTCAGGTCGTAGGCCGGGGAACCGGCCGCGGTGACCGTGACACGGTCTCCGGCCGGCGGAGCGGCGTGAGCGGCCCCGGCCGGTGCGACGCTCAGCGCCGCTCCCGCGAGGAACACGGCGGCGAGACCGCGCCAAGACCGAGGCGGGTGGTCCACGTCAGGTACCTCCTGCGAACCCGTGCCGTCGGCACATCGGGTGAAGTCGCGCCACAGTAAGCCTTTTGCAAGCGGCCGCCAATGCACATTCGAGAGCATCCGACGTGCAGAATTCATCGCTTTCGGATAAAGGAATGTCATGCTCCAGCGCGGGCGCCGCGCGGCGAGCCAGGCCCTGAACGGGCTCTGATCCGGTCGCGGATCAGAGCCCGGGGCCACTGTTGTGGTCGGTGACGGGCCGCGGGGGCGTCGTCGGCGTTCGGTCCTACCAGGTCAGCGGAGGGGTGGTACGGCCTGCTGGGAGAGGCCCAAGGCGTACTCGGGCCACCAGACCCCCGCCGCCGGATCGACCACGCCGTACTCGGGATCCTCCGGCCCGGCGGTGCCGCGGGTGCACTGGCCGTCGGATTCGCCGGGACGCTTGATCCAGAGGAAGGCGTCGACCAGGGGATCATCGGTGCGGGTCGAGGGCCGGGCGCCCAGGCCGCGGCCCGGCGGGTTGCACCAGACCTGGGGGTCGGTGTACTTGTCCGCCGGCGGCGTCCACGGTCCCTGGCCGTTGCGGCTGGTGTCCAGGACGAAGTGCGTCAGCGTACGCGGGGCGTCCCGGACGGTGGCCAGGTCGGCGTCTGAGCAACTGGCCGAGCCCGTCTTCTGGCGGAAGCGCAGGCACTTGGACAGCCTGGTGCCGTACGAGACCAACTCGTCGGTGCCGCGGTAGTTGGAGACGTTCAGCGCGAAGCCGTCGGCTTTGGCGATGCCGCCCTTGAGCAGGCGGCTGGCCATGCCGAGCTGGGCGCGCGGTTCGCCGTAGCCGGCGTCGTAGTCGTTGAGCGACTGCCAGTCAGAGTGCCCGGAGTCCACGTAGACGCCGGTGCGCGGCAGCCGCTGCAGGGTGCCGATCGCGTGGTTGATCTCGCGGAAGCGCTCCTCGACCAGGGCGGGGTCCTCCGGCGTTCCGGTGGTGCCTCCGCCGCCCTCGTTGCACCACGGCTCGCTGGACAGCAGTGCCAGCCCGTCGGGTTCGACGATCACCACGGCCCGGCCGCCGCCGATCCCCTTGGCGAAGGCGTCGATCCAGGCGCGGTAGGCGGCCTCGCTCGGAGCGCCACCCGCTGAGTACTGCGAGCAGTCCCGGCCCGGCACGTAGTACGCCACCAGCACCGGAACGGCGTGCTGCCCGGCGGCCTTGACCATCGTCCGCCGGACCGCCTTCCGCACCTCGGCGGGGGTGCCGCCGGTGAACCAGATCGCCTGCGACACCTTGGACAGGGCCCGCATGTGCGCCGCGTCGTCCTCGCGTCCCGCGGCCGCCCAGATGTCGGCCTGCCGTCCGGCGTTGGTCGTGGGCTCGACGTAGAACCTGGCCTTCCCGGCCAGCGGATCGTCGTGCTTCAACGCCTGCGCCGGCGCGGCGAGAAGCGCGACGATGCTCACCGTGGCGGCGGTGAGGATCCCGATCCGTCGTCTCATCCGGTACTCCAGACTCTCGGGGGGTGGAGGAGGCGCACCCCACGAGAACCCCTGGGGCTCACCCGGCCATGCGCCGGACGAGCGCGCCGGAGACACCGTGTGGGAGCGCTCCCATGCGGAGTCTGGGCATCCCCCGAAGATCCGTCAAGACCCAACTTCCCGACGATCGTTCGATGCGCCACCGGTCAGCACGTCGAGGGCCGCGATGATCGCGGGATGCTGCTCCGAGCCCGACCTGGTCACGGCCTCGACCGTACGGCCCTTCCCCGGCAGCGGCAGGATCGCGACGCCGTCCGGCGGGTCCTCGCACAGCAGCCACGGGAGGATCGTCACGGCCAGACCCGTCGCCACCAGCGCCAGCGCCGACCGCAGATCGGAGTAGTCGTGCTCTATCAGGGGCGTGAAGCCGGCGCTGTGGCAGGCGTGCAGCATGACGTCGCGGCAGGCGCTGGGCGGGGGCGTGGCGGCCCAGTGCTCACGCCGGAGTGCCGCGACTCCCTGCCCCCGGGCGGCCGCTCGCAGCCTCTCGGGGACGGCGAGCGCCAGCGGGTCCTCGAAGAGCGTGCGTGCGGTGAGCCCGCCGGGAAGGCCCGCCCCGAGATGCCGGTAGCGGTAGTGAAGCACCAGATCGAGGTCGCGCCGCCTCAGCATCGGCAGCGCCTCCTCAGGCTCCGCCTGGATGATCCTCGGGCGCAGCCCCGGGTGGCGCTCGACCAGCGCGCCCGCGAGAGGGGCGGCCACCGGGGCGAGGGCGCTGGTGAAGCAGCCGATGACGAGCTCTCCCACGACCTGCCCGTCCGTGGCCCGCACGATGCCGTGCGCCCGTTCCAGTTCGGCGAGCACCCGCTCGCTCTGCCTGACCAGCGCGGCGCCGGTCGCGGTCAGGCGCACGGTGCGTCCCTCCCTGTGCAGCAGGACCGCACCGGTCTCGGTCTCCAGCGCCCGCAACTGCTGCGAGACGGCCGACGGGGTGACCTGGTGCACGTCCGCGACCGCGGTCACGGTGCCGTACTCCGCCAGGTCGCGGAGCAGGATGAGGCGCTTCACATCAAGCATGAGCACATCTTAAAAGGATGTGCAGCATAGGTAGCTGGACTACACCGACCTTCCTGCACGACCATCCGTCCTATGAAGATTCTGCTGATCGGAGCCACCGGAACACTCGGCCGCGCCGTCCACACGGTGCTGCGCGAGCGCGGCCATGAGATCGTCACGGCCTCACGGACCGGCTCCGACATCTCCGTGGACATCACCGACCCCGACTCCATCCAGGCGATGTACGAGCGGGTGGGCCGGGTCGATGCCGTGGCGAACGCCGCCGGCTCCGTCCCGTGGAAGCCCTTCACCGAGTTGAGCGCCGAGGACGTGCGGGACGGCTTCACCGGCAAGGCGTTCAGCCAGATCGAACTCGTCCGGCAAGGCAGCGCACGCGTGGCCGGGGACGGGTCCTTCACCCTCATCAGCGGGATCCTCGTCCGCGACCCGCTCGTGAAGGGCTCGATGGCGTCCGTGGCCAACGGCGCCGTCGAGGCGTTCGTCCGAGCCGCCGCGATCGAACTGCCGCACCGCCAGCGGATCAACGCCGTCAGTCCCACCGTCTTCACCGAGTCGCTGGACGTCTACGGCGATCTGTTCGCCGGCTTCGAACCCGTCCCGGTCGCCGCCGCGGCCAACGCCTACGTCCGCTCCATCGAAGGGGGCCAGACCGGCCAGACGTACGAGATGTGACGCGGCCGCGGCGCCTCCCGGACCTCCACCTCGTTCTCCTCTCACCACGGCCGGATTCCCCGCGAGCCCGACTCCGGTCGTGACTCACCCCTGAGGTTGATCTTGAGGATCGGCAGCGTGGGCGATGCGTGCCCGGTGGGCCCCGCAGCAATCTGGACGACGTTCGCGCTCATCGATCCAGAGGAATTCCGCCATGAATCGCTTCCTTGGCCCTGTCGCGGTGGGCGTCGCCGCTTCGGTCATCGCCGCGGGCCTGACCGTCTCGGCCGCGCCGGTGCTCGCCACCTCGACGCACGACGGGAAATCTCCCACTCATGCCCATCCGGCCTCCTGGAGGGGGCAGTTCGTCTCGTCCGTCCATCTGCGCGGCTTCTCTGCCGGCCAATTGCGGGAATGGCTGGCCGGTGACGGTTTCAACACCGGTACGGTCCGCTATGGAGTGGACGCCTACCGGGTCGTCTACCGCACGGTGGACGTGCGCAACCGGCCGACCACCGCCAGCGGCCTGGTCGTCCTGCCCCGCAACGGTGAGCGGCGCCTCGCCACCGTCTCCTACGGCCACGGCACGAACATCAACAAGGCCGAGGCCCCGTCCATGTTGGGGAACGTGTGGACCGGGGCGCCCGCGGCCACGTTCGCCGCGGGAGGCTTCGCCGCCGTCGCCCCCGACTACCTGGGCATGGGCGTGGGGCCCGGCGCGCCCCCGTGGAAGCACGTCCCGTCGGAGACCACCGCCTCGCTCGACCTGCTGCGCGCGGCGCGCCGGTTCGTCCCGCGCCACGGGAGGACCCTGGAACGCGACGTCATGGTCACGGGCTTCTCCCAGGGGGCATCGGCGGCGCTGGGGCTGGCCAGGGTGCTCCAGGACGATCGCTGGTTCCGGCTGCGCGCGATCGCCCCGATCTCGGGTGCCTACGACTTCCGGGGGGCCGAACTGCCGGCACTGGTGAGCGAGGAAGAGCCGCCGCAGATCAACCCCAAGGCGGCCGTCGTCTACTCCTCGTACCTGCTGACGTCCTGGAACCGGATCCACGGGTTGTACGACGACCCCTCAGAGATCTTCGAGGCTCCTTACGACACGCGCGTCGAAGGGTTCTTCGACGGCACCACGCCCGCCCAGGATGTCGTCGGAGGACTGCCCGGCACCCTGGACGAACTGCTCACCGAGGACGGACTGGCGATGCTGCGCCACCCGCGGGGCCGGTTCGCGGAGGCCCTCCGGCAGGACGAGGTCTGCACCGGATGGGTCCCGCACGTCCCGATCCGTCTCTACAAGATCAGCAGGGATGAGGAGGCCGTGACCGCCAACACCGACCACTGCCACGCCGCGTTCGCCGCGTCCGGCAGGGACGTGCCCGTGGTGGACGTGGGCGAGGTGACCTACGAGGGTTCGCGCCACCTGGGCTCCAACCTGGCCGGGACCGCTCTCGTCGCGCGCTGGTTCGCCGGGCTGCGCTAGCCCGGCCGCCGCCCGGCTCGCGGAATGTCGGATGATCTCCGGCGGTCGTGCCGCCCAACAGGCGACCGGCTTCTGAGAAGATCTCAGCTGTTCGGTCAGACACGAGTGTTCCTGTGAGGGGTGCCGCCGTTGGAACCGCTGAGGCAGGACGGCCCGCGACCGGTGGCGGACGGGGACGGGCAGGTGCTGGCGGGCCGGTACCGGCTGGTCTCGCTGCTCGGCCGGGGCGGCATGGGAGCGGTCTGGCGGGCCCACGACGAGCAACTGGACCGTGAGGTGGCGGTCAAGGAACTGCGCGTGCCCGAGCATCTGGACGACGCCGTACGGCGGACCTGGATCGCCCGGCTGGACCGGGAGGCACGCGCCGCGGCCGGGCTCAGGCATCCCGGGATCGTCACCGTGCACGACCGCGTGACCGGTGATGACGGCCGCCCCTGGATCGTCATGGAGTTGGTGAGGGGGCGTTCCCTGGACGACCTGCTGAAGGCCGAGGGGCGGCTGCCGCCCGCCGCGGTCGCGCAGATCGGGTTGCGACTGCTGGACGCTCTGCGCACGGCTCATCAGGCGGGCATCACCCACCGCGACATCAAGCCCGCCAACGTCCTGCTGGAGAACGACCGTGTCGTCCTGACCGACTTCGGCATCGCGGCCGTCGAAGGCGATGCGACCCTGACCGGAACGGGCGCCGTTCTGGGCACTCCCGCGTACATGTCTCCCGAGCAGGTCCGCGGCCAAGAGGTCACGGCCGCCGCCGACCTGTGGTCACTCGGCGCCACGCTCTACACCGCCGTGGAGGGGCGCCCCCCGTTCGAGGGCGCCGGTACGGGGGCCATCTTCATCGCCATCGCCACCCAGGACCCCGCACCACCCGCACACGCTGGCCCCCTCGAACCCGTCCTCAGGGCGCTGCTGCACCGAGACCCCTCCCAGCGCCCGGTCCCCGACAGCCTGCACGCCCAGCTCACCCGGGTCGCCCAGGGCGGCGCCCCTGCGCAACCGACCCTCCTGCTGCCGCCGGCACAACCGCCTGTTCCGCCGCTGCCCCGACGCTCCGCCCGCAGTCGCAAGAAGAAGGTCGTTCTCCTCGCTCTCGTGGCGGCCACCACCGCTCTGATGCTCGCCATCACGGTGACGTGGGCGGTGACGGCAATCCGGGAGAGGCAGGGGAACCAGCGCTACGAGGCGAACGTGAGCGCACTCGCGGAGCTGGGGACGATCCCGGGTCATTCAACCGAGCTCAGAAGGACTTACGACAACACGACCGTGGAGGTCGAATCGACCCTGTGTGAGTACGAGTCCGTCGACGACGGGTGCAATCTGCAGAGCCAGGCCACCGCCGTCGTCAATTGGTTCCGGACGCAGAACGGCGTGCGGTCCGTGCTCCTCAAGCCCCCCACAGAGGAACCCAACACCTACCCCAGCCGTTCGCTCGTGGTTCTCACTCAGAGCTCACCCAGGATCACCGAGGTCATCGTCTACGACGATGAGCACGACCACAAGATCATGCTCAGTTTCACCGTCGGCTGACGGCCGGCGGTCACTTCATCGGCGGGTGGCTCAGGCCGGCTCGGCGGTGCCGATTCGCCGCGCCCACTGATCGCGGGCCCGGTCGGCCTTGGAGGAGTGCGGGGTACCGGCCTGCCCCCGCGGCGGTCCGCTCATGGACCACATCGGCGCGGATCTGCCCCGCGCGTGCGAACCGCCGTCGCTCCGATCTTGAAGACGAGGCTCGCAGCCCCTTGTCGTGGTGGCGGGGGTGGCCTTAAAGTGCACTCCAAGGTTTTATAGACCGAGTGGTATGTAAAACGTTTCCGCAGTAAACAGGAGGTCAGACGGTGCCGATGCAGCCACCTCGCCTTCTGCTCGATCGGCCCATGGAAGCTCGGCCCGAGCGGAATCGGAGGTCCTGATGCTCGATATCGACCGGCTTCTCGTCACCTACGGGGCGCGTGAACCCGTGATCAAGGAGGTGTCTCTGCAGGTCGGAGACGCGGGAGTGGTCGCACTTCTCGGCAGCAACGGAGCGGGCAAGACCACGCTGATGCGTGCGATCTCCGGGACGCTGCCACTGTACGGCGGCGCCGTGAGGGGTGGGTCCATTCGTTTTCTCGACCGTCCTGTCGAGAAGTCGAGTCCGGCCGAGATCGTGCGGAGCAGGCTCGTCCAGGTGCCGGAGGGACGGCACGTCTTCGCGGCGCTGACCGTGGCCGAGAACCTGGCCGCCGGGGCGCTCCCCGTCAAGTCGCGGACGGAGCGCGAGAAGTCGAGGAAACACGTGCTCGACCTGTTCCCGCGCCTCGCGGAGCGGATGAAGCAGCCGGCGGGCACCCTCTCGGGAGGCGAGCAGCAGATGCTCGCCATCGCCCGCGCGCTGATGTCGCGGCCGAAACTGCTGCTCCTGGACGAGCCGTCCCTCGGGCTCGCGCCCAGGCTCGTGCAGCTCATCTCCGAGACGATCAAGAACATCAGCGAGGAGGGCGTTCCGGTTCTGCTGGTCGAGCAGAACGCGGCCATGGCGCTTTCCCTCGCGCGGTCGGCCTACGTGCTCGAACTCGGCCGGGTCGTGCTGCAGGGGCCGGCGGACGAACTGGCCGGCAGCGACGAGGTCCGCCGCCTCTACCTGGGCGAGTCCGCGGACGAAACCGTCCGGGAGGCCGCGCCGGTGGCCGCCCTGAGCAGGTGGAACGGATGACGGCGCCGAGTCTGCGCATCGAGGGCGTGACCGTCCTGTTCAGCGGGCTGCACGCCCTGGACGACGTGTCCTTCACGGTCGAGCCGGGAACCGTGCACGCGGTGATCGGGCCGAACGGCGCCGGCAAGTCCACCCTCCTCAACGCCCTGTGCGCCATCTATCCCGTCACGTCCGGGGCCATCCACGTCGGCGACCAGGAGGTCACCGGGCTGCGTCCCCACCGTGTCGCCGCCCTGGGGATCGCCAGGACCTTCCAGAACATCGTCGTGTCACCGGGCGAGTCCGTGTTCGACAACCTCATGGTGGGACGGCACCGGCTGACCCGCACCGGGGTGATCGGCGCGGCCTTCGGGCTGGGACGCCGGGAGGAGCGGGCGCACCGCGAACGCGTCCGCGAGATCGCCGCGTTCGCCGACCTGTCGGACAAGCTGGACGCGCCCGCGTCGCGGCTGTCCTACGGGGACCTCAAGCGGCTGGAGTTCGCGCGGGCGCTGTGCCTGGAGCCGCGCCTGCTGATCCTGGACGAGCCCGTCGCCGGGATGAACGCGGCGGAGAGCGCCCGGCTCGGCGACCTCGTCTCCGCCGTCCGCGACGCACTGGATCTGACCATCGTGTTCGTCGAGCACGACATGGGCGTCGTCATGTCGATCGCCGACCGCGTCACCGTGCTGAACTTCGGCCGGGTCATCGCCGACGGCACGCCCGCGCAGATCCGCCGCGACCCCGAGGTGATCGGCGCCTACCTCGGCGGTGACCCCGCGCGGCCCGCGGGGCCGGAGGCCGGGGCATCCGTGTCGGAACCCGCGGCCGACAGGCTCACGGAGAGGCCTTCCTCATGACCCATCTGCTGGAGCTGCTGGCGAACGGCGTGTCGCTCGGGCTCCTCTACTCGATGATCACGCTCGGTTTCGTCGTGGTGTACAAGGCGACGCGGGTGGTGAACTTCGCCTACCCCGCGTTCATGATGACCGGCGTCTTCCTGGTGGCCGTGACCTCACCGGAGATCGGGTTCGCCGCCGCCTTCGCGCTCGGGCTGGCCGTCACGGCGCTGCTCACGCTCCTGTCGGAGCGGTTCCTGGTGTCGCGCGTCAAAGGCGGCGATCACCATGGCATGGCGATCCTGACGATCGGCCTCAACATCGTGATCCTGGCGGAGGTCAGCCGCCGGCTCCACGAGCGCATCCTGCCGCTCGGCGCGCCCTGGGACGGGCACGTGGTCCGGCTGGGGTCGCTGACCCTTCCGCTCACCGTCATCATCACGGTGACCTTCATCCCGCTGCTCATCGCCGGACTGGCGCTGGTCCTGCGGATGACCGGTCTCGGACTGGCGATCCGGGCGTCCGTGGAGGACGCCGAGGGCGCCACCCTGGTCGGGGTCCGCCTGCGCCGCGTATCGGCGGGCGCGTGGGCGGTGTCGGGGCTCCTGGCGACGGTGGCGGGGGTCGGGCTGGCCTCGTTCCCCAGTCCGGGCGTGAGCCTGAGCATGGAACTCGTCGCTCTCACCGCCTTCCCCGCCGCGATCATCGGCGGCATGGACTCGCTCGGCGGCGCCATCGCGGGCGGGCTGATCGTCGGCATGGTCCAGGTTCTGGTGGCGGGCTACCAGGACGAACTGTCGTTCCTCGGCCTGGGCCTCGGGGACGTCGCCGCCTACGTGGTCATGCTCGCGATCCTGCTCTGGCGGCCGTCCGGGCTGTTCGGGGCCAAGGAGGTCAGTCGTGTTTGAAATCCTCACCCGGCGGCGGGCGGTGATCGGCACCGTCGCCATCGCGGCCGTCCTGCTCGTCCTGCCCCTGTACGTCGGCGGTTTCTGGCTGCGGATCGGCCTGTTCGCGATGGCGGCGGCGATGGGCGCGATCGGCCTCACCCTGCTGTTCGGCGCGGCGGGACAGCTGTCGCTCGGGCACGCCTTCTTCATCGCGATCGGGACGTACGGCTACGCGTTCCTGTCCGGCGAGGACCACGGCAAGGTCCAGGGACTCGGCCTTCCGCCGCTGATCGCGGCGGTGCTGGCGGTGCTGCTGGCGGGCGTCGCCGGGCTGCTGTTCAGCCCGGTGGCGAGCCGGATCCGAGGTCTGTACCTGGGGATCGCCTCACTCGGCCTGGTCTTCCTCGGACACCATCTGATGTTGAACCTGCCGTCGCTGACCGGCGGCTACGACGGCCGCTCGGTGACGGCGTTCTCGCTGGCCGGGCACGAGTTCTCCGACGCCTCCGGCCTGGTGGTGGCCGGTGTCCCGTTCGGGGACGTCGAGCACCTCTGGTACCTGTTCCTCGCCCTCATGGCGGGCGGGATGCTGATGGCGCACAACGTGCTGAGCGGACGTCCCGGGCGGGCGTTCCGCCTCATGCGCGACAGCGAGGTCGGGGCGTCCTGCATGGGCGTGGAGATCCGGCGCGCCAAGGCGTCCGCGTTCGTGCTGTCCTCGATGTACGCGGGACTGGGCGGGGTCATGACCGCGCTGGCCTTCCAGCGGGCGATCCCCGACTACTTCGACCTGATGCTGTCCATCGACGTCCTGGTCATGGTCGTCCTGGGCGGCCTGGGCTCGGTCGGCGGAGCCGTCGCCGGGGCGACGTTCGTCGTCGGGCTTCCGCTGGTGCTGAGCAAGTACGCGGACGTGCTGCCGCTCGTCGTCGCGAGCGGGCAGAGCGGCGGCGTGGACGCCTCGCTCGCGGCGAAGTTCGCCTATGGGGCGCTCGTCGTGATCGTCGTGCTGAGACAGGGCCGGTCGATGCGGTCGTTCCGCACGGTGCGCCGCCGTCCCGCCGCCCCCGAACCCGCGGCCGCGTGAGGCGTTCCACGCCGACCGATCGCCGACCGCACCGACCTTTCATGATCAGCCTGTGTTCCGAGCCTGTGTTCCGAGGAGGAGCAACCATGTCCAGAATCCCCCGGCCCAAGGTGACGGCGGGCGTCGCCGCCATCGCCCTGGCCCTGTCCCTGACGAGCTGCTCGACCCGCGGCGGCGACGACGGCGCGACCACGGGCGTCGACAAGGACACCATCAAGCTGGGCGTCCTGGTGGACCTGTCGGGCCCGCTCGCGGGCAGCGGCAAGACCATCCACCAGTCCCACCAGATGGCGGTCGAGGAGATCAACAAGGCCGGCGGCGTGTGCGGCCGGAAGATCGAGATGGTCGTCCGCGACAACGGCTACGACCCGCAGAAGGGCGTCACCGCCTACGACGAGATCGAGCCGCAGGTGTTCGGGTTCCTCAACATCTACGGCTCCGCGGTGATCACCGCGCTCCGCGACAAGATCGGCCAGAACGGGGTGCTGTCCGGGCTGACCAGCTTCTCCTCCGAGCTGCTGGGCGACGAGCACCTCATCGTGATGGGCTCGACCTACGACATCCAGATGATCAACGGGGTGGACTGGCTGCTCCGCAACGACAAGATCAAGAAGGGGGACAAGGTCGGGCACATCTACCTGCAGGGCGACTTCGGCGGCAACAGCTACAAGGGCAGCCAGTACGCGGCGAAGCAGCTGGGGCTGACGCTGGTCGCGCAGCAGATCAAGCCCAGCGACAGCGACCTGACGAGCCAGGTCAACGCGCTGAAGGCGGCGGGGGTGAAGGCCGTCCTCATCGACGCGACGTCCAAGCAGACGGCGTCGGCGGCCTCGGTGATGAAGGCGAGCGGCCTGGACGTGCCGATCATGGGCAACGTGTCGTCCTGGGGGACGAGCATCCTGTCGACGTCGGCGAAGGCGGCGATGGAAGGGCGCTTCCAGCGGGTGAGCCCGATGGGGTCGCTCGGCGGCACCGCCGAGGGCAACAAGAAGCTGGCCGCGAACTGGAAGGCGAAGTACGGCACCACGAGGCCGGAATCCGACTACGCCGTCGTCCACGCCTACACGCTCACCCACCTCTACTCGAAGATCCTCTCCGAGGCCTGCGGCGACCTGACCAGGCCCGGCCTGCTCAAGGCGCGGGGCAAGGTCACCGACTTCGAGATGCCGGGGCTGCTGCCGCCGCAGAACCTCTCCGACCCGGCGCAGCCGACGACCCGGCAGAGCCAGGTGCAGCAGATCGACCCTGAGGCCCTGGCCGGCCTCGGAGTCAAGGAGGACTTCCGGGCCTCCGACACCGCCAAGACCTACAAGGTCGACGGCTCGGGCTGACCTCCCGGCGCGACGAACCGGCCCCTCCCACGTGATCCGTGGGAGGGGCCGGTTCGTGTGCGCGTCAGTTCCGCGGGCGGAGGTGCGCCGTGGCCACGCAGTGCCGCTCGCCGTCCGGCGAGGCGACCCACAGTTCGAGGGACGCGTCGGGCGGCCCCTGGACGAGCCGGCCGCCGATGACGAGTTCGGCGCCGCAGAAGGCGGGACGCACGTTGCGGTACTCGATCGACTCGACCCGCAGCCCCAGCGCCCGCGCCCGGGAGTCGGCGAGTTCCAGCAGCCAGGAACCCTGGAGGGGGCCGGGCACGACGACGCCCGGATAGTCCTCGACGTCCCGGCAGTAGTCGGCGTCGTAGTGGACGCGGTGCGGGTTCCACGTGGCGGCGGAGAAGGCGAACAGCTGGACGGGCCCCGGCGTGACCGTGAACCCGTCGATCGGCGTCCCGGTCATCGCAGCACCCGCGCGTACGTCTCGGACACGACGGCCTCCCCGTTGTCCTGGTCGGTGTAGTCGAGCGAGTAGGACACCAGGATGAGCGGGCCGGACCGGCCCTGCTTCTCCTGGATGCCGCTGATCGCGGTGGTGAGCCCGATGACGTCGCCGGCGTGGATCCGCCGGTGGAACCGGGCCCTGGTGTCCCCGGCCATGATCTTGGACGCGCGGCTCGGCGGCGTCAGCCCCGGCGACACCCCGTCGCCGTTCAGCTCGTCCAGCGGGACGAGGTTCTGCGACTGGAGCCGGACGGCGACGTAGAAGCCGAGCGGGGCCACCACGTCGGGATGGCCCTGCGCCCTCGCGGTCTCCGGGTCGAAGTGGACCGGGTCGCGTGCCCCGATGGCCACCGCGAACTTGGCGATGTCGGCACGCGTCACCGGGTACGGGGGAGCCGTCACGGTCCGTCCGACCCAGGACATGGTCGTCTCGTCGAGCAGGCTGGTGGTCATCGGCCCTCCCGCCCGGCCGGGACCGGTGTCCAGACGGGCCGGCGCCCGCCCGCGGGGGAGTCGGCGAAAGTCCAGCGCACCGGCATGCCGGCCGTGAGCTCCGCGGCGGGTGCGTCGATCCTCCCGATCACCCTGATACCGGCGGCGGGCAGGCCGATCATGCCGACCGGGTACGGGACGGCGTCCCGGAAGCCGCCGAGCCGGGTGTGCGCAACGACCGTCCAGGTGAACAGCTCGCCGGTGTCCGGCAGCCGGACCCAGGACGTGTCGGGGCAGCGGCAGTGCGGGCAGGCCGGGCGCGGCGGCCAGAAACTCCTCGCGCAGCCCGTACAGCGCTGGGCGCGCAGTTCCTCCTCCGCGACGCCCGCGCGGTATCCGGCGAGGTCCGGATGTCCATCGGTCACCGTCCGGCTCCCTTCTCGTGATGTGCTCAACCGGCCGACAGGAGGGCGAGGGCGCCGTCGCCGAGGTCGCCCCAGCCGGTGACGGCCGCCACCCGGGCGCCGTCCACCTGCCGTGCCCCGCAGGTGCCGCGGAGCTGGCGCACCGCCTCGACGACGTGGCTCATCCCGGCGGTGTGGGCGTGCGACAGCAGCCCGCCGTGCGGATTCACCGGCAGCGAGCCGGTGAGGGCGATGTTCCCGTCCTGGACGAACCGGCCGCCTTCGCCGCGCGGGCAGAAACCCGCCTCCTCCAGTTGCTGGATCACCTCGAACGTGAAGCAGTCGTAGATGAGCGCGACGTCGACGTCCTGCGGGGTCAGCCCGGCGGCGCGGAACGCGCGGGGCGCGGCCCTGGTGAGCCCGGTGTCGAAGAGGTCGGTCCGGCCGCACAGATCGTCGGGCGAGTCCGGGTGGCCCTCGGCCGCCGCCGAGATCGCGACGGCCCGGCCCGCGTCCACCGCGCCGGCGGCGGAGACGATCACCGCGGCGGCGCCGTCGGTCTCCAGGCAGCAGTCGAACAGCAGGTACGGGTCGGCGATGACGCGCGAGCCGAGGTAGTCCTCGCGGGTCATCGGCCGGCCGTGCATCTGCGCGGCCTCGTTGAGCTGCGCGTTCGCCCGCATCGTCAGCGCGACCTCGGCCAGCGCGTCCCTGCTGGTGCCGAACTCGTGCATGTGCCGGCGGCAGATCATCGCGTACCACTGGGCGGGGGTGCTGAGCCCGTGGACCTCCTCCAGCTCCTCCCGGAAGTGGCGGCCGGCGAGGTGGACGACCCGCTGGTCGACGCGCGTCCCGGACCGTCCGTTGCGGGCGACGAACACGGCCACGTGCTCGGCCTGCCCCGACTCCACGGCGAGCGCCGCGAGCCGCAGCCCGGCGATCGCGCTCGCCCCGCCCAGGTGCGGGACGGCGGTGAACGTCACGTCCGGGAGCCCGAACACCGAGATCACGTCCTCGGCCGTCGGCCCCATCGGGTACGGGACGACGCCGTCGATGCGGGCCGGGTCGATGCCCGCGTCGGCGGCGGCGGCCGAGACGGCCTCGAAGGCCAGCCGGGTGGTGCTCCTCCCGCTGGCCTTCGAGAACTCCGTCTCCCCGACGCCGCTGACCACCGCCCTCCGGGGAGGGCGGGCGGCCGCGCCGGTCACAGGTCCAGGCTCTTCGCGAGCAGGTTCCGCTGGATCTCCGACGATCCGCCGCCGATCTCGCCGAGCTTGGCGTCCCGGAAGTGCCGCTGCATCGGCGTCTCCATCGTGTAGCCGAGGCCGCCGAGGATCTGCAGGCCGTCGTGCGCGGCCTTCATGTACGCCTCCGACGCGACGAGTTTGGCCAGCGACGCCTCCCGCCGGCACGGCAGCCCCTCGTTCAGCATCTCCCCGACCCGGTAGGTGGCGAGCCGGGCGTGGTCGATCGCGATGTGCATGTCGACGAGCTTGTGCCGGATCACCTGGAACGACGAGATCGCCCGTCCGAACTGCTCGCGCTCCTTGGCGTAGGCGGCGGCGTAGTCGAAGGCGTCCTGTGCGGCGCCCACGTACGCGGCGGCCAGGGTGAAGCGTTCCACGTCCAGGGAGTGCGTGATGACCTCCCAGCCCTGACCGGCCTCGCCCAGCAGGCAGCTCGCCGGGATGCGCGCGTGGTCGAGGGAGATGTTGAACGTCGGGTTCGTCCAGATGCCGAGCTTCTGCATCTCGGAGAAGGTGATCCCCTCCGTCTTCGGGTCGACCAGGAAGACGGAGATGCCCTTGTGCTTGTGCTCGCCGGTCCGCGCCACGAGGATGACGTGGTCCGCGATGGCGGAACACGTGCTGAAATGCTTGGTCCCGGTGAGGACGAAGTGGTCGCCGTCCCGTTCCGCGCGCGTCGACACGGCCGCGGCGTCGCTGCCCGCACCCGGTTCCGACAGGGCGATGGCCAGCAGCAGCTCGCCGGACGCGAGGCCCGGGACGATCGTCTCGCGCTGCCGCTCGCTCCCGTACCTCAGGATCGTCTCTCCGTAGCCGGTCACCTTGAAGTAGTTGCTGGCCAGCGAGTACGACACCTTGCCGAGTTCCTCGGTGACGAGCCCGAGCAGCGTCCCCCAGCGCGGATCGCGCTCGCCGGTCTCCGCGTCGGGGAACGCGATGCCCATCCAGCCCGTGGCGCCGAGCCGCTTCATCAGGTCGGCCGGGTAGGTGTGGGCCTGGTCCAGTTCGTCCCAGTGCCCGGGCGGGCATTCGCGGCGGACGAAGTCGCGGACGGCCGAGCGCAGTGCCAGCTCCTCGTCCGTCAGATACGGCATCACCATGCCGGAGACCACCTTTCTCACAATCAGGAATGGGCGAGCTTGACCAGGCTGTCGGCGATCGTCGCCGTGCCGTCGCCCGCCACGATGACCGGGTTGCACTCGATCTCGCGGATGCGGGGGAGCCGGGCGGCGAGCCCGCTCAGCCGCGCGATCAGCGTGCACAGCGGCCCGAGATCCGTGCTGCGCCCCCGGTACCCGGACAGGACGTGCCCGACCTTCGTCCGAGCGAGCAGCTCGCGGGCGGCGGGCGCGCCGATCGGGCCGGCCATCGCCCACAGGTCGCCGATCAGCTCCGCCTGCACCCCGCCGGAGCCGGCGACCACGACCGGCCCGTAGGCGGGGTCGTGCCGGGCGGAGAGCAGGACCTCGACGCCGCGCGGCGCCATCTGCTCGACCGTCCACCCTTCGATGACGATGCCGGGGACGCGTTCGCGGGCGGTCGCGGCCGTGGCGCGGACGGCGGCGAGCAGCTCGTCCTCGTCGCGGACGTCCAGGACGACGCCGCCGATCTCGGTCTTGTGCCGGACACCGGTGGCCTGGAGTTTCACGGCGACGGGGAACGCGACGCCGGGGATGGGGCCGAAGCCCTGCTCGCCGGCCGGGCCGATGAACGCGGCGGACGCGATGGGCAGCCCCGCCGCCCGCAGCAGCTCACGGGACTCCGCTTCGGTGAGGAAGCCGGTGCCGTCGGGGGTGAGGCCGGTGAGGTCGGGCAGCGGGCCGTCGTCCGCGGCGTCCACCACCTGGACCGGTCCAGAGCGGCGCAGCACCGCCGCGACGCCGACCGCGTTCGCGAGCGTCGGGCTCACCGGCACCGGGCCCGCCGCGAGGACGGGCTTCACGTTCTCCGGGCACGCCTGCCAGACCAGCTGGTTCGGCTTCGTCAGCTTCGGCGCGGCCTCGATGAGCGCCTCGGCCAGCCCGGCGGCATGCTCACCGCCCGCCCCCATGAGCGTGATGAGCTGCCCCAGCCCGGGATCGGCGTCCAGGGCCTCCAGTGCGCCGACCATGATCGACGCGTCGTAGACGGCCCCCGCGGTGGTGTCGGTCGGGTTCCCCGGGACGACGAAGCCGGGCAGGGCGGCGCGCAGCCGCTCCATCGTCTCCGGCGCCGGCTCGGGAATCTCCAGCCCGGCCTCCGACAGCCGGTCGGCCGTGATCACACCGGCTCCGCCCGAGACGCTGACGATCCCCACCCCCGGCGCCCGCGGTTCCCCGTGGCCGAGCAGCACGGTGACCGCGCCGAGCAGCTCCTCCGGCGTGTCGGCGACGAAGGCGCCCGCGTTCGCCGCGAGCATCCTGGTCAGCACGTTCGAGGACGCCATGGCCGCCGTGTGCGAGGCCGCGGCGCGCGAGCCGCCGGCGCTCTCCCCGGCCGGCAGCAGCACGACCCGCTTGCCCAGCGAGTCGGCGAGCGCGATCGCGTCCAGCAGCGCCCGGCCGTCTTCGGTCCCCTCGACGTAGAGGGCGAGGACGTCGATCCCCGGGTCCCGGGCCAGGTGCGCGACGAGGTCGCCGGCCGGCAGGACCAGCTCGTTGCCCGTGCTGAACATGTACCGGAAGGGCGTCCTCGGCTTGGCCATGCCGCACAGGTAGGAGCCGATGGCGCCGCTCTGGACGATGAGGGCCGCGCGCCCGACCTCGTCCACGGCGGGGGCGTGGCCGCCGATGACCGTCCCGAACGTCAGGTGGACGCCGGTCGCGAAGTTGAAGACGCCCAGGGAGTTCGGGCCGAGGACGGTCAGGCCGCGTTCCAGCGCCAGCGCCTTCAGTTCCGCCTCCCGGGCGCGTCCCTCCTCGCCGGCCTCGGCGAATCCCGAACTGAGGACGAGGAAGCTCCGTGTCCCGTGGTCGGCGGCCTCCCGCACGACGTCCGCCACCGCCTTGGCCGGGACGGCGACGACGACGACGTCCGGGACCTCGGGCAGGCTCGCGACGCTCGGGTGGAACCCGTCATGGTCCGCGTACCGGTTGTTGACGGCGTACGTCGCGGGCGGGTCGGCGGCGGCGCGCAGGTTCGCCAGCACGGTCGTCGCGGGCCCCTTCCGCGTGGGGGACGCGCCCACCACCGCGACGCTCCGGGGCGCGAGGACCCGGCCCAGGCCGGTGTCCGGGCCGGTGCGGTCGTCGTTCATCTGTCTCCTATTGGGTGAGGGCGCGGGCGATGACATTCCGCTGCACCTCATTGGTTCCTTCGCCGATCTCCAGGATCTTGGCGTCGGCGTAGAAGCGGGAGATGTCGGACTCCCGGATGTAGCCGTACCCGCCGTGCACCTGCAGGCTCTGCGAGGCCGCGCGGTTCGCCACCTCCGACGCGTACAGTTTGGCCATCGCCGCCTCGGTGGCGTGCGGGCGGCCCTGGTCGGCGAGCCAGGCCGCCTTGTAGATCAGGCCGCGCGCCGCCTCGTACTCGGTGGCGATGTCGGCGAGCTTGTGCGCGACGGCCTGGAAGTCGACCAGCGGGCGGCCGAACTGGTGGCGGGTCCTGGCGTGCTGGACGCCGAGCTTCAGCGCCGCCGCGGTGAGCGACAGGCCGAGCGCGGCGACGCTGATGCGGCCCTTGTCCAGGACGGCCAGGAACTGCCGGAGCCCGTTGCCCTCCTCGCCGATGAGGTGGTCGTCCGGGACGAAGCAGTCGGTGAAGACCAGCTCGCGGGTGTCCAGGGCGTGCCAGCCGAGCTTCTTCAACCGGTTGCCCTTGGTGTAGCCGCCGGTGCCCTCCGGGACGAAGAACGTCGCGTAGCGCCGGCGGCCGTTCTCACCCGTCCCCGTCACGGCGAGCACCGTCACGCCGAGGCTGATGTCGGTGCCGGCGTTGCTGATGAACATCTTCGTGCCGTTGAGGACCCAGCCGCCGGCGGACCTTTCGGCGCGGGTGGCGATGCCCGCCGCGTCGGAACCGGCGGACGGCTCGGTCAGCCCGAACGCGCCGAGCCGCTCGCCGGACGCCAGCGGGCGCAGCCAGCGCTCCTTCTGCTCAGGCGTGCCGAAAACGGCGAGCGGCAGGCTCGCGATGGTGGAGTGGGCGTTCCACGCGGCGGCGACCGACTGGTCGGCGGCGCCGAGCTCCTCCATGACGGCGACGTAGGCCACCATTCCGGCGCCGGTGCCGCCGTACTCCTCGGGGACGAGCATCCCCATCAGCCCGAGGTCGGCGAGCCGGCGGAACACCGGGGACGGGAAGTGCTCGTCCTCGGACCAGCGCTGCGCGTGCGGCGCGATCTCCTTGGCGGCGAAGTCGCGGACCGTGCGCTGCAGGTCGACGATCTCGGGGGGCAGGTCGAAGTTCATGGGGGTCACGGTGCCTTCGGGGACAGGAGCGCCTTGAGGTGGCCACCGCGGCCGGCGGCCAGATCGGCGAACAGCCCGGGGCCCTCGGACAGCGGGAAACGGCCGGTGATCATGAGTGCGGGGTCGAGGACGCCGCCGGACATCAGGTCGACGACCCGGCCGACGTCGAAGTTGTAGCCGAGGCTTCCGGCCAGGGTGCGCTCGTAGAACGTCAGAGCGGTCAGGTCGAGCTGTGCCGGGCGGTCGCCGATGCCCGCCAGGACGATCCGGCCGCCGCGGCGGGCCGACGACACCGCCGCCGCGGCGAGGCCGGGGAGGCCGGTGGCCTCCACGACCACGTCGGGGCCGACCTTGCCGGTCCGCAGGTAGACCTCGCGGCGCACGTCGGAGGCGTCCGGGTCGTACGCCTCGGTCACGAGGCCGGCGATCCGCTCCCGGCGCGCGGGCTCCGGCTCGCTGACGTAGACGCCGGCCGCGCCGGCGGTCTTCGCCGCCAGCACCACGGCGACGCCGATCGGGCCGGCGCCGAGCACCAGCACGTGGTCGCCGGGGCCGACGCCGCCGCGCCGCACCGCGTGCAGGCCCACCGCCAGCGGCTCGGCCAGCGCGGCGAGGTCGTCAGGGACGCCGTCCGGCAGCCGGACGAGCCCGGCGGCGGGGACGGTGACCCGCTCGGCGAAACCGCCGGGGGAGGCCAGGCCGACCGACCCGCCCTTGGGGCAGATGTGGTACTCGCCGCGGCGGCACCAGCGGCACTCGCCGCACCGCCAGCAGGGGTCCACGGCCACCCGGTCGCCGACCTCGACGCCGGGGGCGGGACCGCCGAGGGCCAGCACCGTCCCGCTCATCTCGTGGCCGAGCGCGAGCGGCGGGCGGTGCCCGGTCAGCGGATGCGGGCCGGGACGGATCATGTGCGGACCGGAGGCGTACTCGTGCACGTCGGTGCCGCAGACACCGCAGTAGGCCACCTCGATCAGCGCCTCACCGGGCCCTGGCGGCTCAGGCTCCGGAACGTCCTCCAGGCGCAGGTCGCGTGGTCCATGCCAGCGCAGGGCTCTCATGGCACCTCACAGATAGTTTCATGTACCGATCGGTCAATGAAATCCCCGCGGTCGATCAACTGTCAAGGCCAGGGCGGAGATCGAGACTCCCTCCGCGACACTCCGCGGAGTCCGTCCGAGGGCTTGTCAAGGTCGTCCGTGCCGTTTAGGGTGCCGTTCACGCGGTTTTATATACCGGTCGGACTGATTAACGGGCCGGCCGATCGGACGATTCCGGAGGAGAGGCCCGGCGATGTACAGCCTCGCGAGTGTTCTCGACCAGCACGCCCAGCGGCGGCCCGGCAAGACCGTCGTCGTGCACGGCGACCGGCGGCTCACCAACCGGGACCTCCAGGCGCGCGTCGACGCGCTCGCGCACGGTCTGCTCGACCTCGGCATCGGCCGCGGCGACGTGATCGGGCTGCTGCTCTACAACCACGCCGAGTTCCTGGAGGCGGTCTTCGCGGCCAACCGGATCGGCGCGGTGTTCCTGCCGCTCAACTACCGGCTCGCCCCCGCGGAATGGGAGTACATCCTCGGCCACGCGGGCGCCCGCGCGCTCATCACCGAGAGCGAGTTCGGCGCGGCCGCCGAGAACCTCGCGCTTCCCGAACTGCGCCACCGCATCACCCTCGACGGGGCCGCCGGCCCGTCCTGGACCCGCCTGCCCGACCTCGTCGAGGCGAACCTCGGCCGCGGCGTCCCGCCGGTCGACACGGGCGAGGGAGAACTGCAGCGGCTCATGTACACCTCGGGGACGACCTCACGGCCCAAGGGCGTCAAGATCACCAATGGCAACGTGATCTACAAGAACCTCGGGCAGATCATCCACCTCGGCCTCACGCACGCCGACATCACGCTCGTCTGCGGCCCGCTGTACCACGTCGGCGCGCTCGACCTTCCCGCGCTCGCGACCTGGCACGCCGGCGGAAGCCTCGTCGTCCAGCGGAAGTTCGACGCGGACGAGGTGCTGCGCGCGATCGAGCGCGAGCGGATCACGAACGTCTGGCTCGCCCCCGCCATGATGAACGCGGTGCTCGGGTCGGCGGAACTCGGCCGCCGGGACACCTCGTCCGTGCGGTTCATCGTGGGCGGCGGGGAGAAGATGCCCGAACCGCTGGTCCGCCGCATCCTGGAGGGATTCCCGAACGCCTGGTTCGCCGACGCCTACGGCCTCACCGAGACCGTGTCCGGCGACACGTTCCTGGACCGGGAGCACACCCTCGCCAAGCTCGGCTCCGTCGGCCGTCCGATCCCGCATGTCCGGGTGCGCGTGGTCGGCGAGGACGACCGGGACGTGCCCGCCGGAACCCTCGGCGAGATCGTCCTGCGCGGCCCCAAAGTGTGCGCCGGGTACTGGCGGGACGAGGCCGCCACCGAGCGGGCCTTCCGCGGCGGCTGGTTCCACACCGGCGACGTCGGGCGGCTCGACGAGGACGGCTTCCTCTACGTCGAGGACCGCAAGAAGGACATGATCGTCTCGGGTGGGGAGAACATCGCCACCCCCGAGGTCGAGCGTGTCCTCTACGAGCACCCGGCCGTACTGGAGGCCGCCGTGGTCGGCCTGCCCCACGAGCGCTGGGGCGAGGTGCCGCGGGCGTTCGTCGTTCCCCGGCCGGGCGAGACGGTGACGGCGGAGGAGATCCAGGACTTCTGCCGTGCCCGGCTGGCCCGGTTCAAAGTCCCCGCCCGGGTCGAGCTCATCGGCGAACTGCCCCGCACGCCGTCCGGCAAGGTGCTCAAGCGGCTGCTCCGCGACCGCCCCGCCACGGCCGCCCCGTGACCGTCACCGACCCGCGGAAGGACGCCATGACCGGCTCCCGCCCCGACCTTCTCGAACTGCACCGCAGGATGCGGCGGATCAGGCGCTTCGAGGAGCGCGCCGCCGAGCTGTACCGGCGGTCGGAGGTGCCCGGGTTCGTCCACCTGTCGATCGGGCAGGAGGCGAGCGCCGTGGGCGCGTGCGCCCCCCTCGACGAGCGCGACGTCATCACCTCCACGCACCGGGGCCACGGCCACTGCCTGGCGCGGGGCCTGGACACGGAGTCGATGTTCGCCGAGCTCATGGGCCGGGAGACCGGCGCCTGCCACGGCCGCGGCGGCTCGATGCACATCGCCGACCCCCGGCACGGCATCTTCGGCGCCAACGGCATCGTCGGCGCCGGGCTGCCGATCGCGGTCGGCGCCGCCACGGCCGCGTCCATGCGCCGCACCGGAGGCGTCGTCGTCGCCTTCTTCGGGGACGGCGCCGTCGCGCAGGGCATGTTCCACGAGGCGGTGAACCTCGCCGCCGTCCAGGACCTGCCGGTGGTGTTCATGTGCGAGAACAACCACTACGCCGAGTTCTCCAGCGCCGCCGACCAGCACCGGGCGCCGCTGTCGGCCCGCGCCGCCGGCTACGGCATCGGCTACGAGCACGTGGACGGCAACGACGTCGCGGCCGTGACCGACGTCGTGGCGTCGGTGGTGGAGCGGCTGCGCAGCGGGTCGGGGCCCGTCCTGGTGGAGGCGGAGACCTACCGCTGGCACGGCCACTACGAAGGCGACCCCGAGCGGTACCGGTCACCGTCGGAGCTGGAGGACTGGAAGAAGCGCGACCCGCTGCTGGTGTCCCGCCGGCGGCTCACCGCGGCCGGTGCGGAGGGCGCCGCGATCGACGCCGTCGAGGCCGAGGTGGAGGCCGAGATCGAGGCGGCGGTCGAAGCCGCCCGTGCCGCCCCCGCTCCCGCCCCGTCCAGCCTCTTCGACCATGTCTCGGCGCCCCGCCCGAGCCTGCCCGAGCCACCCGAGCCGGCCGGTGCGGACTTCCGCATGATGGACGCGGTCAAGTCCGCCCTCGAACACGAACTGGCGGCCGACCCCGACGTGTTCGTCGCGGGCATCGACGTGGGCGCGGGCGGCAACGTCTTCGGGCTGACACGCGGGCTGGCCGAGCGCTTCCCCGGCCGCGTCCGGGACATGCCGATCTCGGAGACCGCGATCGTCGGGACCGCGGTCGGGGCCGCGATGGCCGGCATGCGGCCGATCGTGGAGATCATGTACATGGACTTCATCGGCGTCTGCTTCGACCAGTTGCTCAACCAGGCCGCCAAACTGCGGTTCATGACCGGCGGCCGGGCGAGCCTGCCGCTCGTCGTCCGCACCCAGTTCGGCGCCGGACGCTCCTCCGGCAGCCAGCACTCGCAGAGCCTGGAGGCCCTCCTCGCGCACGTGCCGGGTCTCACGGTCGTCATGCCGTCGACGCCGGCCGACACCTACGGACTGCTCCGCGCCGCCGTCCGCGACCCGAACCCCGTCGTCTTCGTGGAGAACCGGCTGCAGTACGGGAGCAAGGGGCCGCGCCCGCCCGCCGAACACCTCGTCCCCATCGGGAAGGCGAAAGTGGTCCGGGAGGGCAAGAACCTCACCCTCGTCTCGTACTCGCGGATGGTGCACGACTGCCTCGCCGCGGCCGACGCCGTCGCCGCCGAGGGCATCGACGTCGAGGTCATCGACCTGCGCACGATCACGCCCCTCGACCGGGAGACGGTGCTGGCCTCGCTCGCCAAGACGAACCGCCTCGTGATCGCCCACGAGGCCGTCCGGGACTTCGGTGTCGGCGCGGAACTCGTGGCGATGGCGGCCAACGAGGGCTTCTGGCACCTGGACGCACCGGTCGTCCGGGTCGCGCCGCCGCCGATGCCCGCCCCCTACGCCCCGTCGCTCGAACGGCTCTGGCTGCCGGACGCCGACACCATCGCGACGACCCTGCGCCGGGTCGCGGCGGTCTGACCCGCCATGCCCCGCCCCGTCGCGGGCCTGCCCGTCACGGGCCGGCCTCCTCCGCCTCCAGTGGGTCCAGAACGAGTTCCGGGTGCTGTTCGCGGAATTTCAGCACCCGCTCCTCCAGGTCGTCCGCCGGGCCGTGCACCGCCCGGAAACCGGTGAACAGCGTCGCGCAGTACTCGCGCGACAGATATCCCGCGTCCCACCTGCCCTCGGGCCTGACCCACTGGTAGGTGTGGTTGTGCATATTGAGAAACTGCAGCATCGCCAGCCGGGGATTCATCTCCCGGAATTCTCCGGAATCCATGGCCTCGGCCAGCAGATTGCTGATTATCCCCTCGAACTCGCCGCGCTGCCGCAGCAGCCGGGTCCGGTTATCGCCGCCTAGCATCCGGTAGTCGTGCTCGTAAACCCAGATATGGTCGAGCCGGCGCAGGATGATGGACAGCAGCGCCTCCGACAGCAGCCTGAGCCGCAGCACGGCGTCCACCTCCAGGCGGGCGACCCGGCGTGCCGTCCGCAGCAGCGGCCGCATCACCCTGGACTGGATCTCGACCAGCAGGTTCTCCTTCGACCCGATGTAGTAGTAAAGCGCGCCCTTGGTCAGGCCGGCCGCGCCGCCGATCTCATTGATCCCCGTCGCCGCGTACCCCTTCCGGGCGAACAGTTCGGCCGCCCGGTCAATGATCTCCTGGCGTTTGATCTCATATCCCGGGCCATGGCCTGGAGGGCGGGGCATCGCGTTCCCAGTTTCTCGCTAGGCGGTGACGAGATGATTCGCAGTCTCGTTTCTCAAGAGAACACGATAATACCCGTTGCCGCTCATTGCCGGAATGACGGCCGGCCGCCCGGACCGACCGCGTCCGCGATGACCGGACCGCGTGATCACCCTGGGTGTCCTAGTGGCTCTGCCAGACCAGCCGGACCCGGTCGAAGCGCCGCGCCTCAAGGTCCTCGCACATGATCATCCAGTAGAGCCGCCCGCCGTCGCCCCACTCCATGCCCGCGCCCTCGTCACCCGCGATCTGCGCCAGCAGCATCCACCGGCGCGCCTCGTCCCACAACCGCTCGTCGTCGTCCAGGTTCCCGACGACGCTCCCGGCGATCTCCAGGGCGACCGGATGCTGGATGTGCTGAGGTCTTCCGCCCACCTGATGACCGGCCTCGCCCTGGTCCTCGTCGAAGAGCACGTACTCGAAGTGCTTGACGCCGTCGAGGTCGTCCGGCGTCAGCCCCAGCGGCTTCCACACCTCCGAGTCCATGAGGCGGACCGGGTCCATCCCCGTCACTTGACGCAACGGCACGTGCCGGTACGGGGACAGCGGCTCCGGTGTGCGGCGCGGTTCACCCTCTGTACCGTCCGGAACGTACAGGACCCGCGCGCCTGCACAGGTCTCCGGATCGTCCGTGTTCACGTATGAGCTGAAGTTATGGGCCTGCGGGTCGAAATAGAAGAAGAGCAGCTTCCCGTCCTTGGGGAGCCCGACACCGGGCAGCCCGGCACAGTCCAGCGAGGCGACGAACGAGAGCGGGCCGTGCCCTTCCCAGTGCGGCCATTCGACGGAACCCGGCAACAGCGGCTCGCCACCGAGCGCGCCGACGGTCTCGTCCCCCGCGCCCGCCGCGAACAGGCGATACCCGTCGGGCTCGGCAAGATGGATCCAACGCTCGGCGAGATCCTCGGGGAGCCCGGCACGGACGAGTTCGGCGAATCGCGACATCGCGAGCATGACGGGCATGCTGCCAGAGGCCACGGACGAAAACGACACAGCGTCCAGAACCCGGCCACGGCCCTCGGCTACGCGTCCGTGGGGACGATGGCGTGGTCGACGAGGTTGAAGACCGTGAGAGGGTCGCGTCCGCCGAACAGCAATGAGATCACGATCGCGGCCATCGCTTCGAGGTGGAGACTTTGCCGCAGGTCACCGATCGGCAGTGGTTCACCACCGATGTCGGCGATCAGTTGGCGCGTCGCATCCAGAGCCGCCGGGTGGTCACCGCAGTAGGGAACGACCAGACGGCGATCGTCGAACAGCGGCGGCTCCATCTGCCAGACGCGCGCGTGGCAGAGGTTGAACGCCTTGACCACGTGTCCGCCGGTCGCCCGCTCGATGTCCTGCGCCATCGACCGGCCGGGTTCTGCGACCAGAGTGAATCCCTCGATCTCGACGGGGTTGAGTCAGCCGATACTCCACACCCGCGGGTGCGGTGGCCAGGACCCGCCGCTCCACGATGTTGTTGCGCTCCAGCTTGCGCAGTGTCTGGGTCAGCATCTTCTTGCTGATCCCGCCGATTCGTTCCCGCAGTTCGCCATGGCGGTGCGGACCACCTCCCAGCCCGAACACCACGACGACCGACCAGGTGTCGGCCACCAGGTCCAGCGTGGTGCGGGCGGGGCAGTCGGCGAGGAACACATCGTGGTCACTCATACAGCGCCGATCCCCGCGTCCTCCGACGTCGCGGAGCGAATGGCTCACGCCGAGGATCTGCTCTCACCAAGTGCCGCATGCCTCAATCATGCGCCTTCCGTGGCAGTTCTCCATCGTCAATCCCCTGAAGCGTGGAGACGCGCACGTCCGGTGCTGCTCAGCGGCCCAGGTCGCGGCGGGCGAGCCGCCAGGCGCCTGCGGCGATCAGGATGATCGCGGCTGCGGCCAGGACGGTTGCGTCGCCGAGGTGGAGGCCGTTCTTGAGGGGCTCGCCGCCGATGTAGTAGTGGTACGGGGTCAGGTGGCGGAGCCGGTCGGCGCCTATCTGGGGGGCGAAGCCGTTCAGGGCGTAGGCGGCGACGCCGAGACCGGCGGTGATGCCGAAGACGGTGGGACGGCTCTTGCCGGTCGCGGCGCCAAGGCCGGTGGCCAGCGCGCCGAACAGGATCGTCAGCAGGGCCAGGTTGACCGCCTGTGCGGTGAAGCCGGCGAGGCTGATGGTGTCGAGTTCGGCGGTCGAGCGGATGGCGAGCATGGCGGCCAGGACGGTCACCGCGATCGCCAGGGCGCCGGCGGCCAGGGCGGCGAAGCGGTGCAGCAGCAGGCGGGTGCGGCCGATGGGGTGGGCCAGGAGCAGGTCGAGGTAGCCGGATTCCTCGTCGGCGGAGATCATGCGGGCGCCGGTGGCGGCGCCGTAGAAGGTGGCCAGCAGCGGGACCAGTAGTCCGAACACCGCGCCTTGGAGGTAGCCGGCCGCGTCAGTGGCGTCGTCGAAGCCGAAGCCCCGCATCGCTTCGGGCACGCCGGCCAGGGAGTCGGCGGTGATCTGGGGGTAGAAGCTGCCGTACATCATCGCCAGGAGGCCGGTGGCGACGGCCCAGACGGTGAAGATGCGCCGGTTGTCGTACAGGGTCCTGGTGAACATCGAGCCGCTGAAGGCGCGGGCGGGTCCGGACGCTCCGGGGATCGTGGTGGTGGCCGCGGGGCCGGTGGTGGTCATGGTGCCGCCGTTCGTGATCGTGTCGGGTGGGGGGAGGGGTCAGGCGGCGGCGCCCCTGCCGGGCTCGTCGGTCTGGCCGGTGTAGTAGCTGTGGAAGAGCTCTTCCAGGTCCTGGGTGTCGGCGTGCAGGCCGGTGACGGTGTGCCGGGCGGCGGCCTTGATCAGGGGATCGGGGCTGCCCTCGACCCGGCAGGTCAGGGTGGCGCCGTCGGCGGCCAGGTCGGTGACGCCGGGCAGGCCGGCGAACTCCTCCACCGGCACGGGGGCGGCGAAAGTGATCCGCACCTGGAGGAAGGAGCGGGCGCGCAGGTCGGCGACGGTGTCCATGGCGACCAGGCGGCCTTCGCGGATGATGGCGACGCGGTCGGCGACCGCTTCGACCTCGCTCATGATGTGGCTGGACATGAACACCGTTTGGCCGTTGGTCCGGGCCTCGGCGACCATGTCCAGGAACATCTGCCGGATCAGGGGGTCCAGGCCGGAGGTGGGCTCGTCCAGAATCAGCAGTTCGGGCTGGTGCATGAACGCCTGCACCAGGCCGACCTTCTGCCGGTTCCCCTTGGACAGGGTCTTGATCCGCGCGTCCAGGTCCAGTTCCAGCCGGTCGGCCAGTGCGGCGATCCGGTGCGCCGGGACGCCCCCGCGCAGGCCCGCCAGGAACGTCAGGCACTCACCGGCCTTCTGCCGGCCGTCGACGACGAAGTCGCCGGCCAGGTAGCCGATGCGGCGGTGCAGCCGCACCGCGTCGCCGCGGGGGTCCAGTCCGAGGACGCGGGCGGTTCCGGAGGTGGGGCGGATCAGGTCGAGCATCATCCGGATGGTGGTGGACTTGCCCGCCCCGTTGGGGCCCAGGTAGCCGAACACCTCGCCTGCCCGCACCTGCAGGGACAGGTCGGCCAGGCCGCGGCGGGTGCCGTAGGTCTTGGTGAGGTGGTCGATGTCGATCGCTGCGACGCTCATGCCGGGAGACGCTATCAGAGTCTTCAAAGATTTTTGAAGACTCTGAGCTGTTAAGATCTCGTCAGGCGATTTTCAGGAGGGGGACCTTGGCGGACACTACCGAGGCTGCCGAGCATCTGGCGCTGGTGCTGGCCCAGGGCGGGCTGCAGAAGGCGACCGCGCGGGTGCTGGCGGCGTTCATGTTCGCCGACGAGGACAGTGTCACCGCCCCGGATCTGGCCGAGCGGCTGGGGATCAGCTCTGGCAGCGTGTCGGGGGCGATCAAGATGCTGTCCACCGTCGGGCTGATCGAGCGGGCCCCCGCGCCGGGCAGCCGCCGCGAGCACTACCGGGTGCGCGAGGGCGCCTGGGCCACGTTGATGTCGGCCCAGAACGGCCTGGTGCAGGCGATGTTCGAGTCCGCCGACCGGGGCATCGAGGCCGCCGGGCCCGACAGCCCCGCCGCCCGGCGGCTGGACGAGATGCGCGACTTCTACGGCTTCATGTTCCGCGAAATGCCCGCCCTGATCGAGCGCTGGCGGACCGGACGCGACCGCCGCTCCGGTACCTGACCACGGGCGCCTGAACACGGGGTCGCCCGACCACTGGGGCACCTGAACACGTGCCGCCTAAGCACGGGGACGCCGCGGTCGCGGGTAGGCGTCCACCGGAGCCGGGGACGCCGGTCATGGGTCGAGTGGGACCGAACCCGCCCCGTTCCGCTGCGCCCCGGGCGCGATGTGCTCTAATGCGGATCGACCTCGGGAGGGCGACCCTGTTTCGGCGCAGGACTCAGCCAATGCGCGTGCGGCCGTGGGGGACGGTGCTGCTGGAACGCTTCCAGCACCCGGCCCAGATCGTGGTCACCGGGTTCGCGGCCACGATCGCGATCGGGACGCTGCTGCTGTGGCTCCCCGCGGCCACGCACGAGCCCGGTTCGGCCCGGCCACTGGACGCGCTGTTCACCGCCACATCGGCGGTGTGCGTGACCGGACTGGTCACCGTCGACACCGCGGGCCACTGGACGACGTTCGGCGAGGTCGTCATCCTGTGCCTGATCCAGATCGGCGGGCTCGGGCTGATGACGCTGGCCACCCTGTTCGCGATCGTCCTGTCGCGCCGGCTCGGGCTGCGTGCGCGGCTCGCCGCGCAGGCCGAGACCAAAACCCTGCGGATGACCGACCTCCGCCGGGTGATCAGGCAGGTGGTGCTGTTCACTCTGGCCTGCGAGACGATCGCGGCCGCGGTGCTGTGCGGGCGGTTCGCTCTGGGGTACGGCGTGCCGTTCGGCCGCGCCGCCTACCTGGGCGTCTTCCATTCGGTGTCGGCGTTCAACAATGCCGGGTTCGCGCTCTGGCCGGACAGCCTGGTCCGGTTCGCCGACGACCCGTGGATCAGCCTGACCATCTGCGCCGCGGTCATCATCGGCGGGCTCGGGTTCCCCGTGGTGTTCGAGCTGGCCCGCGGCTGGCGTTACCCGCGCACCTGGTCGATCCTCACCCGAATCACCGTCGGCACCTCGGCGGTGCTGCTGGTCGGCGGCACCCTGGTACTGACCGCGGCCGAATGGACCAACCCCGCCACTCTCGGCGCCCTGCCCGGGCAGTCGCGGGTGCTGGCCGGGTTCACCGCCGCGGTGATGCCGCGCACCGCAGGGTTCAACAACCTCGACATCGCCGCGATGCGTCCCGAAAGCTGGCTGGCCACCGACGTCCTGATGTTCATCGGCGGTGGCAGCGCCGGCACCGCCGGCGGCATCAAGGTCACCACCTTCGGCCTGCTGGCCTTCGTGCTGTGGTCCGAAATGCGTGGCGAACCCCGCGTCAACATCGGCCACCGCCGGCTGCCCGACTCCACCCAGCGCCAGACCATCGCGATCGTGCTGCTCAGCCTCGGCGTGGTCACCACCGCCACCCTCACCCTGCTGGCCATGACCGACCATCCGCTGGACCGGGTGCTGTTCGAGGCGGTCTCGGCGTTCGCCACCGTGGGCCTGTCCACCGGCATCACCGCCGACCTGCCCGCCGCCGGCCACCTGGTGCTGATCGCGCTGATGTTCATCGGCCGTATCGGCCCCCTCACCCTCGGCACCGCCCTGGCCCTGCGCGAGCGCACCCTCAGCTACGAACTCCCCGAGGAACGCCCCATCGTGGGTTGACCTTCCGGTTGGGGTCGAGTTCGTTCCACGGGCGTGGTCTAAGCCTCGCTTCTCCTCCACGATCTGCAGTTCCCCGGCCGGGACGGGCGAGACTGGACTATCCGCCGGTGCGGACCCGGCCGATGAGCGCGGCGAGCTTCTCGCGGAGTTCGGTGCAGGGCTCGGCCGCGCGGACGCTCTCCAGCACGTCGACGGCCTCCGGTGGGAACTGCTTTGGGGACCAGCGCTGGAGGGTGAGTACGGCCAGGCTGCGGTAGCCGTGCGCATGGCTCCGCAAGGCGGTGTGGATAATCTCCCAACCGTGGCCGGGATAGGTGCGCAGCCGGCTGAGGACAAGGTCGAGGATCTCTTCGTAGGGATCCGCGTCCCCGGCGGGCTCCGGCGGCCCGGTCATCAACCGCCGCAGCGGCAGCAGCCGTCCGGCGGCGGCGAGCGCCACGTCGATGCCTTCGGCGGTGTTCGTGGCGCCGACCCGCGCGCCGGGGCCGCCGTCCAGGAGCCAGCACAGACATGACGGTTCAGGGGATCGGACTCCAGCCGGCGCAGCAGGTGATCCCGTACGGGTAGACCGGCGTGCCCGGCGACCCAGGCCGCCCTGACGAATTCTCCCGGATCGGCCGCTGCCAGGCTCGTGGTCACGATCGCCTGGGCCGCCGGTGACGACAGAAGGTCCCGGTAGAGGTCACGTACGCGAGACAGTCCTTCGGTGCTCCAGTGGGCGTCCCTGGCGAAAGGGCTGCACAAGAACGCGTACACCGGCACCAGCTGCCCCAGCCGGTTCAGTGTCGGTGGCCGTGCGGCGACATGCCGGGCAAAGTGCTGCACGGCGGCCTCGGCGTCGGGGTATCCGAGGATGCCGAGCGAAGGCCATTCGAGTTCACACAGCGCGTACAGCACCAGTTCGGCGCCGCGCAGGAGATCGTCGTCGACGGTGTCGGCGGCGAGCGTTCCGGCCAGGTCCCCGGTCTCGGCGACGACCTCGGCGAAGTAGACGTCCAGAAAGCCGCCGTCGCAGGCGTCGCGGATCAGCCAGTCCTTGTCGCGCTGCTCCACCTGTGCTCCACGCAGGCCATTGATCGCGTCCACCCGTCCCCAGTCGCTGGTCTGGTGGGCCATTTCCAGCAGCGCTTCGTGCGGGCGCGACTGTGAGGTGGCCAGGGCGTCGGCCGCGCCTCTGGGGTGGCTCAGCGAGGCGAGGGTGAGGATGAGGTCGCGGTCGTCGTCGTGCCCGGCCAGGCCCAGCAGGATCAGACCGAGGTCGACCGCGCTGACATGGGTACCGGTCCCGGCCAGCCATCGCCCCAGCAGGCGAAGGCGGTCCGCGGGCACATGATCGAGTTCCCGGATCCCGGCGGCCAGCTTGTCGCGGCTGCCACTGACGTCCAGGGGCCGGATCCGGTCGTCGAGCACCGACAGCAGTTCACGGTCCGGCGGCCAGTGAGTGACCGCCCGGTCCAGCGTCCGGACGAGTTCCGCGATGTCGGCACGGGTCAGATCGCGCCGATGGGGCGCTTCATCCCCGTCCGCCGGCGCGTCCGGCATCGGACGGCCGCCTTGGGGCAGTGGACCGGAGCCGTGCATCCGCCGCAGCCGCTGAGCGTGTTCGTAGTAGGGGAGCCCGTCCCCGACGGGGCCGCCGAACTCCCACTGTCCCGGGCCGCTCATGCGAGCGCGGCCTGGACGTCCCTTCGATAGATCATGGACGAAACGTACACCCTGGGCGCCGAATGGATCAGCGTGACATCACAGACCGGAATGACGGGGAGGCTCGCTACGGTCCGCCACATGGCCATTCGCTGCACTTGAACACTGGCGCCGATCCGTCGCCGAAGAAGCCCGACAGATTGCCTCGGGCGAGCTTGACGCCGGCTGCGCGTCCTCGGCAGAGCTCTTCCCAGAAGCCATGCTGATCCGCACGGACGAGGTCCTTCAGCCCTTCGAGCGCGAGATCGCAACGGTCCCGATTGAGCCGTCCCGCCGCCGGATCAGCCGGTGGGCGAACGGCGGGCCCCATCGGCCGGCCGGCCGGCGAGGCCGAGGACGAGGGCGCGGAGTTCGTCCGTGCGCTCGATGGCGAAGGCAGGTGTGTGCCACCATTCGCGGGCCATGTCCAGGCCAGACCCAAGCGCGATCCGGCCGTTGGCGCCACCAAGCGCGAGTTAAAATCTAGGTAAAATGATCTCGTGGTCCTCATTATTGTTGTTTTGAGCATCCCCGTGCTGGTGCTGGTCCCTCTCGGGTTGTTGGGCCTGGTTGGAGGGCTGCGCGAGCGCGAGCCCAAGGTGGCAATCGGTGGTTTGATCTTCTTGGTTGCCGCTGCGGGATTCGGGTGGGGGATCTCCTTGGTCGTCTCGGTGAATCATGAGATAACTGGCAGCCGGGTGGCCCGCGCCCACGCGGTCAACTGCACCGCCGAGATCCTCGGCGTGCGCGGTGAGCGCGCCCAGATCAACGACACCCGCTTTTACCGCGTCCGTGTGCGGGTGCAGGTTCCCGGAAAGGCCCCTTTCGAGACCGACAGTATCGCCGCAGTGTCGCCGCTACTCGCCGGTGACATCGGTGCGAACCGGTCCGGTTACGCCTGCCTGGCCGATCGCGACGACCTCAAGAAGGTGGAGATCCTCTGGGACCAGCCGATCCGCTGACTGTCCGGACGGGGGCGGTTCTCCTTGTCTCCCCGGGCGCCGGTCACGGATAAAGACGGCTGAACAGCGTCGCGGCAACCGCCGCGAGGACGGCCCCCGCAACGGCGAAGACCCGCGATACCAATGCCGGGGACGTCGATGCCGGCTAGGGCAGGATGTTTGGGTCGGCGGGGGGAGGCCCGTCGCCATGCTGGCGATGATCGCCCACCGTTCGCCCTCGGGACGTCACCGAGCTTGACGGGCCGGGTCGGCGACGCGCCCGCCGCGACGGCGGAACCAGTGGCGGTGGGTGCGGAAGAAGACGATCAGGAAGAGGGCCTGGATGCCGCCCTCGATGAGGATCAGCAGTGCCGAGTCGACGGCGCGGAGCGCGGAGCCACCGGTGAGGCCGTCGGCGACGCCCGTGGCCGCGCGGACGAAGGCCGCGATCACGATGGGTCCGCCGAACAGTGCGAACGAGGTGAGGGTGACGGTGGCTCCGAACACAAGGAAGACCGAGTAGACGCGGGTGGCCAGGCGTTCACGGGGTGACAGGCCGGTCGTCGGGTCATGGGCGGCGCTCTGGCGTCGCAGCACCGCGGCGGTCGACCTGGAGAGCAGGTACTTGGCGTAGGCGAGCCCGTCCTCGAAGAGGTTGCGGGTGCGCAGCAGTTCACGCAGCACGAAGTACAGGTCGGTGCGCATGTAGACCTGGAGTTGGAACGGGATCGTCATCAGGACGGTGACGACCAGCGCCTGCAGGATCGCCTTCGCCGACGACGGCACGCCGGTGTGGGCGACCAGCAGCACCAGCGTCGCCATCAGGAACACGTCCCAGGCGAGCCCGGCGAGGTAGACCCGGTACCGTTTCCGGCGCGGCACCCCCCACACCCCAGTGACGTCGGTCTGCGCCACCAGGTTGTGGAGGCGGGTGCCGAAACCGATGCGTCCCGGCGCGCCCAGCGAGCGTGCCGCCATCAGGTGCGTCATCTCGTGCACGCTGATCGACACCGACATCATCACCGTGTTGACCAGGACGGCGAGCCCGACGTAGTCCGTCCAGAAGAAGTCGGAGTAGGTCGGCAGCAGAGCGGGCCGCAGGGCGAGCGTGACCAGCGCCGCGCCGACCGCCGCCGCCCAGACGACCTTCGCCGGCAGGCCGAACAGCCACGCCACGTTGCGCTCGGTGAGCCGGGTGAAGTGGCTGGGCGGGGCGTCCTCGGCCGGGTCGGGGAGCGGGTCCCCGTCGATGGACCGCACGAACCCGAGGTCGGTGAGGGCCTCGACGAGTTCGGCGAGGTCGACCTCGACCTGGTGTTCGGCGGCGATGCGCGCCTCGGCCGCGTCGACCGTCAGGCCCTCGCGCATCAGGATGATCGCGTCCCCGTACACGGCGGGGAGCTCCGCGAACTCCCCGATCCGCAGGCGTCCGACGACGACCGCGTCGGGGTCGTCGTCGTCCGGACGGACCACAAGCGGGTGGAACTCGACCGTGGTCACGGCGTTCCGCAGGTGGGGCAGTCGTGATCGTGCGGGATGTCGATGAAGTACGAGTGATCCCACATCGCGTAGTTCCAGTGGAAGACCCGGCCGCGTGCCTGGGTGGGCAGCCCCGCGAGGTGGTACAGCACCTCCAGCGCGCACAGGTGCCCGCTGACGTTGGCGCTCGCCGCGATCACCGCGTTCGGGCGTTCCTCGGTGAGGGAACGTCCGTGGGCCTTGAACTCGCGCTGGTCCTCCTGGCGGCGCAGGCACGCCCAGCATCCGGTCTCGCGCGGTACCAGCCCGCCCACCACGGCCATCGGCCCGGTGTAGAAGCTGACGAACCAGGGGGTGCCGGTCCGCAGCGCCGCCTCGTTCGTCCAGAACATGATGTCGGGGTGCGGCTCGTCGGCGCACAGGACGAACAGGTCGCAATCCTCCATCAGCGCGGCGATCCCGTCGGGACCGTCCGCCTTGACGGTGTCACCGGTCACCTTCACCAGGCCGTTCATGGCGCGGAGCCGCTCCACCGCGCGGTCGACCTTGGGCAGGCCGATGTCCTGCTCGGTGTAAAGGAGTTGCCGGGTGAGGTTGGACTCCTCCACCACGTCGAAGTCGGCGACGTGCAGAGCGCCGATCCCGCTGGCCACCAGCCCGGCCGACACCGCCGAACCCGTGCCGCCGAGGCCGAGCAGACAGACCTTCGCGTCCTTGATCTTCGACTGGATCGCGTACGGCGAACTGCGCTGTGCCGTGTCGATCCACGCGAAGAAGTTGCGGGCGGGCTCGTAGCGGACGGCCTCGCGTTCGTCCAGGTTGCCGGGCAGCGGCGCGCCCGCGTCCTCGACGAAACCGCCCTCGATCAGCTCCTGGATCACCTCGCGGGCACTGTCCTCGTCGACGCCCGGGTGGGTCTCGGCGAAGGCGGCGCACACCTGGTCGACCGTGCGGCTGCCGTCCATGAGGGTGATGAGCCGGGCGATCCCGCCGTCCTCACCGTCCTGGATCTCGGCCGCGACGCCCTGCTGCATCAGGCCGATCAGGATGCGGTCGCCGGGCAGGGCCAGGGGTTGGTGGACGCGCTTGATTCGAGGAAGCCGCATGCGAGCCTTCTGGTTGCCGACAGGGGAAGGCCGGCCAGGCCGAGACCTGACCGGCCGGACACTAAGCGGAGGATCAGCCGCCTTCGCGGAGACCGGTCGTCTCGATCTTCTCCAGACGCTTGATCTCCAGCTTGATCTTCTTGACCTTCGGAACCTGCTTCGCCTGCTCCACCTTCTGCATGGGACCTCCTGGCGGATCGAGGTGCAACGCGCCTTGCCGCGCGATGATCTTGATCATAAGCTGAAGATCACCTCTTGAGAAGGTATGCGTCGAGAAAGATTTTCGTCGGGTACGGCGCCGCCGACCCGGCCGGAGCCGATGCGCCCCCGTGCCGCGCGGGGAGTTGACCTCCCGGCGGTGGCTGCTGCCAGAGGTGATCGTGGAGAGGTTGAACGCCTGGCCGTTGAAATGAGAAAAGTGCCTCTGGCTTGGGAGGATCGGGATTGCGAAGTCACGATTCAGCCCATGCCGGAAGGCATTTTCAAATTCAGCACCTGAGAACGCATTAGCCCTGGCCTTGTGGGGAGTTCAGGCCACGAAGACCCGCTGGTAGAGCGCCGACAGGTGGTCGGCGAGTTGCTGGCGGGTCCACTGCCGCTCGTTGAGGAGCAGGTCGATCACGTCGAACGAGCTGAGCGCGAGGAGCATGTCCGCCCCCGTCCCGATCGTCCACTGCGGGGCCAGCCGGCCCTCGTCCGCCAGCAACTCGATGGCTCGCCGGCACCCGCCGTAGCGGGACGCGGTGGCCACCTCCCAGTGCTGGACGGCGTCCGGGTCGTGGCGGGTCGCCTGCTGGATGGCGCGGGCGGTCGGCATGATGCGCGGAAGGAAGTCGGCCGCCATCTGGGCGCGCGCGTCCAGCGCCGCGATCCCGTCTGCCGCCTCCCAAAGGGGCCGGAAGGCGGCGTCATGGTCCTCGACCTCGTTGAGGTAGTCGACCAGCGCTGCCAGGAGGTCGCTGCGTGAGGAGAAATGCAGGTAGATGGCCCGTCGGGAGACTCCGGCGCGTTCGGCCACCGCCGCCATCGTGGCCGCCGCCGGGCCCTGCTGCTCGATCAGCTCCCGGGCGGCCTTGAGCAGTGCTTGGGAGGTTCGGCGGCTGCGTGCGTTCCGTGGGGTCTCGATGGCGGCCATGTCGACAGTCTAGCCAAAACTTCACATGGTGAGTATTTTATGGAGTGCGCAACATGTGAAGTTAGGAGCATCGTGATGTCGGATCTCGCCTCCCGTCGGCTGATCACGGCGGGCGGCGCGGTCGTCGCGGTCTGGGCGGCCGCCAAGGGCGTGGGCCCCGGCCTGAAGCAGCCCGCCAGCGGCTCCGCACGGCCCGGCCGGATCTGGACGGCCGTCGCGACCGCCTGCCTGCTGCTCTCGCTGAGCGGCCCGTTCACCGGACACGGGGTGAGCACAGCCAACTGGCTCGGCCTGGTCCTGCTGCACCTGGCGGTAGGGGCCGTGGTCATCCCTGCCCTGGCCATGACGACCCGTCGCGCCAGCTGAACCACTTGCCGCCCTCTGGGCCGCGAACTTGGAGGTTTTTCATGCCCGTCGGCTATCTGATCCCTGTGGCGCTTGTCGCGCTCGGCACGCTTTTCGCGCTGCGGCCGGTGCCGTTCGAGCGGCCGCTCGGCCGCCCGAGCTACTACTTCGGCCTGGCCGCGAACGAACTGCCGTTCGCGGCCTTCTTCTGGATGCTGCTGCTCCCGACGGCGCTGGCGTTCGCCCAAGGCGACATCGACTCGGCGGGCGGCTGGGCGATCGTCGCCCTGGCCGCCGTGACTACGCCCGGGCTCGTGGTCATCGCCCATCGCGCGCTCGGCGACCGCGCGCGGATCGCCCGCGCCTTGGACCAAGGACTGGGCGCCGGATGGCGTGCCGCCCTCGACGCCGACCTCGCCGAAGGGCTGCGGCGCCGACCGCCGCTGGCCCGCATCCTGTTCCTGCCCATCCTCAAGCGCCGGCCGGATGTGCGGCGCGTGGCCGACCTCGCCTACGGCGACGCCGGCCGCCGCAACCTGCTCGACCTCTACCACCACCGCTCACGCCCGCAAGGCGCGCCCGTCATGATCCACCTGCACGGCGGCCACTACGACAGCGGCCACAAGAACAGCCAGTCGCTTCCCCTGCTCTACCACCTCGCGAGCCAGGGCTGGGTGTGCGTCAGCGCCAACTACCGGCTACGGCCCCAAGTCCAGCACCCCGACCACCTGATCGATCTCAAAAAGATCATCGCCTGGGTGCGCGAGCACGGCCGCGAGTACGGCGCCGACCCCTCCACGCTGTTCGTCGCGGGCAGTTCGGCGGGCGGGCACATGGCGGCGCTGGCCGCGCTCACCCCCAACGACCCCGCCCTCCAGCCGGGCTTCGAAGACGCCGACACCTCCGTGACCGGAGCCGTCTACCTGAACGGCTGGTACGGCCCCTATTTCAACGGGGAGCCCGGGTCCTCGCCCCTCGACCACATCGGACCGGACGCCCCGCCGTTCTTCGTAGCACACGGCGACCTCGACCCGATGGTGCCCGTGACCGACGCGCGGAACTTCACCGACCAGCTACGCCAGGTCTCGAACGCCCCCGTCGTCTACGCCGAACTGCGCGGCGGCAACCACGCCTTCGACCTGTACCACTCCTTCCGCTTCGAGGCGCTCATCGACGCCATCGAGGCATTCACCGTCCAGGTCAGATCGCAGAACAAGGCCCCCCAGCCTTAGAGGCTGTCCGTGCCCTCGTCGGCGGGGGACGGCGCAGTGGCGGGCGCCTCGCCTCGTCGCGATGCCGGTGCACGGGCTTCTGTCTGATCATGGTGTTCCTTTGATGTCGGGCCTTCTCGACGTTGTGGGGCTGATAGTCGAAGCTGGCGGAACGCGGGACGCCTTCAAGTAGCGTCGACAGATGGCTATCCGCACCGTTGAACTGCCGCCGGAGTTGGACGCGGAACTCGTCAAGCTGGCGCTGAGCGCTGGCGTCACGGTTGAGCAACTCATCGTCCAGCTCCTGGAGAGCGGGGTGGCGGCTCGAGCAGCGGCTGTCGGCGAAACCGTCGCCAGGGTCGTCGGGGAAGACCAAGACCTGCTCCGGCGGCTGGCCGACAGCTAACCGGGCATCCGCCGGAGCGGACGGCGGCCCGCGGTCAGGTGTTGACCCAGCCGAAGAAGTGCCAGCCGCCGAAGTCCGCCGCCCGAGCGCTGCTACCCGGTGGCCGCGCCCCTCGTTTCGGCTGCGCGTCGGGTGAGGGTTCGGGTGAGCCGGGATGGGGTGTGTGTGAACCTTTACCAGCGCGGTGCGGGGCGTCGGCGTCAAGATGGCCATCATGGGTCGGGGCAAGGGCTGGTGGACGTGGTTGGCGGTGCTGGCGGCGGTGGCGGGGGTGCTGGTGCTGACCGGGGTGACCTTCGAACCGGTGTTCGACAAGGGCAAGGGCGGAGTGCCGGAGGCGGCGGACCTTGCGCAGTTGACCGGGGGGCTTCTGCTCGCCGCTGCGGTGGCCCTGGTCGGCACGGTGCGGTGGGCTCGGCACCGCACCCGCCGACTCGGCGCCGCCGCACGGGCCGCGGACGTCCTGGCGCAGGCCAAGGAGTTACTGGCCGAGCTGGTGGACCAGCAGTGGAAGAACGAGGCGCGGCTGCGGTCGCTGGACGCCCCCGACCCGATCCCGGTACGGTGGCGGACCCCGGACGCGGCCGAATTGATGGACCATGCCGTCAACATCGACCCGTCCGCCGGAGCGGCCGGTGGGCCGGCGCGGTTGTGGTGGGCAGCATCCAGTGCCGATATCGGCACGCTGGCCGACCGGTTCCGCCGCACCCGGCGGCGCCGGCTGGTGATCCTGGGCGGACCGGGGGCCGGAAAAACCACTCTGGCGGTGCAGCTGCTGTTGCACCTGCTGGCCACCCGCACCGGCGATGAGCCGGTCCCGGTGCTGCTGCCGGTGGCCGGCTGGGACACGCGGCGCCACCCTCGCCTGCAGGAGTGGATCGCCGACCGGCTCACCGGCGACTATCCGGCGCTGCGCTCACCGGAGCTGGGCGCCGAGGTGGCACGGGCCCTGGCCGGTCGCGGGCACATCCTGCCGGTCCTGGACGGGCTGGACGAGCTGCCCCCACCCGCCCAGAAGGCGGTGATCACCGCGCTGAACCGATCCTTGGGCGGGGACGACCAGCTCATCCTCACCAGCCGCACCACTGAGTTCACCGCCGCGGTCACCACCGCCGGGGACGTGATCACCTCCGCCGCCGTCCTTGAATCCCTCCCGCTCACGCCTGCGGCCGCCGCCGACTACCTCACCCGCTGCCTGCCGCCCTCCCCCGGACCGGCCTGGCAGCAGACCCTTACCGCGCTGCGCGCCACACCCCCCGCCGACCAGACCCCACCCGGCCAGGAGGCGGCGCACCGGCCGGCGGCGGCGCTGGCCGACCTCACCGCCACCCCGCTGGGACTGTGGCTGGTCCGCACCGTCTACACCGCACCCGCCGCCGACCCCACCCCACTGACCGACCCCGCCCGCTTCCCCACCCCCACCGCGCTCCAAGCCCACCTGCTCGACCAGCTCATCCCCGCCCTGATCACCACCCGCCCCCCCAGCGACAATCCCGCCGACCCCTTCCGCCCCCGACGCTCCCACGACCCCGCCCAGGTCCGCCACTGGCTGGGATACCTGGCCCACCACCTCACCACCCAACCCGCCACCGGCGGTCACGGCAGCCAGGGCACCCGCGACCTCGCCTGGTGGCGACTGGCCGCCACCACCCACACCTTCGCCCCCACCACACGACTTCGGCTCACCCTCACCACCACCCTCACCACCGGACTCGCGGTCGGGCTCACGTTCGGGCTCATGACCACGGGGGGGCTCTCGAACAGGCTCACGGTCGGGCTCACAGCCGGGCTCACGGCCGTACTCAGTTACGGGCTCGCGTTCGGGCTCACGTTCGGGCTCACGGCACGGTCATGGGCGCAAGATGCACCCGGATACGCCGACCTGCACATCCGCCGACGCTCGGCCGCCCTCGCGCGCGCCCTCGCGGCCAGGCTCCCGCTCGGACTCGCGGTCGGGCTCGCGTTCGGGCTCGCGGTCGGGCTCGCGAGTGGGCTCGTGGAGGGGCTCGCGTACGGGAACTCGAGCGGGCTCGCGGACGGGCTCAGGGAGGTGGTCGTGTATGCAGGGCTCGTGTTCGGACTCCCGCTCACGCTTGCGCTGGGGCTCGTGGCTTGGGCAGCGACACCAGCGCAGACCCACCACGCCACAACACCGATGAGCAGCTGGCGCACCGACCGGAGTCTTAACCTGCTCCGCGTCAGCACCATCACTCTTGCGTTCGGTCTGGCGTTCACACTCGTGGTCGGGCTCTCGGACGGGCCCGTTTTGGGGCTCGTGTTTGGGCTCCCCTTCGGGCTCGCGGCGGGGCTTTCGGGCGGACTCACGGTCGGGCTCGCGTTCGGGAAACACCGAGCCTGGTGGGCCTTCCTGCTCGCCACCTGGAAGGTGGCACGGGCCGGTCACCTGCCACGTCGGCTGATGCCCTTCCTGGACGACTGCCACCGCCTCGGCCTGCTACGCACCGCCGGCCCCTACTACCAGTTCCGCCACGCCGAACTCCACGACCACCTCGCCGCGACCCACCCACCCCCACACAACACCGGCCGACGCCACAACCGCCCCACCTGACCGGCAACACCAACACCGCCCACGCCAAAGACCGCAGGACGACCCCACCGGAAGGCCCGGACGCCCCGCCACCCCCGCCGCACCGGTAGCGCAGTCGGCCGTCCAGCAAGGTGCTCTGCTACCTGGCGGCCAAGGTCACGTTCGGGGGCCCTCAGTTCGTCAGTGGGTTGCGCGCCCGGCAGGATTCGAACCCGCGACCGTCGGATTAGAAGTCCGAAGCTCCACTGCGGCTCCGCACCCTCGTTCACCTGCGCATACTCTCCGGCGGGACGGCGCTCCACACAAGATCATTCCGTACATACTCCGGATCATGCTCGGAGGCCGCTGCTTGCTCCGCGGGAGGCCCGGCGCGGCGTGCGGCCCACAGGTAGATTGGACACCATGACCGCCCAGCCCGAGGAACCGACTGCGCCGCGCGATCCCGGCGAGGATCCGGCTGCGATCTTCGATGCGCTCCCGCAGGCGCATCGTGACCAGTTCCGGGCCGAGTATGACGAGGCGCTCGACGCCGCTCACGACCTGGCGCGCTTCAAGCAGGTCCAAACTCTCCTTCGGCAGTGGCGCCTGCGGGCCATCGCCTACGACCGTCCCGGATACGACGAGGCGGTGCAGGACGCCCTGCAGGGCAGGGAAGACACCTTCGTGCGCTACACGCCGCCGGGCTGGGAAGGCCGGGTGTGACGTACCGCTGGGACGGCTTCCACGGACGCGCGCTGTACGAGCTGAATGGGCTCCCTGACGAAGTCCGCGACGGCCCACTACTTGAGCGACTCCTCGACCTATTGGAAACACCGTGGGACGCGGTACCTGAACGGCCAGGTCAGACAGCCATCCGCCACGCCTTCTTCGGCGCCAACAGTGAGGGCATGCTCACGCTGCTGATCGACGACGAGGCTGAGACGCTGCGCATCATCGACATCCTGTGGATGGGGTAGCGGCGTAGCCGCTGTTCTTCCCCCACCTTCCTCCCCCCGGCCCGACGAGACCTGTACCTAGCGGCGGACGGGTTCTGTCAAGGGTGGCGAAGCCATCACAGCGTGACGCCCGTAGGGCGCCCTTGACGGGTTCCGTCCGCCGACATCATCAACACATCGGGTCGGGGGGAGCCCCGCACTCTTCCAGCCCAAGCGGCAACATTCCGCCACCACGAGTATCCCGCCCGAGGGCGGTCCCCACGGGCCTCGGTCTTCGCCATACTCACACCATGGACACGTATGAAGGTACGGCCCGGCTGGAGTGGTGGGCGAACCGGAACACGTGCCTATGCTCCGTGAACGTGCGCGTCGTCATTGTCAGCGACGATTCTGGATGGCGCGTCTCGGCGACCTTCGTTCCTCCGCTGACCGGCGAAGAGCGGGAAGGCTGGATGTTCTTTGTGGCGCTGTCGCCCTACTGCACCCTGCGGTTCGACGAAGACGAGGATGCGACGATCGACGTGCGCGTCGAGGAACCGAGCGAGGGAGAGCTGACTCTGTCCGCTGTGTGAAGTGGTGGCAGGGCGGCGGCGCGACCCCGCGGTGAGCGGTCGGGCCTGGGCCAGCGGATGCGTCGCGATGCGCGGCCCGGCGCGGCCGTCCGGTGACCGGCGCCCACGCCGCACGCTCCGGGCGGCCTGGCGCGGGGCCGCGCAGCGGCCTGAGCG